>CAYXLR010000001.1:0-22093 GCA_964466035.1 uncultured Thermotogae bacterium
GGAGGATCGATGACGAGCTTGAGGAGATGCCTGACTGGCCTGTTTGCAGTCGTGGCTCTTCTGCTGGTCATCGTTTGCCTGCAGGTTATCGGGGTCGGCCTTCACTGTTGAATCGCACACGCTTGCGTATTTGGTTGCCTGATCGCAGCCAAAGGTCTGGCTTTGAGGTTTCTCCTCATGCGTGCCATCGAGCCTTGTACGCTCTACAGATGGCCTCGAGCATCAGCGCGTATTCACTATCCACATCGATCCCGAGCTTGTTCCCTCGGTCGACTCGCGGGGGATCGACATTGTTCACGTAGACCGGGACCACTGCGACGAAGTCGTAGCCCCGTATGTGCGTGTGTCCCGGACTTCGCGTAGGCAGCTCCCGAAACCGCGCGACCGTCACCTCTGCGTCTTTCGGGCGGTTCGGGCTCACGGCGTACTCGAAGTCTTCCCACAAGCGCTGGTCTCCAGTTGACAAACGCGGCAGAACCGCTGTCTCGAAGTCGTCTTCCCTGGGTTTCACGCGATCAGGCACGTTGAGGACTCGCTCGGCGACCCCGACCAGAACGGTAGCGGCCATCACGGCTTCCTGGCGGACCCGGTACACGGCGTCGAGTGTCTCACTCAGATCGTCAAAGCGAGACGTACGATTGCGGTGAGCAGTCATCACCGACTTGTTCTCGACACCGATCCGCAGGCCTTCGATCGCCGGTCCGCCCGTCTTGGGGTCGGGCTCCCCGACGAACAGGTCGAGACGCCGGCCACGCCCCCCTGGCGCACTGACATTCAGCCAATGCTTGATCGCTCCATCGTCATAGTCCCTCTTCAGAGGATCGCAGCGCCGGAGCAAGTCCTGGAGAACCCCCTCACTGACGATGTCGGAGTGCACAGGCTGACGATGATTGTGATAGCCGGCTTGGCGTATCGCCTTCATCACCTGATCGAAGGGCGTCGTGCTCATCCCACTCCTGTCAAGACCGCTTGAGAAGAGGCATACGCTGCGGGCCGAGGCTCGCGAAGCAATCGGATGGTAGCCCCCTCCACCTCTCGATCGAACTCCGCCGGCAGCGGCAGCTCCCTGAGTACGCGGCTTTGAAGACGGATGAAACCGTTCGCCGCCCGCTGGCAGTGGCGAGCGAGCCACTCCCGAGCGGTATCGCTGCTCAAGTACCTCATGAGCCGGAGTACATCCACGCCAGGCTTTGGGATCGCGTAGTAAACCGTGTGGCGTGGTACTACCGAACCCACCTCGTCAAGCCAGAACCGCGGAGACGGCGTGATGTCTTTGCAGAGGATCTTCTGGCTGAGGATCTCCACCAAAGGGGGAGTCTCATGAAACGCGTACCAAGGCTTCCGTTTGACACACGTACGTTTCAGCAAGCGCGCCCGGACATCCGGTCGGCGGAGGTATTCGGCGAACTCGCCCAGATCCTCAAGGGGACGGAGCCGACCAGCCTGATCATACGGGACCATGATCGAATCGGTAGTCCGGATTTCCTCTCCCATGCCCGATAGCTGGCGGCCCGAGATCGTGGGATACGCGAACGGCAGCATTTGTTGTCCCAGGGAAGCGGTCCGCTGCACGAACACGCCGTCGGCTCCGGTAGCCACGCCGGCGCTAATGCGTTCGCAGATCTCGCCTAGCGTCGGCCGATTGAAGTCCCGTTTCGTGCCGCCATTCATCTGCGGCAGCAGCGACGCACCATTTGAATCGAACCGAATCCGGCTTCTGGCACCTTCGCGGTTTCGGAAGATCGTCGGCGCGCGGCCGACTGCCTTTACGACGGTCGTGACGGTCGGATACGTTACTAAGCCAGCAAACGCATCCTCGGCGATCAGCTCAACCTCTTTCACGAAGACAGATGCAAGAGCCTTCCGCAGTTCCCTGGCCGATTCGACATAGAGGTACTTCTCGGGCGTTACGAAGACCAACGTGCCGTCCGGTTTCAACTGACGGAGAGCCTGCTCGAAGAATAGGAAGTACAGGTCGAATCTCCCTTTGGCCGCTCGAAAGCTCCGGCGGTATGTTGCCTTCTCGTCCTCCGACAGCTGGGTGATCGGTACGTACGGCGGGTTGCCGACCACGAAGTCGTACTTCCCGAGCCTGTCTTCGAGGAAGTCGCGTTGAAGGAGACGGATGTTGTCAACTCCGCCGAGTCGCTCCCGCGCGACCGAGAGCTTCGTTGGGTCGTTGTCCACTCCATCAATCCGTGGCGGCGCGGCCTGCCTTCGTTGGCACCAACGAATTACCCCTTCTATGAAGGAGCCGGTGCCGCAGCCAGGATCGAGAAGCCTGTCACGTGAAGACGGCGAGCGCTCCTCGAAGAGCTTTTCGACCATCAAGTCGACCAGATTAGGAGGAGTAAGCACGAACCCTCTCATAGACGCCATTATACCCGGCGGTCTTCTCGTTCTGAATTGATCCCATCCCGCGGTATTCCGGGGAAGTTCAAGGGCGGCATATCCCCATTCCCGTTTGCCGACGAAGCCGGCGCGGTCTACGGGAGCGTCATCACGATCCGCTCGCGGCTCAGGAACCGCGAGAGGTATCCGACCGCGGCGAGGAGCAGGATCGCGATTGCCGCAAGGATCCCCAGGGACGACCATCCGTACGCGAAGCGGCCGGCGCCGCTGAAGCCGATCCCGTACAGCGCCGCGAACAGCGGGATGAAGACGACGAAGCCGATCAGCCGGTTCTCCCGCATCCCGAGGAGCATCTGGGCGAAGCCGAGCAGGCCGGCTAGCGTGGCGTTGAACAGCGGGACGACGATCAGGACGTGAAGGATCAGCGGGCCCGATGCGATCACCGGCGTGCCGGTGCGGGCCGACACGATCAGGGTCGCGACCACGCTCGCCGCCCACGAGAGGACCGAGGCCGGCAAGGCCACGGCGATCACCTTCCCCGCCCACAGCGTCCGCAGGCTGATCGGGCTGCACAGGAGCGTCTCGATCGTGCCGCTCACCTTCTCGCGGTAGAACAGCTGGCTGGCGAACGTGTAGCTGATGAGCAGCCCCACGATGGTGGACAGGATGAAGACCGGGCTCGCCGGCTGCGGCGACGGATCGGCCACGGCGCTCTGCAGGGCGTGCATCGCGCCGACGAACAGACAGAGCGCGACGCTGACCACCACGGCGTAGCGGTTGGCGAAGATCTCCTTGAGCTCCTTTCTGACGATGCCTCGCAGCCTACGCATCCTCGCCCGCCTCTCGGACCGTCTCCAGGTACAGCTCTTCCAACGTCTGCCGGGCGCGGCGGATCTCGTGCAACGCGATCCCGCTCGCTTCGAACGCGCGGATCACGGTCGCCGTGGGAAGCTCCCGATGCGTCGACACGGCGAGCGTCCGTCCGTCGATCTCGCACGTCGCGACATCGGGCAGGTTCTCGAGGATTCTCGCGGCTTCCTCGACGTCGTTCTCGTCGACCAGCGTCAGCACAAGCCCCGTCGCCTCGGCGCGTGCGTTCCATTCCTTCAGCGTCTCGTCGGCGCGGATCCGCCCGTCGCAGAGGATCGCCACGCGCGAGCAGATCCGCTGCACGTCGTCGAGGTCGTGCGTGTTCATGAACACGGTGATCCGCTCGTCGGAGGAGAGCGACACGATCAGGTCGCGGACGAGCTTCTGCGCCTCGGGATCGAGGCCGGCGGCCGGCTCGTCGAGGAACAGGACCGCCGGTCGATGGAGGAGCGCCCGGGCCAGCGCCAGCCGACGGCGCATCCCCAGGGAGAAGGTCCCCACCTTGTCGCGCCGGCGCCCGGTCAGGCCGGCGAGCTCAAGCATCTCGGCGACCCGCTCCTTCGCGCGCGGGACCTCGAACAGCTGCGCGTAGTAGGACAGGTTGTCGATCGCCGAGAGCCGACCGTAGAGGCCGTTGCTCTCCAACAGCACGCCGATCCGGCGGCGGGCGTCGAGCGATCGGCTCGCGTCCCGGCCGTCCACCCGTACGGTGCCCTCGGTCGGCCGAAGCAGGCCGAGCAAAAGGCGCATCGTCGTCGTCTTCCCCGCGCCGTTCGGCCCGAGGTAGCCGAAGACCTCTCCCTCGCCGATCTCGAAGCCGACCCCGCGAAGGACCATCCTCCCGCCGAACGCCTTGGACAGGCGGTCCGCCGCGATCATCGGTCGAACCGCGCTCGCCGTGCTCGATGCCATGGGGTTCTCCTTGCTCCGGTCGTCTCCTGCGAGCTTACGCGGTCCTCCGCGGCTCCAACAAGGTGAGAGGCAGTCCTCGTGTGAGGTGGGCCGCCGGGCTCTATGGAGCTGACCAATCGAGGCACGACCCCATTTCGGGTTTGGGGAGATGCATGCATCGTCTGCGACTCGTGGATGCGCTTCGCCTGTCGTCGTCACGGTTGGACCGCGCTAGGTGCTGGGGTCGCCGATGGGGTGGCCGGACAAGAGCGGGGATCTTGCGCCTGCGTTCCCGGAATCCGTGTATGTCTTAGAAACCATCGCACGCGTCCTTGCTATTCGACGTTTCACTCGATACACTGGTTGTGTTGCTTGGTAGTTGTGCAGCCGCTTTCAAGGAAGTCCGGTTTACTCCAGAACTCCTCGAGATCGTCCTGTCTGACTAAGGCTTCAAGCATAGAGGAGGTTCTACCTATGTCCGACCGCATGACGGGTACAGTCAAGTGGTTTAACGACGACAAGGGCTTCGGCTTCATCGAACGCGAAGGCGGCGAAGACGTTTTCGTGCACTTCAGCTCGATTCGTGGTGACGGCTTCAAGTCACTGAGCGATGGCCAGGAGGTCGAGTTCGTTCTGGGTCAGGGCCAGAAGGGCCCCCAGGCTCTCGACGTTACGGCGATCTAGCACGACGCTAACCTGAGCATTGGCCGCGGTGCACCTTTTGTGCGCCGCGGTTCGTTTTCCAGCTGCACAATCGGCATGATGGGTAAATACCTCTCCGTGTCGGCGTGCAGCGTCGCTGCACGGAGCGAATCCGAAAGGAGGCAGATGGCTTCCGAAGGCGGAAAGATGTACGACGTTCGCGCCTACAACCTCAAGTGTGCCAAATGCGGGAAGGCGATCGAAGAACTCCCGTTCGAACCGCTCACTTCCACTCGCCCTGTCTACTGTCGGGAGTGCAATCAGCGCCGCAAGCCGGACAAGAAGAAGCCCTACCGAGGGAGGCCCCGGAAGCGTCGTCGCTAGCCTCGGAGCTGGGACCTAGTCGGGAGGCGAAGGCGGCCTTGTCGAGCGCCACGAGGACGTTCCGTTCCATGCTGTGCGGACGTAGACGTACTGCGAAGCCCCGTCCGTCCGCTCAGGCGTCGGGGTCGGCCGGCGGGATGGGCTGCCACCAGGCCGGGCAGTAGTCGGAGGCGCGGTGATCGGTGATCCGGCGCAGATCGGTCCCGTCGATGCGGATCGTGTAGATCTCCTCGCCTCCGGCGCCGTCGGTCTCGAACGCGATCCGGGTGCTGTCCGCCGACCAAGACGGAAACTCGTCGGCTCCCGGGAGGTCGACGACGCAGCGTAACTCCGTCCCGTCGACGTTGACGACCCAGATGCCGGCCCGGCCGGCTCGATTCGTCGTGAACGCGATCATTCGCCCGTCCGGCGACCAAGCGGGGGCCCAGTCGACGGCCGGATGCTCCGTGACGCGTTGAACGAGGTTCCCCGCTAAGTCGATGATCCAGATGTCGTCGTTGCCGTCGACCGCGGCGCTAACGGCGAGGCGAGATCCGTCCGGCGAGAACGACGGCTGGGAGCACTCGACGCCCTCCGGCGTGACACGACGAAGGTCCGTGCCGTCCGGTCGGACGACGTAGATCCCGAAGCAGCCCTCTCGGTCCGACATGAACGCGATCCACCCTCCGTCGGGAGACCATTCCGCCCACGAGTCTTCGGCGCCGTGGTGCGTGAGTCGGGTCGTCTCGCCCGAGGAGACATCGACGGTGTAGATCTCGAAGTTCCCGTCGCGATTGGACTCGAACGCGAGGAATCGCCCGTCCGGCGACCAGGCCGCGAGGCGATCGTTCGCCGGGTGATCGGTGATCCGGCGGAGGTCCGAGCCGTCCTCTCGCACGACGTAGATCTCCCGGTTCCCGTCGCGGGTCGAATGGAAGGCGATCCGTCCCTCGGGCGTCTCGTCCGCGAGGGCGCCGAACATCAAGACGCCGCAGAGCCCCAGAGCGACCATGGAGACGCCTCGCTTCACCATCGGACCTCCCGCAAGCGGATTGTAGGAGCGGGGTTACCGGGATCAAACCACACCGGCTCACGAGGCCGCCGCTTCGCCGCTCACATTCACTCGTTTCACCATAGGCAAGGGCCGATCGGCTCACGAGAATAGGCACAACGCAATCGGAGGGGGCCGTTCTATGAGTCACGTGTCCCGCCTGGCCGTGCTAGGCGTGCTTCTTGCGTTGTCCGTCGCGTCGGTTGGCGCCGTGGGAGAGGATTCGCCGACGGACCTGATCGCCCAGGCCGACCTCGCCTACACGACGCGGTACCTTCAGGAGAGCATGACGGAGGCGATCGCGCTGTACGAGGCGGTTCTGCCGAGCCTCGATGCGCTGTCGGATTGGAACCGGGCGTACGTGCTCAACCGCCTGTCGCAGCTGTGCTACGAGGCGGCTCTGTTCGCTGAAGGGCACACGCCCGAGGACGAGGAGCTGTTCACCAAGGGCAAGGAGTACGGCTTCCGGAGCCTCCGGTTGAACGAGGAATTCGCGGCACACGAAGCCGAAGGGCTCGAGGAGGCCCTGTCGTACGTCACCGACGTCGCGGCGATGCATTGGACGGCGAACAACTGGGGGATGCTGTGCGGGATCCATCCGATCCAGGGGCTGCTCCAGCAGGGGTCGGTGCTCGTGCTCTTCTCCCGGTGCGTCGAGCTGGAGTCGGGCTTCTGGGGCGCCAGCGCGGCCAGCGCCCTCGGTTCCCTTCTCATCATGCTGCCGGGACCGATGGGGGGCGACGATGAGGCCGGATTGGCGCTCGTCGAGGATTCGATCGTCAGGGACCCCTCCTACCTGCACAACCGGATCATCCTCGCCGAGTACTGGGGCTTCACGTACAACTTTCTCGGCGCGCTGACCGGCGTCCGCGACGCCGAGCTGATCGAGCGGGAAACGGCGATCGTCCTCGACGGAGAGGTCGGGGACTGGCCGTTCTGGAACCGGCAGGCGAAGATCGCGGCCGAGCGGCTGCTGGCGCGGCTGCACGACCTGTCCGACTGAACAGCCGCCGCGGGCTAGCCGGAGTCCGGTGGCGGCTCCAGGCGCTCGTACCCCCACGTCTCGAACGCGTACGGCCAGTGCGCGTTCACCTTCGCGATGACGTTCCCGTCCAGCTCGTAGACGTTCTTTCGGTACCCGGCCACAGCGTCGAGGTACGAGCGGAAGGCCGGTTCGGCGGCCGCGAATCCGGGCAGCCCCAACCCGTCGTACACGCGGCGGAGTTGGTCGAGCGGCGAGGCCTCCAGATCGTCGAACCGGATCTCCACGAGGTGGCCGTCCGGGATGAGCGACCGCTCGGCGAGGAACCGGCGCATCAGCCGGTCGTAGAACTGGAGGACGTGCGCCTCGACCCGTTCCGGTTCGATCTCCTGAAGCTGCGATCGCGGCAGCACGGTCGTGCGCATGTGCACCGTCGAGAGAAAGATCTCGTACGGGTTCCGGTGGATGTGGACGAACTTCGCGTCGGGGAAGAGCTCGAGGAGCGTCCTGATCCGGGCGGTGTGGGCGCAGTTCTTGACGACCAGTCGCTTCCCGCCGCTTACCAGCGTGGCCTTGCGCAACACCGCCAGGTAGGCGTCGATCCACTGGGAGCGGACGGCTTCGGAGGGGCCGTCGAACAGGACGCACCGCTCGAAGAACTCCTCCGCCCGTCGCGGGAACGAGAACGTGTGGACGAAGGAGTGGGGCGACAGGTTGGCCACCGCGAACTCGTCCTCCTGCGGCGCGTCGAAGGCAAGCGGGACGTTGTCGATCAGCCGGGTCGGATAGCGGGAACCCGCCACCTTCGCCACGAACCGCTTGACGGTCCCGTCCCCGACGAGGCAGAAGCCGGGCGCCATCGCCTGAAACGTCGAGAGATAGCCGAGGTTCTCGTCCTGGCAGAGGAGGTTGTGCAGGTGCGTCGTCCCGCTCCGCCAGTGACCGACGATGAAGACGGGGGCGGGATGGATCGCCGTGCCCCGGATCCGTCTCCCGTACCGAACCCGCTCCCAGAGCCGCAGGGGGCTCGTCAGCAGGGTGGTGAGGGAGACGAACAGCGCGCGGGGAAGGTACGCTCGGTCGATTCGGCCGCCGAGGCGCAGCAGCTTGATCCAGCTGCGGAAGGAGCCGAGGGCGGCGGGGTGTTCGGCGTTGGTCGGGCGCGTCGGTTGTGTCATGAGGACCTCAGAGTGCTCCGTCACGGATCATCACCAGGCCGAAGATCGTCGTGGAGTAGGCGATCCCGCCGTCCGGGTGGAGGAAGAGCGCCCCGGCCCAGTTGTCGTAGCCGAGCCCGGTTCCGACGAGCGTTTTGTACACGGTCTCGCCGGTGGCGAAATCCACCGCCGTGAGGTACCAATGCGTGATCGGGCAGTTCTCCCGTCGCCAGTACGTGTAGACCAGACCGCTTCCGAGCGACAGCTTGAAGACGCAGATGCCCTTCTCGTCGCTCGTCCAGATCTCCTCGCAGGCGTAGGTGCCGTCGTCCTGTCTGGTGACGTCGACGCGCGTGAGGCCCGGGCTCGGGCGCGAGCGAGGGAAGGTGTTGCGCCCCCAGTTGTTCTCGACGACCACCGAGTAGACGCCGGTCCCTTCTCCGGCCTCGTCGGCGTGCTCGAAGCAGGCCACGGAGACGTCCGTTCCGCTCTTCCCTTCCTCGAAAAGGGGGACGGAGCAGACCGCGGTGCCGTCGCGACGCTCGAGAAAGATCAGGTGGATCCTCGGTTCGGCGTTGTCGGTGATCGCGACCAGTCCGTCCGGGTCGCCCATCAGGGAGACCGACGTTCCCGAGCCGCGCGTGATGTGGCCGGGCTTCTTTCGAGGCCCCCGATCGTACTCCGTCCGCCAGTCGACCACGATGCCGCCGGACCCGTCCCGGCTCAGACGATACAGGGCGCGATCGGAGAGGACGTAGGCGCCGTCCTCGGCCACGGCGAAGGAGTTCTCGACGATCTCCCCTTCGAGACGCAGGGTGCGGACCGCCCCCGAATCCACGGCGACCGTGCCGACCATCCCGCCGGTCGTCGCGTACCAGTAGACCTCGCCGCTCCAGTCCGGCAGCACCCAGGCGACGGAGTCGCGCTTCGGCCAGGATTTGGGCACGACGTGATCGGAAAGGTCGTACTCGCGCACCAACTCGAACTCCCCGCCGGCATCCGGGACCTGCACGACCTGGATCGTGTTCTCCGTCGTCGGGACGATCGCGCGGTCCTGTTCGTCGAGGTAGAAGTACATCCCGGCGCCGATGTACTCCCACGGCATGACGCCTTGAAGGAGCCAGTACCAAGGACGCGGCGGAAGGTCGTAGGACGCCAGCTCCTCCAGCGTGGTCGGATCCATCAGCTCGAGCTGGAACCTCCTTCCGTTGCTGTGCACGGCGACCAGCCGGCTCGAGCTGTCGAAGGTCACCGTCCCGTATCCTCCGAACCCCTGGGTGCGCGAGGTAACTTGAGGGTTCAATCCGAGCGGGCCGGCGGCCTCGTAGGTGTCGCTGATGTAGCCGTCGCAGTGCATGTTGTTGCCCGAGTTCGACGCCATGAACGGATGCTGGGGGATCTCGACGTGGGCGATCGGCGCCGAGAAGTCGGCGGGGTGGAGTCGGACGAAATCGACGCACTCCGGCGAGGCCGCGTCGTCCCGCCGGAAGATGGCGTTCCACTGCTCTCGGAAGAACTCCGCCGGGTACAGCAGCCGCTGCGGAATCGGGGTCAGCGACGCCCCCTCCGGCGCACCGAACGACAGGAAGAAGCTGACGACGTACCAGCCGAAGAGCGCCACGGCCAGAGCGATCGTGCACAGGATGATCTTGCGGACCATGCGCCTCCCTCACCCCGATGACCGGCGTTCGGACAGCCGATCTGTCGCTACTGTTTACCCGCGTTTGATCGGGATGGCAACGTTGAGGGAAGTTCGGGGAAGGCGAGCTCGCGTTTCCGCGGAGGAGCCGGACGCTTGTGCCTGCAAGCGGGACGGGCGACCATTCGAAGCACTTGGGTGAATCGGGGAGGTCAAAACGTGAGCTCAGCAAGCGAGGGATTCGTCCTCTGGTTTACCGGCCTTTCCGCGGCGGGCAAGACGACGATCGCCAAGACCGTCGAGCGAGAGCTGATCGAGCGTGGCATCCACAACGTCCAGCGGCTCGACGGCGATGTCGTTCGTCAGGACCTGACGCGGGACCTCGGCTTCTCGAAAGAGGATCGAGACGAGAACATACGACGCATCACGTTCGTCGCCGAGCTGTTGTCCAACAACGGCGTCGCCACCATGTGTTCCTTCATCTCGCCGTATCGGGACGCCCGCGCCAACGCCCGCGCGCGGTGCAACGACTTCATCGAGGTGTACGTCGAATGCCCCATGGAGACGCTCGTGGAGAGAGATCCGAAGGGGCTCTACAAGAAGGCGCTGACGGGGGAAATCCAAGGCTTCACCGGCGTCGACGACCCGTACGAGGTCCCGGAGTCGCCCGAGATCGTCGTTCACACCGGCAGCGAAACCGTCGACGAATCCACGCGCGTGGTCCTCGAATACCTGGAGCGCCGCGGCCTGATCGACGGCGCCGAAGACCGTCGGGGAGCCGGTGCGCCGCCGACCGGCCTCGTCGATCGGATCGCCCGACGCGCCGAGAACCTTCCTCAGCCGAGCGGCCCGAGCGTCCCACTGTCCTCCGCGCACCTCTGTGAGCTCGACGCCATCGGATGCGGGTTGTACAGCCCGTTGACGGGGTTCATGACGGAGGCCGAGTACCGGCGCGTCGTGGAAGCGATGCGGCTTCCCGACGGAACCGTCTGGGCGGTTCCCGTGGCGCTGCCCGTTCCCATCGAGCTTCTGGAGGAGGTCAAGCACGGCGCGATCCTTCCCCTCTGCGGCGAGGACGGCGAGACCTACGGGCTCATCGAAGTCAAAGACGTGTTCATCCGGGATCTGGAGAAGGAGGCGGCGGCCGTCTACGGAACGACCGACCCGGACCATCCCGGCGTCGGTCGGCTCCTCGCCGAGTCGAAGGCGACCGTCGGAGGAGACGTCCGCCTCCTCCAGCGCGCGCCGATCACGCGGAACCCGGCGCACATGGATCCGGCGGAGACGCGGAAAGCGTTCGCGGACAGAGGCTGGGAGACGATCGTCGCCTTCCAGACGCGGAACCCGATCCATCGAGCGCACGAGTACCTGCAGAAGTGCGCCCTGGAGATGGCGGACGGCCTGTTCGTCAACCCGCTCGTCGGCGAGACCAAGCGCGGGGACGTCCCCGCGGATCTGCGATGGCGATGCTACGAGGAGCTCCTCGCCGGCTACTACCCGAACGACCGGACGATGCTCGCCCCGTTCCCGACCCCGATGCGCTACGCCGGGCCGCGCGAGGCCGTGCACCACGCGATCTGCCGCAGGAACTACGGTTGCACGCACATCATCATCGGGCGCGATCACGCCGGCGTGGGGAACTACTACGGCACGTACGACGCGCAGCGGATCTTCGACCGGTTCTCCTCGCACGAGCTGGGGATCGTCCCGCTTCGGTTCGAGCACGCGTTCTACTGCAAGGCGTGCGGTCAGATGGCGAGCACGAAGACCTGCCCCCACGGCGAGGAGCATCACGTGTTCCTCTCGGGGACGAGGGTGAGGGAGCTGCTCGCCGAAGGAGCCGCCATCCCGGAGGAGTTCACGCGACCGGCCGTCGCCAAGATCCTGCGGGAGGCGTACCGGAGCGACCCGTCCGACGGCGGGCCCGCGCCGCCCGCGGTGCCGTAGACGTCGATCGATGCGGGGCGCAGAGGGACGCGACCCATTGAGGTAGGCCGTTGCCCTGCTACGAGGCGTCGGACGCTTCCCGCACGATCGCCCGCGCCTCGCGGACGAGCCGCTCGGTGTTCTGAAGCGTGTGGACGGCGGAGAGGTTCTCGGCCTTCCATCGGAGGTGCTCTCCACCGGCCGCCATGACCGCGTGCCTCGCGGCGTGCTCGGGACTGCGGAACAGGAAGCCGCATTCCTTCAGCGGGCACCGGATCGACAGCTCGGGCTTCACCCAGCCGGCGAACGAGCGGCCCAGCTCGAACGCCTCGGTCAGCTTCGCCTCGTCCTCGTGGACCGGCCCGGCTTCGGAGTGGAAGCGGACCGCGTGGAAGCCCATGCCGGCCCATCCGGCGATCGACTCGAACGTCTTGATGACGAGGTCGACGCCGTACGGGTCCTCCGCCAGGTACGCCGTGATCAGGACGAGGTCTTTGGTCGGAAGGCAGTGGTCCCGGTCGAAGGTGAGCATCGGATGCATCCGGTCGACGAACGTCTTCATCTGGGCGCACAGGTGCCACCAGTACACCGGCGCGGCGAAGACGATCAGATCGGCGTCGCGGAAGACCGGATGGATCGTCATGAAGTCGTCGTCGAGGACGCACCCGGCGTACGGCGGCTTGAAGCACTCGTTGCACGCCTGACAAGGCCGGATGTCGAGATCGTTCAGGTGGAACGTGGTGACGTCGGTGTGTCCGGCGTCGTTCAGTCCGTCGACGAACCGATCGGCCATCGTCGCGGTGTTCCCCTTCTTGTTCGGGCTGGCCCTCAACACGAGCGTCTTCATCGTCGTCCCTCCTCGAGCGCGTCGCGCCTTCGGAGAGCGTGCCGATCGACCGTCTCCGTTCCATCCCATGGGCTTCCCCTCCGCGGGTCCGCACGCTTCCCGCCGGGAGGGAGACGGAACCTTGAGAAGGAAAGCGCCGGAGCTACTCGACGGATCCCACCCGCCGTGCGACGAAGCCGAACGGCGTGCCGTGCCAGTCGGTCGTTCCCGCGAGGATCCCGGCTTCGTGCGAGTGCAGATACCCGTGGAAGCTCTGCGTCCCGCCGACCAGGTAGACGTCGAACCAGACCTCCCGCGGGTTCGAGTCCGACAGCTGCCCGGAGACCGGCACCGCGGCTCCTCCTTCCGGCGTGTACGTTCCGGTGATCTGCGGAGACGGGATGATCGCCATCAGCGGGAACTGGATGTCGTCGAACTCGAGTACACCCCGCCAGCCGTCGTGGTTCATCTCCCATCGCCCGAGGAAGGAGCTCGGCCCGATCGGTCCCGCGGCGGGCGTTCCGGCGAGGAACGCGTCCTTGGTCCCGTAGAAGGCGTACGTCCGGCCGTCGCGGTTGTCCGACATCGTCCCCGCGAGGGTCACCGGGTCTTGGGTGAAGACGTAGCCGGTGAAGTGCAGCCCCTGGCGGTCGCCGTAGTCCAGGTCGGGCGCGTCCCAGTCGATCCAGAACTCGATCCGGTGGTCGTCGATCCGTCCGTTGACGCGCCGGGCGACGCCGTCGTGCCCCCAGTAGGTTCCGAGCCGCCAGTCGTCCTCGCCGTGAAGCGCCGTCGACGAGAAGAGGCCGGAGAAGCGGTACAGGTCGAGCGTTCCCTTCCACCCGTCGTGATCGAGGTTCCATCGCCCGAGGAGCATGTGGTCCTGGTACGGATACGGGCTGTCCGACGCCGCGGCGGTGAAGTAGCCGGCCTCCGTGACGAACCCGCCCTCGACCCAATCGTAGCTCATCAGGGTGTAACCGGCTTCGCCGAATCCCGCGGCGGGTCCCCACGAGTTCTTGACGAGGAACACGCGGTCGGTGTGTCGGTATCCGACCATGAGCATGGCGTGGCCGCCGCAGTCGCCGCCGGCCCCCGGATCCCAAACCCCGTTCATCGGCGTCGGGTCGGCGCCGCACAGCGCGGCGCTGAACGCGACCTCGTATCCGCTGGCCATCACCGTCTCGTACCACGTCGGATCGCGGAGCGACCCCGCGGGGCAGAAGACGGCCAGCTCGGCGCGGAACCGCGCGTTCCGAAGCGCGAGCTGCGGCAGGTTCACCGGATCGAGGTTGTAGTCGTCCATCGCGTCCTGGTTTGTGCCCGCCGCGCACCGGCTCGCTTCCCAATCGAGGTTCGGATCGACGATGGTGGCGTACGGAAGATGGGATTCCAGCGGAAGACGATACCGGGTGAACATCTGCATCTGGTAGGTCAGGTTCCCTCCGCCCCAGGCGCCGAGCTGGTTCTCGCGGCACGAGGCCTGCGGCTGGAGTCCCTCGGTCAGGTGGCTCATCTTCTGAACGAGCTGCCCGAAGCGCTCCGAGAGGTCGAGATCGCCGGCGTAGACCCGGCCGTACCGGGCCTCGATCGCCGCGGTCGTGGCGAACTGGACGCACGTGCCTCCCCACTGGGTCTTGATCGAAGTCTGGAAGGCCCTCAGGTCGACGGTCTCGGGAAGGTCCTTCGGCTCGATCGCCAACGGGCCGGCGGCGGGCTCCTCCGGTGCGAAACGGTCGACGTACTCCTCCCAGTCGTCGAGCCGATCGAGGGGGAAGGTGCGTCCGTCGGCCAGTTCGACGACGGGGAGTCCGCCGACCTCCGTTACGCCGACGACCGTCTGATCCTCGGTCGCGGGCGGTTCGGGGGACAACCACTCGCAACCGCCGATTCCTGCGGCCAGACACGCGGAGACGAGACACGCGACGATCCAACGCTTCTGATGCCCCCGTTTCATTCCACCCACCTCCTGTTCGGTGAAGCAAACCGCTTCGACTACGGTATGAACGCGCGCGGGATCGGGCAAATCGCGGGCCGCCTTCCTGAGGAGGAGGCCGTCGCGCTGTTCGCTGAGTGAAAGGAGCGGGGCAGGCCCGTCAGAGCTTGCCCCGCGACGTACGAAAGAGGATCTCGGCCTAGAGCGCGAGGATGTTCGCGTTGCCGATGTCGAACGTCTCCTTCTCCTTCGGCGTGGAATCCAGGAGCTCGCCTTCGTGAATCCCGAGGCGCGCCTCGATCGCGCCCATCTGCTCCGGCGTGCAACGGATCTCACCGAGGTTGTGGACGACGTGGAAGCGATCGGCGAGCACCGAGGGCTCGACGTCCGGCTCGATCCGCAGGTCGCCGGTAACGAGCACGGTCGCCTTGCCCTCCGAGTAGTCGAACCGGGAGGCGTGCAAGGTGTGTTCCTCGTCGAACAGCCACAGGTCGCCCTCGTAGAAGACGGCGCGGTCCTCGACGAGGTCGAGCTTCGTTTTCACGGCGTCCTTCAGCGCCTCCGGGCAGACGATCAGCCCGAGGCCGCGGAGCCCGGCGAGACCCCGTTCGATCGAGGCCGGTTCGACGTCCGGGCCGACCACGACGGTCCCGGTGCAGAACAGCTTCGCTTTGTCGAGCGATTCGAGCGTCGCGGCGTCCAGCTCGAGGTCTCCCTGGTGGAGGCGATAGCCGGACGGCACCACCGTCAGCTCCGACGTGCCGCCACGCAGCTTCGACCGAATCGCCTCGGCGTTCGCCTCGGCACAGAGGATGCTTCCGTGGATCTGTAGGTACTCGACTTTCCGCGTCAACTCCTCCGACACGTCCTCCGTCGCCAGCAGCGATCCGGTGACGACGAAGCCGGTCGGCTTCTCGAGTCCTGCGAGGAAACCAGCGGTCAGCTCGAGTGGCCCGGCGACAAGCGTGGCGTCGTCCGGATAGCTGACGAAGTTGCCCATCAGTTGCTTGACCTTCGCCTCGAGCCCCCCCGCCAGCAATGCGGGGCAGTAGACGTTTCCCATGATGACCAGGCCGGCGATCGCGTCGAGGAACCGGTCGGCCGCAGCGGGGTCCGAGCACGCCTCGATCGACATGTTTCCCATGACGAGATGGAAGGTCGAGCCTTGTCCCTCCTCCGCGGAGCTTGGAGACAACCGGACGTTCCCCATGCTCGTCTTCAACTCCACGTCAGTGGGAACCTCGATGGATGTATTCATGTTTCCGATGTCGAGTCGGCCGAGGTAAGACGCAGTGGCCGGAGAATAGAGGATGATGTTTACGTTGCGGATTCGACGGATCTGCGCGATCGCCTCCTCGGTCGTCTTCCGGATGTCGAGGACGTTGACGTTTCCGACGGACTTGCCTTCACTCATCTCTTGCTCCTTTCATCGGGTGGACTTCGCCATCTCGCCGCGCAGCCATCGGATCGCTTGGTGCAGGTGCGACCGAACGGTGGCGGCGGGGAGTCCCAATTCTTTGCCGATTTCGCTGCTGTTCATTCCGAGGCGATATCGTTTTTCGAGCACGTCGCGGTACCTCGCGGGGACCCGGTCGAGGATCTCGTTGAAGTCGGCCAGGTGCGCGGCGTCCGAGGGTCGCTGCGCGTGACGGATCACCTCGGCGATCTCCGCGGCCGCCCGCTTCCTCGAGCGTTCCTCGTCGAAGAATCGATTGCGAAGAACCCGTTTCAGCCACGCGTCGCACTGGAAGCCGTTCAACCGAGCAAGGGTCTGCGTGTGCTGCAGCGCGCGGACGAACGTCTCTTGGACCAGATCGTCCGCCCGGTCGAGCCTCTTGCAGAGGGCGAGGGCGTACCGGAACAGCCGATCCCGCGACGCCTCGAACAGGTCGGCGATGCTCGGTGGCTGGAACTGCCCGACGTCCACAGCGCGCTCCGTCCCTCCTTCGCGGCTCGCGTCGTCCGACGACGCGATGACCTTTGCTCATCAGTATGCCGCCTGCCCGGACCTTCGGCACACCGTTCGCGGTGCCTTCGTCCGCTCCGCCCCGCGCGCGGACCGATGATCCACGGCGGAGCGCACCCCACGCGCCCGCTCCGCCCGCGCCAGACGCTCTTTCATGAGCAGCCGCATCATCTCGGTCACGATCGCCTCGTTCATGCCTTCCCTCCCTTCTCGCTCATACAACGATCGGGGGGGGGGGCGAACTGTTGAGAGCGGTTCGAGCGCCGGCCGACATGAGGTAGGATGGAGGACGATTAGGGGAAGGGAGGCACCGTGCTCGACGATCCGGCGGCGCATCGGTTCGTGATGGTCCGTATCGATGACACCTGGACGTGCGAGATGCTTCGAGAGTGGCTCGCGAAGATCCTCGGAGCCGGATAGCATTTGCCGGGGCCGTGGTCTTGAACCGCCGGCTGGGTATCGATAGCGTAGAGCGAATCCACGGAAAGGCTGCCCTCATGGACTACCGAGAGATCGATCCGGACCGGATGATCCTCCGCGATCACCTGGCGCGAGATAGAACGGCGCTCGCGAACGAGCGGACGCTGCTCGCGTACATCCGCACGGCGATCGCGCTCCTGGCGGCAGGAGGGACCCTCATGAAGTTCTTCTGGGGCAACGTTTTCATCCGGATTCTCGGGGCACTGCTCCTCGCGGTCGGCGCTGGCGTCGTGGCACTCGGTGCCTGGCGGTTCCGGACGATGTCGCAACGCTTGCGACGATTGACGGAATCCGTGAGCGAATTCGGCGACGACGAGCGGACGGGTTCACCGGACGGCTCCTCGATGTGACGGCCGCGCATCGCGGACCGGTGAAACGGCGATTCGTTCAGGAGGGACGGAGCTACGGAACCCGCCAGATTCGAACCGTGCCGTCGGTGCAGGACGAAGCGAGCTTCGTCCCGTCCGGGGAGAAGGCGACGTCCATGAGTTCGACGCCCACGTAGAGATCCCGTACGGTCCGCAAGTCATCGATCCCCACGATGCGAAGCCTGCGGTTGTCGGTGGCGATCGCCAGCAGCGTCCCGTCCGGAGACAGCGACATGCCGTAGCTTCCGGGATAGGAAGCGCCGCTGTCGTAGACGCGCTCCCACGTGGCCGTGTCCCAGGCGAGCATGCGGCGTTGCCCGGCCGAGATGAGGCGGGAGCCATCGCGTGTGAACGTCAGGTCGTGGTTGTCGCCGAGGTCGGCCGTGGCGAGTCTCGCGACCGAATCTCCCGTAGTGACGTCCCAGACGCCGAGGAACGACGCCCCGGCGTCGTCGCGGCTCGACGTCCCGCCGCCCGAGGCGAGCCACCGGCCGTCCGGGGAGAAGGCCAACGCGAATATGTTCGAGTGATGCCCCACGCCATTGTGCATTCGCGTCTGTTCCTCGAGATCCCAGATCTCGATGTCGTTCCAGCGATTGGTGACGGCGAGGAGCCGTCCGTCCGGCGAGAACGCGGCGCTCGGCCATTCGGTGTCTTCGATCGTGCACAGATCGATCCGCTTCTCCAACGGATCGACGGTCCAGATCTCGAGGTGTCGCGATGGGGCGTAGATGGCCAAGAGTTGCTTGTCGGGGGACACGCCGATGACCCGTCCGATCTCGGACTGTGTGAACTCGACTCGTGGCTCTGCCGACTCCAGGTCCCAGAAGGAGGCGCGCTCGGAGTCGGCGAGGCCGAGCCGCGTATCGGAGAGGAACACCAGCTCGAACACGCGCATGCCGACATCGAATCGCGCTGATTCCCGGAGCGAACACACGTTGTCCGCGCTGATCGTGGCGGACGCGGCGGCCGTGACGGATGCCATCCATCCGAGACTGACAACAACGAGCAAGACTCGTCCCGCCAATCGTCGAAGAGCTACCCACGGTGTGCGCCGAACGGAACTGCACGTCATACCGTTCCTCCTTCTGTTCTGTCGTGTTGCCAGGAACCTGCCTTCGGCACCGGTCGCGCACTCGTGAGACTCGCCAAACGCCACAGTCTGCCTAGCCGGCAGCGTTCGCCTGTGTTCTCAGCTCCTCCACGAAGGACGTATCGACCCAGTAGATGCCCTCGCCGAGGAAGAACAGGTATTCGCCGTCGGGCGAAAGCGCCAGGAAGCCGCCGCACTCGTACGGGGCTCGGATCCTCTCGGTCCAGGAGCCGTCGGGCTGCCTATAGCTCACGTACAGCTCGTCGGTCATCCCGCTCCTCGTAACGTCAGTCAGCAGGTAGGATTCGTCCGGCGCGATCACGATGGCGAGTTCATGGGCAGCGGAGTCGAACGGTTCTCCCAGCTTCTCGGGTTCGGTGAAGGCACCCTCCACGAGCCTGGTGATGTAGACCCCCTCGCGGCTCGTGAAGGGATCCCGCGAGAAGATCAGCGATCCATCGGGGGTCACGCAGTGCAGTCGCTCCATGGCGCCTGTGTTGATGACAGGAGAGACGGATACGGGAGCGGACCAGCCGTCCCCTTCTCGCTCGACCACGTAGATGTCGCTGTCGTCCTCGGCGATCGGATTGCTGGAGTACTCGATGTACAGGCGACTCCCGTCCGGCGAGAAGACCGGGCGCTGCACCGGGAGCGTGATGCCCTCAGTAAACGGGGCGATCTCGGGTGAGGTCCACACGCCATCCACCTGCCGCATGAAGTAGAGCCGCTGCCCCTCTCCTGGCGGGTCGGTCCTCATGTTGACGCTCGTGCACCAGAACAGCTCTTGTCCGTCCGGTGAGAGCACCGCGGCGCTGTGCTCGAAGTTCGCTCGATTGGAGACAACGCCCGGAGCAAAGAGACGAGGCGTGCCTCCCGGCCGTACCTGGCCGAGGTAGGGTCCGGTGAGCTCAGTAGACGCGCTCGCGAGTACGAAGCCGCTGAAGGCGAGCAACGACAACGGAGTGATCAACGCCGCAGCAACGATTCCCGCGAAGGCGAGGACACTGCGGCCAATCGGTTTCGACACCACGAGAGGCTCCTATTCTCTGGCGGGACGATCCGCTCTCTACCCGGGTCAATCGTGGCCCGGCGTCTTCGCCCGCGGACCCGCCGGGCTCGACAGGATATATGCGTACGCATATAATACCCAGTGCGTACACGAATGCAAGGAGGCGATGGTGTCCCTCGAATTCGCAATCCTCGGCTTTCTCGAGGTCGGTCCGAAGACGGGCTACGACCTGAAACAACGGTTCGATCGATCGGTCTCCGGGTTCTGGTATGCCGATCAAAGCCGCATCTATCGGACGCTCGACAAGCTGCGAGAGCGCGAATGGGTCTCGCAAGAGGTCGTCGCGCAAGCGGACCGCCCGGACCGAAAGCCGTACAGCATCAGCGCAAAGGGGCGCGACGCGTTCTACCGCTGGATGGAGGATTGCCAGCCGGGACCTCCGTCTCGCAACGCCTTCCTGGTGCAGCTCTTCTTCGCCGGGCTGCTGAGCGACGAAGAAGCGATTCGCCTGCTGGAGGCGAAGCGGAAGCGCGTCCTGACCGTGCTGGCCTCGTTCCCGGAGCGGTACCGGCTGGCGCCGGAGTACGAGCACGATGAGCCGCAACGCGTCGACTTCTTCCACTGGCTCACGCTCGATTCGGCCGTTCGCATGCGCTACGCCTATCTGGCATGGATCGACGATGCGATCGATCGAATCCGCAGGAGGGAGTACGAGAAGGGTCGAGAAGGCGCGGTGACCCGTTGGCCACCGTACGGCGTGGACGAAGGAGGGACAGGATGAAGCGAGGCACGCGTTCCTGGGTCGCGGTGTCGATCGGGGCGCTGATTGTGATGTGTATCACATTCGGCATCCTGATCGGTACGGGCGCGATCCGCCTTGGAGAAGGAGTGGACGACGCGGCGGGGGTCCCCCTCGTGATGGCTTCATCCAGCGAGGATCGCTACGGATCGATCGACACGGCGCGCGTTCGCGAGGGCTTCGAGGCGATCGCGATGACCGACGTTCCGGAGAACGTGATCGCGACGCTGTCGACGCTCGAGAAGATCGACGATTACCCGGTCTACACGATGCGTTACTTCGGGCCGTACGTCCGGGCGTCCGAGCTGCAGAACGAAGCCGCGTCGCTCAGACGCGAGTGGGCCTGCTCCCTGTTTGCGGCGGTCGGGGACGCAGAACGGCCGATGTTCGGCCGCAACTTCGACTGGGAGTACAGCCCGATCCTCGTCCTGTTCCTCGAACCCGAGGAAGGGCACCGATCTGTGATGTCGATCGACATCGCCTACCTGGTTGACGAGGAGGCGATCGACCGACTCGACACCGCGTCCGTCGACGAGCTTCTTCCGCTGCTTGATGCCCCGTTCCTGACGTTCGACGGGATGAACGAGAGGGGGGTGGCGATCGGGATGGCGTCGGTCGATTACGAGTGCGGCTATCCGAGCGATCCGGACAAGCGGGACGTCGGGGATCTCCGCCTGATGCGCGAGGTCCTCGAGGCCGCGGCCACGGTCGAAGAGGCGATCGCGTTCCTGGAGGGGATCAATCCGGTCAGCCAGGGCGGGCCGAACACCCACTACCTGATCGCCGACCGAACCCCCGCGGCTGCGCTGGTCGAGTACCACGACGGCGAGATGTATATCTTTCGAAGCAGCGGGGAGTCCCCGTGGCAGCTCGGGACGAACTTCCCGGTGGTGCTGACGGAGGGGAACCCGGCGGGGAACTGCTGGCGGTACGACTTGATCAAGGCCACGCTGCGCGAGCGCGGCGGCGCGCTGTCGGCGGACGAGGCGGCGGACCTGCTGCAGGCGGTCTCGACGCCGATGACGCGTTGGTCGATCGTCTACGACCTCGCGGAGCTCGAAGCGCACCTCGTCATCGAGCAGGACACGGAAGCCGTCCACACCTTCTCGTTGGAAGGGGAAGAGGAGTGATGGAAGGCGGAATGAAGAAGCTCTTGCTGGGCGCGCTGGCCGGCCTCATGATTCCGGCGCTGGCCGCTGCGAGTGAGACGTGGACGCGGACGTACGGAAGCGGTCTGGACGCACTGGCGTACGATGTCCTGCTGCTCGAAGACGGGGGCTACCTGATCGTCGGCGATACGGTCACGCAGTACGAACCGGTGATGATCGGCCACCTGCTGCTCCTGAGATTGGACGCCGACGGGGAAATCGTTTGGGAGCGCATGTACGGAGGGGATCGATCCTGCAGCGGACAGTCGGTGCTTGCCACGTGCGACGGCGGGTACATGGTCGCCGGAACGATCGAATCCGCGCCCGGGTCGGACCTCGACGTCTACCTGCTCTGTGTCGATGAGGACGGAACGGAGTGGTGGTCGTGGTCATTCGGTACCCCGCTGGACGAGTTCGGCGGGAAGCTGCTTCGCACGGCGGACGGCGGGTACGTCATTGTCGGCAACTCCGTCGATCCGAACGATGTCGTGGCCGATCCCGGTGCGGCCGGGTACGCCGGCTTCGCCGGGCGGAGCAACGCGTACATCGTCCGAACCGATGAAGAGGGAAACGAGATCTGGTCTCGGAGGTACGA
>CAYXLR010000001.1:22193-68261 GCA_964466035.1 uncultured Thermotogae bacterium
CGTACATCGTCCGAACCGATGAAGAGGGAAACGAGATCTGGTCTCGGAGGTACGACACCGAGGACAACGTGATCGCCTCGGGCGGCCCCCTGATCCGCGCGGCCGCGGAAGCGGACGATCCGACCCGCTCCGGGCTGCACGCCTTCCTACTTGATGTCGCCGAGGTCCTTTCCGATCGTGAACGCCGGGCCGAGCGGGGCGCCGACGGCGTAGTACGCGGCCTCGCCGACCGAGAAGATCGGCGGGCTGAGTTTCTCGATCGACGGACGGCCCTTCTCGTTGAGGATCGACTCCTCGGCCTTGACGTCGCGGATCTCGCCGACGAACAGCGTGTGTAGCCCGATCTTCACGGTGTGGATCAGCGCGCATTCCAGATTCAGCGGGAACTCGTCGACGAGCGGAGCGTCGACGTGCTCGGCCCGAACGGCGCTCAGGCCTGCAACGGCGAACTTGTCGACGTCGCGGCCGGATGCGATGCCGAGGTAGTCGGCCTGCTTCACCTGATCGGCGGCCGGGACGTTCACGGTGAACGCCTGCCGATCGACGATCGCTTGATACGTGTACGTCGCCTCTCGGATCGACACGCAGACGGAAGGCGGCTTCGAGCAGCAGATCCCGCCCCACGCCGCCGTCATCCCGTTCGGCTCTCCCTGTGCGTCGTACGTGCCGACCACCCACGCGGGCGACGGCAGGATCAGCGTCTTTCGTCCGAGCGATCTCTTCATGGTTCCCTCCTCCGTTGTGGTCGCGATGATAGCGCGAGAGACGCGGTCGGCGCGTGTCCGCCGGGTCCAGCGGTCGGGGGGCATCGGCCGCTCCGACCGAGTACTCTTTTCGTGTCGAGTCACGAGGAGGTCCGCATGCATCGCGCATTCTCCGCTCTTCTGCTCGCCGGCCTCACCGGGGCTCGTGCCGGCGGGACGAATGTGATGCGCGTTACCCAAACGCTCCGGTGGGATCGGGGAGAGTCGATCGAATGACGACGACGAGGGTCACGGTGCGCGGCTACCACGAGGACCGGTTCGGTCACGTGAACAACGCCCGCTACCTGGAGCTTCTGGAGGAGGCGCGCTGGGCGCATCTGGAGGAGCGGGGACTGGATGCCGACTTCTTCGACGCGCACGGGATCTTCCCCGTCGTCGTTCGGCTGTCGATCTCCTACCGGCGTCCGGCGAGCGCCGGCGACGTCCTCGAGATCTCGGCGGACGTGGTCCGCGCCGGTCGCCGCAGGATCGTCATCGCGCAGCAGGCGCGGTTCGCCTCGTCGGACGAGATCTGCGTCGACGCCGAAGTCACGGTCGTGTTCCTCGACAAGAAGACCGGGCGACCGGTCCCGCTGAGCGACGAGATCCTTCGTGCTTGGCCTAAGATCCGCGCTGGGCGAGAGTAGCCCGTCGGGGCGGTCGGGGGGGGGCTCCGGGATGCGCAACAGGGACCGTGCCCTCGGTCTCGGCCAGACGCGCTGGGGCGATGGGGGCCGGGCTTTTCGAAACCGGACTGCGATGCCGCGCTGCCGAAGCCGCTCTACCTCTCCTCGCGCCCGAGCCCCTGGAGATGCGTCATCGGACCGTATCGCTCGACGAGCCGCTCGAACTCCTCCTCGTCGAAGAAGCGGCACCGCCCCGCCGTGAACGCGAGGGCGGTCGCGAGGCAGACCCTGGCGGCCTGGTCGAGCGAGAGCGGGTCGTTCGCACCGCTCGCGCACCCCGGAACCGGGATCGCGGCGGTGGTCGCCACACCGACGACGGGCGACGGGGTCGCCGTCGCCGGCTGGAGGATGCTGTTCACGTGGTCGAGCCCCGCGGCGTACGGGGTGACGTCCTGGGTCGCGATCGGGAGGACGGCCGGCGGCTCGCCGGTGACGTGCCGGACGATCTCGAGAAGGTCCGGACTGACGGGAAGGATGTAACCCTCCTTGATCGTCGGCGTGATCGCGACGCCGCGCCGGTTGAGGACCCAGTTCCCCTTCGTTGCGTCGACCGACAGGATCGCCTCCATCCGAGGATCGACCTCGTACCGGTTCATCGTCGCCATGTCGACCGGCGCGCCCATGAACGGAGTCGGCTCGTGCGCGATGACGGGCGATCGGGGCGATACGTGCGTCGCGACGATCACGCACCCCGGCAGTCGGTCCCCGCGGTCCGCCATCTTCGCAAGCTTCGCCGCGCACGCCAGCGCGACGATCGCGCCGTCGGCGTCCGAGACGAGCCCGAGGCGATCCGGTCGTGCCCCGATCCCGCCGAGGCGGCCGATGATCCCGAGCGTTGGACCGGCCCGCTCCTCGGGCCCGATCGTCGCGCGGACGAAGTCGGTAAACCCGCGGTCTCCGTGGACGCGTTCGACGTGCGTCTCGGCCGCTCCGGCGGAGCGGAGGAACTCGCGGACCGCCGCACCGTCGACCCGTGCATCGTCCAGCAGATCGAGAACGTCGATGATCTCACGCATCAAGGAAGCCTCCTCGCACGTGTCCTCGCAAAACGCGCCCGGCCGAATTGCGACGGCTCGGACGTCCCGAGGAATAGTATCCTCCGAAGCGGTGCGGAAAAGGAACCCGCTCGGTCGTCCGTCCGTGGAGGCAGGTTGCGCCGGAGGCACCGCGAAGCGAAGCTACACGCCGGCCTCGGCGTCTGTCCACGGGGTCCGTGTCGTTCTGGACCGCCAAAGGCTCGACGCGACGAGCGACTTCGGAGACGGGGCGGGGATCGAATGGCGTCAATGAGAATGGGAGGGTGCGCGGATGGTCGAGAACGGCGAGACGGGGCGAGCGGAGGCGAGCTACGAGGAGCGGGCACGGGCGATCTTCGGCGAGCGCGCCGACCTGTACACGACCAGCCCGGCGCACACCGATCGAGCGGTGCTCGACCGGCTGGTCGAGATCGCCGATCCGAAGGCGGCCTGGCGCGTGCTCGACATCGGAACGGGCACCGGGCACACCGCGCTGGCGTTCGCCCCGTTCGTCCGCGAGGTCGTCGGTCTCGACCTGACCGAGGAGATGCTCGGCGAGGCGCGCGGACTGGCTCGGGAGAGGGAGATCGTCAATGTGACGTTCCGCGTGGCGGACGTTCACCAACTGCCGCGCGCGCTTGACGGATCGTTCGATCTGGTCACGTGTCGCCGCGCGGCGCATCACTTCCGTGACATCCGTCGGGCGTTGGCCGAGATGAAACGCGCACTTCGGCCTGGAGGGATGCTGCTGATCGACGATCGGAGCGTTCCCGAAGACGACTGGGTCGACGAGACGATGCATCGGCTGGACTGCCTGCACGATGCATCGCACGTCCGTCAGTATCGCCCCGGTCGCTGGCGGGCCCTCTTGGAGAGCGGCGGGTTTTCCGTCGAGCTTGTCGAGCCGTACACCAAGCACCGGCCGGTGACGTCGCTCACCGACCGTGTGTCGTCGGAGAACGTCGCGGAGATCCGCGCGATCCTCGACGGCCTGTCGAGCGAGCAGCGGTCGAAGCTGCGCCTGGAGACCGTCGATGGGGAGGAGCGGTCGACCCATTGGTACGTCATCGTTGCGGCGCGCAAGCCGTGACCCGGAACCCAGCGGCGATGCCCAGACCAGGGCTTCGACCGGGACGCCCTGACCGGGTCCTCGTCGTGTACCCTTTGGGATCCTAGCCTATTGGAGGGCCGCATGTTCACCCTCATCGATCTGACGCAGACGCTGGACGCTAAGAGCCTGAGCTATCCGGGGACGGTTCGGACGTGGACGGCCGAGCGGCAGGACGTCCGAAGCGATCTCGCCACCCTCACGCGCTTCTCGGACTTCGATCCGCACGGCGGGACGCACTTGGACGCGCCGCTGCACTTCGCGCCGGGCGGCGCCGATGCCGCCGGCGTCCCGCTTCGGTTGTTCCCGGCGATTGTCGTGCCGGTCGGATCCCCCCGGATCGATGCGGACTCCGTTCCGGAAAATTGCGCCGGACGAGCGGTGCTCTTCTCGACCGGGTGGGAGGACCGCGCCGGGACGGCGGACTACTACGAGGGGTTTCCATCGATGACGCTTGAGGCGGCGCAGCTGCTGGTCGACCGCGGCGTCGGGTTGGTCGGCCTCGACACGCCGAGCGTCGACGGCAGGACGGACGGGAAGCCGTCGTATCCGGCCCACGAGATCCTCTGCGGGGCCGGCGTGCCGATCGTCGAGGGGCTGGTCAACCTTCGCGCGCTGCTCCCGGTGGAGGGCGAGATCCTGTTCGCGGCGTTTCCGCTCAAGCTGCGCGGGATCGAGGCCTCCCCGGTCCGCGCCGTGGCGCTCGCGCGCGAGGACTGATGGTCGATCAACGGGAGCCTGTCGTCCGCGAGCTGACGCGGATCGGCGAGGGACGAACGGCCGAGATCTTCGCGTGGGGAGAAGGTCGCGCGTTACGACTGTTCCGCGAGGGCACGTCGCGTGAATGGGTCCGTCACGAGATGGAGGTCTATCGGAGCGTCCAGCGCGCGGGGCTCGGCTCTCCGGGCGTTCATCGGGCGGAATCGGACGACGGGCTCATCGAGATCGGCGGTCGGTTCGGCTTTGTCATGGATCGGATCGACGGCTCGTCGATGCTTCAAGTGTTGACGGCCCGGCCCTGGCGGCTTTGGCGCACTGCGCGGGGATTCGCCCGGTTGCACCTGGCGATGCACGCTTCGACGGCGCAGGGGCTTCCGTCGCAGCGCGAGAGGTTTCACGGCGTGCTCGACCGGATCTCGGGAACGATCGGATCCGATGTCGCGGATCGGATCCGTGCGACGATCGATCGGCTGTGGACCGCCGACGCCGTCTGCCACGGCGACTTCCACCCGGACAACGTGCTGATGAGCGATCGCGGGCCGGTCGTCATCGACTGGGGGCCGGCGACGTCGGGGTGTCGCGCCGCGGACGTAGCGCGGACGGCCTACCTCCTTCGCTGCGCCACGCCGCCTCCGGGGACCCGGTGGATCGAGCGGCTGATCACCGCCCTCTTCCGTCGACTGTTTCTGGTCGCTTACAGACGAGTCTACCTTCGCGGGTCGACGGTCGTGTGGAGCGACGTGATCCGTTGGGGACCAGTCATTGCGGCCCTGCGCCTGGGGGAAGGGATCCCCGAGGAGCGGAGGCGGTTGCTGCGAGTCATCCGGAAGCACTTCGGGGACTCTACCGAACGGTAGGCCCAGGCGCCGTCTCGAACCCCGCAAGCCGACGGGATACAGTGAGCGTGTGCGAAAGCAGTACTACTTCCGGCGAACCGAGTGCGGGCTTCTCGCGTGGGACGTCGATCGCCTGGTCGAGGCATCGCGGGACTTCGTCCCGATCGAGGTGCCGTTGTCGGAGATCCACGAACTCGACGAGACGTTCTGGTTCGACCACGAGGAGCAGGAACCGACCTGCCGCCGCGTCGCGCTGCATGCCAAGCTGATGAGCGAGACGGACTTGAGCCGTCCGATCGTCCCGTCGCGAGACGGCCGGGTGATGGACGGGATGCATCGGGTCTGCAAGGCGCTGATCGAGGGGCGGGAGACGATCCGAGTGGTTCGATTCGACGTCGATCCCGAGCCGGACTACGTCGACGTCCGTCCCGACGAGCTGCCGTACTAGGCCTCGTCGTTCTCGCGGCACGTTTCGCCTCGAGGACCGGCTGGACTTCCGAGCGGTTCGTCCCCAGAATGGCCGCGTTGAGGGGGGAATCGCATGGAGTACTCGCCGATCCTTGCCGTGGCCACGGCGGTCTTCGAGGTCCTCGTCGCCGGGTGGGCCTTCGCGACCCGGTTCAAACCGGGCTCCCGGGGCGTCGTGGGGACGACGGGGGCGATCCTTCTGCTGCTCGCCGGGTACCAACTCGCCGAGATCGCGATCTGCGACGACGTCGCGGTGGCCGGGTTCCTGCCTCGACTGGCGTTCCTCATCGTGACGCCGCTTCCGGCGCTCGGTCTGCTGCTGATCGCGCAGCTTCGCCGGGGTTCATCGCGGCTTCTTAGCGCGTCGGCCTACGGGATGCTCGCCGCGACCGCCGGGGTCGTGGTCTGGATTCTGTTCGATCGATCGTTCGCCGCGGCGTCGGTCTGCAACGCGGTCTACGCACGCTACGCTCACGGGATGCCGCGCTTCCTCGTCTACGCGTGGTTCTACTGGATCGGCCTCGCCGGGATGATTCTGCTCTCCGGCTACGGCGCGATGACCTGTCGAGATCCGCGCCGCCGCCGGCAGCTGGTTCTGGTCTTCGTGGGGACGACGGGTTTCGTTGCGCTGTCGGCGTTGACTTCGTGGTTCGTGCCCGCCACGCGCGGCGCGCTCCCGTCGATCCTTTGCCACTTCGCGCTCCTCCTCGCGGTCTTCCTGGCGCGTCTGGTCTACCTCGAGGGGAAGCCCGCGCCGTCGCAGAAGGTCGCCGGCTAGAGCTTGAGGGTAAGCGGCTCCTTCCCCGCCTTCTTCCGGATCCAGTTGATCGAGTCGATCACGCCGCGCCGCGTCGCGACCCATCGTTGCAGCCGGAACTTGCCGGGGAAGTCGAGCAGGGCGACGGCGATGAGCAGGGTCAGCAGGCCCTGGCCCGGCAGGACGAGCATCAGAGCCCCGGCGACGAGTAGGGCGCCGCCGAGGGCGTTCTTCGCGACCAGCCAGACCCACCGGAACCACGGGCGCTTGCGGTTCCACGCGGCACCGGAGCGGCGCGGATGCGCGAAGTAGTCGGCCGGGATCCGAACGACCAGAAGCGGCACGGCGATCAGCGCGGCGATGAGCATCCCCGTCGAGACGAGGGCGATCCACACCGCCGCCGTTTGGCTCAGTCCGATCCATTCCAACATCGTACGCCAGGTCCTCCGGGGCAATCCTCGGCGAAACGATCGGCCGATTCCAGGGGGAGGGTCCGCCGGTGTCGAGAGATCCGGCGGAACCTCAAGCCTACCGCAGTTCGGGTGACGTGAGGGGCCTGGATCTTCAAAAGTGCGATCCGGAGGACGAAAGACGTCGGGTTCCGTTTGCGGCGTTCGTTCGCCGGAAACCCTATAGAAAGCCCGGAGGGATCTTCACCGCGAAGCGGCACGCGTCCGCGCCCTCGAGCATCGTCTGCACGAGCCGCACCTCCGGCTTGCGTCCGAACACGATCTCCCACTCTTGGGCGTACCAGCCGCCGGAGCAGTGGCAGAAGCTTCGCGACACGGCCTTCCCGTCGCGGATGGCGTCGCGCACGAGCGGGCAGAAGCACGCCTGGTAGCGCTTCTCCGCCGGGTCGGTGGCTTGATCGTAGGTCTCCTGCCGCGCCGGCCGACGTTCGATGATCAGGAGCGGCTCCTCGCCCGACTCGTCGAGCGAGTACTTGCCCCCGAGGAACGGCTCGTCGGTGAGCTTCCGAACCAGCGCGCGCAGGTCGTGGCCGACCTCGTCCCACGCAGCTTTGAGGAGGTCGCCGCTCTGGACGATGTAGTGATGGGCGCAGCCGTTGAGGATGCAGGCGCGCTCTCGCTCGTCCGGGACCTCGCGATCGAGTCGCTCGACGGCCGCTTGGACCCATTCGGCGGCGAGACGACCGTCGAGCGCATCGGCCAGCCCCTCGCTTCCGGCCATGACGCGGGCGGCGGCCTCCGGACCGGCGTACTGAGTGACGCCCGCCTCCAGCGCGTCGAGCCACATCGGCAGGTGGTAGGGATACTGGACCTCGAGGACGAACCGCTCGTTCTCGGTCCCGACGGTATCGAGCCCCTCGTGGTAGAGGAACCGCGTCGGGTCGTCGCCGACGAGGATCGAGCGGGAGCCGATGAACTCCGCGAACCCCTTCCACGTGTCGGCGAGGTTCGTCCCCTCGGGGCCGCCGGTCAACGGTCCGACGTGGGTGATCGAGAACACCGGCAGGGACGGGAGCGTCTTGGCGACGAACCCATCTCGTGTCGCCGGCTCACGGACCGGGAACGCGAGCTCGAAATCGGTCTTCCCGTCGCGGGGAAAGCCGAGCTTGAGAGCGATCGGAGGTCCGGCGATGACGTCGGCGACACCGGGCAACAGGTCGGCCAGCGTCCGAACGACCTCGCCCTGGTCGGCCAATTGCCTGCGTGCCGTCAGTACGTGCATCGGGTGTACCCGTTTCCATGTGATTCGGTCGCTCATGCCGCCCCCTTTCGAATCCGACCCGGAGTGTCGGAGGCGCCCGTTGCCCCACCGCCTCGCATCCGCTCCTGTGGACGTGCTCCGTTACTCGCTCTCGCGGCCGCTCAAGAATCGTACGACAGCGCCGACGAACGGGACCGGGAACTCCATGTGCACCGAGTGCGCTGCGCCGGCGACGAGCAGGAACTCCGCGTCGGGAAGCCGCCTCGCCAGAGCTCGTCCCTCCTCGGGAGGAAAGAGGATGTTGTCCTCCCCGGTCATGACGAGCGTTCTCGCCCCGGTGTCGGCCCCGAATGCCCGAGCGATCTCTCGGGATCGCGCGGAACCGCTCGGCCGGGATTCGCGCGGCGGTCGTGAAGCAGCTCGTCGGTTCGTGGCCCGCGTGGCGACCTTGTGGGGGTAGCCGTCGTCCGCTACTGTCGGAGCGGAATGCGTCGACGGACCTTCATTCGATGTGGCGTGCTTGTCGCGGTGGCCGTGGCGGTGCCGTTCTTTCAGGGCGCGTACGCCCAGGCGTTCACGGCGGACGTCACCGGGGCGGGGACGCTCGTCGCTTGGCTCTCCGGACTGGAGATCCTCGCGACGATCGCGGGAGAGATTCACATGGAAGGAGAGGTCGCGCTCGACGGGGAGGCCGTGTCGTTCTCGGCCGAAGGGACGCTCTGCGGCTTCGGAGCCCGAGGCATCACGACGCTGATCAGCGAAGGATGGGTCGGGTACGCGGCCGCAGGCAGGTCGGCCGACGGCGAACCGATCGAGATTCGCGGCCTCCTCTACGCGCGCCGGAAGAGCCTGATCCCCCTTCAGGCGGGCGACGTGTTCGTCGGGACGCAGCGGGCCGTGATCGAGTTCGGCGGTGAAGCGTTCCCGTTCTTTGGGGAGTTCTCGGGGACTGTCGAGGGCGGCTTGGAGCCGGCGGAGACGCCGATGACGATCCAGCTCGGCGGAGAGGGGACGGTCCGCCTGGAAGGGGAGGAAGTACCGCCGGACGCGCGGCTTCCCTCGGCGATCCCGCTCGACCACCCGGCGCTTCCCCTCGAGTTCCTCCGGTACGTGTCCGGCCTCGATCTTGGCATCTAGGCCGACGGCAATCCGAACTCCCGATCTGGCTGTCGCTTCAGGCATCGCGTAGAATCCGGCGGTCGATCCTCGTAGTCCTCCCGAACCGCTTGGGGAGGAACGGTCGATACGCTCGGAGGCAAGAGCATGAGACCTCGACTTCCTGATGGCCACACGGCCCGCGCGGCGTCGGCCGAGGACATCCCCGAGCTGGCCGCGCTCGACGCGGCCCACACCCGACGCGCGGTCGGGAAGGCCCTGCGCACCGAGAACGAGATCCGCGTCGAATGGAAATCGCCGACCTTCGATCCCCGAACCGACTCGCAGGTCGTCCTCTCCTCCGATGGAGCGATCGTCGGTTGGTGCGAGGTGTACGACCAAGCGCCGCACGTTCGAATCTCGAGCCGGCTGCGCGTCGCCCCGGGCTCGGACGGACGAGTTGCGAAGCGGCTGATCGAATGGGCGGTCGAGCGCGCGCGCGCGGGCGCCGAGAAGGCGTCGCCGGACGCGAAGGTCGTCTTCACCCAGGGCGCCTACGAGGGGGACCCCGAATCCGTCGCGCGCCTGGAGGCGGCGGGCTTCCGGCACGTCCGGAGCTTCCACCGCATGCGGATCGAGATGGCGGAGCCGCCGCCCGCGCCGGTCTGGCCGGACGGGATCGCCGTCCGCCCGCTCGTCGCGGGGCAGGACGATCGGGCCGCCGTCCAGGCGATGGTCGACGTCTCCCGGGATCACTGGGGGTACGTCGAGGCGCCGTTCGAAGAGGAGCTCGAGGAGTGGAGGCAGTGGATCCACGAGGACGAGGACTTCGACACCGATCTCTGGTTCCTCGCCTGTGACGCTTCCGGCGGGATCGCCGGGTTCTGCCAGTGCTATCCGCTCGCCGGCGAGGACCGGTCGACCGGCCTCGTCGACGGGCTCGGCGTGCGCCGCGCGTGGCGGCGCCGCGGCCTGGCGACGGCGCTGCTTCGGCACGCCTTCCGGGCGTTCTACGACCGAGGCGTTCCGAACGTGGAGCTCGGCGTCGACTCGGAGAGCCTCACCGGGGCGACCCGCCTCTACGAGCGGGCCGGGATGCGCCTCGTCTGGACGAACCGTGTCTACGAGCTGGAGCTGCGCGGCGGTGCCGAGGGACCGCCGTAGCGGCTCTCGGAACGTGGATCGGAGCGCGGAGGCGGCTACACTGCACGCATGGGATCCGTCTGCCGAATCGATCTGACCGGGAAGCGCGTTTCGCGGGAGCCTCCCGACGGACGGGTCGCGCGACGGTTCCTCGGCGGACGCGGGGCGAACATGGCCGCGTTGTTCGATTCCTTGTCCCCGCGGCTCGATCCGCTCTCCCCGAATGCGCCGCTGGTCTTCGGCGTCGGTCCGCTCGTCGGGACGGGTTTTCCGAGCGCGGCCCGGTTCAACGTCTCCGGCCGATCGCCTCAGACCGGAATCCTCGGCGACTCGAACGCCGGCGGCTTCTTCGGGCAAGAGCTCCGGCTCGCCGGGATCGACCGGCTCGTCATCACCGGGAGGGCGGCGGAGCCGACGGTGCTGCGGATCGACGACGACCGGATCGAGTTCGTCGACGGACGCGGTCTGTGGGGACTCGACACGGTCGAGGCAACCGAGGCGATCCACGCGCTTCTCAACGATCCGAACGTCCAGGTCGCCGTCGTCGGACCGGCGGCCGAAAACGGGGTCGCCTTCTCTGGGATCTTCGCCGGCCTCGTCCGCGCGGCGGCGCGGACCGGCATGGGTCGCCTGATGGCGTCGAAGAACCTGAAGGCGGTCGCGGTCCGGGGAACCGGCGCGGTACCGATCGCCGATCCGGCCCGCTTCCGAGACCTCTGCGCTCGGCTGCGCGAGGCGATCCTCGCCCATCCGGAATATGAGATCCGTTCGCGGCTCGGGTCGACGCAGCTGGTCGCCGCGTTGCAGCGGATCGGCGGCCTGCCGACGCGGCACTTCCAGTCCGGGACGTTCGAGCACGCCGACGCGGTTTCCGGGGAGACGATCGAAGCGAAGTACAAGGTCCGTTCGATGGCGTGCGCCTCCTGTCCGGTCCACTGCAGCCGGTACGTCGAGGTCGACGATCCGCGGTTCCCGGGCCTGCGGTTCGAAGGGCCGGAGTACGAGCCGCTCGCCGGCTTTACCGCCCGCGTCGGAAACGCGGATCTGCCGCTCGCGCTGTACGCGGTCGACCGCTGCAACCGGCTCGGGCTCGACGCGATCGCGACGTCCGAGGGGATCGCGTGGGCGATGGAATGCGCGGAGCGAGGGATCCTCGATCGCGGCGCCGCGGACGGCCTCGACCTGTCGTTCGGAAGCGGCGAGACGGTCCTGGCGCTGATCGAGCGGATCGCGCGGCGGGAAGGGTTCGGCGACGCGCTCGCCGACGGCGTGCGTGCCGCCGCGGAGAAGCTCGGCGTCGGCGGCGAGCTGGCGATGCACAGCAAGGGGCTCGAGCTGTTCCAGGCCGACGTCCGGGCGATGAAGGGGTACGCCCTCGGCAACGCGGTCGCCAGCCGCGGCGCCGACCACCTCCGCTCCGAGCCGTGGTTCGAGCTCTCCGGCGACCGGGAGGAGGGGATCCGCCGGTACGGGATCGCGGAGACGGCCGACCGCCTCGCCTGGCGAGGGAAGGGGATTCTGGTCAAGGAGTACGAAGAGAAGGCCGCGGTCGCCGACGCGGTCGGCGTCTGCAAGAACGTCTACAACAACATGGAGGTCCTCGACTGGGGCGAAACCGCCGAGGCGCTGAACGCCGCGATCGGGGGCGACTGGATCGGCGAGGAAGTCCGCCGCGCCGGCGAGCGGATTGTCAACGCCGAGCGGGCCATCAACGCCCGGTTCGGGATCCGACGGGCGGACGACAGGCTGCCGCGCCGCTTCCTCGAGGAGCCGGCCGGACCAGCCGACTCGCCGTCGGCCGGTTCGGTCGTCGAGCTCGAGCCGATGCTCGACGAGTACTACGCGGCCCGCGGTTGGGACGTCGAGACCGGGCTCCCCACGCGGGAGAAGCTCCAGGAGCTCGGACTGGGAGGGTAGATGCACGAGCTGTGGATCGAGGTCGAGCGCGTCGAGGGGGTCTGCACCGGCCCGATTCCGATGGTCCCTGGCACGGCCTTCCGGGTGCGGAACGGCAGCCTGATCTTCCCCGGAGGCGGGCCGATCTGCCTGTTTGCGCTGCAGAGCCTCCTCCCGATGATTCCGGCCAAGGAGCGGCTGACCGACGGCGATCCGGCCACCGGCTGGATGGGCCGGGTCGAACACGTCCAATGTCCCGATCCGAAGGGGAGGGCGATCTGGCGGATCGAACAACGCACGTTCGGCTCGACCGACGTTGCGGCGGGCGCGGAGACGTACGAGATCCCGCCGCCCGTCCGCGATGACTTGGTGATCACGGTCGAGCGGATCGAGGGGCGATGCCTCGAAGGGATGTGCGTCGGCCGGACGGCCCTCCTCCGCGGAAGCAGCCTGTACCTGCCGCAGCCGTTCTGCCTCTACGCGCTGCAGGCGGCCTTGCCGATGCTGCCGGCGATGCAGCGGAAGCTCGACCCGGCCGACTGGATGACGACCGAGAACGAAGTCGTCTGCCCCGATCCGCTGGGGAACGTGGTCCTCCGGATCGAGAAGGTCGGATCGGGTTAGTCTACCGACCCGGTCAGCAGGATGGTCTCATCCGGGATCGGCTTCCTGGGCATGGCTTTCGGGCTAACGGGAGATGGTCCCGCGCTTCGTGAGACGGGATCGAGACGCCGGAGCCGAAGACTGTGACAAGATGATAGCTTTCGAGGAGTTCGAGAGGCTCCTGAAGGAGGAACGCCGCACGGCGAGCACGATCGACGCCCACTTGGATACCGTCCGACGCTTCGCGGCGTTTCTAGAGACGCGCATGAAACCAGCGGACATCGATCAGGCGAGTCCGGACGACATCGCGTCATTCGTCGAGGAACTCTCGGCGCAGGGCGAATCGGCGAAGGCCTTGCTCTGGAGCCTGCACAACTACTACCGCCTTTCGAAGAACAAACCTCTCCACGATCATGCACTCGGCCTCCGAATGCAGGCGATGGAGCCTGAGAAGAGACGCCGGCCGGCACCGAAGCTCTCGCTGCTCGCCGGTGCATCGCAGGCGGCACTCGGGGCATTGCGTGAACGGGGCATCGAGACCACCGAGCAACTCCTGAAGCATGCCGCGAGCGCAGGAGAGCGCGAGCAGCTGGCTCGCGGCTGCGATGTCCCGCAAACGGACATCGACGAACTCGCCTTCTTCGCCGATCTCTCGAGAATCACGGACATCAAAGGAAAGCGCGGCCGCTTCCTTCTCGATGCAGGCATTCGGACCGTCGGTGAACTGCGGGCGTGGGACCCAGAGGAACTGCGGTCGCATCTGGCAGCGGCGGCCGTTGATTCCGGCCGGCGGGCGCCGACGCGCGCCGAGACGAAGTACTGGGTGAAACAGGCGAAGCAGCTTCCCGACGTTCTAACGTCGGACTAAGACGTCCACCTTCTCGCATCCGACCCTCACTGCCTCCGGAAGGTCGGACTAGTCCGCCGACCCGGTCACGCGGAAGCCCGCCCGCTCTAGGTTGGCGAGGAGGCCCTCCGTCTCACGCTTCGTGAACTCCTCGGTGTAGTGGCCAATCGTCCAGTGCTTCGCGCGGTTGTCGATCCCGCGGTCGAGGAGCTTGCTCCGCTGCTCTTCCGACAGCTCGGTCTCGAACCGATCCCGCCACGCAGCGTCGCTCTCTCGATACCACGAGGTGATGTCCTCGCCGGACGGAATTCGGTACCCGTTCCGGTGAACGACCGCTTTGAGCGGCAGCCGCGGACGAAGCTCCGGCTCCTCGTCGGGGACGCCGAGCGTCACCAGTCCGGCCGGCACGACGTACTCCGGCACGCCGAGAGACTCCTGGAGGTTCTGCGACAGGACCGTCCCGATGTAGACGCCGCCGAGGCCGAGCGACTCCGCCGCGACGACGCAGTTATGGAGCGCGATCGTCGCGTCCCAGAACGAGATGAACAGGTTGATCGCTCGGTCGTTGTGGAACGGCGCCCCGTTCAGCTCGTAGTAGCGCTTCACGCGGTACTGGTCGACCACGGCGATGATCGCCAGCGGGCCGTCGATGTAGCTAACCTTCCTCAACACCTCGGGGTCGTCGATGACGATGAACGCGTACGGCTGGATGCCGCCGGCGGTCGCAGCGCGCGTCCCGGCGTGGAGGATCGTCTCGATCGTCTCCTCCGGAATCGGTTCCGGCTTGAACTTCCGGACCGATCGGTGGTTCATCAGGCAGTCAATCACGGGGTTGCTCGGGTTCATGGCGTTCCTCCTTCGCTAGGCGGGCTTCTTGAGGGCGTAGTAGGTGTGAACGTATCGGACGTAGTCGATGCGCCGCTCGTACTCGGCCGCCCACTCCTCGGCGGACCGCGGGACGGGGGCCTCCGCGCGCAGCGCGGCCCATTCCGCCTCCGAGAGGTCCTCCCCGCCGACGTGCAGAACGGCTTTCTCCTTCAAGAGGACGTCCCAATCGGCCACCAAGCGATCGGACTGCGCATCGGCGAACAGGCTGTGCCGGACCTCGTCGCCGTCTTCGGCCATCCAGCGCTCCCCCGGTGCCCGCTCCTCGCCGTACGAGGACGGCGGCCAGCTTTCGGTGGAGATGACCCCGAGGAACGCTAGCCCCTCGGGCCTCACTACCCGCCGCATCTCGGAGACCGCCCGCGCTGTATCGGTCCGGCTGAGATGACACATCGAGTAGTGTTCGTACACGTAGTCGAACGAGGTGTCCGGGAACGGCAGATCGCGCATGTCGGCGCGTCGGAGTTGGATGTCGAGTCCGACTCGTTCGACGAACCCTCGGGCCCGTTCGAGCTGGCGCTCCGAGATGTCGATGCCGGTCGCCTCCATCCCCTGCTCCGCGAAGATGGCCAGCGGCGGGACGACTCCGCCGCCCCCGCAATCGAGGATCGACCGTCCCCGTACGGTCTCGCCTTCGCTCAGCCGGCTGACGATCAGGCTCAGGAATCGGTAGACAGGGGTCGCGTTCATCCGAAGAACGGTCGGGTACACGGGGTCGCCCTCCTTGGTGCGTTCGATGGCGGTAGGATACACGGTCGTGGACGACTGTTTGACGGAGGTCTCGCCATGACCCTACTCTCTTTGGATCGAGCTCGTCGAATCGGCCCGTCTCGTCAACGTCAAGGTGGCCGGGGAGGTCAACCGCCGAATTGCAGAGTTCCTGAGCGAGTCGAGTAAGGAGGAGGTCATGAGCGGAATCGTCGTCTACCGCAGCACCTACGGGAGCACCAAGCAGTACGCGGACTGGATTCACGAGGAGACCGGGTTCCCGGTCTACGAAAGCCGGGACAAGGTGATTCCTTGGGACGGCGCGGACACGGTGGTCATCGGCTGCTCGATCCTGGCCAACAAGCCGGTGCTGACCGGATGGATCGGCAAGAACTGGGAGCGGATGAAGGACAAGAACGTCGTGCTGTTCACGACGTCCGGCGCCGATCCGGCCACGGGTCCGGTCAAGGACTGGGTCGAAAAGGCGCTGCCGGAGCCGGTTCGTTCGGCGATCCGTATCTATGCTTTGCCCGGCCGGTTCGACTACGCTGGCTTGAACGGCCCGCACAAGGCGATGATCTGGGTAGCCGCGAACCTGTTCGGCAGCAAGGACGTGAAGAACCAGATGAAGAACCCCGTCGACGGCGTCGCCAAGGAGAAGCTTGGCGAGCTGCTGGAGTTCCTGAAGGGGAGCGGCTGAGAGCAGCTGTGTGGAGGATGGGGTGGCTGGATTCAAGAGTAAAGCTCTGAACCCAAGTTCCTCACTGACAGCATAGCGCCAGCACCGGTGTATACGGGAAGCGAAAGCCGATCTAAGCGCGCGGCGAGCCCCGGAAAGGCGAAGGGGCACTCATGGAAGCGACTACTGGCTGATGATCGACCCTGTCTTCGTCTCCCGCCCCAGCGTGGCTCTTAGAGGCTTTCCATCTCGGAAACCAACCGTTGGACAACAGCAGTAATCTCATGCACGCTGAGCTCGTCAAACATGCCCCTTGGCCTTTCGCAGTTGTAGTTCACCCACACATCGTCCTGGGCAGCAATGATCCCGTCGGGGGAGATCACAATCGTTGCGTGATTCCGTCGGTACACCTCCGCGATGGCAGGATTCGCGGTGTACAGCACTTCCGACCTGGGCAGAGCTGACAAGTCCCCTGGTAGTCCCTCGCTAGATGTGACGACAAGGATTGTAACTCGTTCCAGCGACCTGAGGACCTCATGGACGGATTGCAGCTTGCTCACGTATGGGCTTGAAGAAGAGGCACAGGAGAAGCATCCTCCATCGCTGAGGCTGGGAAGGAACATTAGGACAACAACTCTACCCGCTAGGTTCCCCAACGAGGACGCTTCTCCGTCGATGGTTGTGAACTCAAAGTCGGGCGCTGGTTTCCCCACCGCAATCACTGGGCGCGGGGGTACAACCGCCAGAGGCGCAAGCTTCATTCGATCCCCCCACGGAGTCACAGACGTGACTCGATACTTCACGGTGCCGATCTGAAGTCCCTGGCCAGGGAGAAACGCCTCGTGCGAGCCCGGCAATGAGTCTATGTGGCCATCCCGGTCGGAATCGACAGCAATGAAGAGCTGATTCGCCTCGTATGTCCCATCCGTTCTGGCACTGCTGATCGCGATTGGGATCGCCTCACCATCTATCACAACTTGACCCCTGCGTTGCGAGAAGCCGGAGTATCCAACGGTATAGCCGCCAGTCTCGTAGGAGTACAAGGCGGTGACACTCACTGCAGTCTCCGCAAGAATAGGCCCATGTGCGCTCTCGTACTCGGCCTGCACGACAAAGAACCAGCTGTATGATCGGCTACTGATCTGCTCTCTGTGTGCAATCGGGATATCGTTGGAGAGATCCTCATCGTTGTCCATGTCCGCGAGAAGCTCTGGGGGATCGGAGTGAATCAGTGCAAAGCTGATCCCCGGGTCGGATGCGTTTCCTACCGGGAGAACTCCGAACTCGACACCCGCACCCGCTGAGGCTTCGATACCTTGCGTCCCCGAGATCTCCTCGGCTGGTGTGCTAGCCAGTCGAAGCTCCTCGACCGCAACGCCAGCCGTCATGAGGGGCCACAGGACAAGCTCTGCGAGTTCAGCCGTCTGCCCCTTCGCGTCTGAGGCAATAGAGACCAGGGCGACCGCGGCAGCGCAAACGAGGGCTAGAGTTCTGTGCATGCGCAACCTCCACTATCTACCCAGTAGAGGCCCGACAGAATCTGGTTGATCCAGCAGTCATCGTATGCGGTCACTCGCCCTGAGCCGACAGAGCTATCCGAGGCCGTGCAGGACTGTGTCTGGAAGACGACAACCTTACAGGTCACAACAACGTCAACCTGAATCGGCAGTGGCTCGCGCTGTCCAGGGCCGGAATAGCCATACCGCTCGTAGATTGCCCTTCCCCAGCACTTGTAGCCCGTGTCGTACTGGACACAGTCGGCGCTGCAGTTGACCAGCATACACCCGGAGTCGATGTAGTCATCCGTGAAGAATTCCTCCAAGGGAAGGAAAAGGGGGAGGGGACGACCAACCGTGCCAAACGGGTCGTGTCTGGTACCTCCAACCGCCACAACGGCCAGACTCGTGGAGAACAACACTCCCACTACGGCGACCAGCCATACTCGCTTCATTTGTGACACCACCTCCGTTCTGCATCTATCGCACGATAGCATGAAAGACACACGGATACAAGGGGACGTGGCTCAAGCGAGGCAGACGATCAACGACGACTTCAGGCCGGGGGCGTCGACTGCCCGAGCGAGTGAGTGGATCTTGTGACCCTCGCGGGGAGAGTCCGGGCTGTGGCGGCTCCCTCGAAGTCAGGCGCCGCGTCGATCCAGTGGTTCCACGAGTGGGCCGAGCACGGAGATCCGGCCGTCCGCCAGCGGATCCTCGACTACAATGAGGACGACTGCCGCGCCACGCGGGTGCTGGTGGATGCATTGAAGGATCTTGCTCGGGCCTAGGTTGGAAACGCGGGGAGTTCCGGGGACATAGTACTCAATAGGCAAGGGGCACATGTCTACGTTCCGTACTGTGGTCCCAGAGCTCGTATTTTTCGAATCAGGCTCCTCCGCCCCCTGGGGGGGCAACTACCCGATGATCTCGTTCAACCCGTCGACCGGCCGACTGAGCGTCTCTCGGGAGGCAGCCGCTCGATAAGGTCGCCGATTCGATCGACGGACAACGGAGTTCCTGAAAGGTAGTACGAAACCTATGCGTGCCTGATCCGTAAGTTGGGCACTGCGTTCCCGACCTTTTCTCTCGGAAGGGCTCCTGTACGCGCTAGTCGCTCGGTGGGCGATAGGGATCGAGGATGCTCGCGTCGACCTAGTAGATCTGCAACCCCCGGGTGAAGAAGAGGATCGATCCGTCCGACAGGCTCGCGGCGAGCTCTGTCTGGTCGGTGTTCGCGGTCTCGACAAGCTGGGCCTCCGACCAGCTTCCGTCGGGGAGTCGAAAGCTGACGAACAGATCTCCGTTCGTTTCGTTCGGCCCGACGTAGCGATCGAACAACAGAACCATGCCGTCCGGAGCGACGTACGGATGGGCAGCCCCGTCCAGTGGATTCACCGATTCAAGGCCCCAAGCCTGCCGTCCGAACGGTCCTACTCTCACAGACTACTGATCCTGTTCTAGCAAGCGCGTGACCACGGCGGCGATCTCACTCGGACGAAGAATCTTGTAGGAGCCTGTAGGGCGGCCACATGCGAATGTGGCCCAGGCCTCATCGAGGGCCCGGATAATTCCGGCCTGGTCAACCACGATCGCTCCGTAGGCTCTGCGGTAGAGGTCGTTTATTGCAGTATCGTGCACGTACCGAACGATCCCTGTCGGGAGAAGTGAGAGCGCTTCGAATGAGATTCCCTCTGCGACCACAACGACGACTGCTACTCCATCGGAAATAGGTTCCAGATCGTACAGTACCGATTCCAGTCGCGAGTAGAAAGCACTCGATGCGATCTCTGCGCACGTTTCACAAGTCGGAGGCGCCAGCTGCGGGAAGAAGAGAAGGACCACAACCCCACCACGCAACTCTGAGGATCGCAGCTCTTCTCCGAAGAGGTCGGTCGTTTCGAAATCCGGCGCAGGCATGTCACGTTCAATCGGAAGCCGCGCTGGGGCATCTCCGGCGGGTACCAGGGCCAAACGCGTTCCATCCGCTGAGACGGATGCAATTCGGTATTCGGTAGTTCCCACTTGGACTGAGTTGCCGAAGCTGTAGACTTCATGGGATCCGGGCAATGCGTCCAGCACTCCATCTCCGTCGGTGTCGATGCAAACTATCAACTGCGAGAGATCACTGTAGTTGAGTTCAGGAGATAGGGTCGTTACGGAGACCCGGTACGTTCCGGTGTCAAGATTGACGTGCCCAACCTTCTGGCAGAACGGTCCGTACGCGTACCGCAGGGAATCGAGCGAGTAGGAGTAGAGCGCCGTGAACTGAATGGTCGTGGGTGACGACGTCAGTTCGTCGCCGTCTCGATACTCGACATGAACCATGGGATACCACGTGTAAGAACGGGGTCCGATCCTCTGTCGCAGCTCGCAGCAGATCACCTCATCGGGCGATAGAACTTCGTCGTTGTCGAGATCCATGATCAATGTCGGAGGATCGGTCTCGATCACCGCGAAGCTGATACCGGGATCGGATGACGAGCCCACCGGGAGGAGCCCAAAGACGCACGGGGATTCACCTGCTTGCCCTCGCCACAGTTCGCAGTTCGTTAGCTCTTCCTGTGGATCAGGTGATACGAGCACAGCCTCTGCAGGAACTGTTGCACTCAGGATCGGCCAAGAGAGAAGCTCTGTGATCTCCGCTACGGTCTCGGTTCCACGCGCTCCTGCGCATACACAAGCTAGTTCCAAGAGAGTAAGGACTAAAGCTCGGTGCACGCGCACTCCCCCCAATACAGCTCGTAACCGTTCAAACACCCATACCTCCAGCACTCGGTGGTTGCAGACACGCGCCCGGAACCCGTGTTGCTGCCGGAGCATGACCACTGGATGTGGCACGGCCACCCGAACCCACTTGTGTCCACCACATCGCACGTCACCTCGACGGACACACTGATCGGAAGAGGATGACGACCTTCCTCATCATACCCGTATCGCTCGTAGGTCCCCCTGGCATGGCACTTCCAGCCTGTGTCCCAAAGGTCACATCCACCGTTGCAGTATACGAGACTGCAGCCCGAGTCGATCATGTCATCCAGCATGTTCTCGATGTACTTCCGCATCGGCATGAACAACGGTAACGGCCTACCTGTGCTTCCCAGCGGCGCCCAGCAATCGCTGGCCGCTACGGTCACTGCCAGCGATAAGAAGAGCGCAGTCATGACGACTATACGCATCGTATACCTCCTTTCAAGCACAGAGATGATATTCATTATACATCTTCAGGGCTTGTCCGGCAACCAGCACGGCTCCTCTGAAGAGGACAAATGAAGGCCATCGCCAGTGGGGAAGCTTAAGAGGGTGAGCCAGGGATCATGAGAGCGTGGAGTCAGACTCCCGCTTGTGGACAAGACCTCTCTGTTCCACAAGCTTCGTCAGTGCCCGATGATCGAGTAATCTCATCTGCCCCCTCGACCAGCCGATTGAGTGTCTTTGGAGGCAGCCGCTCGATGAGGTCGCCGATCCGCTTCTCCTCTGCATCCATGCCGTGTCGGACATCTCGCTTCTCAACGCCAAATGCGATCGCGTATCTGCTTGGAGACAAGCCGTGGGACACCAACCGGCTAGATTCCGAGGTCGCGCTGCGTCCATTCGAGGAATCTCCGCGCCTGTTCGATGAGCGTCTCGGCTTCCGTCCGGCTTGTTCGTGCTTCGACATCGTAGACGGCTTGATGTCGCTTGACGCGGATTCGATCGAAGTAGGAGATGAGTTGCTGCTGATCTTCCGGGGCGATCTCGCGAAGGAAGGCGAATGTGTTCTTGTGTGACTCGCGGCTTGCCGGTCGGAAGCCGCGCGCGAAGACAAGCGCTCGTGCGCATCGCAACACGGCGTTGTACGCGATGGAGAGTGCCCAATCCGCGTCTTGCTCAAGCATGTGCGCTGCGGAAGCGAGATCATCCCCGGCGCGCCCGGCCAGGGCGCAAATGGTGGCAATGTCGGTCTCATGCCGATGAATCCGCCGCTCACGCGACAGGTCCTCAATCGACATCGAGTGCTCTCAGGACGGCGATCTTCGGCCCGTTGGCAACAGTGGCGACGAAACCCGAATCGCGCCGGCGCTTCTCGGCGTATTCCTTCGGAGACAGCAGCGTGTAGTTGACGGCTCGATGGAGATGACGCTCCGCTTGTGCGATGCAATCCTGCAGCGCGATCTCGTCGACATCGCCCACAATCATCAAATCGATGTCGCTCTCCGCTGTCTGCTCCTGCCGGGCGAAGCTTCCGAAAATGAAAGCGACTTGGATGTGCTCCTGATGCGGTTCAAGGGCTCGCCGAAGCACGTCGACTGTGCCCGCGGTTTTGGCGGCAACGCCCTTCAGCTCCTCGAAGATCGAAGAGCGCGGGTTTGCCCGGTAGTACTTCTGCTTTCCGTCACGCTCGGAGACGAGGATGCCCATCGACTCCAGCCGGGCCAGCTCGCGGCTCAGATTCGTTGAATCCTCGGAGAGGAGCTCGGTCAGCTGCCTGACGTAGAAGCGCTCGTCGGGGTGCGTGAAGAGCCAGCCGATGACGCGCGCGCGCAACCTGGACCCAAGGAGCTGTTCGAGCATCCGCTCACCTCGTTGCAGTGTTTTTTACTGCAACTGCAGTATATCCTACTGCGAAGCGGAATTCCAGGGTCTCGCTCGTGCTACGCGGTGTACGCCTGGCGGCGCATGGAGTAGACGCTGAGCAGGAGCATGACGACGGCGATCCCACCGAGGACGGCGATCTCGAACCCGACCTCGGGGAGCCCCTTCCCGGCGAGCATCACCTTACGCAGCCCCGTGTTCGCGTACATCAGCGGGCTGGCGTAGGCGAGCGGGCGGATCGTCGGCGGCATCGTCTCCAGCGGCCAGAAGACGCCGGAGACGAGGATCGAGGGGATGATCAAAAACAGCGCGAACTGCATCGCCTGCGCCTCGTTGCGCGCGATGGTGGAGATGAGCGTCGCGATCCCCTGAAGGCTGATCGTGAACAGGACGATGATCAGCGCCACCAGCCCGGGGCTGCCGACGAACCGGATGTCGAAGATCAGGATCGACGCGAGGAACAGCTCGCCGGCCTGAAGGAACGCGATCGCGGTGAACGCGAGCGTGTAGCCGAGGGTCGCTTCCCACGGGTGGACCGGCGCGATGAGGATCCGGGTCAGCGTGCCGCTGGTGCGCTCTCGCACGACCGCCATGGAGGTCAACAGAAGCGTGATCAGCGTGAGCGCGAAGCCGATGATTCCCGGCGCGGTGTAGTCGAGCACCCGGACCTCTCCGTCGTACAGCGGTTCGACGTTGAGCAGGTTCTCGGGTTCGAGGGACGCCTGCTGCGTCGCGAGGACGTCGGTGAGCGCGAGGTTGAATCCGCGAAGGATCGCGTCGGTCGCCATCGGGTTGCTGTCGTCGAGGACGAGCGTCGCGCTCGGTCCCTCGAACGTCCCGCTCGGCTGGAGGGTGACCGTCTGGTCCTCGTGCTCGACGATCCGCCCGCCGCCGCGTTGGAGCGCCTCGTTCACGACGGCGTTCGAGAAGTAGTTCGGGAAGACGATCGCCGCCCGGACGCCGCCCGTGCCGACCTGCGCCGTTGCCGCCTCCGGATCGTCGCTTTCGATGACGTCGAACGTGTCGGCGTCGAGGCCGTCGACGAACGCGTCGGCCAGGTCGACCGCCATCGTGATCCGTCCGACCTCCGCCGTCGGGACGGAGGCGAGGCCGTTGTCCTGGTTGACGACGACGACGTCGAGCCCGCGGTAGCTGCCGGAGAACGAGTTCCCGTACAGCAGGACGAAGAACAGCGGCATGAGGAGGATCAGCGCGAGCGTCCGCGCGTCACGGAAGGTTCGCAGCAGGACGTTGCGCATGACGACGAAGCTCTTCATCCGGTCTCCCCCCTCTCCTGCAGCGCGATGAACGCGTCGTCCAGCGTTTCGGCCCCCGTCTCACGGAGGATCTCCTCCGGCGTTCCCTGGGTGAGGAGCCGTCCGGCGCTCAGGAAGCCGACGACGTGGCACCGTTGCGCCTCCTCGACGAGGTGCGTGGTGACCACCAGGGTGACTTCCTGGTCGGCGAGGTCGTTGAAGTAGTCCCACAGGTCCCGACGAAGCTTCGGATCGACGCCGGCGGTCGGCTCGTCGAGAAACGCCAGGCGAGGTCGATGGAGCAGGCTCGCGGCGAGCGACACGCGGCGGCGCATCCCGCCGGACAGCGTCCCGACCCGCTGCTTCTTCCGATCCGAGAGCTTCACGAGGTCGAGGAGCTCGTCGGCCCGCTCGCGGACCTGCGATCGCGACAGGTCATACAGCCCGCCGAAGAACTCGAGGTTCTGCATCACCGAGAGGTCGTTGTACGTCGCGAAGTCCTGCGGCATGTAGCCGAGCTGGGATCGAACCCGGTAGCTCGGCATCCGCCAGCCGAGGAGGTGGGCCTCTCCTTCGTCCGGCTTGAGCAGGCCGCACAGCGTGCGGATCAGCGTCGTCTTCCCCGCCCCGTTCGGGCCGGCGAGGCCGTACAGCTGCCCCTGCGCGACCGTGAAGTCGAGCCCGTCGAGCGCTGTCAGGGACTTGAACGACTTGCGGAGACCCACGGCGCGGACGATCGATTCCGTTGTCATCAGAGCAGATCGTAGTCGAGATGAACGGCCAACGAAAGCGTGATCTCCTCGTCGCCCGTCTTGTGGCGCAGCTCGCCGATCAGGCTCAGCCCGACCGATCCTAAGACGCGCGTCGTGAGGCTGGCCGAGCCGACGTGCGTCACCTCCGTCCGGTCGGCCTCGCTCCATCCGTGGTCGACGGTCAGGCGGTACGACGAGCGGCCGGTCCAGCCGTCGGGCAGGCCCCGGACGTACGAGACGCTTCCCTGGATCGTCCACTCGTTGGGGGCGAGCAGCCGGAACTTCACGGCTCCGTCCGCCCGGACCTGGGACACGGGGTCCGGCGCGAGGGCGAAGTTGAACAGGAGGTTCCCGGTGGCCGACCACGACATCTCAGGCAGCGGGCGAACCGAGATTCCGAGGCGGGCCTGGATGTCCCGGCCGCAGAGCTGCGCCTCTCCCGTGGACGCCATTACCGATTCGAGCTCGAGCAGCCCCTCCACGCCGAGGTCGTTGTCGCGGATCAGGTCGGTCGCGATCAGCTGCTCCGCGACGGCGACGGTCTTCTCGTCGATCGTCGGGCCGATTTCGCCGATGCCCTGGGCGATCGCGAGGAGCGTGTCGCGCGGCAGCGGCGCGAGCAGCACGCCGAGGTCGAGCAAGTCGTTCTGAATCCGGATCGCCTTCGCGAGGGGAGTGACGTCGCGGAAGCGGCCGACGCCTCCGCCTCCGGTGAGGTCGAACTCGAGGCCGCCGCTGCTGTTCGCGTCGACGCTCGCCGCGCCGATCGCGAACAGATCGTCCTCGAAGTACGTCTTTAGGTCGCCGGAGCCGGTCGCGTCGAACGTCCACTCCGAGCCCGCCCCCTGGAGCTTGGCGAACGCGTCGAGCCGGCGTCCCTCGGTCGGCGACGAGAACAGGTGGCCGTAGTCCGCGTTGACGGTCGCGGAGACCATTCGCTCGCGGTCGTCGATGTACGGACCGTCGTACCACTGGAAGCTTCCCTGCAGCCGGAGATCGGACAGACGGCTCTCGGGCGGCGCGTAGTCACAGACGGACAACGTGGCGGATTGGGCGAAGACGCCTTGCATGAGGAGCCCGAGCGAAGCGAGGACTCCGGCGACGACGATGGCTGCTCGCATGGTGCACCGCCTTGTGGTCTGAGATTCCGTCAACGTACCGTCCGACCGGGGCGCGGTCAAGTACACCGGCCTGCGGCAAGCATGCGGGGGCATCGACGCTCCTGGGGTCGTGGTCGGCGAGGAGCGATCGTCGGAACGCCCGGCCCAACCCGAGGCGATCTCGATCCGGGCGTCGCGCTATGCGGGCTTGACCGCTCGAACGGTGACGCTCGCCATCGCCCCGGCCAGATCCGAGATCCTCGCGCGTTCGAGGCCGACCCGCTCCGGATCGACCTCCTTGCCGTCGACGTAGACCTTCGCCTCGGCGTCCTCGTCCGAGAAGGCCGAATCGGATGCGACCTCCTTCAGCACCTCGACGTCCCGGAAGCCGGCCGCCTCGATCGCGGCGAGGTAGTCGGCCTTCATCGACGCGCCGGCGACGCAGCCGACGTACGCCTCGATCGATTCTCTGACCTCCTCGGGCAGCGGCTTCAGCAGGACGATGTCGGAGAGGAACATCCGCCCGCAAGGCTTGAGCGCGCGGAACGCCTCGCGAAAGACCTGAAGCTTGTCCGGTGAGAGGTTGACGACGCAGTTGGAGATGACGACGTCGACCGAGCCGTCGGCCACGGGCAGATGCTCGATCTCCCCGAGGCGGAACTCGACGTTCTCGATCCCGTTCTTTCGAGCGTTCTTGCGCGCCCGATCGACCATCTCGGCCGTCATGTCGACTCCAATCGCTCGCCCGCTCGGCCCGATGGCCTGCGCGGCGAGGAAACAGTCGATCCCCGCTCCGGAGCCGAGGTCGAGGACGGTCTCGCCCTCGTTCAAAGAGGCCAGTGCGGTCGGGTTTCCGCACCCGAGGCCGAGGTCGGCCCCCTCGGGGATCGCGCTGAGCTGCTCTTCGGAGTATCCGATGGCCTGGCTCGCCGAATCCTGCGTACCGGAGCAGGATCGGGGTTTCGCGCAGCAGGAAGCGCCGTCCTTCGCCCTCTGCCCGTACCGCTCCCGGACGGCCTTCCGAATCGTTTCGTTGCTCATGTGCGTACCTCCGTCTTCGCTATTCCTCGATCAAATCTCGGGCGACTGATCCGAGCGTCGCTTGCACGATGCCGACGAGCTCGTCGGACTTGGTGAGCAGGATGCAGCAGATCTTGCCCTCTCGTTCGATCGTCGTCAGGGCGAGCTTGTCGCCGCCCGAGATCCCCGCCAGTTCGCGAACTTCCTTGGGAAGGACCATCTGACCTCGATCGTCGACCCCGACCAGTGCCTGCACCTTCACGCAGTCGCAACCGCCTTGCTTGGTCATCTGCCTCTCCTTATTTATCTGATCAGTCTGAATAATCAGTGCTGGATGATACAGCCGGCTTAGGACCCTTTCAAGGGCTTCGGACGGCCGGACCATCGATTGACGCGATCGTCCGTTGAGCGATTCGGAGTAAGCGGATACGCTGACTCCGGAGCAAGGAGGAACGATGAGGCACGTGACGAAGGGCGACTACCCCGTGACGCGGCGCGACGACCACGTCGATGAGCTGCACGGAGTTCGGGTCCCCGACCCGTATCGATGGCTCGAGGACGTCGATTCCGAGGAGACGGTAGCGTGGAGCGAGGCGCAGCAGGCGCTGACGGAATCGGTCCTGCGAACGATCCCATTTCGCGACGCGGTCCGCGCGCGGCTCGATGCGCTGTCGGGTTTCGAGGCCGTGGGGGTTCCGAAGGAGGCGGGCGGGCGCCTCTTCTTCACGCTGCAGCGGCCGGACGCCCGTCAGCCTGCGCTCTGCTGGGCCGTCGACGCGAGCGAGGAGGCTCGCCGGCTTATCGATCCGGAGAAACTGGCGGACGACGCGACGATCTCGATCGCCGGATTCGAACCGAGCCCGAGCGGGAAGTACCTGGCGTACGGGCTGGCCGAGGCCGGATCCGATTGGCAGACGTGGCGGATCCTCGACGTCGACTCCGGCGAGCATCTCTCCGACACACTGGAGTGGCTCAAGTTCCCGCTTCCCAGTTGGCTACCGGACGAGTCGGGGTTCTTCTACGCCGGGCTGGAGCCGCCCCCGCCGGGGGAAGCGTTCAAAGCGCCGACCCGGAAGCGCAGCATCCGGTTCCATCGGCTCGGCGCGCCGCAGGCGGACGATCCGGTGCTGTTCGAGCGGCCGGACGAACCGATGTGGCTGTTCGTCGGGAGGGTCACCGCCGACGGGCGGTACCTCGTCCTCCCGATCCAGCGGGGCACCTATCGCGAGAACCGGATCAGCTACATCGACCTGACCGCGGAAACGCCGGAGCCCGTCGACCTGCTGACCGAGTTCGACGCCGCGTACCAGTTCCTCGGAAGCGACGAGCGGATGTTCTTCTTCCTGACGAATCGCGACGCGCCCCACGGGCGGATCGTCGCGATCGACCTCGACCGCCCGGAATCGACCGCGTGGGAAGAGATCGTTCCGGAGTCCGACGCGGTGCTCCAGACGGCGGCCTACGTCGGCGGGCGCTTCGTCGTGAGCGCGCTGCGGGACGCGGTGGCGCGGGTCGCGATCCACGATCGAGACGGTCAACGGCTCCGCGACGTCGAGCTGCCCGGTGACGGGACGACCGGCCTGCTGGAAGGGCGGGAGCAAGGGAGAACGGTGTACTTCGCCTACGCCGACTTCGTCCACCCGAACGTCGTCCTGGGGCACGACGTCGAGACGGGCGAAACGCGGCCGTTCCGCGAGCCGGCGCTGCCGTACGACCGAACCGCGTACGTGACCGAACGGCACGAGGCCGAGAGCCCGGACGGGACGCGGTTTCCGATCTTCCTGGCGCAGAGGCGGGACGTTCCCGTCGACCGCGAGACGCCGACCTGCCTGTACGGCTACGGCGGGTTCAACCACGCGATGTCGCCGCACTTCCGGATCGACCACCTGTCGTGGATGGACCTCGGCGGGCAGCTGGCCGTCGCCTGCATCCGCGGCGGCGGGGAGTACGGGCGGGATTGGCACCAGGCCGGGGCGCGGGAGAACCGACCGAACGTGTTCGTCGACTTCATCGCCGCGGCGGAGTGGCTGGTCGAGACCGGACGGACCTCGACGGAGAAGCTGGCGATCCACGGGAGGAGCAACGGCGGCCTGCTGGTCGGCGCGTGCATGACGAAGCGCCCCGACCTGTTCGGCGCTTGTCTCCCGGCGGTCGGCGTCCTCGACATGCTCCGATTCCACAAGTTCACCGTCGGGAGATACTGGGTGTCGGACTACGGGTCGCCGGACGACCCGGAGATGCTCCCGATCCTTCTCGGGTACTCCCCCTACCACAACGTGAGGGAGGGGACCGCGTATCCGCCGACGCTGATCACGACGGCCGACCACGACGACCGCGTCTTCCCCGCGCACTCGTTCAAGTTTGCGGCCGCGCTCCAGCACGCGCAGTCCGGGGAGGGACCGATCCTCCTCCGCGTCGACGTGCGCGCGGGCCACGGCCTCGGGAAGCCGAAGGGGAAGCTCCTCGACGAGGTCGCCGATCGATGGGCGTTCGCGTTCGACGCGCTCGGAACGGAGCCGCGACTGGGATGACACGCTGCGCGCGGTGACGTCACTCGATCCGCAGGATCTCCTTGGTGCGGTCGAGGTTGTCGACCGTGAAGACGAGCTTGTTCTTTTCGGCCGCCGCGTAGATCGAGAGGACGTTGATGTGCTCCTCCTTGAGCCGCCCGAGAAGGGTGGCCAGCTCGCCGGGGTGGCTCGGGAGGTCGAGCACGATCGCCTCGCGCTCCTCGAAGTCGATCTCGAGATCGCGGAGCTTCTTCCGCGTGGTTCCCGGGTCGTCGGTGATCAGGCTGATCACGCCTTCTTCCAACACCGTCAGGCCGGCGATTCCCTCGATATTCACATGTTCGCTCCCGAGGGCCGACGCGATCTCGGCGATGGCTCCCGGGCAGTTGCCGATCAGAAACGAGTACTCCTTCACTCCGACCACCTCCCGAAGGGATGCTAGCACGAAACCACGGGTTCGGGGAAGCGTGGGATCGGGTTCGTCGCGTTCGTAGGGTTCATCGGGTCTCTTGAGTTCGTGGGGTTTGTCGGGCTGCGGTGTAGCCGAACCGGGCACGCAAACAACTCCACGAACCCGACGAACTCCACGAACCCGACGAACTCGACGAACTTCAAGAACTCTACGAACCCAACGACCGAACCTACGGCGCGAGGTAGAAGAGGACCGCGAGGTAGTGGCAGGCACTGCCGCCGAGGACGAACAGGTGCCAGATGGCGTGGTGGAACGGAAGTCGCTTCCAGCCGTAGAAGGCGATCCCCGCGGTGTAGAGCAGACCGCCGGCGGCGACGTAGACGAGCGCCTCGTGGGGAACCCTCAGCCAGACCTCGCGCGCCGCGACGACGATCAGCCAACCCATCAGGACGTACAGGCCGACCGAGGTCTTCCGCAGCTTCCCGATGAACACGGACTTGAAGACGATCCCGGCGATCGTCAGCCCCCAGATCGTCGCGAGAAGGGTCGCCCCCCAGCGCCCCCACAACGACAGGAGAAGGAACGGGGTGTACGTCCCGGCGATCAGCAGGTAGATCGAGCAGTGGTCGAAGACCCAGAAGACCTTCTTCGCCCCCGGATGGCGGAGGGCGTGGTACAGCGTCGAAGAGAGGTGGAGGAGGAACAGGCTGGTCCCGTAGATCGCGAAGCTGGCCACGTGGAGCCCGGTCCCTTCTCCTCGGACGGTGCGGTAGAGGAGAAGCGCCGTCCCGAGGAGGCTGAGGAGCGCCCCGACGCCGTGGGTAATGCTGTTGGCGATCTCTTCCCCCACGGAGGATTTCGGCGGATCGTATCGTCTCTTCCGTTCCAGGCTCATCGTGCAGATGGTATCGGGAAAGGCGCGATCCCTCAGCCGCTCGCGCGGGGAGCGGTCGGCCTGTACCCGAAGCTTCGCTCGTAGAGGATCGCGTTTCCCGCCCTGCCGATCGCTGTCAGGACGCCCATCTCGCGGAGGACGTACGCGATCTTTCGCGCCATCCAGCGCGGCCGGGCGATCGCCCCCGCGAGGTCGGCGGTCGTGAACGGCTCGACGAGCGACGGCGGCACGAACGCCAGGTAGTCGGCCGGGTGATGAAGCGCGACGGAGTCGAGGACCTCGACCAATCGGCGTTCCTGGACCTCCCACTCCTTTTCCCGTCTCCGCCGCTTCGGGCGGCTTCGCGGTCGCCGGACCTCCTCCTCGTGGATCAGGACGACGTCGACCGTGAGGTTCGGGTCGCCGAGGAAGTCGCGGAGGTTGATCAGCTCGTGGAACGCATCGAGGAGGGAGCCGCGCTTCGGCGAGCGGCGGGATCGAATCTCCGTGCCGCGACCGTCGATCGTGCGGATCGTCTTGCGGACGGCGATCGGGATGAGCAGCCGAACGGAGCGACGAGCGAGGAGGGCGGCGAGCTTCCGCTTGAGCACGGCGGTCGAGCCGGTCTGGATTTCGATGATCTGGTCTCCCCGGACGATGTCGGCGACGAACCGTCCGACTTGGACCTCGAACCGGTCGCCGTCCTCGGCCGTCCACCGCTTCAGCGCGGCGTGGAGCGGCTTCTCGTTCAGGGTCCCGATGTGCGGCGCGGTCTTCTGCCTCTGCGTCTCCACGGGGCTCCTTGCGGGCGACGGGCTACGCGGACGATTCCCCCTCGAGGTGTCCGATCAGATCGTGGACGAACCGGCACTGACCCGGGAAAAGGAGGAGGCGAGCGTGGACGGTGTCCCGATCGGCGCGCGGGAGGCGCGGCCGGCCGTCGGCCGATCGCGAGGCGTCGATCAGCGCCTGGACGCCGCGGAGCTGGGGCTCGACCTCGTCGACGAGCGACGGCGGGAGGTTTCGCGACGCGAGCGCCCGCAGCAGCGTCGCGCCGAGCCGATCCGGATCGGTGCGCGCCGCCTCCACCCGCTGAACGCCGCGGCCGGTCCGCTGCCCGTGGCGGATCAGCGCATCGGCGAGTCGATCGAGGAGGACGCCGGCCGACCGTCCGAGCATGACGGTCGAGGACGGATACCGACCGGCGAGGAAGGCGAGCAGCGCCTCCCGCGTCGTCTCGACGAGATCCGGGCTGCCTTCGCCGCAGCACGCCACGAGGTGGGCTGCGTATCCGTCCGGGTCGTGCGCGAGGACCGAGCCGTCCTCGAGGCACTCGGCGCCGAACTCGGTGACGTGGACGAACGGAAGGTTCAGGTTGAGCGAGTTCTTCCCCGGCGCGAGGACGCCCTGGACGAGGAGCTCCCAGAGGATCTCCTGAAGGGCGAGCGCGTCGTGCCGCTCGTAGTCGTCGGTTCGTCGTCTTCGGATCTCGGTCTCGATGGCGTGCAGGTGCGTCTGAGGCGTCTTCCTCAGGATCTCCAACACCAACGGGCGGAGGCTCGCTTTGTCCATGATCGCCCCAGAGGATACCTGTGCCGAAGACCGGCCCACAACCGGACCGATCGCGGAGTCGGCTAGAAGTCGATCACGAACTCGCCGTTCTCGTAGATCGGCTCGTCGTCGACCCAGATCTTCCCGCCGTCGGTCAGGTTGCAGACCATGTCCCAGTGGATCGCCGATTGGTTCACGCTCCCGGTTTCCGGCATCCCGGCTCCGAGGGCCATGTGGAAGCTCCCGTTGATCTTCTCGTCGAACAGGGTGTTGCCCGTCGCCCGGGTGATCCCCTTGTTCGTGCCGATCGCGAACTCGCCGACGAAGCGAGCGCCCTCGTCGATGTCGATCGTCTTGAGCAGGAAGTCCTCGCCCTTGTCGGCCGTCGCCTCGACGACCTTCCCCGCCTCGAACCGGAGGTGGACCCCCTCGAGCCGCCGTCCCTGGAACGTCGTCGGATACGAGAACCGGACGTGCCCCTCGACGGAGTCCTCGACCGGGCCGGTGAAGATCTCGCCGTCGGGCATGTTCCGCTTCCCGTCGCAGTTCACGAAGCTTCGGCCGGTGATCTTCATCTTCAGGTCGACGTCGTTCCCCTCGACCCGAAGCTCGTCCTTCCCGGCGAGCCAATCGACGATCCGCTGCTGACCTTCGGAGACGCCTTTCCAGTAGCCGACCGGGTCGTCGAAGTCGGGGAGACAGGCGGCGTAGACGAAGTCCTCGTACTCGGCGAGGCCCATCTCGGCGTCCTGGGCGTAGGCGTTCGTCGGGTACAGCGTCCCGACCCAGCGGAACTCGCCCTTCGCGGACCGTTCGAGCAAGGTCTTCAGGATCGCCTGCTGGGCCCGGTTCGTGAGGACGAGCTTCTCCGGCGGCACGTTGGTCATCGCCTTCGTGTTGACCGAGCTCATCAGCGAGATCACGGCGTCGTACGACTCGAAGACGAGCTTGATCGGCTCGTGGATGTACTGGAGCTGGTCGTCCGACGCATGACGCAACGCCAGCTCATTGATTCCTGGAAGCTGAACGATCGACATCGGGTAGCCGCCGGCCTTCAGGACCTCCACGGCGACGGCCTTGAACAGCGGCGCGGCGGCCGTGGAGCCCATGATGGCGACCTTGTCCTTCGGCCGGATGGAGACCGAATAGTGGACCAACACCTCGGCGAGCTTCTCGATTCGCGGATCGGGCATGAGGGTTCGCTCCTTCGGCTGGATTGACGGCGCACCGAGCGCCACTCGAACGTATGTGCCGGAGAACCAGCGTAGCGGTTCAGCCGCGGAAGGGCAAGGAGCCGGTTCAGATCTCGATCAGCTCGAGGTCGCGCGCCGTGTCGACGCGTCGGCCGGGTCGAAGGACCGCGACCCGGCGCGCGCCGTCTCCGTAGGCGCACGACGTGAACAGGGTGAGACAACGATCGTCGAACAGGAGCGGCGGAGCGAACGGCTGGTGCGAGCGGACGAGGATCCGTGCCCCCAGTCGGCCCATCCGTTGCTCGAACGCGGCCCGACCGAACGAAGGCCTTCCCCATCCGGCCGTCGGGAGCCCGCCTCCTCGGGATTCGGCCCAGTCCCCCCACGTGATCGCGCGCCACGCCTCCGAGCCGAGCTCGACGGAGTCGATCGCCTCGAGCGACGGGACGTCGGGCAGGGCCCCGTGGACGGCGAGGACCCCGGCCGGGTGCCAGGCGGCGAGCGGGAGGTCGGACAGCGCATCACTGAGCCTCGCGAGGTCGTGCTCGGACAGGCCGTCCCAGAAGTCGGCGGGGGAAAACGGCTCGACGCGCCAGGCCTCGTGGTTCCCCATCAGCAAGTGGACCGCATCGGGGTGGGCGATCGTCTCCGACAGGACGAGGTGCAGGTTCCCGTATGAGTCGGGACCCCGGTCGACGACGTCGCCGAGGAAGACGATCGCGTGCTCCGGCACGGCGAACCGCGTCAGGACGCGCTCCGTCGCCTCCCGATCCCCGTGCGTGTCGCCGACGAAGACGACTGGACGGTCCGAGGGGAGTCGCACGAGCCGTCGGCGCGCGCGGAGCCGGACCGCGAGGTCGTCGAGAAGTCGATCGAGATCCATGGAGCGAAGATACCGGTCCTGCGGCCCGCGGGCAACGGCAGGGGGTCACTTCACAGACGTGCCCTCGTGGAGAGCGCGATTTAAACCAGGATGAACCAGACGAGCAGAGCCACGAACGTGAAGACGAAGACAGCCGGGATCCACGTCTCGAGGAGGCTCGGGAGATCCTTAAGAACCTTCGGCACGCGGGCGGGTTCGGAATGCCATTCCCCGCAGGCCCACTTCGCCACGGGAACGCAGGTTTCCTCGCCCTGAAGCATGCGATGGAGGCTCCTGTAGAACTCCGCGCCGGCGAACTGCTCCTCCACGCTTCGAAGGAGCCGTTCCCAGTGCCTGCACTCGGCGTAGAGTCGACCTTGGTTCATCCACCACGCCAGACCGATCAGCAGACCGAGGGACGAGGCCCCGATTCCGAAGGCCCGTTCCACGGTCCCGACTCCAAGTTGAGCGAGATACGCGAGGAAGACCACGAGCAGACTGACTGCCAGGAGACCTCCGGTGAATGAAACCCAGCGGGACCGTGAGTGGCTCGCCGCCGATTGCGAAATCGCGTCGTAGATCGCAATCCATTGATCGAGTTCCATGGATACCCTCCTCCGTGGTGCCGCATCGCGGCGTCGCCCATAGGATCCGCCATCCGGCATTGGCGGGCGAGGGCGTGTGCGACGCGGCAGGGAGACACTTGTCTGAGCGCTTGACCGAGCCACTCGAATTCCAGTAAATTGATGGTTCGGTAGTCATGTGATCTGCGAGGTATCGGTGGAAGCCGCAGCGATCGAACTCGAGAGCCAAAGACACTTGGTTCATCAGGTTCTCCGGAACGTGGCGGACTGTGCGGTGGGACAGACCCCGTTTCAAAGAACGCTGTCGGTCTGCTACGATTCGCCGCTGGACCTTCTCCGCCGGTCATCGAAGGTCTTCGTGCTCGATGCCGTGCACTGCGGTCTCGGCGAGCCGCAGCAGGCGGAAGTCGCCGAGCTGGTCGGCGGAGGAATCGAGATCTCCGCCTCACGCTACAAGAGCGAGTGCCAATTGGGGAGGTCTTTCTTCTACCCATGCGGAAAGGGGTTGGGGAATGTCTCGAGCGTCATTCCCAGTTCACGGCGATTCCTCCGGGTCGGCGGATGGCAGCAGAGCGACGTCCTGTTGATCCCGTTTCGCCTCGGTGACGAGATCCTCGGCCACGTCTCCGTGGACGACCCTTCCGACGGATTGCGCCCGACACCGGACAAGCTCAAGCCGCTCGAGGAGCTGGCCTCCGTGGCCGCGATCGCGATTCGAGACGCTTGTTCCCTGCAGGAGCTGAGCGAGTCGCACAGCTTGTTCCGCTTCCTCGCCGAGAGCGGTCTGACCGGCATGATCGTGGTGCAGGACGACAGGGTTCACTACGCGAACGAGTACGCCGCGACGCTCCTCGGCTACGACGCTTCGAATTTGGAGAAGCTCTCTCCGTGGTGGTCCTTCGTCCATCCGGATGATCGTCCGGTCGCCTGGCAATTCGGCCATGCCTCTCGACTCGAGAGTCAGGCGATCCGAGCGATTCGAAGGGACGGACGCGTCCTCTGGCTCTCGACGAGCGCACACAGCATGGTTCGCAATGGGTCGAAGGCCGTGGCCATCGAGTTCTACGACCTGACCGACCGCGTGGCGAGGGAATCGGAGCTGGAGAAGAAGGCGCTCAGAGACTCGCTGACCGGCCTCATGAACCGCGCGTTCTTCGACAGCGCCATCCCGCGCGAAATCGAGCGTTCGAAGCGCTACAAGCGTTCTTTCACGCTGATGCTCGGGGACCTGCGGCGGTTCAAGGTGATCAACGACTCGCTCGGTCATCAGGAGGGCGACCGGGTCCTTGCGGCGGTCGCGAGCCTGTTGAGAGCGGAGCTTCGCGACAGCGATTGGGCCATCCGCTACGGCGGCGACGAGTTTCTCTTCCTGCTGCCTGAGACAGGAGGGGATCTGGAAGCGTTGGTCGACCGGCTCCAGGGAACCGTCGAACGGTGGAGTAGAGAGAACGTGCCCCGTCCTCTGAGCGTCGGGATCGATCTGGGTTGGTCGATTTGGACCCCGGGCGACTCGCGCCCGGTCGCTCAGATCCTGGCGGACGCCGACTCGATGCTCTACCGGAACAAGCGCCTCGGCCAGAAGATGGACCGGTTGGCCTGAGCGCGTGCCCGACTATGCCGAACCGAGCTCCGAGGTGCAGTTCGGACACCGCGACGCGTCGATCGGGATCGTCGTCCGACAGCGCGGACACTCCTTCGTGGTCGGCGGCCCCTCCTCGGCCGGCTTCTTCATCCGCATCGCGGCCCGGACCAGCAGGAACATCACCAGCGCGACGATCAGGAACGTGATGACGGTGTTGATGAACGCGCCGTAGTAGATCGCCGCGGCTCCCGCCTCCCGCGCCGCCGCGGCCGACTCGTAGGCCTGGCCGGACAGGTTGACGTAGAGGTTCGCGAAGTCGACGTTCCCGATCAGCTTGCCGATGGCCGGCATGATCAGGTCGTCGATGAACGACTTGACGACCGTCCCGAACGCCGCGCCGACGACGAACGCGACCGCCAGCTGCAGCAGGTTCCCCTTCATCACGAAGTCCCGAAACTCCTTGCGCATCCCTACCCCCTTTCCCTCTGCTTGCGCGCCTCATCATAGAAAACGGGCCGAGGAAGGTGAAGCCGGGACGACGCGGGTTCATGCTCCGAAAACCGTGGTTGATGGCGCGTTCTCGAGCGCGAGGCGCCCCCACGAGGGGCGTTGTCCGCATTACACGAAACGGCGGATCGAATACCGTATAATGGCCGCATGGTCACGCTGGACGATGTTGCACGGTTCCTCGGGCTGTCAAAGCGTGCCGTACGCATGCGGGTGAGCGCCCTCGGAGATACGCTCGACGGGTATCTGACACGGGGTGAGCGCAATCGGCTGATCTTCAAAGGGGAGGCCGTCGCCATTCTCCGCCGCCTCGAGGAGCTTCGACGGGAGGAGGGGCTTCCGATCCAGCAGGCCGCCGACCGGCTGAGGGATGAGCTGGTCGATGGGGGCGCGAGTTCGGGGCTGTGCATCGTCGTTCAGCCGGACGTGGAGACCGAGGTGCTCCGGGAGGTGCTCCGCGAGCTCTGTCAGGAGCGCGATCGCTGGCGCGAGTACGCTCAGGCCCTCGAGTCCGTCCTGCCGAACGAGCTGAAGTGGCTGATCCAGACGGCTCCCGTCGTCCCCGAGGATCCACGACTGAACTAGCGCGCTTCCGCGTCTTCTCCGGCTACGTCCCGCCCGATTCGGACGCCGTCTCCTGATTGAGCAGCCTGGGGAGGACGGTCGCTCGCACCAGCGGCGGAAGGCGATCCCCGATCCGAAGCTCCGCCATCCTCTTTCCGGCCGTCACCTCGCCCGGCGGGTTGAGCAGCCCGATGGTGGTGCTTGGCTCCGGCTCCGCGCGCTCGAGCAGCGCAAGTCCGACTTGCCGGTCGCCGAGACTGACGCAGCTCGTGACGCGGCCGATCACCGCCCCGTTTCGATCGAGGACGGTGGCGCCCTCCTGAACGCGGCGGGCGCCGGGCTCGGATTCGAAGCGGACGATCGTGCGGCTCCGCTCGCGATAGGCGGCGGCGGAGCGCTTCCTGCCGACGAAGAACGGCTTGTGCAGCTTGACGTACGAGCCGTAGTCCGCTTCGAACGGGTCGATGTCGTGCGGGCCGGCGAACTCGTGCCCGTAGAGCGCGAAGCCGGCCTCGGTCCGCGTCGAGTCCCGCGCCGCCAGGCCGCACGGAAGGAGTCCGAGCGGACGGCCGGCGTCGAGAAGCCGATTCCACAGCCACCGCGAGGACGGACCGCCGACGTAGATCTCGTAGCCGAGCGGCTCGCCGGTGTAGCCGGTCCGCGCGACGATCAGCTGATGTCCCTCGACGGTCAGCTCGCAGAACTCGGTTCGCTCGAGCGCTCCGACGGCGCGTCGCTCCTCCGGCTCGAGGATCCGGTCGAGGATCTCTCGGCTGCGGGGGCCCTGGAGCGCGATGTCGATCACCCCGCGGTCTCGCTTCAGGTCCCGGATCGTCACTTTCGGGGACGGACGGCGGGCCGGGTTCTCGTCGTCGATCAGGTATCGCCCGTCGTTGACGCCGGTCAGCCATTCCCAGTCCTTCGCCTCGTTGACGGCGTTCACGACCATCAGGTACCGATCGGCCGCGCGGCGGTAGACCATGACGTCGTCGAGCATCCGTCCGTCCGGATCGAGCAAGTACGCGTAGTGGGACTGTCCGTCCTCCAGCCACGCGGCGTAGTTCGACGTGACGCCGTTGAGGAACTCGGTGGCGTACTTCCCGCTCACTTGAAAGACCCCCATGTGCCCGAGGTCGAACAGCCCGGCGGCCTCGCGGACGACGCGGTGCTCTCCGAGGGCCGACGTGTACCAGACCGGCATCTCCCACCCGGCGAACGGGACGAGCCTCGCGCCGAGCTCGACGTGCGCGTCGTGCAGCGGCGTCCGCCGGAGGGCGTCGGACGGCGGCGCTTCCCACGCGAACGTCGCGAGATCCGGATCCGGCGGCGGTGGATCGAGCCGATGCTGGCCGACGAAGTAGGGCTTGTGCAGGGCGAATCGCTCGGGGAACCGAGCGTACGCGTCCGCGATCGTCGCGCCGTTTCCGCCCGTCCCGACGTTCAGTGTTAGCCAGCCACGCGCTTCCTCGGGGACCGCCTCCTCGGGGATCTCTTCGACGACGGCCGGTCCTTGGACCTTCCGGAAGACGTCGTCCGGATCGAACACGACGTATCCGTCGGCGAGACCGGTCAGCCACGTGGACGCGGACGTTCCGTTCTCCCGCGGCACGAGGACGAGGTAGTCCTCCTCGCCGATCTGCCCGACGACGATCTCGGAGAGGAGGTCCCCGTTCTCGTCGAACAGGAACGTCGGGCACGGCTCGCCCGGCTCGAGCGCGAGGAGGTCGGCCGGCGTCGCCTCGTCGAGGAGGGCCCGGACCCGCCCGCTGTGCAGTCGGAGGATCGTCCACCGCGAGCCGTCGCGGCTCCGGTCGTTGTGCGACGCGACCTTCGGATCGATCCGCCCGATCAGCGCGCGGACGTCCCGCTTCGCCGATTCGAGGACCGAGAGGGAGGTCTTCCCTCGGGAGAGCTCTCCGGTGAGGCCGACGTACTCGAACGGACGGATGCTCCGGAGGACGCGGGCGATGATCTCCGCGAGCGTCTCCATCTCGGCCTTCCCCATGCCGCGCTGCGTCACCCACGGGGTTCCCAGCCGGATCCCGTGCGCGTCGGCGGCGCTCGTGTCACCGGGGAGCGTGTTCTTGTTGCAGACGATGCCGACGAGATCGAGGATCCGCGCCGCGATCTCCCCCATCATCACGAAGCCGGTGTCGCTGTCGATCTCACGAAGGTCGACGAGAAGGAGATGGGTGTCGGTCCCGCCGTAGGCGACGGTCAGCCCCTCCTCGCGGAGCGCGTCGGCGAGGTACGACGCGTTTTCGACGATCCGTCGCTGGAGGTCGCGGAACTCCGGCGTCCGGGCCGCCTTGAACGCGACGGCGAGGGCGGCGAACTTGTTGACGTGCGGTCCTCCCTGCAGGCCGGGAAAGACGGCGGTGTCGATCTGTTCCGCGATCTCCGGGTTGGTCGACAGGATCGCGGCGCCCCGCGGCCCGCAGAGCGTCTTGTGGGTCGTGAACGTGACGACGTCGGCGATCCCGATCGGATTTGGATAGACGCCACCGACGATCAGTCCGGCGGTGTGCGCCACGTCGGCGAAGAGGATCGCGCCGACGCCGTCGGCGATCTCGCGAAACGCCGTCCAATCGGGCTGCCAAGGGTACGACGTGAATCCGCCGATGATCAGACGCGGGCGGTGCTCCTCCGCCAGCCGTCGGATTTGATCGTAGTCGAGCCGCCCGGTCTTCGGATCGACCGAGTAGGAGACGATGTCGTACCGCTTCCCGGTGACGTTGAATTCCGAGCCGTGCGTCAGGTGGCCGCCCTCGGTGAGGGCCATGCCCATCACGGTCTCTCCGGGTCGAACGAACGCGTCGTAGACGGCGAGGTTCGCCGCGGCGCCCGAGAGCGGCTGCACGTTGGCGTGGATCCGCTCCGCCGGAACCTCGTCGGTGGCGAACGCCTCCGCGGCGCGCCGCCCGGCGAGCGACTCGACGAGATCGGCGAACTCGGTCCCCTTGTAGAACCGCCGATCGGCGTAGCGACGGTAGCTGGCGAGCTGCTCGTCGACCTCGCCCAGGCGGTCGGGCGGCGTGCGCATCATCGCCTTCCTCGGGTACCCCTCGGCGTAGACGCTCGAGAAGACCGACCCGAGCGCCTCGCGGATCGGCGCCGGGGTCAGGCTCTCGGACGGGATCAGGATGATCTTCTCCCGTTGACGGCGCTCCTCGGAGGCGATGAGCGCCGCCGTCTGGGGGTCGACGTCGATCAGACGAGGCGCGTGGGCGTCGCTCATGTTCGCTCGTTCCTTCCTGTGTACGGCTCGGGATGAAGTCTACGAACAAGCTCCCGCCCTTTCCAGCAGGCCTCGGCGAGGAGGTACAGCCCGCCGGAGACGAGCGAGTGCCCTCCCAGCAGGACCGGGATCGGGGCGACCGCGGCGGCCTCCGCGAACGCGCGCCATCTTGGGTCCTCGATCCCCTCGGCGAGGAACAGGTCGCTCGCGAATCGGTCGGAGGCGGGCGGGAGCCGGCCGTCGACGGCGAGGAGCGGCCGCGTGTCGAGGACGGCCGCATCCGCGATTTGTGCCAATCGGGCGAAGAAGGCGGCGGGGCCGTCCTCGCGCAGGATCCACTGCAGGAGAAGCGGTCGCACGTCGCCGCCGTAAGCCCGCATCCCGCGCCCCTCGACGACGCCGGCGGTTCGACAGGCGACCCGTCGTTCGAACGCCCCCCACGTCGTCGGGTTGATCCTTCCGGAGAGATGGACGAAGGAGGAGCGGTCGGCCAGGCGGTCGCAGACGGCGGAGAGCGTCGGATGCTCGAGTCTGGTCTCTTTCAGGAACTGTCGCGCCGCGTCGCCGCCTCGACCCGAGGCGCGGAGGACGAGGAGGTCGGTCGGCGTGTCGATGTCGAACTCGGTCTCGACCGAGCGGAAGAGCGGGAAGCACGGGATCCCCGCGTCGGAGAGGGCGAAGCCGAGGCCGTTGTCGTTCTCCGGGAGCTCGATCTCGAGGAGAAAGGACGCCGACGAGAAGACGGCGAAGTCGCACGAGTAGAAGTTGTTGAACAGGGCGCCCGGCTCGTCCCGATCGGCGAACGCGTTCAAGGTCCCGATCGAGTCGTCGCTCAGGAGCCCGCCGCTCCCGCTCCCGAAATAGAGGAGCGCGTCGATGCCGCGCTCGCGGACGAGCCGTTTGAGGGTCGCGCCGAAGTCGAACGGCCCGTCGGGATCCGGGCGGACGACCTCCACGTCGAGCCCGGCGAAGCGCTCGCCGTCGTCTTCGCCCGCCACGAAGACGACCTCGTCGACGTGGGGCCGAAGGGCGCGGATCAGGTCCTCGGACGACGCGATCCTGCCGGCCGCGACGAACCGCTCCGGCTCCGTCGTTCCGATCGGGGGGTGGAAGATCGCGGCAACGGTTCGCTTCATCCGTCGGCCTCCGGGCGCGTCCCTTGGGTCAGGACTTCGAGGATACGGATCGTCCCCGGCTTGAAGAGCGGCTCGTTCTGGCTCCCGCAGCGGGGCGAAAGGAGGCACGACGGGCAGCCCGCGTCGCAGGCGCAATCGCGGACGAGCGCGTGGGCCCGCTTGGCGAGCCGGTCGAACGCGTCAAACAGAGCAGGCGCGATCCCCGCCCCGCCGGTGAGGCCGTCGAACAGCACGATCGTCGGCGCCTGGGTCTGCGCGTGGTTCGGCGCGGAGACGCCGCCGACGTCGGTCGCGTCGCACAACACGAGGAGCGGCGCCATCGCGATCAGCGCGTGTTCGGCTCCGTGCAGCGAGCCGAGGAGGTGCTCGGGGGAGAGGTCTTCGATCTCGGTCCGGAAGGCGATCCACATCGCGTCGGTCTCGTAGACGTGCGGTGGGAGGTCGAGCGGATGGACCGACACGGTCCGATCGGCGTGGATCGTCTTGTACCCGAGGAACGATTCCGTGACGCGGACCCGGCCGGTGCTCAGTTCGCGGCTCGCGCGGGCGTCGGTCTCCTCGGAGGAGAGGATCTCGACTTCGGAGGCGCGGAGGCTGTGCGTATGGTAGTCAACCTCCTCTCTCCGGACCTCGACGACGCCTTGATCGAGGTCGAGGCGGTCGACGACGTACGTTTCGCCTCGGTGGAGGTAGACTGCGCCGGGAAACGCGTCCCGCCGGGCGCGGACCGGGTCCATCGTCTCGATCAGCCGATCGTCGCACGTCATCCGGATCGTCTCGCCGCTCAAGTCGTCGAGAGAGACGATCTCGTGGGCGCGACGGAGGCCGCGGTAGACGTAGCCGCGGGGCGTCGGCGCGAGGAGCCCCTGTTCGCACAAGCCGGCGGCCAGTTCCGCGTCCGCGGCCGTCAGGTCCGCCTCCGGCAGCGGGAGCTCGGCGGCGGCGCAGGCGAGGTGCCCGGCCCGTTGGCGGGGGTTGCTCAGCGGGACGACGAGCCGCTCGCGCGTCTCGCCGAGAAACTCCCCGGGATGCGAAAGGAAGTACCGGTCGAGCGGGTTCTCGAACGGGACGAAGACGAGAAGGGACGGCTCCGAGCCGCGGCCCGCCCTTCCGGCTTGCTGCCACGCGGAGAGCAGGCTCCCGGGGAAGCCGACGAGGATCGCCGCGTCGAGCCCGCCGATGTCGATCCCCGCCTCGAGGGCGGTGGTCGACACGACGCCGCGGACCGTCCCTTCCCTCAAACCCTTCTCGAGTTCCCTGCGTTCCTCGGGGAGATACCCGGCCCGGTAGGAGGCGATCCCCTCCGCTCCGGCTCGGGTCGCGCGCTGCGCGATCACCTCGGCGGAGGCCCGGGTTCGGGTGAAGCAGATCGTCTGGACGCCGCGGTCGGTGAGAAACGCGAGGAGACCGGCGACCTGCGACGTGACGGAGCGGGACGGATCGGTCAGCGGATCCCAGAACAGGACGCGCTTCTCCCCGCGCCCCGACCCGTCCTCGCGGACGGAGACCGCGTCGCGTCCGACCAGCGCGCGGGCGAACTCCTCCGGATTGGCGACCGACGCGGACGAGAGGACGATCCGGGGCGCCCCCCCGTAATGGTCGACGATCCGAAGGAGCCGCCGGAGGAGGAACGCCACGTTGCTCCCGTAGACGCCGCGGTAGTGGTGCGCTTCGTCGATCACCAGGGCGCGCAGGTTGGCGAAGATCCGAGCCCACTGATGGTGCCAGGGAAGGTACTGGTGGAGCGCGTGGGGGTTTGTCAGGACGATCCGCGACGTGCGCTTGATCCGGTTCCGGCTCGACGTCGGCGTGTCCCCGTCGTACGTCGCCGGGTGCAGGTCCAGGCCGCAGGCGGACTCGATGTCGTGAAGCTTTCCCAGCTGGTCGTTGGCGAGCGCCTTGAGCGGGTAGAGGTAGAGGGCGCAGCCAGTCGGATTGTCGATCAGCGCCTCGAGGACCGGGAGGTTGAACGCGAGCGTCTTCCCGGACGCCGTCGGGGTCGTGATGATGACGTCCTCGCCGTTGCGGAACGCCTCGATGACCTCGGCCTGATGCCGATACAGGGCGATCCCGCGGGACTCGAGGTAATCATCGAAGGTCGCGGGGAGCGGGACGGCCGAACGCTTCGCCGTGGAGCCCGGACGGACGGCGGCGTGGGCGATCTGTCCTCGGTACCAAGGCGAGCGCTCGAGATCGCCGACGAGCCGGTCAAGCATCGCCGGCCATCCACAGTAGGTACTTGAGGAGGACGACGAGGCTGGCGAGATCCTGCCGGCTGTGGTTGACGATCGGCATGAGATAGGAGGCGTCTCCGGTCTCCAGATAGCTCGTGTAGTAGATCGGGACCTCGGCGCTCGGAAGATCGTTCGTCCGTCCGATGCCGAGCACGTGCTCTTCGATCGTGCCCAAGTGGCAGTCCGGGACCCCGCCGCCGAGCGCGCGGCGCGCGTGGTGGAGCAGGTCGACGTGGATCGGGGAATTGGGGAGGGACAGGCCGTAGTAGGCGAACCGCTCCTTCAGGATCGTCCAATCGAAGCTCTTCCCGTTGTAGGAGAGAAGGGCGGCCGCACCGCGAAGCTCGGCGTCCATCCGTTCGAGGAGCGCCACCTCCGCGCTCAAGGACGGCGCCAGGTACTGGCGGATCAGGAAGCCGTCGTCGACGAACCGGCCGACGGCGACGAGGAAGATCGGGGAGCCGCCGAGGCCGAGCGTCTCCAGATCGAAGAAGAGGAGCGCCTCGGCCGGGAGGAGCCCGAGCGCTCGCAGATGAAGCGGATCGGCGCTCGGCAACCACCGATCGAGCGAACGGTAGACCGAACCGGGGTCGAGCGGCGTTCCCCAGTGTGTCAGCAGCGCGCTTGACGCCTTCCCCCACCGAGGGTGGTCGGACAGCTCCGAGATCGACCGGTAGCCGTCTTCTCGGAGCCTCGCCGTGTATCGATCGCCAATGCCGAAGACGAGGCGAAGCTCGGCGAGGAGCGCCCGGGTCGTCGCGTCACGATCCACGTCGAGCGTCGACAGCGGAGGACGGTGATCGAGCGTCAGACAGCCGGAAGGATCCGCCACCGCTTCCGGAAACGCGGCCTCCAAGGAGATCGCTTCCGTTTCAACGACGGACGACGGATGCCAGGCGGGGGTTCCGGTTCGAGCCTTGTCGGCCAGCCGCCCCACGGTTCTGTCGATCTTGGGCATCACTGGCGGGAGGCCGGGGAGCGTCTGCTACCGGCGCATCTTCATCGGCTCTCGCTCTCCGACGTACGGCAGAAGGGCGAGCTTCCGGGCGCGGTTGATCTCGAGCGCCAGCTGCCGCTGGTGCTTGGCGCAGAGGCGCGTCGCTCTCTTGGGAAGGATCTTCCCGAGGCGGTTCATGAACTGCTTGAGCTCCTGGGGCTTCTTGTAGTCCAGGGTCGCTTTTCCCTCGCACACTCGGCACTTGCGTCTTCGCTTGTTGAACATGGCCTAGAACGGAACCTCCTCGTCCTTCTGGGGGGCGGGCTCGGAGACGGTCGACGGTTCGGACGGAGCCGAATCGGCCTGCCTGGGCGGTCCTCCGAGGAACTGAACGCTCTGCGCGACGACCTCGACGACCTTCTTTCTCTCCCCCTCGGCGTTCTCGAACGAGTCGATGCGAAGTCGACCCTCGACGGCGACCGATCTCCCCTTGCTCAGGTAGTTCGCGCAGTTCTCAGCCTGGTTCCCCCACGCCACGATCGGGACGAAGGTGGTCTCCTCCTGAAGCTGCCCGGAGGAGTCCTTGTACTGGCGATTGACCGCGATCGAGAACCGCGTGCGAGCCGTGCCGCTCGGCGTGTACCGGAGCTCGGGATCGGCCGTCAGATTCCCGATGAGGATGACCTTGTTCAGACTCGCTGCCATGGGACCTCCCCTACGAACGGGAGACGATCTGATAGCGAAGGATCTCTTCGTCGATGTTGAGCCGATCCTCCACCGTCTTCACGGAGCTCGGCGGGAGACGGAACTCCGCCAGGCCGTAGTACCCTTCGCTGTTGTGCTTGATCTCGTAGGCGAGGACGCGCTTTCCCCAGTCCTCGACCTTCCCGAGCTCCCCGCCGTTCTCGGTGATCAGGGTATGGATCCGCTCGACCTTCGTCGAGCGATCCTCGTCCGACAGGTCGGGACGTATCACATACACGATCTCGTATTCTCTCAACTCTGACTCCTCGTCGTCGAACTGGGCGTAACTGTATCGTCGGCCGGAAGGGAAGTCAAACGGGTTGGAGTCTCGGTTTCGAACGGGACGCCGGGCGGGTTCTTTCGACGCCCCTCATTAGTTTTTCGGAGGGACGTCGTGAGGGAGTTCGCCGGAGCGGGATCCGTGAAGTCGCCCGTTCGCCGGAGAAGCGAGAGCCATTCTCCATATCGCGAGCAAGGTAAAAAGATATGAAATAACTTATTCTTGAAGCGTGATGAAAATTACATTCAAGAAACTTGACCGAGCGCACTGTTTCCCCTATACATTGGGGTATCCGAACTGTCACAAGGACAAGGGAACGCAAACTGCGATCTCGATGGATCGCGGGGGTCTTTCCTTGCCTGGCGAGGAGGAGGCGCGATGAAGTGGGGCGGATACAACCGGAGAGGAGAGGAGAGAATTAGCAGGGTATTCAAGAGGCTGCTCGGCGTGAGAGGGACGTACTACCTGTTGACGTTGACGGCGCTGGCGTTGTTGCTGGCGGAGAGCATCAAGTGGTCCCCGGACCTACCGGGCAAGTAAGGGAGGTGTAGGACAATGAAGTGGGGCGGATACACACGGAACGGCGAAGAGCGGATGAAGAAGCTGTTTGGCCGGAAGTCGGTGTGGTACCTGTTGACGCTGGCGGCGGTTGGGCTGTTGTTGGCGCAGAACATCAAGTGGTCTCCGTAGGGACCAAGGAGGCGATCGAGCGATGAAGTGGGGCGGATACACACGGAACGGCGAGGAGCGGATGAAGAAGCTGTTTGGCCGGAAGTCGGTGTGGTACCTGTTGACGCTGG
>CAYXLR010000001.1:68361-103789 GCA_964466035.1 uncultured Thermotogae bacterium
CGGCGGTTGGGCTTCTGTTGGCGCAGAACATCAAGTGGTCTCCGTAGGGATGTAGGAACACATCAAACGATGAAGTGGGGCGGATACAACCGGAACGGCGAGGAGCGGATGAAGCGGCTGTTCAGCGGGAAGGCGGCGTACTACCTGTTGACGGCGTTGATGCTGGCGGAGAGCACCGAGCAGCGGCCGGAGGGCCGCGGATAGGGAAAGGCGAGACCCTAGGTCCTAACTGGGTAGGGCTGCCTACTGGAGATTGCTTCGAGGGGGGGTGGCAAAAGGGGATCAAGCCGAGGGATTCGGCGTCGGTCACCGAATCCCGTGTGTTTTTTTTGTTTTTCGTGATTGGCCGATCACCAGAGAATCTCGTACTCTTCGTATCGCGAGGATACAAACATGAAGCTCCCATATCGAGCCGCTGTCTTTGTCCTTCTTCTCGGATTGGCTGCTCTGGCGGCGCTCGGGTTTGCTGCGGTGCACGTCTCGTTTACGGGGATCGACGAAATCGTGCTCTTCGCAGTCTTCGTCGTCCTTGCCCTCCTGGCGGAGATCTACGCGACCCGTGTTCCAGCCTACAAGTGGGAGATCTCGAGCTCGATTGCGATCTGCCTTGCGGCGCTGTTCATCCTGGGGCCACACCTCGCCGTGCTTCTCGTTGCGGTCTCCTCGCTCCTCTCGGAGCTGTTCCTGCGATGGAACTCGAGGCCTAGCGAACGAAAGAAAAGCTTCATCCCGATTGTCTTCAACGTCAGCCAGTTGGTCGTCACCGTTTTCACAGCCGGACTCCTGCTTCGTCTGTTCGACCGCCCTACATTGCCATTGGTGGAATCTACGGACTTCGCGATCGCGATCGGGTGCTTCTCGATCTACATGCTCCTCAACATCGCGTTCGTCACAGGAATCGTATCGCTCACGGAAAGGAAGCCGTTCTTCCATTCCGCGTTCGCGAGCACGCGGCAGTTTTTCGTCCAGTACCTGGTGCTTTGCGTGTCGGCCCTCCTTCTTGCCGTCTTGCGCACGATTTCCGTCTGGCACGTCTTCCTGGCGCTGTTCCCGCTGACGCTCGTCCATGTCTCGTTCCGCGGGTACGTGAGGTTGCAGACCGAGGCAAGGAGGACGTTCGAGCAGATCTCGCGGCTGTTGGACGAGCGGGACCACTACACCGCCGTGCACTCTCAGGAGGTCGCCGAGCTTGCCGTGGAGATCGCGAGGGAAATGGACCTTCCAGGGGCGCAGATCGAGAGAATCGAGATCGCGGCCCGCGTCCACGACATCGGCAAGATCGCGGTCCCCGACGCGATCCTCCTCAAGCCCGGCCCGCTGAGCGACGAGGAGTGGGCGATCATGAAGCGACATCCGGTGATCAGCGCGGAGCTGATCGAGGGGCTGGAGATCTACGAGCCGGTCGTCGACGCGGTCCGCCACGAACACGAGCGTTGGGACGGAAGCGGGTACCCCGACGGGCTGAAAGGCGAGGAGATCCCCCTGATAGCCCGCATCATCGCCGCGGCGGACATCTACAACGCCATCACCACCGACCGGCCGTACCGGAAGGCATTCAGCGCGGAGCGGACGGTCGCGATCCTCCGGGAGATGCGCGGAACCGACCTCGATCCCGAAGTTGCCGACGCCCTTCTGCGGGTGGTCGGCGCTGCGTCGGCCGAAGCGCCCGCTTTGGAGGAGGTCCCGTCGCCGGCCACGGAAGCCTGAAGACGCCGAAATGCTGTATCTAGTTGCCCTTTTGGTCGGGCTGGTGGTCGGTTTTCTTCGTGGCGGACGGCTTTCCCATCTCACCCGGCTTTGCCTCCGATGGCTCTGGCTCGTTCCCGTTGCGCTGGCGATCCAGTTGCTCATCTTCCCGTTGTTCTCCGGAACGCCTCTTCTTCCGTACGCGACGGCGCCGCTTCACCTCATCTCGTACGCGATCCTGATCGCCTGGCTGCTGGTGAACCTGCGGCTCCTCCCGATGGGGGCCTTGCTTGCCGGAGCGACCTGCAATCTCGTCGCCGTCGCGTCGAACGGCGGGTACATGCCGGCCTCGCTCACCGCCCTGGAGCGGGCGGGGTTTCAAGGCGCGGTCGAGCGGCTCCTCCAGGGAGAGACCGTCGCCAACGTGGTGGCGATGTCGTCGTCGACGAAGGTAAACGCCCTCGGAGACTGGTTCTACATACCGGAGCGGATCCCCTTCTCGACGGCGTTCAGCATCGGAGACGTGCTGATCATGGTGGGGCTCGCTTGGCTGATCGCGCGGGGGATGACGGCGGATGACTGAAGGTCTGAGGCGTCTCCTCGAACCGCGATCGGTCGCCGTCGTCGGCGCGAGCCCGAAGCCCGGGTCAGTCGCGGGGACGATCCTCAAGAACCTGAAGGACTGCGGCTACCGCGGAAGCCTCCATCCGGTCAACCCGAAGTACACCGAGGTGTTTGGCCTTCCGTGTGTCCCAGGAATCGGCGCGTTGCCGCCCGATGTCGAACTGGCGATCCTCGCGATCAACCGGAACGTCGTCCTCGGCGCGGTCGAGGAATGCGGTCGAAAGGGGATCGTCCATCTCGTCATCATCACGGCCGGCTTCAAGGAGAGCGGCCCGGAAGGGGCGAGGCTCGAAGAGGAGCTCCGCGCGCTGATCGACCGCTACGGCTTGAACGTCGTCGGCCCCAACTGCATGGGGATCATCAACAGCTCCGAGCGCATGAAGCTGAACGCCTCGTTCTCCCGCTGGTTTCCCCCGGGCGGGGAGATCGCGTTCGTCTCGCAGAGCGGGTCCCTGGGGGAGACGCTCCTCGAGTGCTTCGAGGACGCCGGTCTCGGCGTCTCCCGGTTCGTCAACCTCGGGAATCGAGCCGGACTGACCGAGAACGACTTCCTCGCCTACCTCGCCGACGACGATCCATGCGGCGCGATCTTCCTCTACCTCGAGAGCTTCGCGGACCCCCGCGAGTTTCGCCGCCTCGTCGCCCGAATCGGGAAGACGAAGCCGGTGGTCGTCCTCAAGGCCGGCCGGACCGAAGCCGGAGCGGCCGCCGTCGCTTCGCACACCGGCTCGCTGGCGAGCCCGGACGCGATCGTCGACGCGTTCCTTCGTCAGTGCGGCGCGCTGCGCGTGGCGACGATCGAGGAGACGATCACCTCCCTGCGGGCGCTCGAGCGGGGCGTCCTCCCTGATGGAGATCGGGTCGCGATTCTGACCAACGCCGGGGGAGCGGGGATCATCGCCGCCGACGCGTGCGTCCGCGACGGGCTGGAGGTCCCGCCGCTGTCGGATCGGCTGCGGCGGAGGCTGGCCGAGTTCCTCCCGCCCGAGGCCGGGCTCGGCAATCCGGTCGACATGATCGCGACGGCGAGCAGCGAGCAGTACGAGAAGGGGCTGGAGCTGCTGCTGGAAGAGACGGACGCGGCGATCGTCATCTTCCGGCCGCCGCTCGTCTTCCACGAGCCCGTGGAGGCGGTCGGCGAAGGGATTCTCCGGGTCGCCGAGAAGCGGCCGGACAAGCCGATTCTCGTTTGCACCCTGAGTCACAGCAAGACGGTCGAGCCGCTGGTCGTCCGGCTTCGTCCGGCCGACGTCCCGGCCTACGCGATGCCCGAGACGGCCGTCGCCGCCCTCTCGATCCTCCGTCGCGCCAGGGACGTCCGGCGGTCCGACGCGTCGGCCGCGGCCGAGCGCCCCGACGGTCGCGCGTCGGCCGCCTTGGTTCTCGACCGGGTTCGGAAGGAAGAACGGACCGGGCTCTTTTTCGACGAAGGGGCCGAGTTCCTCGCTGCGTACGGGATCCCCGTCTGCCCGTACGCCTACCTCCTCGACGAGGAGGTAGGGGCGCGATTCCTCGAGGAAGTCGGTCCGCCGTTGGTGCTGAAGGTCGACGCGCCCGGCCTCGCGCACCGCTTCGAGATGAACGCGGTGATCACCGGGATCGAGACCGAGCGCGGGGTGCGTGAGGCCTTCGACAACCTGCAGGCCGTGATCGCCTCGCTCGACCTCGAAGGCGCCCGCGTCCTCGCGCAGAAGTCGGTCTCCGGCCGGGAGCTGATCTTCGGTCTCGAACAGGACCCCGCCTTCGGGCCGGCGGTGATGTTCGGGATCGGGGGGACGCTGGTCGAGGCGTTGAGGGACGTGTCGTTCGGCGTGGCGCCGATCTCCACCGTTCAGGCCGAGCGAATGATCCGTTCGATCCGCGCCTTCCCGTTGCTCGAGGCGTTCCGGGGCCAGCCGGCCGTCGCGCTCCCTCCCCTCGTTCGGATCGTCATGGCGCTCGGACAGATGGGGCTCGACTTCCCGGGTATCGCCGAGATCGATCTGAATCCGGTGATCGCGGACGAACGGGACGCCGTCGCGGTCGACCTGCTGATTCGATTGAGTGGGGCGTGAGCCGGGGCGCTACGGATAGAGCCGGTTGATCTGCCGCGCGAACGGAATGACCTCTCGGATGTGCGCGACGCCCGCGATCCAGGAGATCACCCGCGCCAGACCCATTCCGAACCCCGAGTGCGGGACCGAGCCGTACCTCCGCAGGTCGATGTACCACTGGTACGGCTCGACCGGAAGCCCGAATTCCTTCAGCTGGGAGATCAGCTCCTCCTCGGTGTCGACGCGCTGGCTGCCCCCGATGATCTCGCCGTATCCCTCCGGAGCGATCAGGTCGGCGGCGAGGACCCGCTCGGGATCGAGGGGATCGCGCTTCATGTAGAACGGCTTCATCCGGACAGGAAACCGCTCGACGAACACCGGTCGGCCGAAGTGCTCGCCGAGCGAGGCTTCCTCGGGCGCGCCGAAGTCGCTTCCGAACGAGACGTCGTGCCCTTTCTTCCGAAGGATCTTCACGGCCTCGGCGTAGTCGACGCGCGCGAACGGCTCGCGGACCTCCTCGAGGAGAAGTCCGGTGTCCCGCTCGATCTGCTCGAGCTCGACCTTCCGTTCCTCGACGACCGATTCGACGATGAACCGGACGAGGTCCTCCTGCAGCGCGAGGTTCCCTTCGTGGTCGACGTAGGCCATCTCCGCCTCGGCGATCCAGAACTCGGTGACGTGCTTTCGCGTCTTCGACTTCTCGGCCCGGAACGCCGGACCGATCCAGTACACGCTCCCGAGGGCCATCGCGGTCGCCTCGAGGTAGAGCTGGCCGCTCTGGCTGAGGTAGGCCTTGTCCCCGAAGTAGTCGAGTTCGAACAGCGTCGTCGTTCCCTCGACCGACGTGCCGGTCAGGATCGGCGCCTCGGTGGCGACGAATCCCCGCCGATGGAAGAACTCGCGGAACGCCCGGAACGTCGCGTCCCGGATCCGCAGGAGGGGGACCTGCCGCCCGGTGCGGATCCACAGATGGCGGTGGTCCATCAGGAAGCCGGGCGTGTGCTCGGTCAGCTCGATCGGGAACGGCTTCGTCGGCTCGTGAACGACCCGCAGGTCGGTGAGCTGAAGCTCGCAGCCGGTCGGCGCGCGCCGGTCCTCGTGCAGGGTTCCCGAGACGACGATCGACGTCTCTCGCGGGAGGCGGTCGGCGGTCGCGAAGAGCTCCGCGGAGTCGGATTCGGAAAGGACGGCCTGAATCACGCCGGTCCCGTCGCGAATCTGCAGGAAGAGGATCTTCCCGCTCGATCGCTTGTTGTACAGCCATCCCTGAAACGTGACGTCTTCGCCGACGTGGGCCTTTGCATCGGTGATCCTGATCGTCGCCATACCGCGTCCTCCGCCTGGGGATCGTCAGAGGGTAGGAGGAGCCGTCGCCGGGCGCAAGGTTAGCCCGCGGCTCCGGGGATCTCCGGCGCCTCCTGGATGACCCTGTGCTTCCAGTTGCCGGTGAGGAAGAAGCCGAGAGAGACACCGGCCGTGGCGAGGTTCGACGCGAGCATCGCCCACCAGACGCCGCTCGCGCCCATGTTGAACGCGAACCCGAGCACGAACACGAGCGGGACGCGAAGCGCCCAGAGGCGGAACAGCCCGAAGAACATCGAGTAGAACGTGTGCCCGGCCCCTTGATACGTGCCCATGATTACCTGGATGACCCCCATGAGCGGGAACGCGAGCGCGAGGAGGAACAGCATCTCGTCACCGACGGCGAGGACCTCGGGATCGGAGAGGAAGAACCCGATCAGGTGCTGTCGCAGGGTGAGCACGAAGACCGCCGCGATCACGAGGATCGTGCTGGAGATCCCGATCCCGGCCCAGACGGACCGGCTCGCCCGGTCCGGCCGCTCGGCGCCGAGGTTCTGCCCGACCATCGTCGCCGTCGCTTGACCGAGGCCCATCGCGGGCATCAGGACGATCGAGACGAACGCGTTGCCGATGCCGAACGCGCTCAGGACGGCGGTCCCGATCCGCGCCAGCGCGCCGTTCATGATGGAGAAGCCGAGGGCGGTTCCCGTCTGGCCGATCGATGCGAGCCCTCCGATCGAGACGATCCGGCGGATCAACCCCCAGCGAAGCCTCAGATGGCGCGGGCGGATGTGGATTCCGAGGCGTCCGGAGAACAGCCACAAAAGCCCGGCCAGCGCCAGCAGCCCGCGGGTGAAGACGGTCGCTGCGGCGGCTCCGGCGATGCCCCACTCCGGGAACGGCCCCCAGCCGAAGATCAGGAACGGATCGAGGACGAGGTTGAGACCGACCGAGACGCCCATCAGGATCATCGGCGTCACTGTGTCGCCGACGCCGTTGAGGAGGGCCGTCACGACGAACGTCCCGAACATCAACGGGATCCCGGCGTAGATGATCCTCAAGTAGGTCGCCGCAGCGGCGATCAGGTCGCTCTCCCCTCCCATCAGGGTCAGAACCGGCCGGGCGGCGAAGAAGCCGGCCGAGGCGAGCAGGAGCGCGAGGAGCGTGGTAAAGCCGACGACCTGTCCCGCGGCGAGGTTGGCCTCCTCGGGACGCCGCGCCCCGGTGTACTGGGCGACGAGGGCGGTGCCGGCGATGGTGACGCCGCTCCCGATCGAGAGGACGAGGAAGATGAGCGGCCACGACAGGGCGAGCGCCGCGATCTCGACCGCCCCGAGCCGAGCGAGCCAGAAGCGGTCGACGAAGTTGTACAGCGTCTGGAAGAGGTTGGAGAGCATCACCGGCCACGCCAGCCGAAGAAGCGAGCCGGTGATCGGCCCGTCCGTCAGTGGGAGCATCCTCGGTTCGCGACGCCTGAGGGGCATGGGGCGGATTGTAGCCGACCGGCGACGGAGTTCCGACCGCGTGGCGTGGATCTTCGTGTGTTGACGATTGGCAACAGGCGGGATAGACTCCCACCGATGCGCAAGGCGAAGTTCGGCGATCTCCTGCACACGGCGCGACGGCGAAAGGGCTATTCCCTCCGCGACCTCGCGGAGCGGACGGGGATCCACTACAGCCGCCTGTCGCGCATCGAACACGGGACCCGGCCGGCGCCCGGGCTGACCGAGATTCGAACGCTCGCCGATTCGCTCGATGTCGACATGCTGGAGCTTCTCGTCTCGACGGGCACGCCGCGGGAGGTGATGGAGCACCTCCTTTGGTCGGAGCGGCTCCGCGCCGACCTGCCGGCGGCCGACCGCGGGACCTACGTGCCGGAACGCTCGCTCCTGCTCGCGAAGAACGCGTATCGGGTTCCCGTGCGGAAACGGGTCGGCGCGCTCTGCACGGTGGAGCTGGGAAGGACCGACGTTCGCGTCTTCTCGTTCTCCGACGCCGACGACCTAATCCTTCACGTCCCTCCGGAGGCGGTCTCCGTTCACCGCCTCCGTCCCGATTCGGACTCGTCGACGGCCGAGAACGTCCTGCCGATGCGCGTGAAGAAGATCCGACGCATCGGGCAGGTCGCGAATCTCGTTCTCATGGGAGAGGGATTCGAGCTGAACACGCTTCACGCCGGCCGATCGGTCGAACGACTGGCGCTGTCCGAACGGGACGCCGTCTTCGCCTCGATCCCGGCGACGGCGATTCGCACGTCCCCCATCGAGGGGGGCGCATGAGCGGTCGCCGCGGCTGGCTCGTCGTCCTCGTCCTGGCGCTCGTGGCGGCCGCCGTGGTGGCGACGGTCGTCCTCCGCCGGCCGGGAACGGAGGAGGCCCTCGACGCGTGGGACGCCGACCTGCGGGTCTCGGTTCGCGTGATCCACGGAGATCGGACGGTCGACGTGGAGCTGACCGACTGCCCGGCGACGCGCGGCCGGGTCGCGTACGAAGGTCCGAGGCTCGCGGAAAGCGAGGAGAACTGGAAGGCGGCCCACGACTATCGGGGCGTCGCGCTCGGAGAGATCGTCGATCGCTCGGTCGGTCTCGACGAGGTCGAGACGGTGACCTTGGTGGCGCTCGACGGATGGCACAAGACCGTGCCCCGCTCCGTTCTCGGCGGCATGACGCCTGCGGGGACGGTGATCCTCGCGCTGTCCGTCGACGGGGAGCCGGCCGAGGAGTGGGACGACGCGCCGATGCTCGTCTTCCTGCCGGAGGACGAGAGATTCTCGAACGACGACATGCTCAACGCGTTCGGTCCCGATCTGTCCCACTACTTCGGCGATACGCCGTCGACGACCGGGATGATGGTGAAGGGCGTCGTCTTCTTGGTGATCGACTACGACGGGGGTCCGTTGCCGACGCTGACGGACCTCTGAGGAAGGCGGGTGGGCGGCCGAATCGGCCGTCCACCTCGAGCGAGAAAGGAGAGCTCTCCATGCGAAGGAGGAACCTGTGGCTGATCGCGCTGGCGATCAGCGTCGGTCTACTGGCGGTCAACGGCTGGGCCCAGGACGAGGCGATTCTCACGGTGGTGCGCGGAGAAGAGACCTGGACCTACACCATCGCCGATCTCGAGGAAATGGACGTGGTCACCGGCCCCGGCACGTTCACCCGGAGCACAGGCACGGACTACACGGCCACGTACACCGGAGTTCCGATGGCGACGTTGATCGGGAACGTCCCCGTCGACACGACGATTCGCGTCACGGCGTCGGACGGGTACTCGATGAACTACGAGGCGGGTATGCTCTTGGATCAAGCGGAGGGAACGTGGATCCTCGCCTACGCGGAGAACGGCGAGTCCATGCCGCTCGACCCGGGATACTTCCGGATCGTCCAGATCGGAGAGAACGACCCCCACTTCCCCAGCTCCCTCTCGGCCAAGATGGTGACGACGATCGAGGTCCTCGGGGTCTACGAGGAGTACACGCTCCTTCTGACCGGGGCCGTCGAGCGGCTGTTCGCCCGCGGGGAGCTCGAGGCGGGAATCGGCTGCCCGTGTCACACGGCGACGGTGACCGTGACGAGCAAGGGCGAGACGCACACGTACACCGGCCTGCCGCTCTGGCGCCTGGTCGCCTACGTCGATGACGACGTCTTCCCCGCGCCGGAGGAAGGGATCCACTACAACGACGAGGACTTCAACGACGCGCTCGCCGCCACGACCTACGCGATCGTTCTGACGGCGTCCGACGGCTACGCGCAGACGGTGACGTCCGACCTGATCGCGCGGGACGACCGGTTCATCGTCGCGTTCAAGATCGACGGCGTCTTCCTCGATCCGGAGTCCAACGGATACATGCGGTTCGTCTACGATGACTCCGTCGAGCTTCCCGAGGACGTGTCGCTGAAGTCGGTGAAGTTCCTTGAGAGCATCGCGCTCGAGCTGTAGTCTGAACGTCCATGGGCGATGAGACGACGGGGGAGCGGTTCGGCGTTCGCGACCTCGTCCTCATCGCCCTTCTCGCCGCGGCGGGCGGGGTCCTTTCGACCTACATCGGCTACCTCGGGAACCTGATCAACCGGCTGTTCGGCGTCCCGTTCGGGGCCGGGCAGCTGATCGCCGGCCTCCACGTCGTCTGGTCGCTGCTCGCTCGACTGTTGATCGGTCGGTTCGGCTCCGGGGCGTTGACCGGCGTCCTCAAGGGAGCGGTCGAGTTCCTCTCCGGGGGGACGCACGGGGTCGTCGTTCTGCTCGTCTCGCTCGTCGAGGGGCTGCTGGTCGACCTCGGGATGGGGATTCTCCGGCGTCGATCGCTCGTGCTGACGATGATCACGGGCGCCGTCGCGTCGGCGTCGAACGTCTTCGTCTTCCAGGCGATCTACTTCTCCGGGGTGTCGATCCGCTTCATCCTCGTCATGGCCGGCCTGGCGCTCGTCTCGGGCGCGGTCTTCGGCGGCTATCTGGCGTGGGACGTCGAGCGGCTCCTCGTCGCGTCCCGGATCGTGCGCCGTTCGTCCCGCGCCGCTTCCGCGAAGGCGCGGAGCTGGAAGCGCCACGTCGTCACCCTCGCGGTGATCCTCGCCCTTCTCGGAGGAGGCGTCTACTACTACGTGACCGTCTACGACCCATTCGCCGCCCCGGACGAGGCGCTCGTCACGGGCGCGGTCGACGCGCCGTTCACCTTTCGATACGGCGATTGGGACGGAGAGGAGAGGACCGTCCGCGCCGAGATGCGAGGAAGCGTGACCTACGTCCCGCCGCGGGACTACGTCGGCGTGCCGCTGCTCGACGTCCTCGAGGCCGCGCGCCCCCGCCCCGACGCGTCGAGCGTGCGGGCGATCGCCGACGACGGGTACGAGGCGACGTTCGAATGGGAAGCGATCCGATCGGATCCGGACGTCCTGCTGACCCTCGATGAGGGACGGCTACGCTTGGTTGCCCCGGGGTACGACGGCGCCTATTGGGTCAGGCGGGTGACGAAACTTGTCGTCGAATAATCGGCCGGCGGTCGACATCGTGGATCTTCGGGTCTCGTACCCGGACCGCGATCGTCCGGCGATCGACGGGTTGACTGAGTCGATCGCCGAAGGGGAAGTGGTCGTCATCACCGGGCCGTCCGGATGTGGGAAGTCGACCGTCTGCCGGGCGATCGGCGGGTTCATTCCGGAGATGATTCCGGCGGCGGTCGAGGGCGAGATCCTCGTCCTCGGCGATTCGGTGTGGGCGACCGACTCGGCGCGGATCGCGCAACGGGTCGGCTACATCCAGCAGGACCCGGACGCGCAGATCTGCACCCTGCACGTGGAGCGGGAGGTGGCGTTCGGTCCGGAGAACCTCCGCCTCCCGCTCGACGAGGTGGGCGACCGGGTCGACGAATCGCTGGCGGCGGTCGGCATCGACCACCTCCGGCACCGCGAAACGACCGACCTGTCCGGGGGCGAGAAGCAGCGGCTGGCGATCGCCTCGATCCTCGCGATGCGGCCGAGGATCCTCCTGCTCGACGAGCCGACGGCGAACCTCGACCCGGACGGAGCGAAGTCGCTGTTCGATCTCCTCGCGCGGCTCCGGGAGGAACGAGGCATGACGCTGATCGTCGTCGAGCACCGGATCCGTCCGCTTCTCGACATGGAGCCTCGCGTTCTCGTCCTCGACCGGGGGCGGCTCGTCCGCCGTCGTCCGCGGGAGCGGATCGACCCGCGGGACATGGGGCTTCGCCGCGGCGGCGAGACACGGCACCCTGTGAGGTCGACGGCCGACCGCCTCCTGGCGGCCGACCGGCTCGCCTTCGGGTACGACGGGCCGCTCTTCCGCGAACTGACGTTCGACGTTTGGCGCGGCGAGACCCTCGGCGTGATCGGGCCGAACGGAAGCGGGAAGACGTCCCTCCTCCGGTTGATCGCCGGGCTGGCGGAGCCGGACGCGGGGCGGATCGAACTCCGGGACGGAGCCGTCACGGGGTTCGTCTTCCAGCATCCGCACCATCAGATCTTCGAACGGACGGTGCTCGGCGAGCTGAGGATCGACGGGGCCGAGAGGGAACCGGGCGAGTTCGCTCGGCGGCTCGCCGAAGGAAGGCTGGACGGGCTCGGCGGGGCCGCGCCGCTCTCCCTCAGCCTCGGCGAGCAGCGCCGGCTGACCCTGTTGACCGCCCTCCGGCGCGAGCCGGACCTCCTCCTCCTTGACGAGCCGTTCATCGGCCAGGATCGGAGGAACGTCGATTGGATCGTCGGGAGAGTGAGAGACCACTGCGCGGGCGGAGGCGGTGTCGTTCTCGTTTCGCACGACGTCGCGCTCGTCGAGGCGTTGGCCGATCGGGTCCTCTACCTGGGCGAGGCGCCGCGGTTCGGATCGCCGGCGGACGTCTTCGCGAGGCTCCGCGACGAGGGCCGGGCGGCGTTTCTGCCCGACTTCTGGGGTGGGGCCGGATGATCGGGCGATCGGCGGAGGCCGGGCTCCACGCCGCGACCCCCGCGACGAACCTCGTTCTCCTGGCCGGGCTGGTCGGCGTCGTTCTGGCGTCCCCGAGCGTCTTCGTCCGACTCGGGACCCTCGGCGCGGTCCTCCTCCTCGCCGGTTGGTCGGGCGTACCGGTCGGGACGTTCCTCCGAGGCCTTCGGTTCGTCCTCGTCTTCGCGGCGGTGCTGTTCGTCGCTCAGGCGCTGTCGATCCGGGAGGGGACGCCGTTGATCGACGGGTTCTCCCGGTTCACCGACGTCGGCCTCCTCGCCGGCGCCGGGATGGCGCTCCGGTTCCTCGTCGTCCTCTCTTCGAGCCTCCTGTTCGTGCACGTCGTCGACCCCGACCGGTTGGCCGGAGCGGTGATCCGATGCGGGATTCCGTATCGATACGGCTACCTGTTGATCCTCTCGCTCCGCTTCGTCCCGTTCTTCCGGCGCGAGCTGCGCGTCGTGCGCGAGGCACAGCGGGTGCGCGGGCTGCGGCCGTCGGTCCGCAGCCTGCGTGGGATCCGCCGGGCGATCCGGTACACGTTCGTGCCGGTTCTCGTCTCCGGGCTGATGCGGGTCGACTCCATCGCCCTCTCGATGAAGGGGCGGTGCTTCGGGCTGTACCGGTGCCGAACCGCTCCGCGTCCGGAGCGACTCCGATCGGCCGACGGCATCGCGCTCGGCTCCGTCGCGCTCCTCGCAGCGTTGGCCGTCCTCGCGGCGCGTGGAGGATGGACGTGAAGCGCGGGATCCGCACGGCGTATCTGATCGGCTTCCTCGCCCTCGTCGTCGCCGTCGCTTCGCCGATCGTGGTCCGGTGGGCGATCGCGCCGTCCGGGCCGTCGGTCGAGATCGTGGAGGCGGACGGACGATCGAGGACGGTCACCTGGCAGGAGATCGAACGACTCCCACGACTCTGCCGCCGCGGATCGTACGAGAACCAGTTCGGCAACTGGCGCGACGAGGGGGACTATTGCGGCGTCCTCCTCGCCGAGCTGATCGGCACGGGGTCCGAGTACGCTTCGATCGCCGTCGTCGCCGAGGACGGGTACCGGGTCGAGATCGAGCGGCGGCGGGTCGACGATGCGGAGTACCCGGTCGTCCTCGCGTTCTCCCTCAACGGTCTCGAAGTCCCGGACTGGCCGGACGGGTATCGGATCGCCGTCCTCCCCGCGGACGGCGGGGTGAGCAACGCCGACTACGGGGTCGAGTCGGCCGGGAGCTACTGGGTGAAGAACGTCGTCCGGTTCGTCCTCCAGCCGGGCTGAGCGTCGGCCCGGTCGCCCGGCGAAGGGGCGCGCGCCACCGGCGGCCGGAATCCTGTCGAACGAGCGCTGGGGGTGAGACGCGACGGGGGAAACGCGTATAGGTTAGTATGGCTGCATCCAGAGGCACGGGGCTGCCATGGGTCGGAGGAAAGGGGGCGAGATGTACCGGAGCTCCGTTCGGAAGTTCATCCACGGGGTGCTCAGTCTGCTCGACGAGGGGCGGGACGTCTCCTTCGATCAGGTCGCCGAGCTGAAGGACTACACGGTCAACGACGTCCTCGCCATGCTCCGCGTCGACAAGGCGCAACAGATCCGCGACGGGATGCCGCCGGAGGACTGGGACGAGATCATGGCGTACATCGGCCGATTCACGACCGCGCACGGGCCGCAGGCGCTCCACTTCTACGACTCGACGATCGAGAAGAGCTTTCTCTGCTGGCTGGCGGCGATCGGCGTCGAGCTTCTCTCCGACGTGTAGACGTGCCCCGTCGTGCCCCGGAGGCTCTGGACGTCGTCTGAGCGGCTGTGCTAGAGTGAGCGCATGACCCGACGCGCTCGTGTTGGAGGGATCGCGCTTCTCGCAGCCGCGGCGATCGTCGTTGTCCTCCTGTTCGTCGTCTTTCGGGTCGCCGGCCCTCCCCGCTGGCCGGAGGGCGCGATCTTCGTTCCGCGCGACGCGGCCACGGTTCAGCAGGCTCTGGAATCTGCGTCTCCCGGCGCGACGATCGTCCTCCGGGCGCAGGACGGGCCGTTTCGAGGGCCGGTGACGATTGATTCGGCGGACATCACGCTCGTCTCCTCAGGGGGCAAAGCGAAGCTGGAAGCGCCGGGGAGCGAACCGGCGCTCACGATCCGTGCCGACGGCGTCGTGGTGCGGGGGCTCGAGATCGCCTCCGAGAGCGTCGGGATCAGGCTCGAGGCGACGCGGTGCACGATCGAGAGGACCCGCATCTTCGGCGCTCCGATCGGCGTTCAACTCCGCGGAGCCCGTGGTTGCGAGCTCGCGGCGATCGAGGTGGACGGCGGGCGGATCGGTCTGGATCTCGACTCGTCCGCGGGGAATGCGCTGATCGACATCGCGGTACGGGGCGCGTCCGAGTCCGGCGTGAGGTTCGTCGAATCGTCGAACAACAGGCTCGAAGGGATCACGGTGGTCGATACCCCGACCGGCGTTTCCCTCGAGCAGGGATCGTCGGAGAACGAGTTGAGAGGCCTCCGGATCGAAGGGGCTTCGACCGTCGGGATCGGGCTTCGCGGATCGAACGACAACCTCGTCGTCGACAGCACCGTTCGTGGCTCGGGCACCGGCGTCCTTCTCGAAGGGGGGACCGGCAACGGGATCCTCGGTTGCGAGATCAGCGACTCCGGCGTCGCCGGTCTCGCCTTCAACCAAGCGGTTCAGAATCGGGCGACGGAGAACCGGATCGAAGGATCGCAAGACGCCGGGATCCTCCTCACCCAGAGCGCGGAGGACGCCCTGTCCTACAACACCATCGGGGACTGCGGCGGAGCCGGAATCCGGATCGATGGGTGCGACCGCGTCCTGATCGTCGGGAACCGCCTGACCGCGAACGCGCTCGGCATCGTGAGCGATCGGTCGAGCCACGGTCGGATCCTGCAGAACACCGTCCTCTCGGCCGATCGGTCGGGCACGGGGATCCGCGTATCGGGCGGCGCCGAGAACCGGATCCTCGACAATCACGTCCGTGGGGGCGGAGTCGGCTGCCTGGTTTCGGATTCGCGCGAGGACACGATCCTCCGCAATCGGATCGAAGGTCAAGCGACGGTCGGTCTGTCGATCGTGAACGGTTCGCTGGGAAGCGCCGTCGCGGAGAATCGGATCGTCGACAACCTCGTCGGGATCGCGATCGCCGCGTCGAGCCGGAGCGAGGTGCTGAACAACGACGTGGCCGAGAACGACACCGGTCTCCTTCTCGTCCGCCCGGGACCGGGCGTTCGGATTGAGGGAAACGCCATCGAGACGAACCGAATCGGGATCCAACAGACCGACGCTTCGGACATCGCGGGGGCAGAGATGGGGCCGGGCGACGGCGGCGAGACCGTCTCCGCGGTCGTCGTCAACAACCTCTTTGCCCGCAACGAAACCCTCGATGTCCTCAACGAGACGGCGATTCCCATCTACGCGGGGGACAACTGGTGGGGCGTGACGGGCGAGCGGGACACGGCACCCGCGCGGGTCTCGAGCGGCGTGTTCCTCGAGGGCTCGGCGTGGAGAGGGACGCTCGCCGTCGGGACGGGGTCGGACGTCTCGGGGGAGATCCTCGGGCGGATTCTGCAGTACGCGCTGACCGAGGCCGGGTTCCGCGTGATCGACCTCATCGGGATGGGGGACAGCGACCGGGTGAGAGAGGCGCTTCGGATGCAGGACGTCGACTTCATCTGGTGGGGGACCCACGATGCCCTCCTCCCCGAGGCGAACGGGATCGACGTCGACACCGCATCGATCCCGGCGACGAGGCGATGGACCGTCGTCGTGTCGGAAGAAACGGCGGCGCAGCTGGCGGAGCCGACGCTCTCCGCGTTCGCCGAGTGGATTCGCCGGTCCGAGGACACGTTCGGGTACTCGGCGCCGCGGGGTCTCGGTGACGCGGCGGAGGCGTTCGAGGAGGCGTACGGACTCCGTGAGTCGGTCGATTCGGTCCGTTGGGCGGAGACCCTCGGAGAGGTCGAAGCGCTCCTCAAGTTCGGAGCCGTCGAGGCGGCGATCGTGGACAACCTGGAAGAGACGCTGACCTCTGCCGGGTTCGTCGCGCTCGAGGACGATCTGGCCGTGTTCGAAGCGGCGGAGCTCCTCGTCGCCTTCCGCACCGGGCTCCTCGCGCGGTTCCCGGAGATCGAGGACGTGCTGGGGCGATTGGCCGATCTGCTGACGACCGCCGCGGTGCACGATCTGATCGGTCGCGTCCGCCTTCTTCAGCGCGAGCCGGAGGCGGTGGCGTGGAAATTCCTCGTGGTGCGCGGGCTTCTTCAGGAGTAGCGACAAAAGGAGATTCGATGGAGACGAAAGACGCTGCCGTTCGAAAGCGGGTTCGGTGGCCTCAGGCGTTCCTGCGCGTCCGGTCTTGGATTCGGTACGGGTTGGGTCTGCGGGCCAAGCTCGTCGTGCTCGTCCTGGTGATCTCGGTCCTCGTCGTGGGGGCGCTGTATTGGTTCGCCTCCGCCTCGCTTCGGACGTCGATCGCGGCGATCTACGAGCAGCGGGCGCGGAGCGTCGCCGCCGTCATCTCGAAATCGATCCAGGAGAAGGAGTACATCCTCTACTACTCGGACGAGCTCGACGCCGACATCGACCGGCTGCTCGATCGCTACGAATCGGTCGTCGGGATCACGGTGATCGGCGTCAGCGCTCGGGGGTTCCTCGCCGTGGCGAGCACCGACCCGACGAGGATCGGGGTGCTGGCAACGGAGGAGGAACAGGATCGATTCGAGGCCCTCAGGGGGGTCGAGGTGGGTCGCGTGCGCCTCGGCGGGACGTCCTGCTTGCGGGCGCACCACCCGATCTTCTCGGGGCCGGATCTCCTCGGCGTCGTCGTCGTGGACATGTCCCTCGCCGAACAGGCGCGGTTCGTCTCCACGTTGTCGTGGCAGTTCGGCGTCGCGGCGATCGTCGGGTTCCTCCTCCTCGGAGGGCTCCTCTACCTGGTTCTTCTGGCGATCGTCACCCGGCCGGTCGGACGCCTCGCCGAGGCGATCGGTTCGGTCGCGGAGCGGCAGTACGACGTGGAGGTGCCGGCCAAGTTCCGAAGGATTCCCGGGACTCCTCTACGCGACGAGATCGGCCAGTTGATCGACGGCTTCAACTTGATGACGAAGGTCATCCACTCCCACGAGCAGGAGCTGCTGAAGCTCGTCGTGCTCGACGAGCTGACCGGGGCGTACACGCTCGATCACCTGAAGGCGGATCTCCATCGCGAACTGAACAAGACCCGCCGCTACGGGCACGCGACCTCGCTTCTGCTGATCGATCTGAAAGGATTGGAGTCACGGACCGACGAAGAGCGCGATCACGTCCTCGTGCGAACGGCGAGCTTCCTCGTCGGAAACCTTCGAAACGTGGACGTGTTGTTCCGCGTCGGCGATCTGCGTTTCGTCTCGCTCCTTCCGCAGACGCCTCCCGACGGTGCGGGCGTGGCGGCCGAGCGGCTCCGCTCTCTCGTTCCGGACGTGACGGCGCTGTTCGAATTCCCGTTTGAGGTGACGATTTCACACGTCGGGTGGGGCGAGGACGGCGCGCCGGGGATCGATGAGGTGATCGCACAGGTCGTTGGTCCGCCCGGAGAGCTGGGTGGATGAGAGGACGCGGCGTCGTTCTTTGCCTGTTCGTTGCCTTTGCGTTGCTCGGCGCGCTCCGCGCGGAGGGGCAAGCCCCGGCGAGCGGATGGATCGAACGGATCGAAATCGCGAGCCTCGCTCCGTTCGAGGTGACGTTCCGATTCTCGAACCGCGGGACGTCTTCGTTGAACGATATCGATGGGCAAGCGATCCTCCAGGACCACCTTGGGCAGGTCATCGAGGTCGTTCCGATCCGTTCGTTCTCGGCCGCGGAGGGGCAGACGGTGGGCGGGGTCGCCTCGAGCCGGTGGGACTTCCAGCGGACGGGGATCTACCTCGTGGAAGTCGCGCTGGACCTCGGAGACGGCGGCCCGATCTCGAGCTCGCTCGCGTTCCGGATCCTTCCGATTCCGCTGCCGCTCGCGCCGGCTCGTCCGGCCGAGGGTGAGGGGCTGTACACGGTCTACCAACAGCCGGTCAACTGGGGGCTCGTCCGGATCGCGGCCCCGGAGGCGTGGTGGGTTCATCACGGAGACCCGAGCATCGTCGTCGCGGTGATCGACTCGGGGATCGACGCGTCGATCCCGCAGCTCCGGGAGAGCATGTGGGTCAACGAGGACGAGATTCCGGGGAACGGCGTCGACGACGATCGGAACGGCTACGTCGACGACATCAACGGGTGGGATTTCCGAGACGGGGACAACAGCTCGCTCGTCGGGACGCCGCTTCATTGGCACGGGACGTTCACCGCCGGGATTATCGCGGCGCGCCCCGGCGAGCTCCCGATCGTGGGCGTCGCTCCGGGCGTGCGGATCATGGACGTACGGTTCCTCAACTCGGAGAACCAGTTCCTTACCTCCGATTGGCGGACGTTCGCCGAAGCGATCGATTACGCCGTCGACAACGGGGCGCGGATCATCAACCTGAGCGTCTTCGCCAACGGTCGCCCGCCGGCCTACTTCGAGGACGCGCTGCGGCGGGCCGCGGCGCGCGGCGTGCTGATCGTGGGGATCTCCGGGAACAACGGTGAGGCCGGGGTGCTGTATCCGGCGAAGTACGACGTGGTCTGCGCCGTCTCGGCGACGACCGCGGATGACCTGGCGGCGGGATTCAGCTCGTACGGACCGGAGGTGTTCGCGTGCGCTCCCGGCGAGCGGATCGTCTCCTTCGTGCCGGGTGGCGGGACGTCGACCCGCTCGGGAACCTCTTTTGCCGCCCCGCACGTCTCCGGGGTCCTGGCGCTGATCCTCTCGGCTCACCCGGAGATCTCGTCCGGCGATGCGATCGAGATCCTCCGGCGGACGCTCGTCGATCTCGGCGCGCGGGGCTTCGACGAGTGGTTCGGGCACGGGCTGGTCAACGCGTACGAAGCCGTCTCCGACTGAAGCGCGCCTCGATCGACCGCTTCGGCTGCGGCCGGCTTGATCCGAGAGCGCTTCTTTCCCATACTGGCATGCGCTGTCGACGAAAGGTGAGGGGATGAAGAGACTGATCGTGCTCGTCGGTCTGCCCGGCTCCGGAAAGACCGCGTTTCAGAAGCGCCATCCCGAATGGGCGGTCGTGTCGAAGGACGCGATCCGCCGCGGGATCTTCCATTGCAATCACGCGCCGGAATACGAGGACGTGGTCGATCGTGTCTTCGCCGCGGCCCTGGTCGAGGTCATCGGTTCCGACGCCGAGGTCGTCTGCGTCGACGATCTGAACCTGACGTGCGACACGCGCGTCGAGCTGATCGAACTGGCGCGGCTGGCCGGAAGAGAGGCGGTCGTGTACGTCATGCCGTTCGAACCGCTCGACGAGCTGTTCTCTCGGGCGCAGCGCAACCTGGAGTGGCTCTCCGCTTCGGAGCCGCACGTCCGAGTGGCCGACCTCCCGCGGGTCCGGTTCGAGGAGTTGGTCGGATCGTACGACCCGGTGGACGTCCGAGAGGGTTTCGCTCGGGTGGAGACGATCGACGTGCTCGGCGCCGAAGAGGCGTCGGCGGCTTCCCCGAAAGGAGCTCCTCGACGGAGGCGGGTCGAGAAGCGCGAGCCGCTGCCGTTGTTCGTTCCCTGAGACGGGTCGGCCGCGCCCTTCCCGAGGAGAGAGCCGGGGTCCTACGAAAGTCCGAGCAGCGCGTTGATCCGCGCGCGATCGAACCCGATCACGATTTCGCCGTCGATCTCGAGGACGGGAACACCGTACTGGCCGCTCTTCTCGACCATCTCACGCGCCCGATCCATGTCGGCGGAGACGTCGATGTCTTCGAACGGGACGTTGTGCGATCGGAGATGCTCCTTCGCGGCCTGGCACCACGAGCAAGCGGGTGTCGAGTAGACGGTCACTGTGTGTTCCATGATCCTTCCTCCTTCATGACGCTTCGAATCAGGGTTCGCAGCTCCTCGCGGAGCCGATAGCAGTTCCGCGTCCCCTCGCGCTCCTTCTGAAGGACGCCGGCCCGTTCGAGCTTCGCCAAGTGGTACGAGACGGCCGGCTGGCTGGGATCGAGCTGAGCGAGGATCTCTTGGCATTGAACGGGGTCCTCGGAGATCAGTTCGATGATGTGCAGACGCGGCTCGCTCGCCAGCGACGAGAAAACCTCCGCCCAGCGGGTCCTTCTCTGCCGATCGTCCATCGATTGCTCCTTCTTCCTGTACGGTCTACGATGATATGGGTCGAGCCGCGAGATGTCAAGTATTTAAATATTTGAAAGACTGGAGGACGAATGGGCCAAACGATCGTGGAACGCGTGGGCGGGATGGCCTTTCGGGGGTGCGGCGCGAGCGGGCACGACGTCGTGATGGACGCGAGCCGCGACGTCGGCGGGGAGGACTCGGCGGCGCGCCCGGTGGAGGTCCTCCTCTGCGCCCTCGGCGGGTGCACGGGGATGGACGTCGTCTCCGTCCTGCGAAAGATGAAGACCGAGCCGACCGGCCTGCGGATCGAGATCGAAGACGAGCGCGCCCCGGAGTACCCCAAGGTGATCACGGAGATCCACTTGACCTACGTCATCGAGGGTGACGTTCCGGAGAAGAACGCCGCCAAGGCGGTCGATCTGTCCCTGACGAAGTACTGCCCGATCGCGAGCACGCTCGCCGGCGTCGCCCGGATCACGTCCGAGGTTCAGGTCGTTCCGCCTCGGTGATCGGTGGCCTTCTCGAGGATTCGGTCGATGTCGACGTTGAACCGTACGTAGTCGACGGCGTAGTCGAGCGTCCGTCCTGGGCGGATCCAGAGCCGAGCAAGCATCCCCTCGCAGAGCGACGCCGTCACCATCGTGTCCTGTCCGGTCGAGACCACGGGTACGTCGCGCTCGCTCGCGCGCTCGATGATCCGCCGGGACGGGCGGTGATCCCCGGTGAGGACGAGGCAGCGGAGGCTGGGGGCCTCCAGCGCCGCCTCCTGGATCTCCTCTCGGTCCCCCCCGGTGATGACGGCGAGCTCCGGGGTGCGGCGAAACCGGCGGAGCGACGCCTCCGGCCCCATCGCCCCGATCACGAAGTGGCGGACCTCCTGCTCGGGAGCTCCGTCGTTGAGGATCCTCCCCCCGACCCGCTTCGCGATCTCCTCCGTGCTGACGGCGCGTAGGTTGCGATCCTGCGGGACGATCCCGAGCACCTCGGCGCCTCGGCTCGCGAGGAACGAAACCAGCACCTCGTTGACGAGGTTGAGCGATCGGTCCATCGGGACGTCCTTGAGGATGACGCCGAGAACGTGCGGCCCTTCCTCGAACAGACGCAGCGCGCAGAGGACCCGATCGACGGCCTCTTCCCCGTCGTACTCGGTCAGCAGGAGAACGTCGGTGCCGAGCAGCGCCGCGAGGTCGAGATCGCTCAGTCCGGTGCTGACGCCGAGGCCGAGATGGTTGCGCCCCTCGATGATCGCGACGTCCCGCCCCTGCGTGACGCGGGCGAACGCGTCGACGATCCGCCGTCTGAATCCCCGGTCTCCGGATTCGATCGCCTCGCGGAGAAGCGGCCCCTCGAGCGGAACCGGGGCGATGTCGCGGAGGTCGTCGTCGAGGCCGAGGAGCGATCGGATCGCGTCGGCGTCCCGATCGATCGGCTCCCCCGTCGCGTAGGAGACCTCGAAACTGATCGGCTTCATGTAGGCGATCGACTGTCCTCGCTCCTGGATCGTCCGCCCGAGGGCGAGCGCGAGGAGGCTCTTGCCGGAGTGCTTCTCCGTCGAGACGAGCAGAATCCGCTTCATGAGGTCTCTCGTCGTCCTTCCCGATAAGGTCTGCGTTTCCCTGATGGTAGTTCCGCGCATCGGGGAAGGCAACGCGCTCGGCAGCGGGCCGACATCGAATCTTCACGCGTCGACCTCGGCTTCTTCACCCGACTCGCGGACACTGAATCTCGGCATGGCAGGAAGACCGGCGAACTCATTCGGAAGCTCCGTGCGGCAGCTAGTCTGTTTGTCATCTGATTTTCCCGGCTATAATAGGGACGCGATGAAACGGATTCTGATCGTTGACGACGAGGAGATGATCGTTCGGACGGTCAAGGCCTACCTCGATCGCGAGGGGTTCAAGACCTACACCGCCTCCGACGGCGAAGAGGCGCTCCGTTCGTTCGATGAGAAGGGGCCCGACCTGATCGTCCTCGATCTGATGCTCCCGAAGGTGAGCGGGATCGAGGTGACGCGGTCGATCCGATCCAAATCCTCGGTGCCGATCATCATGCTGACCGCCAAGGCGGCGGAGGCCGATCGCGTCGTGGGGCTCGAGCTCGGAGCCGACGACTACGTCGTGAAGCCGTTCAGCCCGCGCGAGCTGGTCGCGCGGATCCGCGCCGTCCTCCGGCGGTACGAAGGCGAGGGGATGGAGATCGAGCGGATCTCCATCAGCGGCCTCGAGATCGATCTGAAGACGAGGGAACTGAAGGTCGACGGTCGGGACGTCGAGTTGACGCCGACGGAGTTCGATCTCCTCGCTTACCTGGCGAGGCATCCGGGGCAGGTGTTCACCCGCCTCCAGCTTCTCCGCGAGGTCCAGGGCTACACCTACGATTCCTTCGCGCGGACGATCGACACCCACGTGAAGAACCTCCGCCGGAAGATCGAGAGCGATCCGAAGAACCCGCGCTACATCCTGACGGTGCACGGCGTCGGCTACCGCTTCGCCCGGGAAAGCTAGGATGAAGCGTCGGATCCCGCTTGCGCTGAAGCTCGGCTTGGCGTTTGTCGTGCTGATCCTGCTTTCCGTAACACTGGTCTACATCCTGACCACCCAATCGATCATGCGGCAGTTCGACGAGTACCGACAGGAAAGCCGGGAGCAATCCGCCGCAGAGATCGCCGGGCTGCTCGCGGCGTATCGGGAGCAGGAGGGACAGTGGGTCGGGGTCGCGGAGAGGGTGCTCTATCAACACATCGTCGTGTCGCTCGGCGAGCAGAGCATCGAGGGCAGCGTGGCGATCTTTCAGGTCCCGCTGGTGCTGTTCGACCGGAACGGCCTGGTCATTGCCGCCACCGACCTGCAGTGGCTGAACAGCCACGAGCCGGACGAGGGGAAGCGGCGGTGGGCGACGGAGGAGGACCTGGCCAACGGGATTCCGATCGTCGTCAACGGACAGCGCGAGGGGACGCTGCTCGTCCGCGAGGTGAGCGATCTGAGCGGGTCGGAGAGGGCCTTCCTGTCCACCGTGACGCGGTCGGCGCTCCTCGGCGGCGGAATCGCGATCGGGGTCGCCCTCTTCCTCTCGGTCTTGCTTATCGCTCAGATCCTTTCGCCGCTGGGAGTCTTGACCCGGGCAACCGAGCGGATCGCGCAGGGCGACCTCCCCGACCGGATCCGGATCAAGTCACGCGACGAGCTCGGGCAGCTCGGATCCTCGTTCGATCACATGGTGGACAGCCTGCGGCGTTCGGAGACGCTGCGGCGGACGATGACGGCCGACATCGCCCACGAGCTTCGGACTCCGGTCACGATCATCCAGGGGACGCTCGAGGCGATCCTCGACGGGATCTACGATCCGTCGACCGAGACGATCGCGCCGATCTACGAAGAGACGCTCCATCTGGGGAGCCTGATCGACGACCTGCGTGACCTCGCGCTCGCCGAGGCCGGCGAGCTGCGGCTCGCCAAGGAGCGGACGGACATCGTCGAGCTGGTCCGACAGGTCACCGAGACCGCCGGTTCGTCGGTGGAGGAGTCCCCGAAGGTCCGCGTCGAGGCCGAGGCCGGGATTCCCAAGGTGTCTCTCGACCCGAAGCGGGTCAGGCAGGTGTTGGCCAACCTGCTGAGCAACGCGCTGATCTACACGCCGGCGGGAGGCGAGATCCGCGTCGACATCCGCTTGGCGGACGACGCGGTCGAGCTGAGCGTCTCCGACACCGGACCGGGGATCTCGGAGGAGGACCTTCCGCACCTGTTCGAGCGGTTCTACCGGGGCGATCCGGCCCGCGGCCGGACAGGCGGAAGCGGCTTGGGACTCGCGATCGTCCGACAGTGGGTCGAGGCGCACGGCGGGACGATCCGAGCGGAGAACCGTCCGGAAGGCGGCGCTCGATTCGTCCTGCAGATCCCGGTTTCTTGAAGTTTCCCCTCGAGATCGCTAGGATGGGGTATGGTCAGCCAGCCCTTCTTCAACCCGCACGACGGCGAGATGACGTTCCCCGAGGTCATCCGGACGGTCGTTGGGGAAATGAAGGGCCACCCGAAGGATCGGTTTGAGATCCTGATCGGGACGGACTCGTCGACGACGCCGAAGCACCTCGACCTGGTCAGTGCGATCGTCCTTCACAACATCGGCCGCGGCGGGCGGTACTTCTGGACGCGGCGACGCGAACGGCGATCCCCCTCGTTGCGACATCAGATCTGGCGGGAGGCCTGGCTCTCGTTCGAGCTCGCCCAGCGCGTGATCGAACGGCTCGGTGCGATCTCGTTCCTCCAGTTCAATCTGGAGATCCACGTCGACATCGGCGAGAACGGGCGGACGAAGGAGCTGATCGACGAGGTCGTCGGCATGATCATCGGAAACGGCCTCGCCGTACGGATCAAGCCGCACGCCTACGCGGCGTCTGCGGTTGCCGACAAGCACACCTAATCGGAGGGTTCGTCCGCTCCGTGCACGAGCGCGTAGGCCGCGTTGCGGTTCAGTCCGAAGCCTGCGACCAGGACCCGCACGATCGCCTTGTGGGTCAATCCGGTCTCCCGCAGCAGGTTCAGGACCTCGCGGACGCGCTCCCGGTCGGGTTCGAAAGCGGCCGCGGACCCGGCGAGGACGAGGACGCACTCTCCCCTGACGCGGTCGCGTGAATCGAGCGCCTCGAGGACCTCTGCGGGGCTGCCGCGGAGGAACTCCTCGTGGCGCTTGGTCAGCTCCCGCGCCACGGTGATCGGCCGATCGGGGAGGAGCTCTGCGAGATCTCGAAGCGTCGGGATCAGCCGGTGCGGCGATTCGAACAGGACGGTCGTCCGCGGCTCGCCGCGGAGCCGCTCGAACAGCGCGCGGCGCTCTCCGGCCTTCCGCGGGACGGCCCCCTCGAAGCAGAACCGGTCCGGGGGCATCCCCGAGGCGATCAGACCGGCGATCACGGCCGAGGGACCGGGGATCGGGATCACCGGGACGCCTTCGGTGATCGCTTCACGGACCAGCGGATAGCCCGGATCGCTGATCAACGGCGTCCCGGCGTCGGAGACGAGGGCGAGGTCCTTCCCGGCGCGCAATGCGTCGAGGAGCCAACCGATCCGCTGGCGCTCCCCCCCTTGGAAGAGGCTCGAGAAGAACGGGGTTTCGACCCGGTAGCGGTCGAGGACACGCTTCGTCGTCCGCGTGTCCTCGGCGAGGATTCCGTCGACCGATCGGAGGATTCGGATCGCACGGATCGTGACGTCCTCCAGATTCCCGATCGGGAGAGCCACCAGGTACAGCTTGCCGGTCATCGTCAGAACAGGGTAGTGGGCGAGCCCGGGTGGATCAACGGCCGGAGTCCGATCGCTGAGGGTGTGGCGCGGGGATCGAGCTTCGGGTGGGGTCTCGGGGGCGACGGATCGGTCCGGACGCGGGATGACGTACAATGGCTTGTGGAGGAAGGCGTGGCGCGTCTTCCTCGGAATCCCCTCCTGGGGGAGGTGCGGAAGGATGAACAGTAGTTCGACGATGATGCTTCTCGGCGTAGGGGCGGTCCTTGTCCTCCTTCTGCTCTTGATCGGTCCGGCGGAGAACACCGTCGGTGACGGTGCCGCGCTCCAACCGGCCGGTTCCGCGGCGATCGGCGCCGAGACCGTCTCCCGGCCCTCCGGTGCGCCCACCGTCCATGCCGGCTCCGATCGGACGGTCGAAGAGAGGGAGACAGTGCGGCTGGACGGCCGAGGGACCGCGCCGGGCGGCGGAGCGGTGACGTACCTGTGGACGGACGGGGGAGCGCTGGGCTTCTTCGCGAACGCGCGCAGCCCAACGACGGCGTACACGGCGCCCTCCGTGTGCGGCTGCGAACAGCGGGTCACGTTGACGCTTACGGCGACGAGCGCTGACGGAGTCAGCGTCAGCGACTCGATGGTCCTCACGGTTCGAGACCCGCTCAACTGCCCGACCGAGACCCACGAGATCTGCGGAGCGTTCACCGCCCCGCTCGATCCGTGTCGCTACATCGGTGCCGAGGCGACCTGTCCCGCCCGGCCGTCGGAGCCGTGCGCGTCGCCGTGCATGACGTACGCCCCGGTGCCCGCCGGCTGTCCCGAGGCGCCGTTCCCGTGTCCCTGCGGTGTGAGCGGATGCGAGGCCCAGTGGACCTCGGGTTGGCCGTTCGGGTCGCAGCCCGAGCATCCGCGGGATCGGGCGAAGCCGCGGATCGGCCGGCAGTACCGCGCCTCGATGGCCGAAGGAAGCGCGATGCCGATTGCCGGCTACATCGACAATCCGGCCTGCGTCTCCGTCTGCTTCACGTGGTCGGTCACCAAAGGGTGGCTGGAGGGGGCGGACACGCTGCAGCCGATCTATCACGCCCCACAAAGCGACCGGCGGGACGGCGAGACGGCGACGATCACGCTGACGGTCTACGACGGCTCCGGCGGGCGAAGCTACGATCAGATCCGAATTCACATCGACGACGTCGACGGATCCTAGGAGTCTCAACGGGCTCGACCGTGCGTAGAAGAGGCCCCTCGCGGGGCCTCTCTTCTGGCGGAAGACTGGCAAGGAGGTACGTTGGCTTGCAGACGATACCGTACGACCGGCGTGTGAGCGGGGTATGAACGGACGATGGACCGGATGTGGAACGCGAAGCGTTGGGCCTTCCCTGCGATCCGCACCGCCCCCAGCGCTGTGGGCGTCCGCCTCTCCTCCCCCGTCGCGCGGGACGGGACCGTGGCACGAAGCGTACGACGAAGCGGCTCACGAAAAGCGTTCCCGATTCCGGTCGGGTAGGATGATCTCATGACGGTGGAATGGGAGGATTGGGAGCGGAAGGTCCTCGAGACGTTTCTCGACGGGGGGCGGTTGATCCGGATTCCGGCGAAGCGGAAGAAGCGTGACGTCGTCCTCCGGTGGCTGCGGGAGGAGTTCGAGCCCGGCGTCGAATACCCGGAGGCCGAGGTGAACCGGATCCTCCGCGCGCACCATCCCGACTGCGCGACGCTCCGTCGCGAGCTGTTCGAATCCGGGTACTTGCGCCGCCGCGGAGGCGGAGGCGCCTACTGGCGTTCGGAGGAGTGACTTCGAGCGGTTCGCGCTGCTGCGACGGGCCCCAGCGCGAGCCCGCTTCCGGTGTCCTCGAGGCGTGAATACCTCGGGGGAGCGGGTAGAATCCGATCGGCTCGCTCGGTGTGCGATGCGGTGTTTCTGTCTCGCCGATTCGGCCCTCGAAAGGAGACGGACGATGACGTGGAAGCGAACGGAACGCGTTCTTTTCGTGCTGGTCGCCGTGACGGCGGGGCTTTGGGCGACCGCGTGGGGCTCGGACGACGGGGAGACGTGGCTCAAGACGTTCGAAGGGCCCGGCTACGGTGCGTTCTTCGACGTGACGCCGGCGGGCGACGGCGGGCTTCTCGCCGTGGGGACGACGTATCATCCCCTCGCCGCGACGACGCGCGGGGACGTTCTCGTCGCGATGCTGACGCTCGACGGCGAGCCGATCTGGGAGAAGACCCACGGCGGCGACGCCACCGATCAGGCGTTCCGCGTCGTCGCGACGGAGGACGGGGGATTCCTCGTCCTCGCGGAGACCGATTCGTTCGGCGCCGGACAGCGGGACCTGTACGTCCTGAGGCTCGACGATTCCGGCGAGCTGATCTGGTCGGAGACCTACGGCGGAAGCGGGATCGAATGGGCGAAGGATCTGATCCGGACGGCGGACGGCGGGTTCCTTCTCATCGGCGAGACCGATTCGTTCGGGGAGAGCTTCGACGCTTACGTCGTCAAGGTCGACGAATCCGGCTCCGTCCTCTGGGAGACGACGCTCGGCGGCGACGACAACGAGACCGGGATCGCCGCGCTCGAGGCGGAGAACGGCGATCTGCTCGTCCTCGTCGGCGTCAGCTATCCGGTCGGGTACGAGGGGAACCGACGCGATACCCGGCTGTTCCGTCTCGATCCCGGCGGGCGGGAGGTCTGGAGCGCGCTGTACCGCGCCGCCGTCAAGCAGTGGGGAAACGACATGGTCTTCTCCCCCGACGGGGACGTCGTGATCGTCGGGATCTCGGAACCGGTCAGCGGGAACGAGGAGCCGCTCGACTTCTGGATCGCCAAGGCCGACGCCGAGACCGGAGCGCTGGAATGGAGTGTCCGGGAGGGGAGCCAGTATCAGGACGACTACGGCGTCTCGGTCACCGCCACGAGCGACGGTGCCTACGTAGTCGCCGGATTCGGCCCCGGATTCCCGCTGCTGAAGTTCGACGAGGGCGGACGGCTCGTGTGGCTCCGCAACGTCGTGTCGTGGCGGTCCTGGGTCGTCTACGGGGGATTCTCGATCGTCGAGCTGGCTGACGACACGTTTGTTGTGCCCGGTTGGGTCTACATCGCGGAGGTCGGCGACGACTTCGACGCGATCCTGGCGCGGATCGACGCGGAAGGGCGGATCGAGGAGTAGGCGGCCGCTTCGCGTTCGTTCCCGGCTCGCATCGGCGGCAGGCGCGGGATCCGCGGAGGACGTCGATTGTTCCTGCCTTCGTCCTCAGCGATTGTCCTCGAGACGGGGTCGCGAGGACCGCGCCGCGTTCGACGACGTCTTGTAGTCGTCCCTCGGAGGGTTCCACGCGTCGTACGCCTCGGTCGGTTCGTCGAGGACGACGGCCTTGTGCAGCACGTCGGGTGGGATGCAGACCCCGTCGCCGGCACGCAGGACGCGCGTCTCGTCGCCGAGGGTGAACTCCATCGCGCCCCTCGTGACGACGGTGATCTGCTCGTTCGGGTGCGCGTGCTCGGGGACGATCGAGCCCGGCTCGAACGTGAAGAACGTCAGCATGACCCCGTCGAGCGAGACCGCCCTCCGGTCGATTCCCGGAAGCATCTCGACCTTCGGCAGTTCGCCGATCCTGAAGAAGCTCATGATCCATCCCACCCCGCGCGAGAGGATGGCCCGATTCTACCGCTCGATCTCCCGCTTCCACACCCCGGCGCCGAGGGTCCCGAAGTAGAGGGTGTTTCGGTCGGCGGAGAACGCGAGAACGTTGGCGACGTTGTTCCCGTTTGTTCCTGCCTCGCGGGCGTCGAGGCCCTCGTTCCACTCCCTCCACGATTCTCCGGCGTCACGGCTGATCCAGACGCCCTGGGAGCTGGTCGCGAGGTAGAGCGTCTGCCGATCGATCGGATCGACGAGGATCCGGAGGAACTCCTGGCCCGGATCGAGGCCGGCGGTGATCGGGAACCAGTGAGCGCCTCCGTCGGTCGACTTCATCACCGTCCCGTGGAATCCGTGCCGACCGTTCCCTTCGTTCTCGCCGTTCTTCGAGCAGGCGTACATGACGTCCGGTTCGACCGGATCGAACGCGATATGGAAGACCCACTGCTCCGGCGGCCAACCGGCGTTCCACATCTCCCAATGCTCGCCGCCGTCGAGCGAGCGGTTGACGCCGTTGTAGGTTCCGGCATAGACGACGTTCGCTTCGTCCGGGTGGCAGACGAGGCAGAAGACGCCGTCGTTCGTCCAGCCGACGCTCTTTTCCAGCCAATGCTCGCCGCCGTCGTTGGTCTTGTATACTCCGGCGGGGAAGGTGCCGAAGTACATCGTCTCCGGTTCGGTCGGGTCGATCAACAGCGTTGAGTACTGGTAGAGGGGGCGGTCGGACCAGATCGGCCAGAACGTCCCGAACTCGCGCAGCTCTCCGAGCGGCGACCAGCGTCCGAGGCCCGGGTCGAACGCGTAGACGCCGTAGCCGAGGGTCCCGGCGAGCAGCCGTCCGTCGGCGGTGAACGCGAGGATGCGGACCTGCGTGGTCGGCAGGCCGGCGTCGAGGCGGTCCCACGTCGCGCCGTCGTCCGACGTGTGGAAGACGCCCTGTTCGCTCGCCACGTAGGCCCGCGATGGATCGTGGGGATCGAGGACGATCCGGTAGACGTCGACGCCGAGCATCGTCCGATCGTCGCCGAGGACGGGGTAGTTCAGCAGCATCGCGTCGTGCGAACGGTAGACGCCGCGCCCCCACGTTCCGAGCCACATCTCGTTCGAATCGGTCGGGTCGATGGCGAAGGAGTAGTACCCCTGCCGCAGGGGATCGTCGACGACGATGCTCGGATTGATCCCGTTTCGGTCGCTCCACGTCGCCCCGCCGTCGGTCGACCGCATCAACCCTCCGGGGAACGCGGAGACGAACAGGATCCGGGAGTCGTTCGGGTCGACTTGGATCTCGGCGCTACGCACCGCGGGGACGGGGCGGGTGGACCGCTCCGGCCGCCACGAGAACGTTCCCGTGGGCACGGACAGGTCAGCGCTCCAGACGCCGCACCCCTGCGTCCCGATGTACAGGCGGTTCCCGGAGACGACGAGGGAGGTCGGGGCGAGCGTCTCGATCCCGGCGTTCTCCTGGGTCCACGTCGCTCCGGCGTCACGGCTGACGAGGAGGCCGTCGACGAGGTCGACGGCGAACATCAGCTCCGGACGGTCCGGATGGACGCGGACGGCCCGGCAGCTCGGCCAGGTCTCGAGGATCTGCGTCCACGTCGCTCCGGCGTCGGTCGATCGGTAGACGCCGGCCGGCTGGCTGAACGTCACGCCGTCCGGACGATCCCCCGACATCTTCGTGAACCAGTCCGGAAGCGACCCGCCGCGTGCCGAGGCGTAGAGGATCGACGAATCGGTCGGATGCACCTCGATGTCGTACGCCCCGACGTCGGGGAAGTTCTCGATGTGGGCCCACGTGTCACCGCCGTCCCGTGAGACGAACGCGCTGTTGATGTTGGTCGTGACGTAGATCCGGTTCGTGTGGCGCGGGTCGACGGCGACGTCGAGGATCCCCTTCGGGAGCGATCCCGTGATTCGCTCCCAGGTCTCCCCGTTGTCCCTCGACCGGTACAGGTCTCCGCCGCGCAGCCCGTGGTGGAACGTCGACGCGTACGCGACCCCGTCGTGGACGAGGACGCGCATGACGAGGAGCGCCCCGTCTTTGGTGAAATCGGCGACCCGTCGCCACGTCTCGCCCGCGTCGGTCGAGCGCCAGACGGTCGGCGAGGATCGGTCGGCGAGGAAGAGGACGCTCGGATCGAGCGGGTCGACCGACAGCGCGGTCGCGGAGATCGGGGCACCCTCGAGCAGTATCCAGGAGGCACCTCCGTCGCGGGTCTTCCACGTTCCGCCGAGCCACGTAGCGGCGTAGGCCGTGTTCGGATCGTTCGGATCCCCGATCAGTTGAGGTTGTCCCCAGACGGTGCACATCGTGAACGACTCGTTGAGCTCCGCCCACGCGTCGCCGCCGTCCCGGCTGACGTACACGGCCCCGCCCCCCTCGCCGATGCTCGTTGCGTAGAGCACGTTGGGATCGGACGGATCGAAGACGATCGACGTGATCCCGTCGGACCCGGGGACGCGGAGGACCGTCTCCCACGTGGTGCCTCCGTCGGTCGATCGGCGGATCATCGCCCAGTCCTGGAAAGGCTTCGGGTCGTAGCCGGAGAAGACGACGTACGGATCCTCGGGATGGACGGCGATCGCGTACGTGTAGTCGACCTCGGAGTGGTGGAGGAACCGCCACCACCCGCCGCCGTTGTCGGAGCGGAACAGGCCGAAGCCGTTCTTGCAGGCGTAGAGGACGTCCGGGTCGGACGGAGCGGGGGCCAGCGCGTAGATCGAGCTGAACTGAAATGCGTCCCAGACCGTGGTCCACGTCGTCCCGCGGTCCACCGAGCGGTAGACGTCGGCTATGTCGACGATCTCGTACACGACCGAGGGATCGGTCGGATGGACGACGAGCTCGTCGGCCCACGGGTGCGGGAGACCGCCTCCGTTCAGCCACGTCCACGAGTCGCCCCCGTCGGTCGTTCGGTACGTTCCACCGCCGTTCGCGTCGGCGGCGTAGATCGTCTCCGGATCGATCGGATCGGCGGCGACGAGGCTGATCCGGGTGCGAAGAATTCCCTCACTCTCCAGCGTCCACGACGCCCCTCCGTCCCGGCTGGTCGCGACGCCGTTGAGCACGGCGACGTAGAGACGATTCGGATCGATCGGATCGACGTCCATCCGGCCGACGTCCCCGGGGCGACGGCCGCCGAGCGCTTCGACAAGTTGGAGGTTCCGCCACGTTCGGCCCCGGTCGATCGACTGGTAGATCTGGTTCGCGTTGTTCACGTACAGCGCTCCGTCGGACCCTTGCGCGAGCGGCCACCAGCCGTTGTCCGGGTCGAATCCTCCCCAGTAGTTCGACCACGTCCGGCCCCGATCGCGGGAGTACCACGAGTAGCTGACGCCCTCGGGGCGGCCTTCGTTGTGGACGTTCTGAAAGCCGACGAGGATCAGGTCCGGGTCGTCGTCGGCGACCAGGAGCTGGCGCACGCACGCGGCGGGGATCGCAGGAAGGGAGGAACGGTTCCACGTTCGCCCCCCGTCCGTCGTGTGATAGAGGCCGTTCGGCTCGGACCGACCGACGGCCGCCCAGAACTCGTCTCGGCCGGAGACGCCGACGTCCATGATCTCGTCCTGCGGCAGATCGCCGGTGACGTCGTGCCACGTTCGCCCTCCGTCATGGCTGGCGTACAGCAGGCCCCTTTCGGTCGCTGCGAGAAGGACGTCCCCGTGAACGCTGTAGTGGACCCTGACGATTCGACGCTCGGGGGAGACGACGACCGTCCGCCACGTCTCTCCTTGATCCGTGGAGTGAAGAAGGCCGAAGTGGCTGCAGGAGGCGAAGACCCCGTGCGGCGTCGAAACGATGTCGGCGATCCATTGGCCGATTCCGGGATACGAGACGTCCCACGTGCGACCGCCGTCGACGCTCCGGTAGATCCCGGCTTGCTCGACCGCGGCGTAGACGATTTCGGAGTCCTCGGTGTCGACGGCGACACATCTGATCGACCCGCCCGGCGGCCCCGCGGTCGGCTCCCACCGACTCCCTCCACTCGGGATCGTCCACGCGATCGTACAGAGAAGGAGGGCGCCAAGGGCCGTTGACAGGCCGATTCGCCGGCGGGCGGCGCAGCGACTTGCTCGTCCGTCTTGCATCGAGAGTCTCCTTTCGCGGCAGCAGACGCTGACGGCCCTTCAACCTAGCGTCCGGACCGAGCCGCGGCAAATCGAGTCGGCGTGAGGTAACGGAGGACGGAGCCCGAAAAGGATGAGGGGCCCGATGTGTGGGCCCCTCGTATGTGGAAAGTCGCCCTTACGCTTTGGAGGTACAACGCTTCTCGTTGCTCTCGTACGAAAGCAAGGTACTCCGCGGATGTGAAGGACCGGTGAACGGGGCTTGTCGCTTCGGTGTGGCCTTCGAACCAGCCGGCAGCCGGCTCACTCTACGATCCGCTCGACGACGATCGTGCACTCCGTGACGAGGGCGGCGATCGCTCCGAGCGCCGCCACGGTCGGAAGGAGGAGGACGCCGACGACGCCGAGCGTGAGAGGGATCTCGAACAGGGTCTCCCCGTCCCGATTGCGGACGCCGATCCTCCGGACGTTCCCCTGCCGGATGATCTCCTTGACCGTGGAGACCAGCTTCTCGCCGCTGATGCTCACTTCTTCGACGCGGGTCTTCTCTTCGGACACTCGGGCTCCTTTCGTCGATGGCGCGAGCCGGTCGCGGATCAGCTCGCGACGCTCGCCGTGAACCGTCGGTTGTCTTCCTTGCAGATCCACTGAAGGACGTGACGGGCCGACATCACCGCCGGCGGCAGGCCGCCGCCCGGCTGGACCCACTGTCCGATCATGTAGAAATCGTACAGGCCGGGGAGGGTCTTGCGCATCTGCAGGCGAAGGGTTCTCGGCGTCAGGAGCCAGCCCTCGAAGCTCCCCTGCCAATTCCCGGTGTAGCGATGCCACGTGGTCGGGGTCGCGACGTCGACCATCTCCACGTCGTTCGAGAGGCCGGGGAAGCGCTGGTCGAGGCCGCGGAGCACCTCGGCGGCGACCGCGTCCTTCTCCGTGCGGTACGCATCCGGTTGCTCACCGAGCTTTCGCCACCGTTCGAAGCTCGATGGGACGATCACTTTCAGCACGGTCTTTCCCGGCGGGGCGAGCGAAGGATCGAACGTGCTCGCCTGCACGGACAGGCGCGTCAGCTTCCGCCCGTCGACGGCGATCGGCTCGCGAAGCGGGAAGTTGATCCCGTCGACCGCGTCCGGAAAGCCGTCGAGGGTTCGGTCGACGCCGATCCCGACGAAGAGGAGCGGCGGGAAGACCGGAAGATGCTCGTAGTAGCCGCGGATCGTCTCGTCGCAGTAGCGGCCTCCGAGGAGATCGAAGATCGTCGCGTGTCCGTCGGCGGCCGAGATGACGAGATCGGATCGATGCTCGGTTCCGTCCTCGAGGCGGACGCCGACGGCCCGGTTCTCTTCGACGAGGATCTCCTCGACCCGCGCCCCGTACTCGATCTCTCCACCGAGATCGAGGTATCGTCGCTCGATCGCCCGGGCGAACGGGAGGGAGCCGCCGATCGGATACCCCGCGGCCTTGTTGTGCATCCAGGCGAGGGTCATCATCATCGCGATCATCGGGAAGTCCGGGAGGTCGAACGCGAGCGGGAGGGCCTCGCGGAGGAACGGGTTGTCGAGGTCTTCGGCGAACTGTCGGACGGTCGTGCCGGTCCACCGGCGGAAGACACCGACGTGAGGGAGGAATCTGAGCGCCGCGCCGAGCTTGCCGATCGGTCCCATCAACTCCGCCGGCCGTCCGATCGGCGGATCCATCCGTGCGAGTCTGCGCAGCCCCCGGGTCCACTCGCGGAGGACGTCGCGGTCCTCCGGCGCGATCTCGAACAGGTGAGCGGACAGGCGGTCGATGTCGGTGTACAGCGTGAGCGCCTGCCCGGAATCTCCCTCGATCCGGACGAAGACGTCGTGGTCGTACATCGGCTGGTTCGGGAGCGCCCCGACCTCCTGCCACAGGCGATAGAGCCGGCTCTCGGGGGACGAGCCGACGAGCCAGTGGATGCAGCCGTCGATCGTGTATCCGTCCCGCTGCCACGCCGTGCACAGGCCGCCGGGAAGCGAGTGCATCTCGAAGATCCGGCACCGATACCCGTTCATCCGGGCGTAGCAACCGGCCGACAGCCCGGCGATCCCGCCGCCGACGATCTGAATTCTCTCCCTCACGCCGCCCTCCCTGGGGCCCCGCATCGTAGTGAGGCCGGTCTGCGCTGTCAACCGGCGGCTCGCCGGAGCGGTTGAGGGCGCCCCTCGATTGCCCTATAAAAGGATCGGAGCGATGGAACATCGATCCGGATAAA
>CAYXLR010000001.1:103889-244754 GCA_964466035.1 uncultured Thermotogae bacterium
AAAGGATCGGAGCGATGGAACATCGATCCGGATAAAGGATCGGAGCGGCGCAGAGCCGGTCCGAATCAACGGTCGGATCGACAAAGGAGCGGGCGTGCACGAGGAGAGGATCGCGAGGCTGCGGGAGTTGGTGAAACGGATCGCCGATTCCTTCGACCCGGAGGCGTTGCGTGTGGAGATCGACCGCCTCGAGGCGGAGATGGCGACGCCCGGGTTCTGGGACGACCGCGAGCGGGGGAAGGGCGTGTCCCAGCAGCTCGAACGGGCTCGCTCCCGGTTGAAGACCTACCTCGACGTGACCACCGAGTTCGAGGAGATCGAGCTCCTCCATCGGATGGCCGTCGAGGCCGAGGACGACGCCGAGCTCGCGGAGCTGGAGGGAAGGCTCGACGCGCTCGGTGCGTACGTACAGGAGCTGCGGATCGAATTGGCGTTCTCCGGCGAATACGACGAGGGGAACTGCTATCTGTCGATCAACGCCGGTGCGGGAGGGACCGATTCGCAGGACTGGGCCGAGATGCTGCTTCGGATGTACGGCCGGTTCTGCGAGCGGACGGGATTCAAGGCGACGATGCTCGAGGTGAGCTCGGCCGAGGTCGCGGGAATCCGGAGCGCGACCCTGGAGGTGGTCGGGCGATACGCGTACGGCAACCTTCGCGGGGAGAAGGGCGTCCACCGGCTCGTCCGCCTCTCGCCGTTCGACTCCGCGCATCGCCGGCACACGTCGTTCGCCGCGGTGTCCGTCGTTCCCGAGGTCGAGGAGGCCATCCTCGAGATCGATCCGAAGGACCTTCGGATCGACACCTACCGATCGTCCGGGGCCGGCGGGCAGCACGTCAACGTGACCGATTCGGCCGTCCGGATCACGCACGTCCCGACGGGGGTCGTCGTCTCGTGTCAGAACGAGAGGAGCCAGCACCAGAACAAGGAGAACGCGATGCGGGTCCTCCGCGCCCGGCTGAACGAGCTCCTTCGGCAGCAACAGGCGGAGAAGCTCGAAGAGCTCCAGGGGGAGCTGAAGGAGATCGAATGGGGGAGCCAGATTCGATCGTACGTCCTCCATCCGTATCGGATGGTCAAGGATCACCGGACGGAGCACGAGACCGGAAACGTCGCCGGGGTCCTCGACGGGGATCTCGGCGACTTCATCGAGGCGTACCTGGAGCCATCGGCCAAGAATCGAACGTAAGCTTGTTCGATCTCCCCTTGCCCTCTCTAACAGAGGCTGCTACAATACAATCTACAACGCCATCGAAAAAAGGGGGAGATCTCGTGGCGAAGCAGCTTCTGGACAAGATCTCGATCTACGTGCCGAAGAGCCGGATCGACCAGCGGCCGGTCGAACGGCTGCTGAAGATGGCCGAGGCGAAGGACCGCTCGGTCAACTACCTTGTGGTCGAGGCGATCCTCGAGTTTCTCAGGCGGGAGGAGAAGAAGGGGTAGGTTCGCTCGTCCGATTCGGCGGCCGATCCGAGGGATCCCGCCGCGCGAGATGCCCCTGGAGGATCAACACCGCGGAGAGGCTGTCTCGCAGTTCCTTTCTCCGACGCCTCGGCAGGTTCGCTTCGAGCAGGACGCGTTCCGCCTCGCTTGAGGTCAGTCGTTCGTCGAACGACGCGACCGGCAGCCCGGTCGCCCGTCGGAGCCGCTCGGCGAACGCCTCGGCCTCTCGGGCCATCTCGCCGTGCGAGCCGTCCATGTTGAGCGGGAGCCCGACGACGATCGCCGACACGGCGTGCCGTTCGATCAGCGAGGTGAGGGCGGCGATGTTGCGGTCCTCCGATCGTCCGCGAACGTAGGTCGGGAGCGGGCTGGCCAGGATTCCGGCCTCGTCGCTGAGCGCCAGACCGATCCTTCGGCGGCCGTAGTCGATCCCGAGGATCCTCATCCGCGGCTGCCCAGGATCTCCAGCGCGCGTCGGACGATCTCCTCGGGTGAAAGATCGCGGCCGTCGAGCCGCTGAAGCGCCTCGCGGGCCTCGCGAGGCGAGAAGCCGAGCCTGGAAGTGAGCGCGCGGAGCGCCGTCTCCTCTCCCGCGGAGAGGAGGAACTCGCGCGGCGGCCCCGGCGCGCCGATCTTGTCGCGCAGATCGACGAGGATCCGCTCGGCCGTCTTCTTGCCGACGCCCTTCACATCGGTCAGCCGAACGACGTCGCCGGCGGAGACGGCTTCGATCAGGTCGTTGAGCGGCAGGGCCGAGAGGATCTGCAACGCGAGCTTCGGGCCGACCTGGCCGACCGTGAGCAGCTGGCAGAAGACCTCGCGCTCGTCCGGCGACGCGAAGCCGTACAGCTGCATCGAGTCGTCGTGGACGATGAGGTGCGTGTACAGGAGCGCCTCGTGTCCTTCGGTCAGCTCGCGGAGCGCACCGGTTGGGGCGAACGCCCGGTACGCGATGCCGCCGGTGTCGATGACGACGTAATCGGCGCCGATTCGGACGACCTCCCCGGTCAGCGAATCGATCACCCGAGCACCTCCGTTTCGGCGCGGGCGCCGGTCGCTTCCCGGATCGCCGCGCGGAAGGACCGAACGGCGCCGGGGGCGAGGGCCACGCGAACCTCGGCCGACTCGTTGAATCGGACGTCCAGCACATCGGCGCCGCATCGATGGATCGTCGACATCACCCCCGAGTTTACGTCAGCCGGGAAGCGGATCAACACCTCGACGATCATGCGCCGGACGACGATCCGGGCCTCGGCGAGGGCCGCCTCCGTCGCGTCGCCGTAGGCGCGGATCAGACCGCCGACGCCGAGCTTCGTCCCGCCGAAGTACCGGACGACCACCGCGAGGACGTTGAGGAGATCGGCCTCCTCGAGCCGGTGGAGGATCGGCGCGCCGGCCGACCCGGGCGGCTCCCCCGCGTCGTCCGACGCGGCGATCGGCTCGGGGGAAGCGACGAGGCGGTAGGCGGTGCAATGGTGCGACGCGTCGTGATGGGCGCGTCGCGTCGCCGCGAGGGCCGCCTCGACGTCCTCCAGGGAGCCGACCGGACGGACGAACGCGAGAAACCGCGATTTCTTGCGGGTGATCCGGGCCTTCGTCGGTTCGGCGAGCGTCCGGTAGGAATCGATCATGCCCGCCCGGCGAGCTCGACGTCGGGCTCTTCGCGGAGGGCCTCGACGAGGGCGAACGCGTCGCGCACGCCCGCCGCCTCCCCCTCGATCAGCAGCGAGACGGCCCCGGCCCCGACGCCCACCCCACCGGTCGTCACGTGGAGGGCGCGGACCGGGAAGAGCGTCTCCAGCGCGTCGGCTTCGGTGACCACGCGAGCGTGAAGCGGGTAGATCCCGCACGGAAGCCCCATCTGCAGATCCATTCGGCCGCTTCCCATCTCGAGGGAGAGCTCGGCGATCGAGGTGTGGACCGACTTCGACAGGCCGATCGGGGCGACGAGTTCGATCCCCCGGGCGAGACAGGCCGCGACGTAACGGCCGACCGTTCCGCCGGTCGATGCGCCCATCAGGACCCCGACGACGCCCTCCGGATCGAGCGCGTTGCCTCCCTTGATCACCACGTCGCCCGCCGCCAGCGAGGCGAGCGTCTCCTCCGGCCCCGCCTCGACCGGCTTTCCGCGGTCGAGGACGATCTCGCCCAGCTCGCCGAGCCGGGCGTTGACGTTCCATCGATCGTCGATGAAGCCGGCGGCGAACGCGCCCCGGTCGATCGGTTCGCCGAGGAGCTCCTCGGCGACGTACGCGTTGGTCGTTCCGAGCGTCACCACGATCCGCCCCCGGTCGAGCGCCGTCCTGACCTGAGGCAGCGCCGCCACCCCCTTGGCGATCAACCGTTTGGACATCGGCGGGGTCAGAACGACGGACGCTCTCATTCGGATACCTCGATTGGCGTTGGGATTGGCGATATGCTATAAGAAGCACACTTTCCAATCAAAACCTACCGGGTCGGGGTGGTCAACACAGATGCGATACGACAAGGCGCTGTATCGGAAAGAGATCGAGGCGTTCCGCTGGGAGATCCCGGACGACTACAACATCGTCGACGTGGTCGAGGGGCACGCGGCGCGGAATCCGGACAAGGTTGCGGTGATCTGGGAGGACGCGCGCGGGAACGAGCGGCGGGTGACGTTCGCCGAGCTGGTCGAAGGAACGCGCCGGTTCGGAAGCGCCCTGATCGGTCTCGGCGTGAAGAAGGCCGATCCGATCCTGCACGTCCTCCCCCGGCTCCCGGAGGCGCACATGGCGCAGCTGGGGACGTTCGTCGCCGCCGGCGTCGCCGTTCCGTGCTCCGAGATGCTGAAGAGCAAGGAGATCGCGTACCGCTCGCAGGTGAGCGGGGCGAAGGCGATCGTCGCCGACGTCTCGACCGCGGAGACGGTCGAGGCGGCGCGCGGCGACTGCCCGCTCGAGACGTTCATCGTGATCGGCTCCGAAGGGCCGCGCGACGGCTGGCTCCGGTTCGAGGACCTCGTCGCCGAGGCCGATCCGAGCGCGAAGAAGGTGGCGATCGCGGCCGACGATCCGATGACGATCAACTTCACCTCCGGGACGACGGGGAACCCGAAACCGGTCGTCCACAAGCACCGGTGGATGTACTGCCACAACCGGGTGACGGCGCGCTACTGGTACGACGCCGACGAGAGCGACGTGATCTGGGCGACGACGGCCCCCGGCTGGGCGAAGTGGTTCTGGAGCCCGATCGGCGTCTCGCTGACGACCGGGGCGACGCAGTTCATGTACAACGGGCGGTACGACGCCGACCGGTACCTCGAGCTGATGGAGAAGCACCGGATCACCAAGCTCTGCGCGACGCCGACCGAGTACCGGCTGTTCGTGCAACATCCGGACATGGCGAAGCACGACCTGGTGCTGAAGGACGCGCTGTCGGCCGGCGAGCCGCTGAACGTGGAACCGATCGAGGCGTTCAAGCGGGCGTTCGGGGTGACGATCCGCGACGGCTACGGTCAGACGGAGAGCATCTGCCTCGTCTGCAATCTCCCGGGGATGCCGGTCAAGCCCGGCGCGATGGGGATGCCGACGCCCGGCCCGGGCGTGGTCCTGATCGATCTGGACGGGGTTCCCGTGTCCCAGGGGGAGATCGGCGAGATCGCCCTCGAGCCGGGGAGCCCGGCGATCTTCGACGGCTACTGGAAGGCGCCCGATCTCGACGAGGAGGTCTTCGCCGGCGGCTGGTACCGGACCGGCGACCTGGCGCGGATGGACGACGACGGCTACCTCTTCTTCGAGGGGCGTGCCGACGACGTCATTCTGACCTCGGGGTATCGGATCGGCCCGTTCGAGGTCGAGGACGCCCTCGTCAGCCACCCGGCGGTCGTCGAGGCGGCGGCGGTGGCGTCGCCGCACCGCGAGCGCGGCGAGATCGTCAAGGCGTTCGTCGTCCTCGCGGCCGGACGCGAGCCGTCCGAGGAGCTGACGAAGGAGCTGCAAGACCACGTCAAGAGCGTGACCGCGCCGTACAAGTATCCCCGGGCGATCGAGTACGTGACCGAGCTGCCGAAGACGACCAGCGGGAAGATCAAGCGGGCCGAGCTGAAGAGGAAGGAGTGGGAGGGATGGGATCGACGATGAGGACGCGTCTTCTCCGCGTATCGGCTGTCGTAGTCTGCGGGATTCTGATTCACACGGCGATCGTCGTCGCCGGAGGGGTCACCTTCGGGGTGCCGATCGCCACGCTCGACGTCTCCGGCGCGCTCGACCGGGTCCCGATCGCCGCCGACGCGGCGTTCGCGGAGCTCGAGGAGGCGCTGATCGACTTCGGCCTCACGCAGGCCGATCTCGACGAAATCCGGGACCGTATCGACGAATCGCTCGAGCAGGTCGACGATCTTGCGGCGGCGCTTCCGCCGCTGCTGCCGGTCCCGATGCTCGGCGGGACGATCGAGATCACCTTGCCGTTGGTCCTCGTCGACGGCCTCCGCTTCACCGGCGGGCTGCTGAGTGAGGGACTGGTGCGGAGCGTCGCCCGGCTCGCCGGGGCGGAGATCCCCGAACCGTTGTTCGACGTCTCGTTCGACTCGCCGGAGTTCACCGGCGCGGCGACGATCGACGTCGAGCTCTCCTCCTGGATCCTGTCGACCGACGTGGTGAAGCGGTTCGACGCGCTCGTCCTGGCGTTGACGCTCGGCGGAGGGATCGACCTGATCGGGGGCGCGATCCGACCGCTCGTCGACCTCGACGTCCCCGCGGGGTTCGAGGACGCCGTCGCCGGAGCGCTCGCCGCCCTCCACCTCGACGGGCTGACCTGGTCGACGTTCGCCGTTCACGGCGTCGTCGGGTTGGAGATCGGACCGCCGTTCCTCCGGCTCTACGGGGACCTGCGGTTCCTCCTTCCGCTGAGCGAAGGGGGCGGCTGGTGGGACCTCCGTGCGGGCGGAATGGCGGCGGTGCTGGGCTTGGTGATCCGGTTCTGATGGACGACCGAGAGTTGATGCAGCGAGCCATCGAGGCGCGCGAGTCGTCCTACAGCCCGTATTCGAAGTTCGCCGTCGGCGCCGCGTTGCTGTGCGCCGATGGGACGGTCTTCACCGGGGCGAACATCGAGAACGCCGCGTTCGGTCCCTCGGTGTGCGCCGAACGCGTGGCCCTGTTCAAAGCGATTTCCGAGGGGAAGCGCGCGTTCGTGAAGCTGGCGGTGACGTGCGAGGGCGATCATTGCCGCCCGTGCGGCGTCTGCCGCCAGGTGATGTTCGAGCACGCGCCGGACATGGAAGTGCTCATGGGCAATCCGGACGGCGAGTTTGTCCGAACGACGGTCCGCGATCTCCTGCCCGACGGGTTTTCGCTGCCGCAGAAGCGTGAAGCGCCTTGATCCTTAGAGGTTCGTGACCGTCGTCACGAGCCTCCGACGATCCGATCGACGATGAGCTCCGGAGGCGCGACCTCCGCGGTTTCCGGATCGATCGTGTAGGCCGATTCGACCATCCTGCAGGCCGCGTCGAGGTGGGTCTCGTCGTTGACGTGCAGGACGGCGAGGAGCGCGTCGTCCTCCACGCGGTCGCCGACCTTGCGAACCAGCTCGACGCCGACCGCCGGGTCGATCGCGTCCTCCACCGTGGACCGCCCGGCGCCGAGGAGGTTGGCGGCCCGGCCGATCGCGAGCGCGTCGAGGGCCCGGACGACGCCGGACTGCTCGGCGCGGGCCTCCACCTTCCGCGCGGCGCGCGGGAGGAGGGACGGGTCGTCGATCACCGCGGGGTTGCCGTCCTGGTGGGCGATCAGCTCTCCGAACTTGGCGAGGGCGGAGCCGTCGTGGAGCAGGCGGTCGAGGCGGTCGACCGCTCCGTCTCGGTCTCGGCGGCTCCCGGCAAACAGGAGGAGCTCGGCCCCCAGCTCGCAGCAGAGGCCGGACAGGTCTTCGGGGCCCTCGCCGCGGAGGGTGTCGATCGCTTCCCGGACCTCGAGCGCGTTCCCGACCATCCGACCGAGCGGCTGCGACATGTCGGTGATCAGCGCGGCCATCTTCCGCCCGAGCTTGCTGCCGATGGCGACGAGCGAACCGGCGAGCCGCCGCGAGTCCTCGAGCTTCGGGAGGAACGCGCCGGCGCCGGTCTTGACGTCGATCACGATCGCTTGGGCCCCGCCGGCGATCTTCTTCGACATGATCGACGCGACGATCAGCGGGAGGGAGTCGACGGTCGCCGTGACGTCGCGCAGCTCGTACAGGATCCGATCGGCCGGGACCATGTCCGCGGTGTGGTCGGCGAGGGCGAGCTTCGTCTCGCGGACGAGCTCGAGGAACCGGTCGCGCGACAGGTCGGTCCGGAAGCCGGGAATCGATTCGAGCTTGTCGATCGTCCCCCCGGTGTGGCCGAGGGCGCGGCCGGAGAGCTTCCCGACCGTCAGGCCCGCGGCGGCGAGGAGCGGGATGAGGACCAACGTCGTGGTGTCGCCGACCCCGCCGGTCGAGTGCTTGTCGACGGTGAATCCGCCCAGCTCCTCCGGGGTGAACATCGACCCGGAGTGGGCCATCGCGTCGGTGAGATCCGCCGTCTCCTCGTCGGTCATGCCTCGGAGGCGGATCGCCATCAGGAGCGCCGAGCTCTGGTAGTCGGGGATCGTCCGGCCGACGGTTCCGCCGATCCAGTGTTCGATCTCCTCACGGGTCAGCGTTCCCCCGTCGCGCTTCTTGGCGATCAGATCGATCGTGTTCATGAAAATCCATTCTAGAACGAGGGTTCGTCGCGTTCAACCGAGAGCTGGTAGAGGAGCGTTTCGCTTTGCCGAAACCCGAGCGACTCGTAGAGGGCACGCGCGGCCTCGTTGTTTGGGCGGGTCAGGAGGCGGATCCCGGCGAGCCCGAGTCCGCGGGTGAGGCCGACGGCCGAGCGGGTCAGCGCCGTGCCGATCCCGCGCCGTCGGTGCTCGGCGAGGACGTGCAGCTCGTCGAGGTAGAGGAATCCGACGCGTCGGTCGAGCTTGGGGACGCGCGTTAGGACGACGAGGCCAACCGCTTGATCGACCGTGTAGGCGAGTAGGAACCAGACCGAATCGGAGGCGAGGGCGTCGTATCGCGACAGGCTCTCGGCCATGCCGCGCGGTGCGCGGTCGGTGGCCTCCGGGTCCTCCGGACGGTCCTCGGCCTCGATCCGCGCGACGAGCGCCTCCAGCGCGGCCCGGTGCTCCGCGGTGGCTCGGACGATCGTGATCTCGCTGTCCCTGCTCTCCGTCACGCCGAGACGATACTTCACCGGCCGCGGATTCGGAAGCGCGATCGATCGATGCAACCCGGTGCGGCGCGGTATACTCTGCCCCTGGAGGTGGAGAGATGCCGAGCTTCCCGAGGTTCCTCTTCCGGGTGAAGGACCGACAGATCGAGGAAGAAGCGCAGAAGATGGTCGACGCGTACGGGATCAAGGACATCGAGATCCGCCGGGACGACACGATCAAGGACGCCTGGCTCGAGGACAACGTCGCGCTGAAGACGACGTTTGGCCTGGAAGACATCCAGGAGTATCTGGAGAACCTGGCCGGTGGTTAGCCGGCTTGGTTTTAGGGACCGTCAGTTGAGCCGCTCGCGCAGCCGCGACGAGCTGTAGTCCATCGCCCAGACGGCGAGCATGATGAGGAGCATCAAAACGATCGCCTGATCCCAGACCCAGTTCCTCGTAAGCTGAATCAGTCTCTGCCCGATCCCGCCGCCGCCGACGAGGCCGATGATCGTCGCCATCCGGACGTTGATGTCCCACCGGTAGATCGTGAACGAGAGGTACGGGTTGATGATCTGCGGGACCACCCCGTACAGGATGACCTGCAGGCCGTTCGCCCCGGTGGCGCGGATCGCCTCGATCGGACCCGGATCGATCGATTCGAGGCGCTCGGAGTAGAGCTTGGTCAGGTCGGCGACCGAGTGGACGAACAGCGCCAGGGCGCCCGCGAATGCGGCGGCGCCGGTCCTCACCCAGACGACGAAAATGATCGCCCAGATGATCGGCTCGATCGATCGGACGACGCTCATCAGGACGCGGAGGACCGTGTACACGGTCCGTCCGACGATTCCCCGCGCGAGGTTCCTCGCAGCGAGGAAGCTCAACGGAACGGCGACGAGGACGCCGAACAGCGTCGCCATGAACGCCATGAACAGCGTGACGATCAGGAGGCGAACCCCGAGGCCGAGGATCGACCAATCGGGGTGGAAGATGCGGTCCCAGATCTCCGCGGTGGCCCCGGCGTTGGTGAACAGCTTCACGAGGTCGACTTGGGTGAACAGGGCGGACGCGAGGAACATCGCCGCCGCGAGCGCGACGAGCGCGACCGTCCAGCTGGTCCGGTACCACGGCTTGCGCACGTCCGGCAGCTCGGCGGCGCTGCCCGATCGGAATCCGGAGAACCGGTCGTGCCACGGCGTGTAGCGGGCCGTGGCCAGGGTCGGGAAGAGGAGGAACGGGACGCCGTGAAGGAGGACGACACGGAGCAGGCGGCGTCCGAACAGCGCGCGCCCGTCGCGCGCGTCGATCAGCCGACGGCCGAGGAGGCGCATCCCCGGGCTGACGGCGAACGCCTCCCAGACGAGCGCGAGCTCGAGGCAGGCGACCAGCATGATCCACGGTGCGACGGAGACGAAATCGCGCGTTCCGTGGACGAGATCGCTCCAGATGAACGACGCCAGGCCCCAGAGGGCGATCAGGACGAGGAAGTCGGACAGGAGGACACCGAGGTCCCTCCGGTACGCCCGGAGCGCCTTGCCCCAGTTGGGGCGCGCGCTCATGAACCCGGCGTGGTACCGATCCTGGGGCGTCATCCGATCTTCTCCCTCACCCTGGCGCTGATGTAATCGAGCGCCCAGACGACCACGACGATCACGAAGATCACGGCCCCGACGTAGTTCCACGCCTCGGGGATCCTACCGACCTCGTTCTTGAAGTAGAACAGAAGCGTGCCGATCCCGCCGCCGCCGACGAGCGCGATGACCGTCGCCATCCGGATGTTGATGTCCCACCGGTACAGCGTGAACGCGAGGTAGGAGGGAATGATCTGGGGGATGACCCCGTACACGACGACCTGCCATCGACGGGCCCCGGTGGCGGCGATCGCCTCGAGCGGGCCGGGGTCGACGGCCTCGACCTGCTCCGAGTAGAGCTTGCCGAGGGCGGCGATCGTGTGGAGGAAGAGGGCCAGCGCGCCGGCGAACGGGTTGCCGAAACCGACCCAGACGGCGAACAGAACCGCCATCAGGATCGACTCGATCGAGCGGAGGACGTTGAACACGGTCCTCATGATCGAGTAGACGATCCAGCCGAGCGTGTTGAAGCCCATGATGTTCCGCGCCCCGAGGAAGCTGATCGGGAACGCAACGATCGCACCGGAGACAGTAGCGAAGAAGGCCATGAAGATCGTCTCGAGCATGTAGTGAAGGATCGAGAAGGTCCTGCCGGGGATGACGTTCTCCGTCAGGTAGGAGAAGTTCGGTGTGAAGAGGTCCCTCCAAATGTGCCCCGACTTCTCGATCCGTTCGACCAGCATCTGCAGGTTGATCGCGGTGATCTTCCAGCCGAGCCAGAACGTCAGGCCGAGCAGTCCGGCGAGGAACAACCCGCGATAGGTCGTGTACCACTTCCTCGGCTTCTCGGCCGGGAGCTCGTCCTTGACCTTGGCAATCCGGACCATCCGCCCGGTTCTTTCGGTGTCGTGGACGAGCGTTCCCAACGGTCGATCGGTGAACAGCACGAGCGGCTGGAGAACGAGGCCGACGTGGATCGCGGCGAACCGCGCGAGCCGCTGTCGGAACGGCACCGGAGCGTATCCGGGTCCGTACAGCCGCAGACCGAACAGGCCGAGCCCGATCGACTGGGCGAACGCGTGGGAAAGCACCGCCAGCTCGAACGTCGCAACGATCACGAGAGGCCAGCCCCAGCCTGGGAGCGTCAGGCGCCCGTAGAAGTTGACGTAGCGGACGTACCAGTACTTGTTCAGGAGGTACATCACGCCGTAGGCGACGAACCCCCACGACGCCCAATCGAGCAGGAAGGCGGCGAGGCGCGGACGAAGCGCTGCCAGGCGATCCGACAGCGGACGCCTAGCGAACTTCGACTTCTTCGGCCTCTTCACCGTAGATCTCCTTGAACTTCGCCGCGTCGATCTCGGCCGGGAGCCCCTCGAACACGATCTCGCCGTCCTTCAGCGCGAGGATCCGCGTCCCGTACCGTCGGGCGAGCGAGAGGAAGTGGAGGCTGGCGATCACGGTGACCCCGTCCTCTTTGTTCATCAGCTCGAGGTACTGCATGATCGAGTGCGACGTCGCCGGGTCGAGCGCCGAGACCGGCTCGTCGGCCATCAGCAGGTCCGGCTTCTGCATCAGCGCGCGCGCGATCCCGACGCGTTGCTGCTGCCCTCCGGAGAGCTCGTCGGCCCGCTTGTACGCCTGCTCCGGGATCCCGACGCGCTCGAGGCACGCGATCGCGTCGTCGATGTCTTCTTTGGTGAACCTGTGGACCGCCGAGGCGGCCGGGTTCATGTACCCGAGACGGCCGGAGACGGTGTTCGTCAGGACGGACGACCGCTTCACCAGGTTGAACTGCTGGAAGATCATCGCCATCCGGCGGCGCAGGTGACGGAGCTGCCGCGCCGGCGCCTGGGTGACGTCGACCCCGTCATACAGGATCGTCCCCGCCGTCGGCTCGATCAGCCGGTTGATGCAGCGAAGGAGGGTCGACTTCCCCGACCCAGAAAGCCCCAGAAGAACGAGGAACTCGCCGCGCTTCACGGTGAAGCTGATGTCGTTCAAGGCGAGGACTTCGCCGCGCTCGTAGACCTTCGTCAGGTGCTCGACGCGGATCAGTTCGTCCATGGCGGGTCGCTCCTAGGTATAGAAACGCGGGAGGGAGAGATCCCTCCCGCGTTGGATTCGATCCAGCGCTGCTGGCCCGCCTAGTCGCGATCCGGGATCGGAAGGCCGAGAATCTCGCGGTATCCGTCGTAGAAGGAGTCGTCGATGTCGGCGACGTCCGTCCACTCGTAGAAGTTCGGATCGCCCCACAGCGCGGCGCCCTCTTCGGTCGAGATGTGCTGCTTGACCGCCCAGACGATCAGGTCGGCGGTCTCTTCGTCGAAGTCCGGACCGAACGCCATGCAGTCGTTCGGGATCGGGCCGATGTTGTAGACGACGGCGATCTCGCGCAGGACCGTGTCGAAGTCGTACGTGTCACGGACGGCGCGGCGCAGGTCGAGACAGGTCCCGCGGAACTCCGGACGGAACAGGTCGTTGTTCCAACGGTCCCAGAGCCACAGCTCCGGGTCGTCGCCGAAGTCCCACTTCAGGTCGCAGCCGGCGGGCGCGGCAGGCGCCGAGCCGTAGCCGGTGCAGAAGTCGCCCTGGCCCTCGATCAGCGCGACCATCGAGTTGGTGTGACCGCCGGAAGTGACGACGCCGGCGAGATCGATCCCTTCCCGCTCGAAGATCATGTTCGGGAAGACGTAGCCGGACGTCGAACCGGTGTCGTTGTAGATCCAGACCTTCCCGTTGAGGTCGTCGAGCGTCTCGATTCCGCTGTCGCGGCGGGCGTAGAGGCTCGCGTAGTACCAGGCGTAGCCGTAGCGCACCGAGCCGAGGCGCGGGGAGACGTCTCCGCCGGTCCGCTCGTAGATCCGGATGTACTGGTCGGTCGTCGGGAGGCCGAACGTGTCCCCCTCGGACGCCGCGAACGCCTCGATCATCGCCGTGTAGTCCGCCTGCAGGCTGGAGACGACGTAGATCCCGGTCAGATCGTAGATCGCCTCGGCGATCGCCTGACCGATCTCTTCCACGGTTGCACCTTCGGTCGACGGGACAAGAAGCATGTAAACCGGCTCGTCCGGGCTGTCCCCGGGCTTGCCGAAACCGATGACGCCGATGGCCAACACGGCCACCAGTGCCAGAGCCAGGACCTTACGCATGGTGCACCTCCTGTGCGACATACACCTCCGGGATTGCGCGGCCGAGTCCGTCTCGACCGGCGCGCTCCGATGTGATCCCCATAACGGTATCGTAGACACTCGTGATCTACGAGTCAACCAGAACCTGTCATTCTCGTTTGTACGGCACCCCGAGCGACTTCGGGAACCGGACGCGTCCGATCGCGCCGGACACGACCAACAGCGTGATGATGTAGGGGAGCATCGACACGAACTCGCCCGGGATCGGCTTGGACGGAAGGGTCTTCACCCACTCGGCGAGCGCTTGGAAGAACCCGAAGATGAACGCCCCGAGGAGGGCGAGGAGCGGATTCAGTCCGCTGAACACCACGCACGCGAGCGCGATGAACCCCCGCCCGGCGGAGAGGTCCTTGGTGACCAGCCCTAGCCACGCGACGCTCATGTACGCCCCGCCGAGTCCGGCGAGGGCGCCGCCGAAAACCGCGGCGAGGAGCCGGATCCGGTTGATGTTGATCCCGGCGACGTCGGCCGCCTCGGGCGTCTCGCCGGCCGCCTTGAGCATCAGCCCGGCCCGCGTCCGCTGGAGGAACCAGTGGATGACGACCGGCGCGATCAGTGCGAGGAGGATCATCGGGCTCATCAGCCCCATCGGCGTCCGGAGCTTCGCCAGCTCGACGGCCTTCGGGACGTCGTGGAACCCCGGCGCTCCGAGTTGAATCAGGCCGAACGCGACGAACCCGACCGCGAACAGGTTGATCCCGATGCCGGTGACCATCTGGGTCCCTCTCCAGTAGGTGTTGATCACCGCGAAGACGAGCGATACGGTGCCGCCGATTCCCATGCCGACCAACAGGCCGACGCCCGGTCCACCGAACTCGGCGGCGAGCGCGCCGCCGAACGCGCTGAGAAGGAGGATCCCCTCGAGGCCGATGTTGAACAGACCGGCCGTCTCGCCGACGATCTCGCCGGCGGCGGTCAGCGCAAGGGGAACCATCGCGTGCAACGAGATCCGCAACAGGCTGAGGATGTCGTTAAAGCTCATGCGGATTCCCTCTTCTCCGAACGTCGCGTCCATCGTTTCAGCGGCTCGATCAGCTCCTCCCCGCGCTTCTTGATCATCGGGAAGAGCCGGATCAGTTCGGGGATCGACATCACAAGCACGATCGCTCCCATCACGACGCGGACCATCTCCAACGGAACCGGGTTCGACCCGTAGAACTGCATCACGCGTCCTCCGGCGTTCAGTCCGCCGAAGAAGAGCGCCGCGACGAGGATCCCGATCGGGTGATTCCGCCCGACCATCGCCACGGCCATCCCGTCGAAACCGAGGTTCATCAGCTGCGGGAGGCCGCCTCCGCCGTAGATGGCGTAGGTCGGCGGCAGCCCCATCACGATCGTCGCCCCGGCGAGCCCGGCGGCGATCCCGCCGAGGACGAAGCTCAGGAACATCGTCCGCTTGTTGCGGATCCCCCCGTACCGCGCGGCGGTCGGGTTCAGCCCGGCAGCGCGGACCTCGTAGCCGATCGCGGTGTGCCAGAGGAGGAAGTAGACGACCAGCGCAAACGCGATCGAGACGAAGATCGCGTACGAGAGGTCGGTTCCCCGCACGAGAACCGGGAACCGCGCCGTCATCGGAATGCTCAACGTCTTCTCCGGTCTGAGGGGGTCGACGACCACGAAGATCGCCAGGTACAGCGCCAGCCACCGGGCGATCCAGTTGAACATGATCGTCGAGATGACCTCGTGAACCCCTCGCGTCAGCTTGAGGAACGCCGGGACGAGGCTCCAAACAGCGCCGGCGAACGCGGCGAAGATCAGGCCGGCGATCTGGTGGAGACCGGTCGGAAGGATGAAGTAGGCGACGAGGACGGAGGCGATTCCGCCGATGTACATCTGCCCCTCGGCGCCGATGTTGAACATCCCCGATCGGAGGCAGATGGAGAACGTCAGCGCGGTCAGGATCAACGGCGTCGCTCGCGCCAACGAACTGGCGATCTCGTACGAGCCGCCGAAGGCGCCCTTGATCAGGCCGGCGTACGCCTTCCACGGGTCGAACCCGTAGAGATACATCAGGATCGCCCCGACGAGGAGCCCGACGACCGCCGCGAGGAGCGATTCGAGCGCCGGATGGAGTCCGGTCAGCGTCCGGTGAGCCCCTCGGAGCCATCGGGATCGCACGGTCGATTCGTCGCCGCTCATTCGGCCTCCCTCTTCGCTTTCGTCGCGCCGCCCATCAGCATCCCGACCCGCTCGCGATCGAGCCGATCGGGGGAGCAGACCTCCATGAATCTCCCTTCGTACATGATCCCGACCCGGTCGGCATGGGCGAGGACCTCATCGAGGTCGGCCGAGACGAGAAGGATCGCTCGACCGGCGTCGCGCATCTCGAGGAGCGTCTGGCGGATGTAGTGCGCCGCCCCGATGTCCAGACCCCGCGTCGGCTGCGAGGCGACGATGATCGCCGGGTCCTTCGCCAGCTCGCGCCCGACGATCAGCTTTTGCTGATTCCCGCCGGACAGGCTCTTCGCCGGGGCGTTCGGGCCGGTCGCTTGGATGTCGAACCGGTCCATCAGCCGCCGGACGTGCTGGGTGATCTTCCCCCGGCGCAGGATCGACAGCGGCCCGCGGAACTCCTCCCAGCGGTGGACGCCGAGGATCGCGTTCTCGGCGAGGGTGAACGGGAGGACTAGTCCGAGCTCCCAACGGTCCTCCGGGATGTGCGCGACGCCGAGGCGGTAGATCTTCCGCGGGTCGACGCCGAGGATGTTCGTCCCGTGGATCGTCGCGGTTCCGGAGACCGGAACGCGCAGGCCGGTCAGCGACTCGACGAGCTCGGACTGGCCGTTGCCTTCCACGCCGGCGATCCCGAAGATCTCGCCGCCGTAGACGTCGAACGAAACCCCGTCGACGGCGATCTCCCCGGTGTTCCCCTTCACGACGAGGTTCTCGACGTGAAGGACCCCCTCGCCGGTCCGCTCGACCTCGTCCCGAGCCCACTTGTGCGGGATCTCCTCGGTGCTGAGCTCGACCGCGTCGGCCTCCTCCTCCAGCGCCTGGCCGACCATCAGGCGGGCCAGCTGCTCGGTCGACGCCTCGGCCGTCTTCACGTCCCCGACCATCTCCCCGCGCCGGAGGACGACGACGCGGTCGGTGACCGATCCGACCTCCTTCAGCTTGTGGGTGATCAGGATGATTGACTTTCCCTCGTCCCTCAGGCGGCGGAGAAGCGCGAACAGCTCGTCGACCTCCAGAGGCGTGAGAACGGAGGTCGGCTCGTCGAGGATCAACAGGTCGACGTCTCTTGATAAGACCTTCAGAATCTCGACGCGCTGCTGCTCGCCGACGGCGAGCTTCTCCACCGGCACGTCGAGCGGGACGTGAAGCCCGCTCTCCTCCATCAGCGCCTCGAGCTTCCGGAGGGTCTCGGCGATTCGGATTCGGGCGAGCGGTCGGTCGTGGCTGAGCGCGACGTTCTCCGCCGCGGTGAACGTGCCGACCAGCGCGAAATGCTGATGCACCATCCCGATCCCGAAGTCGAGCGCCTCCCGCGGACTGGCGAATCGGACGGTGCCCTTCGGCGAAACGACCCGCCCCCGCGTCGGCGGAAGAAGACCGGAGAGGATCTTGGTCAGCGTCGTCTTCCCCGCCCCGTTCTCCCCGAGCAGGCCGACGATTTCGTGCGGGCGGATCTCGAGCGTCGCCTCCTTCAGCGCGACGGTTCCGTCGGAGTAGACCTTGGTGATCCGGTCGGCCTTCAGGAAGAATCCGTTCTTGCTCGGTACGAGCTGATCCGTCATGAAGTGCCCCCAACCCAGTGCCGCCGGTCTCAAGTCACGAGAAAGGGAGAGAGGAAGCGGCTCCTCTCTCCCCTCGCTGACTACCTACGTCTCACACCTACTGGAGCGGGTACTGCGCCCGAATGGCGTTGATCTCGTCGTCGGTGTTCGCGGTCGGAACGACGATCGATCCGTCGAGAATCCCGGCCTCCAGCTCGTCGACCGCGTCCCAGATCCACTGCGCGACCGTCTGACGGTTCGCGGTCCAGTTGGCGATGACGAAGTTGCGGGCCTCGGTGGTGTCCTCGATCTGGCCCGCGTCGACGCCGAACTCGATGAACTCGATCAGGTCGGCGCGCTTGCTGATCCCGACGCCACCTTCGGTCAATCCGAGGCTGATTACGCCACCGGTGAAGGTCCCCTCAACGACTGCCTCGACAGCCATGTAGGTTCCGACGTCGACCCGCTTCATCCCGCTGGCCAGGGCGTGCATTCCGTCGCCCAACCAGTCCTGGTTCGCGTCGACACCGAAGTAGTACGGAGGACCGTAGGTCGTCCCGGCGGCGTCGTGGGCATCCACGACGGCCTCGTGGTCACCGACGCCGAGCGGGCCGGCGACGTTGTAGATGCCGACCGCGCCCTGGGCGAGCATCGCTTCCGACGCCGCCTTGCCGAGGGCGATGTCGCTGAACGTGCCGGTGTAGTTGTAGAGCATCGCGACGCTGGCTTCACTTCCGGTCAGCTCGGCGTACTTGTCGAGCCCCCAATCCATCCCGAAACGGAACCCGGCTTCGAAGTGATACAGCACCGGGATCGGGATCCCGAGGACGACGCCGGCCGCGGCGTAGCCGTGATCGGCGGCCGCCATTCCGGCGAGACATCCGATCAGTGCCGACATCTCGTTCTCGCGGAACACGATGTTCATGATGTTCGGCCCGGTGATGTAATCGACGTCGATGATCGCGAACTTCTGGTCCGGGAACTCGGCCGAGGCGGTTGCGAGCGCGTCGCCGAGGAGGAACCCGACGGCGATGATCAGGTCGAAGTTTTGGGTTCGGGAAAGGTTGCGCAGGTTCGGCAGGTAGTCCGCCGCCGTGGCGCTCTGCACCTCGACCATCTCCAGCTCGAACTCCTCGACCGCCCTGTCGACCCCAACGAATCCCATGTCGTTGAACGAGAGGTCACCCCGTCCGCCGACGTCCAGCACGATGGCGATCTTCCCCTGCGCCGAAGCGATGAGGGAAACGCCCAGAACCAGCACACATGCTAGCACGAACAGCCTTTTCAACGGCACCTCCTAGAAGCTTGGCACATCCCCACCGGCTACCCGGTGCCCGTAATGACTGTCACATTCTATACAGATCTGCGGCGCATTACAATTCGGGGCCGGGATCTTGAGAATCGGTGAAATAGCTGTTCAAAACAGGATTTTCGCAAACCTAACGCGATGCTGTCTGTATGTCTGACAACCAAACACCTCGGGCGAGATCGACGGACGTGAGAGACGCGGCCGACCCGTTTTCGGTATCCTTAACGGCATGCGAAGCCTCGGGATCGGCCTGGCGTTTCTCGCTGTCTTGACAGCGGCCTCGCTCGTCGTCGCCGGATCGCCGGCGCACCTCGGCTCCCGGTTCGCCGACGCCTACACGGCGTTCTCGCCGCTCGTTGCGTTGTACGTGTCATACCGCGACTACTTGTTCGACGGAACGACGGTCGAGATCCCCGTAAATCTGGCGGCCTCGTGCGAGCGGTTTTCCTACGAGCTGGCCCTGTTCCACCTCGACTACGTCGTCCAGACCGAGTCCGCGTCCGCTGGAGGGCTCGCGTACCTCGCCCGCCTGCGAGCGGTGTCGACCTCGTTCTGCGACACCTACGACGCGTGGATCCGCTCGCTCGACGAATCGGTCGAGGTCGAGACCGACCTCCTGAACGCCGCGAGCGATGACGGCCTCTTCGCCGAGATCAAGCGGACCAACGAGCTGCTGGAGGTCGTCCTCGACGAGATCCTCGTCGGCCTCGGCGAGGGGGTCGAACGGTGGACGTTCGCGGTGTCGTTCTCGATGCGTTCCCTTCTCAACCAGACGGAGTTCGAGCGGATCGACGATACGTATGTCCGGGAGATCCTCTACGCGGATCCGGAAGGAGTCGCACCGCCGTTCGCCGTTCCGGACGAGATCGCTCTCGCGATGGAGCGGCTGGTCGACCTGAGCGGACGCGATCTCTCCAAGGACGAAGCCGATGACGCCGTCCGACTGGCCACGGCGATCTACGAGCACTTCGTCGGGGAACCGTAGTCGGTCCCGAAAGGGGGCGGGAAGGCGAACCTGTTGCCGTGTTCGCCTTCCCGGGGTAAGAACCGTAGGCTGTTTTCCCGTGTCCTAGCTCGTGCGCAGGCGGTCAGCCTCCGGTTCAGAGGGCTCTGTGCGTTCGGAGGGGGCACCGCGTCCGGTCCGGCCGCGGTGTGGAAGTTGGTAAGGAGGTACGATGGAAGCCTTCACGCTCGCGTGAATCCTTCCATCGATTTGTCCCCGCTCCCTTCGCACGCACCTCCACCGCTTCTTGTCCAAAGCTGGGGAGAGGATACTCCGGGGACTCCGGCCCGGAGGCGGAACGGGAGACCCGGGCCGAGGTCCTTCGTGACCCGGGCCGGGAGCGCACCTCCCGCGGGAAGGAGACGGATGTCCGTGCGCTCCCGCTGGGCGGAAGGGCGAGCGCTACTTGGGGGCGATCCGGGCGATCTTCCAGTAGTCCTGAACCGTCTGGATCAACCGCTCGAAGTCCTTCGAGTCGACCGGTTTGGTCATGTAGCTGGCCGCGCCGCTGTCGTACGCCTTGACCATGTCCTCCTCCCGCTCGGAGATCGTCAGCACGATCACCGGGATCCGGCGGAGGCGCTCGTCCTCCTTGATCTTGGCGAGGACCTCCAGCCCGTTGATCTTCGGGAGGTTGATGTCCAGTAGGATCAGATCGGGACGCGGGGTGTCCTCGAACTCCCCCTTCTGGGCGAGCGTGTCGAGCGCCTCTTCCCCGTCCCGGGCGAAGTACAGCTCGCACTTCACGTCGCTTTTGCGCATGGCGCGCTTGATGATCGTGACGTCGTTGGGGTTGTCCTCGACGACCAAGACCTTCATCTTCTCGAGGCTATGCATTGGTTTCCACCTCTCTTGCTCTGGGAATGGTAAAGTAGAACGTGCTCCCTCTGCCAACTTCCGAGTTGACCCAGATCTTTCCGCCGTGCTCCTCGACGATCCGCTTGCAGATCGCGAGGCCGGCCCCGGTCCCTTCGTAATCGTCCCGTGGATGCAGCTTCTGGAAGATGCCGAAGATCCGTTGTTGGTAGCGGGACTCGATGCCGATTCCGTTGTCCTCCACGAAGAACGTCGCCATCCCGTTGGCGGAGGGTTCCTGCGGCTGCCACCCGATGCGGACCATCGGGAGCGCCTTGTCGTTGTACTTGGTCGCGTTGACGATCAGGTTGCTGAACAGCTCGGTGATCCGAACCTTGCTCCCCTTCACCGGCGGGAGGCCGTCGGCGACCTGGAGGTTCACGCCGTGGAGGCGAACCTCGAGGTCCTCTCGGATCTCTTCGAGGAGCCGCTGGGTGTTGATCCGCTCGAACGACTTCGTGTCCATGTGGATGCTCGACAGGGAAAGGAGGTCGTTGATCAGCTGCCGCATCCGTGCCGACGTTCGCCGCAGGGTGTGGAGGTACTCGACCCCGTCCTTGTCCAGTTTGTCCTCGTAGTCCTCGAGCAGGAACCCGCTGAACGTCTCGACCGTGCGAAGCGGCTCCTTCAGATCGTGGGAGACGACGTGAGAGAACTCCTCGAGCTTCTCGTTGCTCCGCTCCAGGTTCTCCGATTCCTCGCGGAGGCTGTTCTCCAGCCGCTTCAGCTCGGTGATGTCGATGTAGTGATCGATCCGACCGCCCTTGTAGCGCTCCGTCTCGATCGGGATCGAACGGTACTCGAGGACCCGCTCGTCCCGCCCGAGGGTAGGGCGGACGCGGCAGGTAATCGAATCGATCCGCTCCCCCTTGTCGACCGCCTCCTCGATCACCTTGGCGAGGGTCTGGGCGTCCTCGAACGCGCCGACGTAGCGGGACAGGGCGCGTTTCGCGTTGACGCCGATCAGTCGGTCTCGGTCGATTCCGAAGAAGCGCCCGATCGTCGCGTTGGCCCAGATGACCTCGCGTTTTCTGTCCGTGATGATGATCCCGGAGTCGAGGGTGTCGACTGCCTCCTCGATCAGGCGTCGATACCGCGCCTCGGTCTCCATCAACTGCCGCTCGAGCTCCGCCTCCCTGGACCGATTCCGCGCTTCGATCACCGCCGTCCGATCGTCGAGGCGGGTCCCCCGGATTTCGACCGGGAACGCCGTGCGGTCCTCGGCGACGAACCGGGTCTCGATGCCGCGGATCTCGCCTCGCTCGAACAGGCGGATCAGCTCGGCCTTCACCTTGTTGATCTCTCCGGGATGGACGTACTCGGTCAGCGGGAGCGTCTGCCTCGTCGCGTGGCCGATCGACGCCCGGGATGCCTCGTTTCGGCGCTTGACCGTTCCTTCGCGATCGATGAAATGGAGGATGTTGAACGCGGGCTCGAAGATCTCTTCGTCGTGGCGATCCTTCAGCGACTTCGGCGGGTGCCACATCGCGCGTCGTGCCCGCCGGCGCTCGTTGTGCCAACCGAGCGCGAAGCCGATGCCGAGGTAAGCGACCGGGAAGAGGGCGATCGAGACGGGCGAGCGGATCCCGAAGAAGACCAGAAGGGCGACGCCGATCGCCGACAGCCCACCGGAGAGGAAGAGGGCCCCGCGCCGGCGAAGGGCCTGCGCCCCGAAGACGAGGGGGACCGCGAAGGTGGCGTAGACGAGAAACGTCAGTGGGACGGGAGGGACTCCCGTCCGGTGGAGCACGATGCTGATCACGAGAGCGACGATGGACGAAACCCCGACGAGGATCGTCCGTTCCGTCGGATTCAGCCCGTTTGCCAATGGCCACCCGTCCTTGAGCTCGCCAAGAGAACCCCGGTCAAGACGCCTGCCTGAGGGGAAGGTACGAACCGATCGGACGATCTCAAAGGACACCGATCACCCGCCCGCGTGACCTTCTTCCTTCGGCGTCCCGATCGTCAGATGATCAGGTTCGGGTTGAGGTTGGCGAGGAACGGCTCGACGATCTTTTGCAGGTAGGCCTCGCGGAGGATCTTGATCTTGCGGCTCTCGATCGCGATGATCCCGCGGCTCTCGAGCTCGCTCAGTGTCCGGATCGCGGTCTTGGACGAGACGCCGGCCATCTCGGCGAGCTCGGCCCTCGACAGCTCGACACCGCTCCGGCCGAGGTGGAGGATCAACCGCGCGAGTCGCTCCTTGCTCGACGAGTAGGAGCGCTCCGCGAGCTTGTTCTGGAACGCCTTCAACTCCTCGGAGAGCTTCTCGTACAGCCGGAAGATGGTCTTCGGGTGGCGCTCGAGGAAGTAGAAGAAGTCGCCCCGCTCGATGAAGCCGACCGTGACCACGTCGATGGTCTTGGCGTAGGCGTTGTGGCTTCCCTTGTCGAAGAGGGTCGTTTCACCGAGGATCTCGCCCGGTCCGGCGATCTTGAGGATTTGGCTCTTCGCCCGCATGCTTCGCTTGACGAGCTTGACCATCCCTTCGAAGATCAGATAGAAGCCGAACGCCGGTGCGCCCTCCTGGAAGATGATCTCTCCCCGCCCGTAGTTGATCGTGCGAATCGGCTCGCGAAGCTTGTCCAGCTCCTTGTCTTTCAGATCGGAAAAGATGCGGAAATCCTTGAGATCGGCCATGCCACCCCCCTCTGGCGGTTGTCCTGTACGAAGCTCGTTACGCCTGTCCCTCCCACCCCTGACCTCACATCACCCATGGAACAGGGTCAGGCGTCCTGCATTGTAATCGATATCACATCCAACGCCAAGTCTTCTCTGCCGTTCGGCGAGCCGGCACTCGGAGGAGGACCGGCTGCGGCCGGGATCGCTGAACCCGTCTTGACACCCCGATCGAAGCCTCCTACACTCCGACCACACGCGCCGGAGTGGCGGAATTGGCAGACGCGCAGGATTCAGGATCCTGTGGGGTTCACACCTCGTGTGGGTTCAAGTCCCACCTCCGGCAGAACGCTCGTCGCTCGATATCCCCCTTCAGCACGCTTCGACTCGCGAGGCGTCGCGGACGCTCCGCGAAAGCGCGGGACGGGCGACTCTTCCTTACACGCCGCGGCCCGCCCAGAGGGCGACGGCGACGAACAGCGCCTGCAGGAGCCAGAAACGGACGGTGATCTTCGCCTCCGGCCACTCGAACCCGCGGAGGAGGGGGGGAGTCCGCGCTCGGGTGGAGTCCTCGAAGTGGTGGTGAAGCGGGGCCATCTTGAACAACCGCACCCCGGCGATCCGGTACGACGCGACCTGGGCGATCACCGACCCGGCTTCGAGCACGAGGACACCGGCAACGAGCGGGAGGAAGAAGACCGTCCCCGTGAGGAGCGAGACAGCAGCGACGATCCCGCCGAGGCCGAAGGAGCCGACGTCGCCGAGGATCAGCCGGGCGGGATGAACGTTCGTCCACAGGAAGCCGATCAGCGCGCCGAGCAACGGAAGGACGAGAACGAGGATCGATCTCGAAGGCGTCAGGACGAGAAGCCCGATCAGGGCCAGAACCGCGACGCCGCCCGCCAGTCCGTCGAGGCCGTCGGTGAGGTTCATGCTGTTCGTCGTCGCGAGGAGGGACACCCAGAGGAGGGCGAAGGTCGCGATCGGCGGCAGCGTGACGGTCCCCGCCGAGAACGGAATCCGCTGTGGAACGGAGAGGACGTCGCGGTACAGGAAGAAGAGGGCGATCGCGGCGAGGCTTCCGAGGACGAGCTTCCACGGGGCGGTCAACCCGAGCGACCGGCGGCGCTGTAAGGACCGGACGTCGTCGAGGAGACCGATGCCGCCGTGCAGCGCGCCGGCGGCGAGGACGAATCCGATCGGGCGGGCCCATTCGGCGATCGGCCAGAGGGAGAGGACGGCGATCGCCCAGAAGGCCAGGACGAGGAGTCCGCCCATCGTCGGCGTGCCGGCTTTCTCCGCGTGCCCCTGGGGCCCGATGTCCCGGATCTGTTGGCCGACACCGCGCCGTCTCATCCACCGCGAGAAGGCGGCGCAGCAGAACGCGGCGATCGGGGCGAGGGCGATCGAGACCGGGACGAGCGCCTTCACGCAGCGTCCACTCGCCGCAGCTCCCCGTCGCACTCCAGCAGGAGTCGGCGCAGGTCGGCGTGATCGGCGTCCCTCGGGGCGCCGAGGACGCGTTGGACGAGCTTGAACAGCTGGTAGGTCGTGATCAGACAGAATCCCTGCGCCTGACAGCCGCGCAGGACTTCGGGGGCGAACTGCGTCGGACGGCGCTTCGGGTCGAGTTCCCGCGATCCGCCGACGACGAGGATTCCCTTCCGCGGTCCCTCTCCCTCGGTGACCGAACGGTCGACCGCGTTCAGCAGGCGGCGATACGGCGGAAGCCCGACCGCCTCGGCCTCGGTCGCCTCGACGACGACGAGCGCGTCTCCTTCGTCCGAGCGGAGCTCGATGGAACGATCGCCGCGCTCGACGTCGAATCCGAGGGCGCGGAACGCGTCGGCCGCCGCGGGGAGAAGCGTGAACCGGCCCCGGGTGTAGAGAAGCCGCTTGATGCGCGTCTTCTCGCTCAGCCGGTCGGAGACCTCGTCGATCTTCGCCGACAGCGTCGCGTGTCGTTCGCGCAATCCGGCCAGCTCGTCGACGAGGCCTTCCTCTCCGGGGACGGGGTACGCGGGGAGCCAGTCGGGCTCGGAGGCGAACGCCGGTCGCTCGGCGGCCCGCTCGACCGCCTCGAGGAGCGCGATCGCCTCCTGCGACGGGGCGACGCCGGCGAGCGGCGGGACGAGGACCAGCCGACCTTCGCCGAACGGGATCTCGAGCGCGACGGCGTCGCCGACCCGATTGCGGGCGAGGACGGTCGCGAACCGGTCGATCGGCGTCGACAGGAGATCCTGATACACCGCGTCGTAGACGAGGCGCCCCTCGAATCGACGGAGGTACCCCTCGAACGGGCTTCCGGACCCTTCGAAGACGATGTCGTCCCCGTGGCGTGGGACGAACCGCCCGTTCGACGGGAAGGAGAACTGATGTTGGCGGTCGACGAGCGAGACGGAAGGCAGCCAGCTGTACCGATCGAGACGCTCCGGCGGCTCCTCGCCGGACGAAATCTCCAGTGGCTCCCCCCGCGAGCGGAGACGACAGACGAGGAGGCCCCCCCCCTTGAGGAGCAGGTCCTCCGCCTCCGCCCGGCGGCGCCCCATCCAGGCGCTCACCGTCCGGCCGAACCCGCGATCCCGATGCGGATCCGTTCGACGGATCCCGTCGCCGCCGGGGGCGACGTCGGAGGTCCAACGATCGGAGATGCTCAGCGGGTCGAGGAGGACGGCGTCCGACCCCGCGAGGGACGACCGGCCGAAGAACTCTTCCCGTTCGATGCTCGGATGATCGAGCCGCCAGTCGACGGACAGAAGACGATACCCCATGGCGGGACGATCTTACCCCTCGCCTCGATCCGGGAGCAACTCCGAATGAAAACGGAGGGACCGCAGGGTGTGCGGTCCCTCCTTCGGCTTTTCGTCCCTACGGGCTCTCCAGGTTGGAGATCGTGGTGGTCCAGTAGACGAACCGGGTCGTCGCGGTGTAGCTGATCGCGTTGCCGATCCGGAAGTCGAGGCTCGGCGTGAGCTCGGCGCTGCTTCCGCTCGGAAGCCCGACGACGAACGGCGAGGTCGGTGGATTCACCATCGAGTATCGCAGGTACACGAAACCGGACGACGTCTCCAGGTCTCCGTCGCCGTCGATGTCCAGCTCCAGGTGGAGCCACATGCTCTTCGAGTCGGGAATCCGGAACGTGTGATCGATGTACCCGGCCTGGAGCGAACCCTCGTAGACCAGGGTCTTTCCGCCTTCGGTCGGCGTGGGGACGATCCCCATCGGGGCGGCCTGTCCGGATCCGCTGCCGCTCGTCTGCCCGACGTTCTGGAAGGAACCGTCGGTCCGAAGCTCGATCCGGTAGTCGTGCGGCCCGGTCCAGCCGGCGCCGGCGTTGACGGTGACGTGCCAGCTGTCGGTCCCCCACACGAAGAAGCCGGGGATCGACCCCATCGGCGGCTGGCCGCCGGGCGACGCTCCGCCGCTCGACACGACGATCGGCTGCGTCACGCTGGACGAGAGGCCGTCGTTGTCGATGACGGTCAGTCGGACGAAGACGGTACCGACCGACGGGTAGGTGACCTGGCCGAGGGAGCCGCTCATGTCGTCCGTCCCGTTCCCGTCGAGGTCCCAGAGGTACGACACGATCGTGCCGTCCGGATCGAAGGACGACTGAGCGTTCAACAGGATCGGCTGTCCGACGGTGGGCGTTAGCGGGGAGTAGGTGAACGCGGCGACCGGTGGCTGCCCGGTCGCTCCGACGACGATCGTGTGCGAGGTCGAGTCGGTAGACGCGTCGTCGTCTTGGACGGTCAGCGTCACGACGTACGTCCCCGGCGCGGCGAACTGGTGGTAGACGATGCTCCCTCCGACGGGCCCGGTCCCGTCGCCGAACGACCAGGTGTAGCTGGCGATCGTGCCGTCCGGGTCGGACGAGCCGGTCCCGTCGAACCGGACCCACTCCGCGACGCCCGGGCTCGCCGGTGAGTACGTGAACGCGGCGTTCGGCGGCAGGTTGGTCGCCCCGACCTGGATCGCCCGAGACGTCGAGTCGCTCGCCCCGTCGTTGTCGAGGACGGTCAGGGTGACCACGTACGTGCCCGGGGCGGAGAACCGGTGCCAGGCGACGACGCCGGTGCTGCTCGTCCCGTCGCCGAAGCTCCACGAGTACGAGGCGATCGTGCCGTCCGGGTCGGACGAGGCGGATCCGTCAAACTGGACCCAGCCGTTGACCGCGGGGTTGGTCGGGGAGAACGCGAACGCGGCCGTCGGGGCCTGGTTGGTCGGCCCGATCTGGATCGTTTGAGAGATCGAGTCGGACGCCCCGTCGTTGTCGGTGACGATCAGGGTGACGGTGTAGGTCCCGGAAGACATGAAGCGCTGCCACGCGGTGCTCCCGTAGGCGGTCGATCCGTCGCCGAAGTTCCACGAGTACGACGTGACGGTGCCGTCCGGGTCGACGGACGCCGACCCGTCGAACTGGATCCACTCCCCGACGCCCGGGCTGCCCGGCGAGTAGGTGAACAGCGCCGTCGGAGGCGTGTTCACGGGGACGAGCGGCTCGAGCGTGACGTTGATCGTTCTCGTCAGGCCGCCGATGGTGAAGATCGCGGCGTTCCACCCGCTGTATCCCGGCTTGGTCACCGAGAGGCGGTGAAATCCTTGCTCGACGAACAGCGTCCGCGGCGTGTAGCCGGCGTACTGCCCGTCGAGGCTGATCAGCGCGCCGGACGGGGTCGAGTTGATCGTGACGATGCCGTAGGAGGGAGGCGTCCCGGAGACGATCTCGAAGCTCGTGAAGTCCCAGCTCCGTTCCTCGACCGGTAGGATCCCGAGGATCTGGGCCTCGATGCTCTGCTGGAAGACCTCCGGGTCCTGCGACATGTACGCGAACGGCTGAACCGGACTCGTCGTGGCGAGGATCTGGAGGTATTCGGTCCCCGTCGGAGGGGCGACGATCCACCGGCTGCTACCGGGAGGAGGGCCGAGGGTGTGTTCGCCCGCCTGGACGAAATTGTTCGGCGTTCCTGCCGAAGGATACGGGAAGAGCTGGTTCGCGATCCCGTCCGGCTGGATGTCCCAGACGTAGACGTAGGCCGGTTTGTTGACGGAGTAGTAGATGGTGATCGCTTCGCCGATGGCATAAGCGCCCTTGTCGACCCAGATTCTCACCTCGAGCTCGCTCTCCGGCGGCGTGGGGATGATCCCCTTGGGGGCCACGGGCGCCTGCGCCGCGCCGAGGACAGCGGCGAGTGCGAGGATGGACAAGAGGACGACTCCGGTCCTCCGGGTTCTCGCTTTCATGTTTTCCTCCCTTTCATCTTCTTCGTGTTCATCGATTATCGCCTCATCACGTGACAGCGGAAAGGGCGACCCGTGTCATGTCCGCCGGTTCGAGCCGCTTCAGCACGAGATCGACGTCCGCGGGGTTCAAAGTCGCTCCCTCGAGCGACGTCAAGCGGAAACGGACTTCCTGGTACACCGTCTGCCCCTCGAACGGGCTCCCCCCGCCCTCGAGGTAGTCGGCGATGGTGTCGGAGATGTGGGTCACGAGCAGGTTGAAGCGTGGGGTCGGAACGGCCGTGGGCACCGATTGGGGGCTGCCCGGGGCGACGGAGAAGATCCCCTTCGCGTAGAGCAGGTCGCGGGTCTCCACGAGGAGGGTCAAGCGCTGGCGCAGGCTCTGTTCGATCTGCTGCAGCGAGACTCCGCGGGCGATTCCTTCGAGCCCTTTCGTGACGAGACCGCCGACGGGAAGGCCCTCTTCCATCGCGACGAAGACGTGGACCAGAACCGCCTCCTTCTCGGGGGCGGAATACGCCGTCGACGCGAGGCGTTCGATGAACTGAAGGACCTCGACCGCCGGGAAGTCCGACTGGCTCATCCCGAGTTCGACCGCGGCGACGAAGCGATTCACGTCCGAGACGGGGATCGCCCCGAGGGCCTGCTCGAAATCGGAGATCGGGACCTGCGCCAGCGCGGACGCCGCGACCCAAACGAGTAGTAAAGCGATCAGGCTCGGCTTTCGCGCCGGAGCGAAGCGGATCATGCGCCGTCACCCCCTCCGACGTACCGCACCGAGCTGTACTCGCCGAAGCTCTGCACGTACTCGTCGGCCAACGGGTCCTGTCCCCACCAGCGGCCGTCGATGACGAAGGCGTATTCGTACCGTCCCGGCGGAAGCGGAATGCTCACCGTCCAGATCCCGTCGTTGTCGTCGTCCGACAGGGCGGTCGGCTCCCACGCGTTGAAGTTGCCGACGACCGACACGTCGGTCGCGTCGAGCGCGGGCAAAACGAACAGGACCTCCTGGCCCCCGTCCGCGGCCCGCGACGGGGTGAGCCGGATCCCCGGCGCGTTGCCGGTGAACCCGAACTGGTTGGCGATGAGGACGCCGACCAACAGGCAGATCGCCGCCGTGGCGCCGACGACGGAGAGCTGTCCGATCCGCCCTCCGCGCGTCGGTGCGAGCAGCTGCCTCAGCCAATCGGAGACCCGCAGGCGCGGGCGACGCTCGCCGAGCTCAACGGCGATCCGCTCTTCGAGGCCGACCAATCCGCTCTCCGTCTCCGCGACCTCTTGCCGAAGCGTGTCTCGCAGGACGTCGTCGAATTCGTCCGGTCTCACGATCGATCACGCTCCTCCATCCGTTGTTTCAGCATGGCCTTTCCTCTATGAATCCTCGTTTTCACGGTTCCTTCCGGGATCGCCAGGATCTCGGCGATCTCCCGATACGGGAGGTCGTTGTAGTACCTGAGTACCAGCGGAGCGCGGTACCCGTACGGGAGGCGCGTGAGCGCTTCGCGGACTTCGGCGTGCCGGTCGTCCCTCGCCACGATCGTCGCGGGGTCCGCGCCGCCGCGGATCTGCGCCGGAAGCTCCGCGACCGGGTGGTTCCGGCGGTAGCGAAGCCGATTCCGACACAGGTTCGCGGCGATCGTGAACAGCCACGTCGAGAACCGCTTCTCCAGGTTGTACCGGCGCAGATTGACGTACGCACGGATGAACGCGTCGTGCGTGATGTCCTCCGCGTCGGCGCGGTTCCGCAGAAACCCGAGGCAAAGGCCGAACACCGCGTCTTTGTAGCGCGTGATGATCTCTCCCCAGGCTTCCGTCTCTCCTTCGAGCGAGGCTCTCAACAGACTCACCTCATCCTGCACACGGTACACGTTTCCCGCTGCCTCCTCGGTCACCAATATACACGGTTTTCCGCGCGGAAGTTTCGGTCCGACATTGGTCACCTCGGCCCGGGACGAACCCTCCGATTCGAGTTGCCCGTCGTCCCGGAAGTTCGCTTTGGAACAGCGGTAGACTCGAGCATGCGCCTTCATCGATGGGCCATGAGTACTTGTGAATCGCCTCATGCAAGGAGGTCGACGAGATGTCCGCGACAGGAAACGTTGCTGGACTCGACAAACGAAGGCTTGTGACCGCTCTTCTCCTGGTGGCGCTTCTTGGAGCGGGACTCGCCGCGTGCAGAGGGTTCTTCGGCCAGGCGCCGATCGCGCTGCTGACCGCCGGCGCAGGAGGAGACGGAGAGGTCCCGGTGACGATCACGTTCGACATCAGCGGTTCGAACGATCCGGACGGGGTGATCGCGACGTACACGCTCGATTTCGGGGACGGGTCGACGGCCGCGACCGGGACCGACGTGACGGTGCCGATCGTGCACGAGTACGAGGAAGCCGGGACGTTCACGGCCGTGCTGACGGTCACCGACAACGACGGGCGGATCGGCATGGCGAACGCCGTCGTGACGATCGGGCCGGTGATGATCACGTTCGCGTCGGACCGGCTCGGCAACCACGACATCTACCGGATGGAGGCCGACGGGACAAATCTCGTCTCCGTCTACGGTTCGGCAAACGATGAGCTGTTCCCGGATCTCAGGCAGAAGGTCCGGGATCGGATCGCCTACGCGGCCGAAGACGGCGCGGATTGGAACATCTGGACGATGACCGTCGCCGGAGGAAGCCGGACGCAGCTGACGCAAACCGCGTCGAATCAGATCCAACCGGACTGGTCCGTCGACGCATCGACGATCGCGTACGCGTCGAACGAATCGGGCGAGTGGGAGATCTACACGATGACCTCGCTCGGCACGAGCCAGCAGAAGGTGACGTCGCAGAGCCCTTCCTGGGCGATCGCGCCGGTCTTCTCACCGGCGAACGACGACTTCCTGTTCGTCTCCGATAAGAACGCGACCGGCGGAAGCTCGATCTGGCTGTGGGACGACTCGGCCGGAGCACCGAGCGAGCTGTACGACGGGACCGGCCGCGACGGCGACGCGTCCCCGGCGCTGGCGACCGCTCCGGCGACGGCGCTCGACCTCCCGGCGGAGGCGGGGTTCTCACGGCCCACTTGGTCGCCCGATGGGGCGAAGATCGCGTTCACGCGGGAGCGGACGGCCGGCGGCGTCCTCGACGTCTACGTGATGGACGCGGACGGAAGCGGCGCGCAGTCGCTCGAGGAGTACGTCGACGAACTCGGCGTGACCAACACGAACATCACGACGAACGACGACGAGTTCGCTCCGTTCTGGCTGGAGGACGACAGCGGGATCGCGTTCGTCAAGGAGGACGCCAGCGGCGACTTCCAGATCTACAAGGTCGACTTCGCGACCGGCGTGATCACGGCGCTGACCGGGACGGAGAACAACATCCTGCCGGCCTCGAAGCGGTAAGCGGCGAGGAGGCCTCTGCGGGGAGTGAGACGCGTCTCACTCCCCGTTTTGCTTCCTCCGTCGAATCCAGCAGTCGAGGGCGAGAAGGATCGCGGCCGCGCAGCCCATCAGGGCGAGGAACGGCGCGTTGCCCCATCGCGTGTGGATCGATCGCGCCGTCGAGAGCCGGACCGCCCCGAAGGAGACCGTCTCTTCCGCGGTCTCCGACCGGATTCTTCCGCGCGGATCGACGAATCCGGAGATCCCCCCGTTGGCCGCCTGAACCACGAACCGGCGGTTCTCCACCGCGCGGAAGACGGCGGTGGCGAAGTGGGCCCGCAGCTCGGAGCTCCCGGCGAACCACGCGTCGTTGGTCACCGTGATGAGGAGCGAGGCGCCGGCCTGCGTCAGCCGCCGGGAGGCCGTCGGGAACGTCGACTCGAAGCAGATCGGCGTCCCGATGCCGTCGAGCGGCTCGTAGACCGTCCCCCGACTCAGGTCGACGGGGAGGAGGGCGCGGGCCCACGGTCCGAGACCGACCGCCTCGAGCAGCCACCGCCCGGGGATGTACTCCCCGAACGGCACCGGACGGACCATGTCGTAGGCGGCGACCACGCGGCCGTCGACGTCGACGAGGACGGTGGAGTTGAAGATCCGACCGTCGCGATAGGTACCGGTTCCGAAGAGGAGCCTCGTTCCCCCGCGGTCGGCCAGATCGACCAGCCGGGAGAAGACGTCGGCGTCGCTCAGGATGTAGGCCGGGAGGAACGACTCGGGGAAGACGACGAGATCGGGTGCGGCGGCGATCGCGTTCTCGCCGAGGCGAAGGAACCGTTCGGTGAGGGCGTCGAGGTTCCGCCCGTCGAGCTTCACTTCCAGGTCGACGTTCGACGACACGACGGCGACGGCGAGAGACGGCGCGTCGCGATCCGCACCCGCGGGCAGGAACCAGAACGCCGCTTGGACGGCGAGGAGGCCGACCGCGAGGAGGGCGAAGCGAAGCCGCCTCTCGCGCCAAGCGACGAACAGCGCGGCGTTGATCGCCACCACGAAGCCGGTGACCGACCACGAGCCGAGGACGGCGGACGGCTGGATCAGCCACGGGACGCGGTACAGGGCCTGGTGGAGCGTCGAGAACCCCATTCCCAGCGGTCCGAGCGTCCGGGCGTACTCCGCGAGGACGAACAGCGCCGGGGCGAGAAGGATCCACCTCGCGATTCCCGTCTTCTTCGATCGCCACGCCATCAGCGCCCCGATCAGGCCGAACGGAACGGCGAGGTAGGCGACGAGGAGGACGTACCCGGGGACGACGAATGGATTGAACCGGATCAGCGTCAGGACCCAACGGACGTCGATCGCGAAGAACGCCAACCCGAACAGGTAGCCGTGCAGGAAACCGCGCCCTCTCCCCAGGGCGAGGAAGAGCGGGATCAACGCGACGAAGACGAGCGGCGCGGCGCCGAATCCGGGCATCGACAGCGCGGCGAGGACGCCGCCGCCCACGGCGAGCCACGTTTCCCTCCGACGGAACCAGTTCATATACTGCACATCATATCGCGCGAGAGGGGGACGCGATGCATCCCATTCTGCTTCAGATCGGTCCGGTGACGATCCGCTACTACGGCCTGATGTACGTCATCGCGATCGCGGTCGGTTTCCTCCTGCTGGTCCGGGAGACCCGGAGGAAGGGACTCCCGCTGGCGACGGAGAACCTGCTCGACCTGTTGCTGTGGACCGTTCCGATCGCGATCGTCGGCGCGCGCCTCTACTACGTCGCGTTTCATTGGGACTACTACGTGTCGCATCCGCTGGACATCGTCAAGATCTGGGAGGGCGGGCTGGCGATTCACGGCGGGGTTCTCGCCGGTGCCGCGGTCGTCTTCTTCTACGCCCGGGCGAAGAAGGTGCGATTCTGGGCGCTCACCGACGCGCTGGTCCCGAGCCTGATCCTCGGCCAGGCGATCGGCCGGATCGGCAACCTGATGAACGGGGACGCGTTCGGCACGCCGACGACGCTTCCGTGGGGGATCCGGTTTCCCGCCGATTCGCCGGCGGGAATGGCGTATCCGGGACAGGCGACGCATCCGTCGATGATCTACGAGATGTTGCTCAATCTCGCGATCTTCGCCTTCCTGTGGTGGTGGGTCCGGAAGCGAAGCTTCAAGGACGGCTTCGCCACCGCGATCTACTTCATCCTCTACGCGATCGCCCGCTCGATCGTCAGCGTCACCCGCGGCGACTCCCTCTGGCTCGGCCCGATCCGGGCGGCCCACGTGATCAGCGTCCTGTTCGTCGTCGGGTTCGGGCTGTTGATCTGGCGGCGCCGCCTGTGTCGAAGGGGGCCTACGGGCTGAACCCCTCTCCCAGGTAGACCCGCCGCGCCTCGGGATCGGCGAGGATCTCCTCGGGGGTCCCGGCGGCGATCTGACGCCCCTTGTCGATCAGGACCGCGTGGTCGGTGATCTTCAGGGTGTCCCGGACGTTGTGATCGGTGACGACGACGCCGATCCCACGCTCCTTCAGGGAGACGATCTCCTGCTGGAGATCGGCGATCGAGATCGGGTCGATCCCCGAGAACGGCTCGTCGAGGAGGACGTAGCGCGGCGACGTGGCGAGCGTCCGCGCGATCTCGAGCCGCCGTCGCTCCCCGGAGGAGAGCGTCTTCGCCTGCTGGGCTCGAAGCGCCTCCAGGCCGAACTCGGCCAGGAGCTGCTCGCGGAGGTGCGATCGCTCCTTCGCGGTCGGGAACCACTCGAGCGCCAGGTCGAGGTTCTCGATGACGGAGGCGCGGGTGAAGACGGACGGCTCCTGGGGGAGATACCCGATCCCGAGGCGGGCCCGGCGGAAGAACGGAAGCCCCGAGATGTCCTCGTCGTCGAGGAGGACCCTCCCGCCGTCGGCGGCGATGAAGCCGATCATCATGTGGAACGTCGTCGTCTTCCCGGCTCCGTTCGGCCCGAGGAGGCCGACGATCCGGCCCGGCTCGACCTGCAGAGCGAGCCGGTCGACGACGGCGCGGCGCTGATACACCTTGACCAGTTCTTCGGCTCTAAGTGCCATCCGACTCCCTCGATCCCCCAAGGTCGAGCCGCGCCTCGACGCCGCCGACGGCCAGGATCCCGTCTTCGTCCAGTCGGACCGACTCGGCCCGCACGCGGCCCTCCTCCGAGCCGACGGTCACGCCCCCGAGGAAGGTCACGACGCCGTCGCGCTCCTCCGCCCGTTCGGCACGGATCGCCCACTCCGTCTCAAGGCGCGCCGTCGCCTCGACGCCGCCTTCGAACACCGCCGTCTCGGCCCGAAGATCGTACCCGAACCGGGCGGCCGACAGGCGCAGATCGTCGGTGGAGAGGCCGATCGGACCGGCGTCGAGGCGCTCTTCGGCTTCGTTCCAGGTCAGGGTTTCGACCTCCATTCGGAAGTCGCCGCTCTGCTCGATCCGAACGTCCCCGGACAAGCGGCCGACGCCGTCGGTCCGCTCGAGGCGGTCTCCCCGGGCGCGCATCGCCGAGCCGTCCTCGTTGTGAAAGTCGACCGCGACGTCGGTCAGAGTCTGCGTCGATCCGTCGAGCCGACCCTCTCTGGCGCGGATCTCCCACAGGGGGGCACCGTCGTCGGCGTAGCCGTACAGCGCGATCTCGCGGGCGACCGTCGTGTCGCTCGCCGGATTCCTCCCGCGCGGCAGGAAGACGAGCCCGACGAGGATCGCTACGACGAGGATCGCGAGGAGGCCTTTGGCTCGAGACATGATCGCACGAACCCGCAGAACAGCGGGTGGGGAGAGAGGAAACGCGACGAGAATTCCGGATGGAACTGGACCCCGACGAACCACGGGTGATCGATCAGCTCGACGACCTCGACGAGCCGGTCGTCGAGCGACGTCCCCGCGATCCGCATGCCGGCCGACTCGACGCGGTCCCTGTAGGTCGGGTTGAACTCGTAGCGGTGGCGGTGCCGCTCCGCGATCCGCCGGGCCCCGTAGCAGGCGGCGGCGATCGATCCTTTGACCAGGTTCGTCTCGTAGACGCCGAGGCGCATCGTCCCGCCCTTGAGGGCGACGTCGACTTGCTCTTCGAGGAGGCTGATCACCGGGTGGGGCGTCTCCGGATCGAACTCCGAGCTGTTCGCTCCGGAGAGACCGAGGACGTTGCGCGCGAACTCGATGATCGCGCACTGAAGCCCGAGACAGAGCCCGAAGTACGGGGTCCGTTGCGTCCGGGCGTACTCGACCGCCTCGATCTTCCCCTCGATCCCCCGATCGCCGAACCCGCCGGGGATCAGGACGCCGTCGAGAGGAGCGAGACGCGGTGTCGGCCCCTCCTGTGCGATCGCGTCGGACGGGATCCACTCGATGTCGACACCGACGTCCTCGGCCGCGCCGGCGTGAAGCAGGGCCTCTCGGATGCTGATGTACGAATCGCGCAGTTCGACGTACTTGCCGACGATCCCGATGCGGACCCTGGAGGCGGGGGACTCGATCCGGCGCACCCTCGAGACCCACTCCGACAGGTCGGGCGAACGCTCGACGTCGAGCCCGAGCCCGGTCGCGACGCGGCGGGTCAGCCCGTGCTCGTCCAACCGGAGCGGCGCGTGGTAGATCGTCGGGTAGTCGGGGTTGTCGATGACGTTCTCGATCGGGACGTCGCAGAAGAGGGCGATCTTTCGCTTGACGGGGTCCGGCGGCGGCACGTCGCACCGGGCGACGATCGCGTCGGGCTGGATGCCGATCGCCCGCAGCTCCTTGACGGAATGCTGGGTCGGCTTCGTCTTCAGCTCGTCCGAGGTCGTCAGCCGAGGGAGGAGGGTGACGTGGACGAAGAAGGTGTCCTCCCTCGGGAGCTCGTCCTTCATCTGGCGGAGCGCTTCGAGGAACGGGAGGGACTCGATGTCTCCGACCGTGCCGCCGACCTCGATCACGCCGATCTCCGCGTCCGTCTCGTCCAGCGGAAGGCGGATCAGGCGCTTGATCTCGTCGGTGACGTGCGGGATGACCTGGACCGTCCGTCCGAGGTACTTCCCGGCGCGCTCCTTCCGGATGACGTTCCAGTAAATCTGCCCCGTCGTCAGGTAGTTCGCGGCGGAGAGCTCTTCGTCGAGGAAGCGCTCGTACCGGCCGATGTCGAGGTCGGTCTCCCGCCCGTCGTGGGTGACGAAGACCTCGCCGTGTTCGTACGGATTCATCGTCCCGGCGTCGACGTTGACGTAGGGGTCGATCTTTTGCAGGCTGACGCGATATCCTTGAAGCTTGAAGAGAAGGCCGATTGACGCGGAGACGACCCCCTTCCCGAGTCCGGAAAGCACGCCCCCCGTGATGAAGACGAACTTGTGCACGGTTCGAAGCCACCCGCCTTTCGAGCTCCGCTCCGCACAGGATACGGGAACCGCGAAATCCGCGCAAGCCCGCGAGCATTGGGCTATTGAGGCCCCATACCCTTTGTGCTATAATCGGCCGACTCCAGACCCCTCAAAGGAATTGAGAAAGGACCAGCGAGTTATGTGGCGAGTCATCCTCGAGGTTCTGTTTTTCTTCGACTGCCTGGCGCTGATGGGGATCATCCTGCTTCAAATGAGCGAGCATTCCGGACTCGGCGGCGCGTTCGGATCCGGGATGTCGAGCACGGTTTTCGGACGCGACGAGGTCAGGGACCCCAAACGGACGCTCACTGTCGCACTGGCCGTTGCATTCATGCTGCTCGGCTTCGTACTATCGATCCTTTAGTGTTACGACGAGGAGGGAGGACCGGTGCCGCTAATCGAGGTCAGAGGTCTGAAGACGTACTTCTACACGGAGGACGGCGTTGTCCGGGCCGTGGACGGCGTCGACTACGTGATCGAGCAGGAGAAGACGCTCGGGGTCGTCGGCGAGAGTGGATGCGGAAAATCGGTCACGGCCCTGTCGATCATGGGGCTGGTCCAGATCCCGCCGGGGAAGATCGAAGCGGGTGAGATCCTCTTCTACCGCGACGGCAAGGTCATGGACCTGACGAAGTTCGACCCCAAGGGCCGCGAGATGCGATCGATCCGAGGCAACGAGATCGCGATGATCTTCCAGGAGCCGATGACCTCCCTCAATCCCGTCTACACGATCGGCAACCAGATCATGGAAGCGATCATCCTCCACCAGAAGCTCAACAAGGCGAAGGCGAAGCAGAAGGCGATTGACATGCTCCGCGAGGTGGGGATCCCCCTTCCCGAGCAGCGGGTCAACGAGTACCCGCATCAGCTGTCCGGAGGCATGCGGCAGCGCGCGATGATCGCGATGGCCCTCTCCTGCAACCCGTCCCTTCTCATCGCCGACGAGCCGACGACCGCGCTCGACGTGACGATTCAGGCGCAGGTCCTCGAGCTGATGAACGAGCTGCGCCGGGAGTTTCATGCGGCGATTCAGTTCATCACGCACGACCTCGGCGTGATCGCTGGAATGGCCGACGACGTGGTCGTCATGTATCTCGGGCGGATCGTGGAGGGCTCGACCGTCGGCGAGGTGTTCCACAACCCGAAGCATCCGTACACCCAAGGGCTGATGAACTCGATTCCGTCGCTGGCGTCTCGGAAGGATCGACTGGAGCCGATCAAGGGCGTCGTGCCCGATCCGTTCGAGGTCCCGCCGGGGTGCGGATTCGAGCCGAGATGCCCCCACGCGATGGAGATCTGCAAGACGAGGATGCCGGACCTGAAGGAAGTGGCACCGGGCCACATCGCGGCCTGTTGGCTTTACGAGTGACAGCGAGGTGATCGAGTTTGCCGTCCGATAACATCCTGCTAGACGTCAAGGGGCTCGTGAAGTACTTCCCGGTTCGAAAAGGGATCTTCCGGCGAACCGTGGCCCACGTCAAGGCAGTCGACAACGTCGACATGTTCATCCCCGAGGGGGAGACGCTCGGTCTGGTCGGGGAGAGCGGCTGCGGCAAGACGACCGCCGGCCGGACCATCCTTCGGCTGATCGAACCGACGGCCGGAGACATCCTCTTTCGGAGCAAGAAGCTCGCGCCTCCGGGCGAGGAGGCGGCCGAGATCGACGTGGCCAAGGTCTCCCGCAAGGAGCTGAAAGCGCTCCGGCGCGAGATGCAGATCATCTTTCAGGATCCGTATTCCTCGCTCAACCCGCGGATGACGGTCGGGGCGATCGTCGGCGAGCCGCTTCTCGTCCACGGGATGGCGAAGGGCGCCGAACGGGAGGATCGCGTCAAGGCGCTCCTCGCCGCGGTCGGGCTGAAGCCGGATCACATGAAGCGGTACCCGCACGAGTTCTCCGGCGGACAGCGGCAGAGGATCGGCGTCGCCCGCGCGTTGGCGCTCGACCCGCAGCTGATCATCTGCGACGAGCCGGTCTCGGCGCTCGACGTGTCGATTCAGGCCCAGGTCATCAACCTGCTGGAGGACCTGCAGGGCGAGTTCGGCCTGACGTACCTGTTCATCGCGCACGACCTCTCCGTCGTGCGGCACATCAGCACGCGCGTCGCCGTGATGTACCTCGGCAAGATCGCTGAGCTGGCGCAGACCGAGGAGCTGTTCACGCACCCGAAGCATCCGTACACCGAGGCGCTGATGTCGGCTGTCCCGGTGCCGGACCCGTCCTGGGCGGTCGAGCGGATCCTCCTCGAGGGGGACGTGCCGAGCCCGGTCGCTCCGCCGCCCGGCTGCTATTTCCATCCGCGGTGCCGGTACGCGAAGGACATCTGCAAGACCGAAGAACCGGAGTATCGGAACCTCGGTGGCCTGCACTTCGCCACGTGCCACTTCGCCGACACGCTCGATCTCCAACCGATCAAGAGCGAGGCATGACGCGACTCCTCCTCGGGACGAAGAACGAGGGGAAGATCGAAGAAGCGGTGGAGCTCCTGGCCGGGGTCGAAGGCCTGGAGCTCCTCACCTTTTCCGACCGCCCGTTCTCCGATGTCGACGAGACCGGCGAGACGTTCCTCGACAACGCCCTCCTCAAGGCACGGACGATCTGCCTTGAGACCGGCCTTCCGGTGTTGGCCGAGGACGCGGGACTCGAGGTCGAGAGCCTCGGCGGCGCGCCGGGGCCCCTGTCGGCCCGGTTCTCGGGAGAGCCGGTCGACTACGCTCGGAACAACGCGCTCCTGCTGGAGAAGCTGCGAGGTCGCTCGGATCGGCGGGCTCGATTCGTCACCGTGGCGGCGCTGCGGCTTCCGGACGGGCAGACGTTCGTCTGCAGCGGCGCCCTCCGCGGGCGCATCGCCGAGGCCCCGGCGGGGGACGGAGGGTTCGGCTACGATCCGCTGTTCCTGCCGGAAGGAAGTGCGAAAACGCTCGCCGAGATGGCGCTCGCCGAGAAAAACCGGATCAGTCATCGGAAGCGGGCGCTCTCGAGGATGCGGGCGGTTCTGCTCGATCTGATTCGCTCCGGCGAGGTCTAGCGCTCCGGTTCGAGGGTCTCGGCGTACGCCTCCAGCGCGCGGCGCTGCTTGCCCGTCAGCTTGCCCGGAACCTCGACGGTCACCTCGGCGAGGTGATCCCCCTTGCCCCCTCCGCGATGGATGTTGGCGATCCCTTTCCCCTTCAGGCGGAAGACCTCTCCGGGCTGCGTGCCGGCCGGAATCGTGACCGGCTCCTCCCCCCACAGCGTCTCGACGTCGATCTTCGCCCCGAGGGCGGCCTGGGGGTAGGAGATCTTCACGTCGGACCGGATGTTCTTGCCCTCCCGCCGGAACGTCGGGTGGGGGATCAGCTCGATGACGATGAACAGGTCGCCGTTCGGCCCGCCCTCGAGCCCGGCGTTTCCCTGCCCTCGCAGCCGGAGCCGCGAGCCGTTGTCCACACCGGGCGGGACGGTGATCGATATTTTGCTCTTCTCCTTCACCCGGCCGGCGCCGCGACACCGATGGCACGGCTGTTCGATCACTTCCCCCGTTCCGTTGCATTCCGGGCAGCTTCGCACGTTGATGAAGCTCCCGAGAAGGCTCTGCTGGCGGTACTCGATCTGCCCGCGCCCGTTGCACGCCGGGCAGGTCCGTTTCGAGGTGCCCGGCTCCATCCCGCTCCCGGAGCAGACGTCGCACGCCACGAGGCGAGGGACGGTGACGGTCATCTTCGTCCCGTGGGCGGCGTCCTCGAGGGTGATGCGGAGCTTGTACTCGATGCTCTCCCCCCGGCGGGCGCGCTGCTGGGGCCGTCCGCGGACGCCGCCTTGCCGGAAGAACAGGTCGAAGATGTCGTCGAAGCCGCCGAAGCCGAACTCGCGGTACGCCTCGCGCGCCCGGCGGAAGTCCATGTCGCCGAACGTGAATCCCTGGTCCGGGCCGGCGTGGCCGTAGCGGTCGTACTGAGCGCGCTTCTGCGGATCGGACAGGACCTCGTAGGCCTCGGCGACGTGCTTGAACTCCTCTTCGGCTCGGCCCCGGTTCTCGGGGTTCCGATCCGGATGGAGCTCCTTCGCCTTCTGGCGATACGCCCGCTTGATCTCGACGTCCCCGGCGTCACGGGCGACCCCGAGGGTCTCGTAGTAATCCCGTTTGGCCACGCGCGCTCCTCACACGTCTACTTCTCGTCGTACTCTGCATCGATGTCTGCGCCGTCTTTCGACGGCGTCTCGCCCTTTGTCGTCGCTTCGTCGGTCGGCTCCGTCCGTTTACTTCTCGTCGTACTCCGTGTCGATGTCTGCGCCGTCTTTCGACGGCGTTTCGCCCTTTGTTGTCGCTTCGCCGGTCGGCTCCGTCCGTCTACTTCTCGTCGTACTCCGCATCGATGTAGTCGCCGTCGTCCTCGTCGTCCGAGCCCGTCTCGCCGCCGCCCGGCGCGGCGCCTCCGGTGGCCTTCTGGGTCTCCTTGTACGCCTCGGCGGCGATCTCCTGCGACGCCTTGGCGAGCTCGTCGGTCTCCCTTCGGATGTCCGCGATGGAGGCGTTCTTGTCGAGCTTCTCCCGCAGGCGTCGGACCCGATCCTCGATGTCGGATCGCTTGGCCGCGTCGACCTTCTCGCCCAAATCGGAAAGCGCCTTCTCCACCGAGTAGATCAGTTGATCGGCCTGGTTGCGGGCCTCGACCAGCTCGCTCTTCCGCTTGTCCTCCTCGGTGTGCTCCTCGGCCTCCACCCGCATCCGCTCGATCTCGGACTCGTCGAGCCTCGAGGAGTCCTGAATCGTGATCGACGAGCTCTTCGACGTCGCCTTGTCCTTCGCGGTGACGTGAAGGATCCCGTCGGCGTCGATGTTGAACGACACGTCGATCTGCGGGATCCCGCGCGGGGCCGGAGGGAGCCCGGTCAGCTGGAACTTGCCGAGCGACTTGTTGTCGGCGGCCATCTTCCGTTCTCCCTGCACGACGTGGATCTCGACCGCCGGTTGGTTGTCCTCGGCGGTGGTGAACGTCTTCGCCTTCTCGGTCGGGATCGTCGTGTTCCGCTCGATCAGCGGCGTCGCGACGCCGCCGAGCGTCTCGATGGAGAGCGTCAACGGCGTGACGTCGAGGAGGACGATCTCGTCGACCTCGCCGGCGAGGACGCCGCCCTGGATCGCCGCGCCGGCGGCGACGACCTCGTCGGGGTTGATCTCCCGGTTCGTCTTCTCCGGGACGCGGCTGGCGATCAGCTGTTGGACCTTCGGGATCCGCGTCGACCCGCCGACGAGAACGACCTGGTCGATGTCGTCGGGGCCCTTCCCCGCCTCGCGGAGCGTCGCGTCGACGACGTTGATCGTCCGCTGGAGGTAGTCGTCGATCATCCCCTCGAACTTGGCCCGCGACAGCTTCTTCTCGAGGTGCTTCGGCCCGCTCGCGTCCGCGGTGATGTACGGAAGGTGGATCGTCGTCTCCATCCGGGTCGACAGTTCCTTCTTCGCCGCCTCGCTGGCGTCCTTCAGTCGCTGCAGCGCGCTCGGGTCCTTTGACAGATCGATCCCCGTGTCCTTGCGGAACTCCTCGACGAGCCAGTCGATGATCCGCTGATCGAAGTCGTCTCCCCCGAGGCGCGTGTCGCCGTCGGTGGCGAGGACGTCGAAGACGCCGTCTCCGATCTCGAGGATCGAGACGTCGAACGTGCCGCCGCCGAGATCGTAGACGAGGATCGTCTGATCGTGCTCCTTGTCGAGGCCGTAGGCGAGGGCGGCCGCCGTCGGCTCGTTGATGATCCGCATGACCTCGAGGCCGGCAATCCTCCCCGCGTCCTTCGTCGCCTGTCGCTGCGAGTCGTTGAAGTAGGCCGGGACGGTGATCACCGCCTTGACGACCTTCCCTCCGAGGTGCGCCTCCGCGTCGCTCTTCAGCTTCTGAAGGATCATCGACGAGATCTGCTCGGGGGTGTACGTCTCCTCCTTTCCGTCGGTCGAGATGTGCACGCGATGGTCGGTTCCCATCTCGCGCTTGATCGAGGCGACGGTGTTCTTCGGGTTGGTGATCGCCTGGCGCTTGGCGAGCCGCCCGACGAGACGCTCACCGGTCTCGGTGAACGCGACGACCGACGGGGTGACGCGTTCCCCTTCCGCGTTGGTGATCACCTCCGGCGTGCCGGCCTCGAGAACGGCGACACACGAGTTGGTCGTCCCCAAATCGATCCCAATGATCTTCTCCTTCATGCTTTCTCCTCCTGTACGGCGGGCCCTCGGCTGACGGTGACTTTGCTGACGCGCAGGACCCGTCCGTTTCTTCGATAACCGGGTGAGAATTCCTCGATGATCGTGTTCTTCTCCTCTTCGCTCGGCGCCGCAAGCAGCGCCTCGTGAAGCGTGGGGTCGAACGGAGTCCCGACGGACGGGATCCTTTCGACGCCGCGCTGCTCGAGGATCCGTGCGAACTGGGCGAAGATCTGCTCCACGCCGGCGACGAACGCCTCCACGTTCTGGTCGTCCGCGTAGCTGCGGAACGCCCGCTCCAGGTTCTCGTAGGGCGTCAGGAACTCGAGGAGCGCCTGATCGACGACCCGCTCTTCCAGCGTCGCGATGTCTCGCGCCGTCCGCTTCTTGTAGTTCTCGAACTCGGCCTGCAATCGCCGAAGCCGGTCGATGCACGACGAGAGCTCGGTCGCTTCCTGTTCGACCGGCGCCTCGGCCGGCTCCTCGACCCGGTCGTGGTTTTTCTTCTCTTCGCTCATTCGCCTATCCTTTCGGAGCTCTGGGCCCCCGAGCTCACCAGCAGCCCCTCCAGTCGGTTGGCGACGTAGCTCGCGGTGGAGAGCGCCCGCCCGTAGTCCATCCACAGCGGTCCGATCACGCCGAGGGCCCCCGCGTGGGGGCGGTAGCTGCAGCTGACGACGGAGAATTCGTCCAATCCGGGCAACGGGAAGTCCCCGATGTTGACGACGAGGCCCTCCCTTTCCGCGCGGGCCTTTGACAGCGCCTCGATGAACCCGGTCTCGTCCCGGACGGCGTGGCTGAAGCTGACGAAGTGGGCCATCGCGCGATCGGGCGCCGTCTGCTTCAACGCGTCGGTCAGGTTCAGCAGACCGTCGAATCGAACCGACCGCTGCGTCCGGCGCTGCAGGAGCCGCTGCAGGACGAGAATCGCCTGCCGGACCGGGCGCTCGTACCATCCCTCCGATTCGTCGGCGTCGGGGAGCGTGCGGACTTCCGAGAGATGTACCCCGTGGAGGTTCTCGTTGATCAGCTGCATGATGTGATCGATCTCGACCGGCGACAGATCGTCGTCCAACGGGACGAGGCCGTGCTCGACGATCCCGATGTCGGAGAGGATCAACAGGAACGCCAAACGCTCGTCCATTCTCAGCAATACGACCCGATCGAGCTTCGTTTCGTCCGGCCGTGGCGGGACGACGAACGACGCGCAGCCGGTGATGTTCCCGAGGAGAAACGCCGTCTGGCGGATCGTTTCCTCCACGTCGAGACACCGCGATTCGGCCAGCTCGACGATCTCGAGGCGTTCCTCGCGCGTCAGTTCCGACAGATCGAGCAGCCACTCGACGAAGAACCGGTACCCTTCCTTGGTCGGGATCCGCCCCGAAGACGAGTACGGCTTCTCGATGTAGCCGGCGGCCTCGAGGTCGTTCATGTCGTTTCGGACCGTGGCGGAGCTGACCGCCAGGCCGTAGTCCTCGAGGATCATCCGAGACGAAACGGGTTCGCGGAGCCGGATGTACCGGTCGACGATTTCCTTCAGAATCAGCCGCTGTCTCTCGGGGAGATCCCTATCATTAGCACTCTGCATGTTAGTTTGCTAATGGTAGTCCGTGGGACAGGATCTGTCAACAGAGACACGTGATCTTTGGACTGAAATCGCGTCGGCGGACCGCTCCGGGTGGAGCTTCGGCCCCGGGGCTCACCTCACGTGACGCGACCGCAGCACTTCTTGTACTTCTTCCCCGAGCCGCACGGGCACGGGTCGTTTCGTCCCGGCTCCTTGGCGACCCGGACCGGGCGCTGGGCCCCCTTCTTCGGCCGCGGCCGCTGCCCCGACGGCGGCGCGGACGAGGGATGGACGTATCGGAGGTTCTCGGACGATCGGCGTGGTGCCGGACCGGTCGAGACCGTCAGCCGCGGGTTGAGGACGATGCGGACGATCTTCTCGGCCGCGTTGGCGAGCATCTCCTGGAACATGATGAACGATTCCCGCTTGAACGCGACGAGCGGATCCGTCCCGCCGTAGGCCGTCCACCCGATCCCCCCCTTCAGGTCGTCGAGGTTGTACAGGTGCGTCCGCCACGCCTCGTCGATCGTCGTGAGGATGATGTAGCGCGCCAGCAGCGGGAACGGCCTCCCGAGCCGCTCCCGCTGCGCGACGAGCGCTGCCTTCAGGCGATCGCTCACGGCGTCCACGACCCCTTCAACGTCCGGCGCCTCGAGGTCGGCGGCCTCGACCGGCGCGTACGACGAGAGCTCGTGCGCCAGCCCGGCGAGGTTCCATTCATCTCTCGGTCGACCGGCCGGGGCGTGGCCGGCGACCAGGTTCTCCGCCAGTTCGCCGAACAGGTCGTGAAGATACCCCTCCAGATCGGTCTCCGCCTCCGGGCCGAGGCCCTCCTCGGAGCCGGGCGGCGGGAGGAGGAAACGATCGCGGAGAGCGTAGATCGCCTCTCGCTGCTTGGAGAGGACGAGGTCGTATTCGAGCAGGCGCTTTCGGATCTCGAAGTTGCGCCCCTCGACCCGCTTCTGGGCCCTGCGGATCGCGCCGGAGAGGAGATCGTGTTCGATCGCTTCGCCCTCCTTCATTCCGAGCCGGTCCATCAACGGTCCGATCCGATCCCCACCGAAGATCCGCAGCAGGTCGTCCTCCATCGACAGGTAGAACTGGGACGATCCGGGGTCCCCTTGCCGCCCCGACCGGCCGAGGAGCTGGTTGTCGATCCGGCGCGATTCGTGTCGCTGTCCACCCAGGACGTGCAGCCCGCCGAGCTCGGCGACGCCGTCGCCGAGCTTGATGTCGGTCCCGCGGCCGGCCATGTTCGTCGCCACGGTGATCGCGCCCCGTTGGCCGGCGTCGGCGACGATCTCGGCCTCCTGCTCGTGGTACTTGGCGTTGAGCACGTGATGCGGCAGCTTTTGCGCCTTGAGCAGCCCGGCGAGCCGCTCGGACTTCTCGATCGAGTTCGTTCCGATCAGGACGGGGCGCCCCTGCGCGTGGAGGTCGGCGACCTCGTCGGCGACCGCCTCGAACTTCGCCTTCTGGGTTCGGAAGATCCGATCCGGGAGCGCTCCTCGGCGCAGGGGACGATTCGTCGGAACGACGAGAACCGGGAGGCCGTAGATCTGCTTGAATTCCTCCTCCTCCGTCTTCGCCGTGCCGGTCATCCCGCAGAGCCCCCGGTACAGCTGGAAGTAGTGCTGCAGGGTGATCTGCGCCAGCGTCTGCGACTCCCGTTGGATCCGGAGCCCTTCCTTCGCCTCGAGCGCCTGATGGAGGCCGTCGGAGTAGCGCCGGTCGGGCATCAGGCGGCCGGTGAACTCGTCGACGATCATCACCCGCCCGTCCTTGACGATGTAGTGCTGCTCCTTCTGGAAGAGGTGGAGCGCTCGGAGCGCCGTCTCGATGTGATGGAGCGTCTCGGTGTGCTCCGGCGAGAACAGGTTCTCGATCGAAAGGGCCTGCTCCGCCTTGCTGATCCCGCCGTCGGTCAGCGTGAGCCGCCTCGATTCCTCGTCGATCTCGAAGTCGGCGTCCGCGCGGAACCGCCGAGAGAGGGCGGCGAACTTCCGGTACCGATCGAGCGCCTCCGCGGCCGACCCGGAGATGATCAGCGGGGTTCGCGCTTCGTCGATGAGGATGTTGTCGATCTCGTCGACGATCGCGAAGTCGAGCGGCCCCTGGACCTTTCGGTCGTTCGTCAGAATCATGTTGTCGCGGAGGTAGTCGAACCCGAACTGGTTGTTCGTCCCGTAGGTGATGTCGGCCGCGTACGCGACCTTTCGATCGGCCGGATCCATTCCGTCCTGAAGGAGGCCGACCGTGAGACCGAGAAACTCGTAGATCGGCCCCATCCATCCGCGGTCGCGCCTCGCGAGGTAGTCGTTGACCGTGACGACGTGGACCTTCCCGAAGAGCGCGTTGAGCGTTGCAGGAAGGGTCGCGACGAGGGTCTTCCCTTCGCCGGTCTGCATCTCGGCGATCCGGCGGTCGTCGAGCGCGAGGGCGCCGACGATCTGGACGTCGAACGGACGCATGTCGACGGTCCGATCGGCGACCTCGCGAACGAGCGCGTACGTCTCGCCGCCGACGTCCTGCTTCGACCCGCCGTCGCGCACGCGCCGCCGGACGTCCTCGAACCGACGGCGCAGGCCGTCGTCCGGAAGGGTCCGAATCTCGTCGGCGAGTCCGTTGACCGCCGCCAGCTCGCGCTCGTAGCGCTTCAGTTGCTGGGCGTTGGTCTGTCCGAGGAGGTAGTCGACGGCATTTCGGATCGTCTCAATGGCCATGAAGGATCACGCGGTCAGTATAGGGGCGAGCTTGATTCCCGCAAGAGATTGGGATGGGAAGACGCAACTGGAGTGCAGTTAGGGTGTTGGCTCTGTCCTGTTGCTCGGCTCTCCGAGCCTCGCAGTAGGGGCGAGCTTTCTTCACGCAAGGGACTGGAACAGGAATGCGTGTTGGGAACGTAGCACGGCGTCTTGCCTGTCCTGTTGCTTGGCTCTTCGAGCCTCGCAATAGCCACGGATTCCTGCGACTGAAAGGCTGCCATGCGGCGGGCGACACGCGACTCCGCGGAGGTAGTTCCGTCAGGCTGCTGCTTCGGCGCTACACGCCTCGCAGTAGGAGCGAATTTCATTACCACAAGGAGCTGGGACGGGAAAGCGGACGTGGGATGTGATCCGAACGCTGGTCGTGTCCTGTTGCTTGGCTCTTCGAGCCTCGCGCGGAATTCCGCCGCTTCAGGGAGAGTCGGCGGGGGGGAGCCCTTCGAGCCTCTCCAGAACGGTGTCGCGCTCCTGCCGGAGGCGCTCGATGTCGGTGCGAAGCTTGCCGTACTCCTCCGCGGTGATGGTCTCCTGCCTCGCGAGGCGTTCCTGGGCGTCGGCCAGCTTGTCGTCGATCGTCCGAAGCGCCGTCTCGAACGCACGTCGGGCCTCGTTCGGCATTCCGCGTGCCTCGTAGACCAAGCCGAGCCCGATGTGCGCCGCTTCGAACCGTGGCGCGTCGGCGATCAGCTGCTCGAACAGGCCGGTCGCTTCGAGGCGGTCGCCGACTTGCGCGGTGATGACCGCCTTGAGGTAGCGGGACCGGACGGCGACTTCCTCCCGGGGATGCGTGGCCAGAAGCAGGTCGATCGTCTCGAGTGCCCGGTCGAACTGACGCGCGTTCGTCGCTAGGTTCGCGTAGTTGAGATACACCGTCTCGTCGACGAAGCGGGTAGAGCAGCGCTCGAGGTTCGCCCACGCCTCGTCGTAGGCCCCGAGCTCGATCTGCACCACGGCGAGGTGGTAGTAGGTCTGGCGCGGGGCGAAGTCGAGGTCGAGGCTCCGCTCGAGAAGCGATTCCGCTCCGCGGAGGTTGCCGAGCTGCGCCTGCTCGATCCCCTTGCTCATGAGGAGGTTCGCGCTGATGTCGCGTACGGCGACGACGGACACGATCAGCCCGATCACGGTGACGGCGGCCAGCGCGCCCTTCAGCTTCCAGCCGACCAGCTCCACGCTCCGCAGCGCCGCATCCCCGTAGGCGCGCGAGAAGGCCAGGCCGCCGACGACCACGAGGACGAGGGACGACGCGGGCAGGTGCGCGGGAAAGCTGACGAGGCCGTGGACCAGAAACGCGACGATCCCGCACGAGAAGAGAAGGAGGTCGAGCCGGTTCGTCTCGTCGTTCGATCGCGTTCGCTTCCAGAGGGAGACGACGAGGACAACGAGGAACGACGCGGCGGCGAGGACCCCCAGGATGCCGAGCTCCGCGAGGACCTGTACGTATTCGTTGTGGGCCTGCGCCGCTCGATCGATGTAGAAGTCGTAGGCCTCTCCGCGGGACGTGGCGAGAAACTCCGCCTTGTACGGGATGAAGTTCAGCTTGTAATTGCCGAGGCCGACGCCGGTCATGGGGTGGTCCTTGAACATCTCCCAGCCGATCCACCAGTCCCACGATCGAACGGCACCGGAGTTCCGCTCCCACCATCGTGCGATCCGCGACGAATCGGACCTCGAGAGGCCGACGATCGAGTTCAACGGGCCGGACGGCGCCTCGACCAGGAACGTCACGACGAGCGCGCCGATCAGGATCAAAAGCCAGACCCGATTCCGGCGAGTCGGCTCGATCGGTCGGAAGATCAACCATCCGAGGAGGAACGCGACGGCGGCGACGATCAGCGCGGCCACCGTGCCGGCCTGCTGGACGATCAGGACCATCCCGAAGCAGAACGCGATCAGAAGAATCGAGGACAGCTTCACCCAGCGGGAGCGGGGCCGGACGACGAGAACGACCGCCGGGAAGAGCAGGTAGGCCAGGAATCCGCCGAGGTAGTTGCGGTTTCCCATCGTGGAGATCACCGCGTTCAGCCCGCTCGTTCCCGCGGGGCCGCGCATGACCCCGAGGTACTGGAGCATCCCGTACAACGCCACGAGGAACCCGGACGCGAGGAGCGCAAAGAGCAACAGGTTGGCGTCCCGCTGATCCCGGGCGGCGTTGGCGATGATGAGCATCAGCAACAGGAAAAAGACGATCAGCACCAGGCTCTGCACGACGACGCGGCCGTTCGTCGCGTACAGCAGAGAGAGAAGCGACGCGGCGACGAACCCGAGAACGGGGAACGCGATCCACGGAAGGCGGATCGACCACGTCCCTTTCTGCCACGCCGAGAGCCCCCACAGGACCGCGAGGACGGAGACGCCGATCAGCGCAACGATCGTCTTCCCGTATCCGTACTCCGAGATCCCGGGCCAGATGAACAGCGGCAGCGCGAAGACGAGGAACAGCACGGCGTAGAAGAGGACCCGATCGAGCGGGACGGACGGCGTGGCAAACGCGGGCTGTTTCTTCCGTTTCCCCCTCTTCTTGGCCATGGCCGCCTCCGATTATAGGGACGCGGGGGGCGTGGAGACAACGGGGGTTCGATCGGGCGGTTCAGCAGTCTCGCGTATCGCGATGTGCGGAAGGAGGCGGAGGACCTTCCCCCACATCTGCGGGCGCGCGGCCAGCTCGTCCGGGAGCCGGTGGAACCGGTCGATGTCCGCGTGCACGGCGAGGAACGAGAGGAGGTCGGGATCGTCCAACGCGTCGATCATCGCGTCGAGCTCCCGATCGGAAAGCGCTCCGTAGATCCTTCGGAGCGACCGCCCGAACGCGATCTCGCGCCCGATCGCCGATTTCCACTCGGACTCGTAGGCCGCCGCCCGCCGCTTCGACGCACCGGAGAGCGCCATCCCGGCGGCGGTCCGCCCTGCGATCCGCGCGCAGATCCCGCCGAGGAAGAGCCCCCCTCCCGACAGCGGCTTCACCTGTCCGGCGGCGTCCCCGACGAGAAGGACGGAATCGGCGGCCGTCCGCGGTGCCGGGGCAACGGGGATCCATCCGCCCGTCCGGGAGAGGACTTCGCACCCCGGGAATCGCGCCGACAGGAGGCGGTCGAGGTGCTCCGACGGATCGAACGGCGGGACGACGCCGAGCCCGACGCGCAGCCTCCCCTCCTCGGCCGGGACGGCCCACGCGAAGAAGCCGGGCGCGACCGCCTCGCCGAGGACGACCTCGATCCGGTCCGCAGGGATCGCCGAATCCGTCTCGACGACGGCCTGCGCGGCGTGGACGAACCGCTCCGGCGGCGGAAGACCGAACCACTGGGCGACCCGGCTGCGCGGCCCGTCCGCCCCGATCACGACGGGCGCGCTCACCTGCGTCGGCCCGTCGTCGGATGCCAGGACGATCGCATGGCGCGACGCCGACACGGCTTCGGTCGCGAGGCGAACGTCGACCCCCGCCGCCCGGGCGCGCTCGTGGAGCTCCCGCTCCACGCGGGTCCGATCGATGACGAGCGCCTTCGTGTGATCGGCGGAGAGTTCGAGCCGGTGTCCGTCGGGACCACGGACCGTAACGCCTCGGATCTCGCGTAGGACGCTCTCCGTCGAAACGCCGAGCGTCGCGAGCGTTCGGGGGCTGACCAAACCGGTGCAACAGGAAGAACGGTTCAGTTCGTCTCGGCGCTCGACGAGGAGGACCGACGCTCCCGCCTCGGCGGCGCACCGCGCGGCGACCGCACCGATCGGTCCTCCCCCGACAACCACCACCTGGGCGTGCACCCTTCCTCCCCTCAAATCCCTTCGCGCTTCGGAGCACGTGTCATGATCTCTTCCACCAAGGATAGCGGATCGGCTTCACCGTTGAGAAGCCGGACCACGGCCTCGGTGATCGGCATCTCGATCCCCCGTCCCTGGGCGATCTCGTGGACGACGGTCGTGGCGTGGACGCCCTCGGCGACCATGTCCATCTCGCCGAGGATCTCCTCGAGGCTCTCGCCGCGACCGAGCCGGCTGCCGACGTACCGGTTCCGGCTGTGCCGGCTGGTGCACGTCGCGACCAGATCGCCGAGCCCGGACAGCCCGAAGAACGTCGCATCGCGGACGCCGAACGTTCGGCCGAAGCGGACCATCTCGGCGAGTCCGCGCGTGATCAGGGCCGCGCGGCTGTTGTCCCCGTACCCGAGTCCGTCGGAGATCCCGGTCGCCAGCGCGATGATGTTCTTCACCGTCGCGCAGAGCTCGACGCCGCGGATGTCCTCGGATAGATAGACGCGAAACCGGGGGCCGGCGATCTCCCGCTGCAGGCGGCTTCCCGTTTCGAGGTCGGCGCCGGCGAGGACGACGGCCGTCGGCACGTCCTTCCCGACCTCCTCGGCGTGGCTCGGCCCGGACAGCGTGAAGACGTTCGCCTCCGGGAGCGCCTGCCCGATCAGCTCGGACATCGTCCGTTTCGACGCGCGATCGATCCCCTTGGCGAGGTTGATCGCGATCGGAGACGGTGGGGCCACCGGGGCGAGCCGTTCCAGCAGATCGGCCATCCCGAACGACGGGACGGCGAGGACGAGGACCTCTCGATCGACGACCTCCGCGAGGTCGGCCGTCACGCACAGGCGCTCGATCGGCAGCTCGACGTCGGGAAGGTACTTGGCGTTCCGCCGGTCCCTGGCGATCGCCTCGGCCAGCTTCGCATCCCGGGCCCAGAGGGCGGTGTCGTGTCCGCCGATCGCGAGGAGACGGGCGATCGCGGTTCCCCATCCGCCGGCCCCGATGACGGCGAACCTCATGGAGCCTGCGCCGTCTCCGCGTCGAGGTCGATCGGCATCCGGACGCCGGCGTGTGCCCGGATCCATTCGATCGCGACGTCGACCGGGTCCTGCCCCTCCTCGACGACGATGTCCGGCGTCAGTCCGATCCCGTTGACGACCTTCCGGTCGGGGGTGAAGTACTCCCCCGCGGTGATCTTCAGGGCCGAACCGTCGGGGAACTCGATCAGCTGCTGGTAGACGCCCTTGCCGAACGACGGCTCGCCGATCAGGATCCCCATGTCGTTGTCGCGGATCGCGCCGGCGGTGATCTCCGACGCGCTCGCCGAACCGCGGTTGATCAGAACGGCCAACGGGACGTTCGGGATCCGGTTCCCCCGCGCGTAGTACTCCTTTTCGTCGCTCAGCCGATCCTGGGTGATCAGGAGGACGCCCTCGTCGACGAACCGGCTGGAGACGGAGATCGCCTCGTTCAGGAGGCCGCCCGGGTTGTTCCGGAGGTCGAGGATGAAGCCGGTGAGGGCGTCGAGATCGAACGACAGAAGGGCCGCGTCGAGCTCGGTCGTCGTGTCCTCCTCGAACCGGTACAGGCGGATGTAGCCGATCGTTCCGTCGCCGTGAAGCTCGCTCTTGACCGGCTCGAGGACGATCGTGTCGCGGACGATCGGGACGTCCTCGATCGATCCGTCTTCGTGCCGGACGGTGAGCGTCACCGTCGTGCCGATCTCGCCGCGGATCCGCAGCGCCGCCTCGGTGAGCGTCATGCCCTCCGTCGACTCCCCGTCGATGTTGAGGATCTGATCGCCGGCTTCGACGCCCGCCGCCTCGGCCGGCGTTCCGACCAGCGGCGTGATCACGGTGATCACGTTGTCGACGATCGACAGCTCGATCCCGACGCCGGAGAACTCGCCTTCGAGGGACTCGTCGAAACGTCGCCGGTCGTCCGGGTCGAGGAACTCGCTGTACGGGTCGTCGAGATGCTCGACCACGCCCTTCATCGCGCCGTAGAGCGCCTTCTGGTCGTCGATCCGATCCGGCTGATAGAAATAGCTCTTGATGTACTGGTAGATCTGGTAGACGGGGGCGAACAGGTCGCCGCTCGATTCCTGGGCTCCGCCGACACCGAGCGCGAGGACGAGGAGGATCGCCGGGATCAGGACGGCGAGGCCCTTTCTCCACATTCTCCGGTTTGCCATGCGTCTCACCCCTGGGGATCGGATTGTACTGTACCGACGGCGCGATATCCGAGGTCAGTCGGCCTCGAGGCCGAGGTACTCCCGCTGCGCGGGGGTGAGGGCGTCGATGGCGACCCCGAGCGTCTCGAGCTTCCATCGGGCGACCCGATCGTCGATCTCCGACGGAACGGCGTAGACGTCGGGCGGGAGCGGGGCGTTCGCGAGCAGGTGTCGGAGCGTCAGCGCCTGGATCGCGAACGACAGGTCCATGATCTCCACCGGATGGCCGTCGCCGAGCACGAGGTTGACGAGCCTCCCCTCGCCGAGGAGGTAGAGGCGTCGGCCGTCCGGGAGTGCGTACTCCTCGACGCCCTCCCGGACCGTTCTCTGGGATCGCGCGAGGCCGGCGAGCGCCTCCGGGCGGACTTCGACGTTGAAGTGCCCGGCGTTGGCGAGGACGAGTCCGTCCTTGGCGTTGGGAAGCGCCGATTCGGGGACGGCGTCGGCGCACCCCGTGGCGGTGATCACGAGGTCGGCGTGGCGAATCGCTTCGGCGATCGGCGCGACGGCGAAGCCTTCCATCCATGCTTCCAGAGCGGCGATCGGGTCGACCTCGCAGATCGTCACCCGTGCGCCGAGGCCCCGCGCGCGCTGAGCGATCCCCCGGCCGCACCAGCCGTAGCCGACCACGACGACCGACTTCCCGGCGATCAGGAGGTTCGTCGACCGGAAGATCCCGTCCCACACCGATTGCCCCGTGCCGTAGCGGTTGTCGAACAGGGTCTTCATCTTCGCGTCGTTCACCGCGAACATCGGGAAGCGGAGCTTCTTCTCCCGCGCCAGGATGCGCAGCCGGGCGACGCCGGTCGTCGTCTCCTCGCACCCGCCGATCACGTCCTCCTGCGGCGCCTCCTGGAGGAGCGCGACCAGGTCTCCGCCGTCGTCGAGGATCAGGTGCGGGTGACAGGCCAGCGTGCTCGCGAGGTCCTCCGCGTACTCCGCCTTGGAGGCGCCGTGCCTCGCGTGGACGGCGATCCGATCCTCCTGCGCCAGCGCCGCGGCGACGTCGTCCTGGGTCGACAGCGGGTTGCTCCCGGTGACCCAGACGTCGGCCCCGCTGTCGCGGAGGAGGATCGCGAGGCAGGCCGTCTTCGCCTCCAGGTGAATGCTCATCGCGATCCGCTTGCCGGCGAACGGCCGCTCGTCGCGAAACGCGGTTTGCAATCGATTGAGCAACGGCATGCGGGTCGCGGCCCAATCGATCCTCGCGCGGCCCCGCTCAGGATTCGGTGCCATACGGTGCCTCCTCGCTTCGCAGGCTGAGATAGATGCCGACGAGTATGATGGCCGCTCCGAGGAGGTTCAACCCTCCGGGAACCTCGCCGAAGATGCCGATCGCGAGAAGCGTCGAGCAGACCGGCTCGCCGAGGACGAAGACGGAGACCCTCGACGCCGACAGCCGCCGGAGGGCCCAGTTGATCGTCGAGTGACCGATGAGCTGCGGAACGACGGCGAGCAGGACGAGGTACGCGTAGGTGGTCGGGGCGTACCCGATCACCGGCGTGCGCGTCGCCAGGCAGAGGAGCAGGACCAGCACGGCCGCCGTCCCGTAGCTGACCGCGGCGTATTCGAACAGCGACACGGTCCGCCGAACGCGGCGGCCGATCAGGAAGTAGACCGCGGCCATCAGCCCGCCGCCGAGCGCGAGGAGATCCCCCCGAAGGGCCGGTCCTCCGAATCGGAGGTCGCCGAACCCGATCAGCGCGCCCCCGACGACGGCGAGGACGATCCCCACCGACAGGATCCCGGAGGGCCGCTCGCGGAGGAAGAGGATCGAGCCGAGCCCGACGAAGACGGGATGGGTGGACACGAACAGGACCGAGCTGGCGACCGTCGTGTGCTCGAGGGAGGAGATCCAGAGGACGAAGTGAGCCGCCAGCACGGCGCCGCTGACGACCGACCAGAGCGCGGTCCGCCGATCGAACGACCGCTCCTTACGGAACGCGGCGATCGGCACCAGAACGAGCGCCGCGATCGTCAGCCTCCACGCCGCGACGGCGAACGGGGAGGCCTCGTTGGCGAGCCGGGCGAAGATCGCCCCGAACGAGACGGCGACGATGCCCAGCGCGATCCGAGGGTAGAGACCATCGTTGGCACGCATGTCGGCTCCTGGGCGAATGGTATCTCAGCGTCCGAGGGCTCGCTCGATCTCGGGAAGCGCTTGCCGGGCGGCCGCTTCGCCGGCCTCGATCCCGCAGCCGACATCGGAGTAGCAGGGGGGATCGGCGGAGAAATCGGGGCGGATCAGGACGTCCGGCGGGTGGGCCGTGAGGAGGAGGTCGGAGAGGCGCTTCTGGAAGACGGTCGACATCTGGAAGAGGACCGAGAAGACGCTCGGGTGGAATCTGCGGCCGTTGTGGGACGGCGGGTCCAGCTCCTTCGCGATGCCGAGGACGCGCTCCCGCGCCCCGAGGTACGGAAGGCCGGAGAGCTCGACCTCTCCCGGGTCGACGAGGACGTCGACGCCGATGACCACGTCGGAGCCGAGCCGGCGGGCGACGTCGACCGGCATGGGATTGGAGACGCCTCCGTCGATCAGCAGGCGGCCGTCGAGCCAGACGGGATTGAACAGGCCGGGGACCGAGATGGACGCCCGGATCGCCTCGACGAGCGATCCGCACCGGATCGGGAACGGTTCGCCGGACCGAAGATCCGTCGCCACGGCGGCGTACTCCGTCGCCAGATCCTCGATGAGAGGATCCCCGATCAGCTTCTGCAGGAAGTGCGTGATCCCGTTCCCCGAGCTCCAACCGGACCATGGGATCGTGGGGAAGAGGGTCCTGAAGACGTGGCCGAACGAGCTCGACCGCCACAACGCTTCGAGTTTGTCGAGACCGACGCCGGAGGCGTAGATTCCGCCGACCTGCGCCCCCATGCTCGATCCGGCGATCACGTCAGGCTCGATCCCGTTCTCCGCGAGAACCTTGAGGACCCCGACGTGTGCCGCTCCCCGCGCTCCCCCGCTGGAGAGCGCCAACCCGATCCTCCGCTCACCCAAGCTCACTCACCGCGTCTATCCTAACCGGAAAGGGAATTCACGCCAATCGGCAAACCGGCGCTTCCGCCGCGGACGCGGCACGCCGCCGGAGAACGCGCCGGTCACTCCGAGACGAACACGGGGAACGCTCGAAACGACGTTCCCCGTGAGAACCGAACCTAGGCGCTGATCGCGCCGACCGGGCACTGATCGACGGCGTCCTGGATGCAGTCAGCGGTCGCACCCTCGATGGCGACCGCCTTGCCCTCGGCGTTCATCTCAAACGCGTCGGCGCAGATCTGCGTGCACAGCCCGCATCCGACGCAAAGGTCCTGATCGACCTTGGCCATGGGACCCTCCTCCTTTCCTGGATGGATGCATGAGAACTCCGACGGTGCGAAGGATATCACACGCTCCTAGGCGTTCCAACCCGCCTGCAGTTTGGGTGACGCGCGGAGGTTTGTTCGGCCGGAACCGTTTCAGTATAGTGGGCCGCATCAGCCCCTAGGAGGTCGGAGAGGATGAGGAGACTCCTGCTGTTCACGGTGTTGGCGATGCTGGTCGGTGGCGGAACCGCTCTGGCGATCACGGTCGACGAGGCGCTCGGTCTGTTCCAGGGAAGCGACATCATGATCCCCTACAGCGAAGAGGGGAGGGCGACGCTCGATGAGATGATCGCAGTGTTCCGAGGGGCGCTCGGGGTCCCACACGAGCTCGATGAGACGAACGAAGACGCCGTCATGGCGTTCAACGTGGACGCCGGCCTGATCGATCTTATCAACAAGCTGTCACAGACGTACTACACGCTCGCCGACGCGTTCCTCGGAGGCCAACCGGAGGAGCGGCCCACGTATCTGCGCGGGAAGCACTGGGGTCTGAAGGCGCTACGGATGATCCCCGAGTTCACCGCCGCGGAGTCGTCCGACGGCTTCGTCGCGGCGGTCGCCACCGCGGGGGACGTCGAAAGCCTGTATTGGGCGTCGGCGAACTGGCTCCGCGCGGCGGAGTTCAATCCGCTCGAGGCCGTCTTCGCCGGCGTGCCGGAGAAGACCGACGCGATGTCGCTCCGGGGTCTCGAACTGGACGAGACGTACATGAACTACGGCTCCTATCGAGCCCTCGCTGCGTTCTGGGCCGGTCTGCCCAAGCTCCCCGCCGGCTACTACCGGAAGAACTGGAGCCGGTCTCTCGGCTACTTCTGCCACATCGTGGACGAGCCGGAGATCTGCGCCGATTCGGACTGCGACGTCTGCCCGGAGCTCGGCGAGTACGATCCCGTGCACGACGAGTACTTCGAGAACCGGGTGTTCTTCGTCGAGTTCTACTTGATCCCGCGGGACATGTGGGAAGACGCGAAGCGGATCCTCGACGGCGTTCTCGCCGAGCCGATCGGCGAGCGGTACCCGCTGTACAACGCGATCTCGCAGGAGAAGGCGGTCGGGTTCCTCGGAGAGGTCGAGGAGCATCTATAGCGCAGTGATCCAGCTTACAGCTGGATCACGCGCTTTGGACGAAGGGCTCAGCGGAAGCTGAGCCCTTCGTCGTTGATCTCACTCGCGTGGTTTGCCCAAGAGCCAGTTGCTTGGCTCGCCAGACCAGACGAAGGCGCCGGATTCACATCGAGGCGCCTTCGTCCGTGCTAGCACCGCTGAAGCGGTGCTAGCCAGAACGCTTCAACCTCCCGGTCCGCTTCGCGAACCGCTCGACGTACCGGAAGATGAACAGCCCGATCACGATGATCGCCACGCCGACGCCGATCAGCGTGAACACGTTCGGCAACAGCTTCACCGTCGACTCGCCCTCGAGCAGGCAGGCGCGCATCCCCTTGATCACGTACGTCGCCGGCGAGACGGCCGCGATCCGCTGCAGCCAGCCGGGCAGCGTCTCGATGGGATAGTAGACGCCCGAGATCAGAAGCAGGATCGCCGCGACCGCGTTCGTCATCTGCGCGCCGCGCTCCGGGTAAAGGAGCGGGAGGACCGCGGCGAGGATCCCGAGGCCGACGAACGACACGGACCCGGCCAACAGCATCAGCACCGTGCCGACGATGTTTGCCCCGCCGAGGTTCAGGCGGAAGAAGGCGACGACGATCCCGAGGATGGCGAGCGTGCGGACGATCCCGTAGCCGATCGCGAACAGCGTCGTGCCGACCAGGTGCGTCGGCCGGGAGACGGGCGCCATGAACGTGTACTCGATCGTCCCCTCCCAGCGCTCCCACGCGATCATCTCGCTGATCGCGTAGAAGATCACCGACAGGTACTGCCAGATCAGCGCGCCGACGAGCAGGTACGTCACGACGTACTGGGTGTCGATCTCCTGCCCGGAGATCGCGCTCATCCCTTTGCCGATGTAGGTGATCGCGAGCGCGTTGGTCAGCGAGTAGATCAGCCAGACGAGCTCCCAGCCCCAGTAGCGCTTCATCAGGTTGACGTTCCGCTCGACGAACGCGTACGCACCGCGCATCTCCCGAACGAACGTGCTCATGCTCCCACCTCCTCCTCGACCTCGGCTTCCTCGAAGCCGCGTCCGGTCAACGCGATGAACACGTCCTCGAGCGTCGGCTTGTCGCTGTTGTTCGACGGGACAAGCGCCTTCAGCCCTTCGGGCGTGTCGAGGGCGACGATCCGCCCCTCGTCGATGATCGCGATGCGGTCGCACAGCTTGTCGGCCTCGTCCATGTCGTGCGTCGTCAGCAGGACGGTCGCGTCGTGCGTCGCGCGGATCTCGCGGACGAACGCCTGGACGTCCCGCTTCGAGTGCGGGTCGAGACCGGTCGTCGGCTCGTCGAGGAGCAGGAGGATCGGCGAGGTCAGGAATCCGCGCGCCACCGCGACCTTCTGCTGCATCCCACGCGACATCTGCTCCATCGGGTTGTTGAACGTCTCCTCCTTCAGCCCGAGGCGCTTCATGATCTGGCGCATCTTCGCACGGGCCTCCTTGGGTTCGAGGCCGTAGAGGCGCGCGGCGTACATCAGGTTCTCGATCGGCGAGAACTTCTTGAAGAACGCGGCGTCGACCGACACGCGGTTGATCATCCGCTTGACGGCGAACGGGTCGTGCTCGACGTCGTGGCCGAAGACGCGCAGCGATCCGCCGTCGGGGAGAAGGAGCGTCGAGACGAGGCGGATCAGCGTCGACTTCCCCGACCCGTTCGGGCCGAGGACGCCGAACACCTCGCCGCGCTCGATCCTCAGGTCGATCTCTCTCAGCGCGACGACTTCTTCTTTCCTTCGGGTTCTACGAAGCCAACGGCGCCGCTTGGTGCGGTTCTTGCGGACGAACACCTTGCGCACGCTCTCGGCTTCGAGCGCATACGTACGCATGACGACTCCCTAGCTATGGCTCTTGGGACGATGGAACAAACCGGCCGACTGAGAACTCTTCGAGTTCTTTGGCAGAACCTCCGGTTCTGCTGCCGACATGAAAGCCGACGAACAACTCTCCGAGTTATTGAGCGGAACTTGGTTCCGCGGGCGACAACGGGCGGCTCTGCGAGCCGCTTGGCAGAACCTTCGGTTCTGCTTCCGAAGATCCCACCGTGGCCGTCGAACGGCGGGCCGCGAGGGCCTTAGGTGCTTAGAATCCTCATCGTTTCGCAACCTCCCGAGAAGGCCCGGAAGGGCCGGTTTGATTGGAAGGCATTGTAGCAAGCCGGGTGCCGCAATGCAACGGCAGGTCTTGGATTGCTTGCTATCGGACCGCAGTCGACCTAAACTGCCTCCATCCCAACAGCGTACGCAGGAGGTGAGCTATGGCGGAGAGGAAGACGGCCGAGGTGCTGGCCAGGGTGAAGGAAGCGAAGGTGCAGTTTGTCCAGCTGTGGTTCACCGACCTGCTGGGCAACCTCAAGAGCCTTGAGATCCCGGCGAGCGAGCTGGAAACGGCGCTCGACGAGGGGATCGGCTTCGATGGCTCGTCGGTTCACGGCTTCGCGCGGATCGATGAGAGCGACATGCTCGTCCGCCCGGACCCGGACACGTTCGTCGTCCTGCCCTGGGAGAACGTCGGGCGGCTGATCTGTGACATCGTCCAGCCTGGCGGCGAGTCGTACAAGGGCGACCCGCGCTGGATCCTGAAGCAGGCGCTCGCCCGCGCCGCCGACCGCGAGCTGAGGATGCTCGTCGGCCCCGAGCTGGAGTACTTCTATCTCCGATCGGATCGATCGCTCGACACGCTCGATTCGGCCGGATACTTCGACCTCTCCCCTCCGGACGTGTCGACCGAGATCCGGCGGGAGACCGTCCTCGCGATCGAGTCGATGGGCATCCCGGTCGAGGCGGCGCACCACGAGGTCGCCCCGAGCCAGCAGGAGATCGACCTGCGGCACTGCGACGCGCTGAGCATGGCCGATCGCCTGATGACCTGCCGCTACGCGATCAAGGAGGTCGCCCGGCGCCGCGGCGTGCACGCGACGTTCATGCCGAAGCCGCTCAACGCCGAGAACGGGTCGGGGATGCACACCCACATGTCGCTCGCCGGCCTCGACGGGTCGAACGCCTTCTTCGACGCCGAGGATCCGCTGCACCTGTCGGCGCTCGCCCGCGGCTACATCGCGGGGATCATGCGCCACGCCAAGGAAATCACCGGCGTCTGCGCGCAGTGGGTCAACTCGTTCAAGCGGCTCGTGCCCGGGTACGAAGCGCCGGTTTACATCACGTGGGCGCGGCGGAACCGCAGCAACATGATCCGCATTCCGATGTACAAGCCGGGCCAGGAATCGACGACGCGGATCGAGTTTCGCGTGCCGGACTCGGCCTGCAATCCGTACCTCGCGTTCGCCGTGCTCCTGCACGCCGGGCTCGAGGGGATCGAGCAGGGCTACCCGCTGCCGGACCCGGTCGAGGTCGACGTCTACCACCTGACCGACGAGGAGCGGGACGAACTCGGGATCGAGACCCTGCCCGGCAGCCTCAACGAGGCGATCGCCTGCATGCGGGAAAGCGAGCTCGTGCGACGGGCGCTCGGCGACCACATCTTCGACAAGTTCATCGAGAACAAGCAGATCGAATGGGACGCCTACCGCTCGCAGGTGCATCAATATGAAATTGATCGATATCTACCGATCTTGTAGCCATCGCCCAAGGTCGGCTGCTCGCCAACTCAGGGGAATGCTCCGTGAGGAGCATTCCCCAAGGGACCGGCCCGGAAGGGGACGGTCCCCGATCGATCGGTATCTACCGGTGTTGTAGGTCCGGCCGGGGACCATCAGGTGATCGAAGCCTCGGAGACGCTCGGCGTCTTCGGTGGTTGCGGGTCGCGACGTGAAGCCTTCAGGCAACCGATGAGTCATCTAGCCTCCTAAGGGTATGGGAGGCCAGCGGCCGCTACCCGTTGGATAGCTCGAGAAGAAACTCAGGACGTCCGGAGATCGAACGCTGCTATGCGATTCGTCTCTCGGGAGCGACCGCTGGCACTCGGTTGTTTGCCATACGGATCACCCCCTTTCGCCCCTGAGGGACGGTCAGATGGGGCGATTCTATCTCGGGGATCGAAGAAGGCAAGCGAGGGCCCTCTGGACTCCGCGTGCATCCGCCGCCGTCCCCATCGACGCCTGGCCTGCCGCTACCCTGGCCCTCCTAGCGCCTCCGACGGCCGCCGTGGCTCGAGTACGAGCGGCCGCGTCCTGCGGAGCTTCGACGAACGGCGGGGAACTGCCGCTCGGGTTCGAACCCCGCCCCATAGTTGAAGTCCGGAAGGCGGCGCCGTTCCAGCGCGGTTCCGAGCGCCTTCTCGATCTGGCGGACCATCAGTCCGTCTCCCCGAACCGCGAGCGTGAAGGCCTCTCCCGTGCGCTCGGCTCGGCCGGTGCGCCCGATCCGGTGGGTGTAGGCATCGACCGTGTTGGGCATGTCGAAGTTGACCACGTGAGAGATCTCGGACACGTCGATCCCGCGGGCCGCGATGTCCGTCGCCACAAGCACGTCGATCCTTCCTTTGCGGAAGCCGTCAATCGCCTGCTGTCGCTGACTCTGGCTCATGTTCCCCTGAAGCGCGGCCGCGCGATGTCCGTGCTTCTTCATGTGGTCGGCAAGGTTGCGGGCGCGGTGCTTGGTGCGCGTGAAGACGAGAACGCGGCCGGTCGACGTCCGTTGAAGCATCGCGATGAGAAGCTCCTTCCGGCGGTCATCCGGCACCGGATACAGCGCGTGCGAGACCGTGTCCACCGGAGTCATCGATCCGATCTGCACCGTCTCCGGATCTCCGAGGATCCTGTCGGCGAGGACGCGGATGTCCTTGGGCATGGTCGCCGAGAAGAACAGGGTCTGCCGCTTCTCGGGGACCTGCCGGATGATCCGACGGACGTCGGGAAGGAATCCCATGTCGCACATGCGGTCGGCCTCGTCGAGAACCAGTACCTCCACGTGTGACAGGTCGATCCCGCGTGCGTCGACGTGATCGAGCAACCGCCCCGGGCACGCGACCACGATCTCCGCTCCTCGCCGCAGTGCCGCGAGCTGTGGCCCCTTGCTCACACCGCCGTAGATCGCGACGCTGCGGATCCCCGTGTCGCGGCCCAACTTGACGATGTCCTGGTGGATCTGCTCGGCCAGCTCGCGGGTCGGCGCGACGATAAGCCCACGGACCACGCCGCGCGGCCCTTGGCTGAGACGCTGGAGAATCGGCAGCACGAAGGCGGCCGTCTTCCCCGTTCCTGTCTGGGCGATGCCCAGAAGATCGCGCCCCTGCAGGATGACCGGGATGGCCCTCTCCTGAATCGGTGTGGGGACGCTGAAACCGATGGACTTCACTCCGGCGGCAATGCGCCGGTCAAAGCGAAACCGTTCGAAACTCAATAGGTACACTCCTTGGCTCCGTTGAGCCAAGTCGCACGCTCAGCTCGGGTCAACCGCAATTCTCGTTTGGGTTGGTATGCGATGGAATTGCTGACGAAACTGGTGCCAAGTATACCGGGTCTGTCTCTGCATCACCAGGTAACTCGTCCCTGTAGGGAAGCTGAACAGTGAAGCACAGAAGGTCGAGCCCGGCAGAGGCGACAAACGATATGGCCAGTACCGGTGCGCCGGGCGTTGATCAGGGCGCTGTCGAGTCGATCGCGAGAATGGAGTTCCCCCGCTCCTCCCGCGGGACGCCCACATAGGTCCGGAGGGCTGTGCCCCGGCAGCGAGCCTCACTCCGGTGGGTCCCAGGCGCGGATCCAATCGAACGTCTGGCCATCGAACGTGACGGTGAGTTCGAGAATGTAGTACCGCATGTCCTCTCCGACCAGGATCCACCCCTCGGCGCCGCCGGTCTGCCGGACGTGCGTCGGTTCGCCGGGGCCGGCCTCCGGATTGGTGATGTCGCGATGAAAGCTCTCTTCCCAGCGGACGCAGGCGGAGAAGGCCCCCCGCGCCCAGTCGGGGAAGGCCGCGTCGTCCAACGCCCCGACGAGGCGATCCCCTTCGTCCCACGTCACGCGACGGTACAGGTTGTACTCCAGGCCGGGCTGCATGGCGTAGGCGCGCAGGAGGTCCTGACCGATCCGGATGTACTGGTCGGCATCGGAGGAGGAGCACGCCGCCAGGAACCAGACCGAGAGCAGCACGAGCGCGAGAGCCGGTCGCTTCACACGAACCTCCTTGCCGATCGTCGCGCGGATCGTCTCGGCTCCGCAGCGGGACGGTGCACGGCGAACTTGTTCCCGGCGCCGGATTCCCGGCTCCCTACCCCTTGTACCCGATTGTCCGGAGGAACGCCTTCCGCTGGGCGATGTCGTCCGGGCCTTCGACGCCCTTCGGCCTGTCGCCGTCGATGACGCCGAGGATCCCTCGGCCGGATTTGGTCTCCGCGACGACTACTTCGAGAGGATTCGCCGTTGCGCAAAAAATCCGGCAGACCTCGGGGACCCGCTTCACGGCGTTCATCACGTTGATCGGGAAGGCGTCCTTGAGGAAGACGATGAACGCGTGGCCGGCGCCGATCGCCTCGGCGTTTCGGATCGCGAGCGCCTCGAGCTCCTCGTTCGTCCCGGCGTGGCGGATCAGGCACGGCCCGGACGCCTCGCAGAAGGCGAGGCCGAACTGGATCCCGGGGATCGCGGTGACGAGCGCCTCGTGGAGGTCCTCGACCGTCTTGATGAAGTGCGACTGCCCGAGGATCAGGTTCAGCTCGGCCGGCTTCTCGATCGGGATCAACTTCAGCTCCATCTCACCCTCCTTGGACGGCGTTGACGAGCGCGTCGACGGTCAGCGCGACCTCCCGCTCCTCGCCGGAGTCCATCTCCTTCAATGATGCGCGCGAAGCGCGCACTTCGTCCTCGCCGGTGACGAGGAGGTATTGGGCGCCGAGCCGGTTCGCCTCGGAGAGCTGCTTGCGGAGCCCGCGATCCCGGTGGTCGAGCTCGACCGAAAGGCCGGCCCTCCGGAGCTTCTCGGTCAGCTCGAAGGCGAATCGCCGCCCCGCGTCGCCGATCGACGCGAGGAACAGATCGAGCCGGTCCGGTTCGGGCTGCTTCCCCCGCTCCTCCAGCACCATGACGAGCCGGTCGGTCCCGCCGGCGAAGCCGACGCCTGGGGTCGGCGGCCCGCCGAGCGCCTCGACGAGCCCGTCGTACCGGCCGCCGCCGAGGAGGGAGTCCTGGGCGCCGAGGTCGTCGGAGATCAGCTCGAACACGGTCCGGGTGTAGTAGTCGAGACCGCGGACGAGGTGCGGGTCGATCTCGTAGGAGAGCCCGAGGCGGTCGAGCAGCGCGCGCACTTCGGCGAAGTGCTTGGAGCAGTCCGCGCAGAGGCGGTCGGCCGAGCCGGGCGCGGTCTCGATGAACGGACGGCACATCGGCTCCTTGCAGTCGAGGATCCGCAGCGGGTTCTCGTCGTAGCGGCGCTGGCAGTCGGCGCACATCGAGCCGATCGAATCGGCGAAGTGGGCCCGGAGCGCGGTCTGGTACGCCGCCCGATCGCTCGGGCAGCCGATCGAATTGAGGCGGAGCGACAGCCCGCCGAGGCCGAGATCGGTCATTAGCGCCCAGGCGAACGCGATCACCTCGACGTCGAGGCTCGGGTCGAGCGAGCCGATCGCCTCGATCCCGTACTGGTGGAACTGGCGATACCGGCCCTTCTGCGGCTTCTCGTAGCGGAACATCGGACCGAGGTAGAACCACTTCTGGAACGGCGCGTTCGTCTGGAGCCCGTGTGACAGGTAGGCGCGGGCGGCCGACGCGGTTCCCTCGGGGCGGAGCGTCAGGGAGCGCCCCTTCTGATCGGGGAAGGTGAACATCTGCTTGGTGACGATCTCGGTCGCCTCCCCGATCCCGCGGGTGAACAGCTCGGTCTGCTCGACGATCGGGAAGCGGATCTCGCGGTAGTTGTACCGCCGCGCGGTCTCGCGGATCGCTTCCTCCACGAGGCGCCACCGACCGATCTCCTCGGGGAGGACATCGTTCATCCCGCGAACGAGCTCGTAGCTCATTGCACTTCGCGGAGGACGTTGACCATCTCGATCAGGCTCTCGGCGGCCTGGGCGCCTTTGTTGCCGGCCTTCGTCCCGGCCCGCTCGATCGCCTGATCGACGGTGTCGGCGGTGATCACGCCGAACGTCACCGGGACCGACGCGTCGAGGTTGACGCGGGCGAGCCCCTTGCTCACCTCGCTGGCGATGTACTCGAAGTGCGGCGTCGCCCCGCGGATGACGGCGGCGAGCGCGATGACCCCGTCGTACCGACCGGTGTCGGCCATCACCTTGGCCGCCTTCGGGACCTCGAACGCGCCGGGGACGCGGCAGACGTCGACCGCGTCGTCGGCCACGTTCGAGCGACGGAGCCGATCGAGCGCCCCCTCGAGCAGGCGCTCGGTGATCAGGTTGTTGAATCGGCTGACGGCGATGCCGACGCGGAGGCCGCTGCCGTCGAGCTTCCCTTCGTAGACCGCTCCCATGGCTCCCTCCTCGGGATTCCTCTTGCTGCGTAGGCTTCAGACTTCGGTTAACTGGTGACCGAGCTTCTCCTTCTTGGTCCTGAGGTACTCACGATTGTACTCGTTGGGCGGGATCTCGATCGGGATCTGCTCGACGACGGTCAGCCCGTAGCCGGAGAGGCCGACGACCTTCTTCGGGTTGTTCGTCAACAGGCGGATGGTCGAAAGGCCGAGCTCGCAGAGGATCTGCGCGCCGATCCCGTAGTCGCGCAGGTCGGCGTCGAAGCCGAGGTGCTCGTTCGCCTCCACCGTGTCGAGCCCCCGATCCTGGAGCTGGTAGGCGCAGACCTTGTTCTTCAGCCCGATCCCGCGCCCCTCCTGGCGCATGTAGACGACCACGCCGAGCCCTTCCTCCTCGATCCGTTCCAGGGCGTGTTGGAGCTGGGCGCCGCAGTCGCAGCGGAACGAACCGAAGACGTCGCCGGTCAGACACTCGGAGTGGACCCGGACGAGGACGTTCTCCTTCCCGGAGACGTCCCCCTTCACCAGGGCGACGTGCTCCTCGTCCTCGATCGGGCTGGTGTAGCTGACGATCTTAAACGTCCCGAACCGGGTCGGGAGCGCGGCCTCGGCGACCCGCTCGATCAGCCGCTCGGTCCGCTTTCGATACGCGATCAGATCGGCGATGTTGACGAGCGAAAGGCCGTGTTTCTCGGCGAACGGCTCCAGCTGCGGCAGCCGGGCCATCGTTCCGTCGTCGTTCAGGATTTCGCAGAGGACGGCCACCGGCTTCAACCCGGCGAGCCGCGCCAGATCGACGGTCGCCTCGGTGTGCCCCGCCCGTCGGAGGACGCCGCCGTCCCGGGCGGTCAGCGGAAAGACGTGGCCGGGAAGCGCGAGGTCGTCGGGGCGGGTCGCCTCGTCGGTCAGCAGACGGATCGTGTGGGCGCGGTCGTAGGCGGAGATCCCGGTCGCGATCCCGTTCTTCGCGTCGACCGAGACGGTGAAGTGCGTCCCGTGCAGCGCGGTGTTCTCCGGACACATCGGGCCGAGGCCGAGGGCGCGGGCCCGCTCCTCGGTGATCGGCATGCAGACGAGACCTCGACCGTGCGTGATCATGAAGTTGACCGCGTCCGCGGTGGCGTGCTCGGCGGCGATCACGAGGTCGCCTTCGTTCTCGCGGTTCTCGTCGTCGACGAGGATCAGCATCTCGCCGGCGCCGTACTTCCGGATCGCTTCCTTAATCGTGATGAACAAACGGCATCATCCTTTCGACGTACTTCGCCAGGACATCGAACTCGAGGTTCACCGGATCCCCGCTCTTCCGATCCTGCATCGTCGTCTTCTCGTAGGTCTCCGGGACGATCGAGCACCGGAACGAGTTTCCGTCGATCCCGTAGCTCGTCAGGCTGATCCCGTCGACCGCGATCGAGCCCTTCTCGACCACGTACCGGAGGTACGCCCCCGGGTACGAGACGATCAAGATCCAGTCCCTCTCCCCCCGGTACAGCGCGCCGATCCGCCCGACCGCGTCGACGTGCCCGAGGACCCAGTGCCCGTCGAGGCCGTCGCCCGGTCGTACCGGGAGCTCCAGGTTGACCCGCGCGCCGGCGCGCAGCCCGCCGAGCGTCGTCCGCGCCGCCGTTTCTCTCGACAGGTCGGCGCGAAAGGCAACGTCGGCCAGCTCGCGGACCGTCAGGCAGACCCCGTTCACCGCGACGCTCGCCCCGATCTCGAGGCGATCGCACATCCGATCGGGGAACTCGATCTCCATCGCCCCGGCGCGCGACGACCGGAGTTGTCCGAGGCCTTGCACAACGCCCGTAAACATCGGCGAGGCGCAGTGTACCGCGGTCGAACCCCCTGTTCAACGGAGTTGCGCGCGTTTCTCGCCCACGATACCCTTTTCGAAGGAGGTCATCGTGGGAACGAAGCCAGTACGCTATGGAACGGTAGCGGTTCTTTTTCTTTTCCTGTCGCTTTGCGCCGCCGCGGCCGAGTTGGAGATCACCTTCGACGTCACCGAGCGGGAGGGGTACCGGGAGCTGATCGTCGTGACGCCCCTCGCCAACTACCTCTTCTCCGAGGACGGCGGCACGCTTCGGAGCGTCCTACTGACGTTCGCCCCGTACGGCTCCGACGTCGAGGAGCTGGTCTACGGGACGACGTCCGACACGACGACCTTCGCCCGGCGGTACACGGTCGACGCGGAGTTCCCGTTCAACCTGAGCGGTGAAGGTTCCGAGGGGACGTACACGCTCCACGAGCCCGAGCGGACCGACTCCAACGCGCTCGTCGTCACGTTCACCGGCGAGCTGGACGGCTACACGGTGATCAAGCGGTTCACGATCGAGCCGGACGCGCTGTACGACATGAGCGTCGAGGTCGAGATCGCGCCACGGGCGCCGGCCGGAGAGGACGCCGCCGTGCCCGAGCTCGCGATGACCGTCCATAAGTACATCCTGCAGGAGAAGGGGCGGCAGCTTCACTACCTGTTCGACGGCGAGCCTTCGCCGGCGATGCTCGCGCCCGGCTCGTACTTCTCGTTCGACGGGCTCGGCCTGATGGACAACGAGATCGTCTTCTTCCTCATCCCGGACGAGGGCACGGCGGTCGATCCGTTCGCCGAGGCGACGGCGTCGGGAAGCTGGCGGTTCGGCGTGAAACTTCCGGCGACGGAGGGGACGTCGACCTACCGGTTCACGCTGTACGGCGGGCGCCGCCGCTTCCTGCTGATGGAGGCCGTCGGGATTGAGGCGCTCGACGAGCCGGGCATCGGCGCGCGGGCGATGGTGCTCGTGATCCGGTTTCTCGACCTCCTGTATCGCCACACCGGCAACTACGGATGGGCGATCATCCTGTTCACCCTGATGACCCGGATCGTCCTCTTCCCGTTGATGCGGAAGCAGTACCACTCGATCGCGAAGACCCAGCGGATCCAGCCGCGGCTGAAGCGGATCCAAGAGCGGTACAAGGACGACCGCCAGCTGATGCAGCAGAAGGTCCTCGAGGTCTACAAGAAAGAGGGCGTCAACCCGATGGGCGGCTGCCTCCCGATGCTGATCCAGCTTCCGATCATCTTCATCATCTGGCGCGCGCTGCTGTACGCGAGCCCGCAGATCCACATCTCGCCCAGCTTCCTCTGGATCCCGGACCTGAGCGTTCACGACCCGTACTTGATCCTCGTCATCCTGACGACCCTGATCATGCTCGTCCAGCAGCGATTCATGTCCCCGATGCCGACCGGCGACGCGAAGGGGATCCAGAAGTACATGGGCTACTTCTTCCCGTTGATCATGGGCGTCCTGTTGTGGCGCTTCCCGGCCGGCCTTTGGCTGTACTACCTCCTGACCACCGCGGCCCAGGTCGGGCAGCAGGCGTTCGTCAACTGGGAGCTGGCGCGGGCCGAAGGCGGGACGTTCGCCGCTCCGGTCGAGGACGTCCTGGACGTGGAGGAAGCCGAGGAGAGCGATGGAGACGAAGGCGCTTCAGCAGGAGGTTGAGGCCTACCTCCGAGAGCTTCTCACCGTCCTCGAAGAGGACGCGACGTTCAAGGTCGAACCGTCGTCCGATCCCGAGGGGCTCTACGTCAATCTCGAGGGGAGCCTGTTCTCGCTTCCGGAGGACCGGGCCGCCCTCACGGCGTTGGAGCTTCTCCTCCGCGGCGCGCTCCGCCGGAAGTCGGGTCAGGAAATCGAGATCGTCCTCGACGTCAACGGGGCGGTGAAGCGGCGTCGGGCGGAGCTCATCCGATTCGCGTTGACCAAGGCGGAGGACGTCCGGCGCGACCGGAAGCGGATCCGCCTGAACCCGATGCCGGCCCACGAGCGGCGAACGATCCACGTCACGTTGGCCAACGTCCCCGGCGTGCAGACGCGGAGCATCGGCGAAGGGGACGAGCGGCGGGTGTTGATCGAGCCGGAAGACGCCTGATGGGCGAAGGCACCATCGCCGCGGTTTCCACCCCCCTCGGCGAGGGGGGGATTGGGATCGTCCGGCTGACCGGTCCGGACGCGATCGGCATCGTCGCCGGCCTGTTCCGTTCCGCCCAGGGCGACGCTCTGCAGGACGCGCCGAGCCACACCCTTCACTACGGCAGGATCGTCGTCGGGGATCGCCCGATCGACGAGGCCCTCGTTTCGGTCATGCGGGCGCCGCGAACGTACACGCGGGAGGATGTCGTGGAGATCAACTGCCACGGCGGGATCGTCGCGACGCGAGCGGTCCTCGACGCCGTCCTCGCCGCCGGGGCGCGGATGGCCGAGCGGGGCGAGTTCACCAAGCGCGCGTTCCTCAACGGCCGGATCTCGCTCGACCAGGCGAAGGCGGTCCTCGACGTGGTGCGGGCGCGGACGATCCTCGGCCTCGAGGCGGCCGTCGATCGGCTCGGCGGGCGATTCTCGGACGCGCTGGAGGAGATCCGGGGCGAACTCGCCGGAATCCTCGCCGACCTCGAGGTCGAGATCGACTACCCGGACCTCGACGTCGACGTCGAGTCCGCCCTCCCGCGGATCGAGGCGCTCTCCCGGCGCGTCGGTCGGCTCCTCGCCCGGGGCGAGCAAGGACGGATCCTCCGCGAGGGACTGACGATCGCGATCGTCGGTCGCCCGAACGTCGGGAAGTCGACGCTCCTGAACGCCCTCCTCGCGGAGGAGCGTGCGATCGTGACGCCGATCCCAGGGACGACCCGCGACACGGTCGAGGAGGAGGCGTCGCTGCACGGAATCCCGGTCCGCTGGATCGACACGGCCGGCCTCAGGGAGCCGGGCGATCCGGTCGAGGCGGAGGGGGTTCGGCGGACGCAGGGAGCGATCGATCGGTCCGACCTCGTCCTCTGTCTCGTCGACCGGAGCGAACCGCTCACCGAGGAGGATCGGGAGATCCTCGGCCGGGAATGGGGCGTCCCCTCGATCCTGGTCGTCAACAAGGTCGACCTGCCGGACCGCCTCGGCGAGCCGGTCGCGGGCCCGTGGTTCGAGCGTCTCGACGTCTCGGCGAAGACCGGAGACGGGATCGACGGGCTGCGGGACGCGATTCTCGAGCGGCTGGTCGGCGGGGAGCTGCCGACCCGCAACTCGGTCCTCCTTCTGGGCTCTTGGGAGCGCGACCTGATCCGGCGGGCCGGCGAAGCGCTCCGCCGGGCGGCGGAGACGGCGCGCGTCGGGCACACGCCGGACATGATCGCCGAGGAGCTGCGCACCGCCTATCGGACGGCCGGCGAGATGCAGGGGATCGACGTCGGCGAATCGATCCTCGACGCCGTCTTCTCCCGCTTCTGCGTCGGCAAGTAACCCCGGCTCTCGCTGAGCTCGCAGAGTTCGCAAAGAAAAACTCAGAGTGGAAACCCGTCGGCTTCCCCTTGGCGCCCTCTGCGTCTTTGCGAGAGGTGGGGAAACCGTCCCGGTCTCTCGCCAAGCTCGCCAAGGCGCAGAGCAGAACCCAGATCACCTGCCGCACAAATGAAAAGGGTTGAGCTTGTCTTGGCGTCCTTTGCGCCTCTGCGAGAAGTAGGGAAACCATCTCAGCCTCTCGCCAAGCTCGCCAAGGCGCAGAGCAGAACCCGGGGGTACTCACCTCGTGAATGGGGAAGCTCAAGCCTCCCTTGGCGTTTGGCGTTCTTCGCGCCTTTGCGAGAGGTAGGGAAACCGTCCCAGCCTCTCGCCAAGCTCGCCAAGGCGCAAAGCTGCCCCCGGATCGCCTGCCGTGTGAATGGGAAGTATTAAGCTTTCCTTGGCGCCCTCTGCGCCTTTGCGAGAGATGCCTTTCCTTGGTGGCTCTAGAAGGAGGGCGATTCGGCGACGAGGTCGATCCCCTGGATCTGGACGCTTCCGCGCCAATCGTCGAAGCCGGCGTGACCGACGAGGCCGATCGGCTCGGCCCGCTCGAACGCGTCGAGGTACTTCGCCATCCGGAACGCGATGAACGGAAGCGACGCGCCGTTCTGGGTCACCTGCCCCTTGAGGTGCTGCTTCCGGTTCCCGACGAGCGTCAGATCCGAGAACGTGCAATCCGAGAGGAGGAACCGCGGCCTGGGGTTTCCCGGGCCGAACGGACCGAGGGAGATCAGGTCGGCGTGGAAGCGGGAATCGACGTCGCCGATGGCGAGCCGCGCGTCGACCTCCTCGGCGGCGAGGTTCGTCAGCTCCTCGCGCCGCGCGGCGCCGTACGCGTACAGCCGCTCCTCCAGTCGCGGAAGGTTCTCGTTGGCGACGGAGAAGCCGGCGGCCATCCGATGCCCGCCGTACTGGAGCAGCAGGTCGCCCTGCGCCTCGAGACAGGCGCTGATGTCGAACTCGCCGACGGACCGGCACGACCCGCGGCTGACGCGATCGCCCCGGGAGACGACGACCGAGGGCACGCGGAACCGCTCGGTGAGGTACGACGCGACGAGGCCGAGGATCCCCTCGTTCCAGTACTTCCCCGTGACGAAGACGAACCCGTCCTCCTGCGGGTTCAGCGCCTCCTCGCGGATGAACTCCTCCGCCTGGGCGATCAGGTCGTTCTGCGCGATCTCCCGATCGCGGTTGTAGTCGAGGAGGATCTCGGCGAGGTACTCCGCCTGATCCGGGATCTCGGTGATCAGAAGGAGGAAGGCGACCTTCGGGTCGCCGGCGCGATTCGCCGCGTTCAGCTTCGGGGCAACGAGGTAGCCGATGTCCGAGGTGTTGATCTTCTTCGGGTTGACGGAGAGCTTCTCGAACAGGACGCGGAGGCCCTGGGACGAACCCTCTCCCCTTCCGATCAGCGAGAACGCCTCGCGGACGAAGGCGCGGTTCTCGCTCTCGCCGTCGGACGACAGCGGGACGAGATCGGCGACCGTCCCGAGCGCGACGAGGTCGAGGAACTGCGTCGGGGCGGGCTTCCCGAGGCGCTCGTAGAGGGCGCGGACGAGCTTGTACGCGACCCCCACGCCGGCGAGCTGCCGGTTCGGGTAGGACTCCCCTTCGCGGTGGGCGTCGATGATCGCCAGCGCACTGGGAAGCGGCTCCGGGGGGAGGTGATGATCGGTGACGATCGTGTCGATCCCCGCCTCGTTGAGGGCGTCGATCTCGGCGTGGTTGGTCACGCCGCAGTCGGTCGTGATCACCAGGCCGAACTCCTCCTCGATCGCGCGGAGGACGAACGGTCGCGAGATGCCGTGTCCGCTCGTCCGGTCCCCGACGTCGACCTTCAGCGTGTTCTGCGGGAGAAGAGGTCGGAGCCCGCGGTAGAGGACGGCCGCCCCGGTCAGCCCGTCGACGTCGAAATCGCCGTGGATGAAGATCCGCTCTCCGGACTCGATCGCCGTCTTGACGCGGTCGACCGCCCGCTCCATGTCGGAGAAGAGAAACGGGGAATGGAAGCTGCGGACGCCGGGATCGATGAGGGACTCCCACGTCGTACCACCGCGCTGGGCGAGGAGGACGGCGAACGGACGGGCGCAGCTGAGCGACGAGCGGATCCCTTCGACGAGGGCTTCGTCCGGCCCGGGAGCGAGTCTCCACGCTCTCCCGGGCCGAAGGAGGGACCTCATCTCCCCTTCTTCGCTTTGTCCGCCCGAAGGCTCCAGGCGTAGAGGATCGGGTTGGCGATGTACATCGACGAGTAGGTCCCGACGATGACGCCGATCAGCAGGGCGAGGGAGAACCCTCGCAGGACGCTGCCTCCGAACAGGAAGAGGATGATGACCGGAATGAAGGTCGTGATCGACGTGTTCAGCGTCCGGGACAGCGACTGGTTCACGCTGTGGTTGATGATCTCGAAGACCGACCGGCGGCGCTCGATCTTCAGGTTCTCGCGGATCCGGTCGTAGATGACGATCGTGTCGTTCAGCGAGTACCCGACGATCGTCAGGAACGCGGCGATCGTCGCCAGGTTGACCTCGACCTGAAAGATCGAGAAGACGCCGAGCGCGATGACCACGTCGTGGAGGATCGCCGCGACGGCGCCGATCGCGTAGCGGAGGCGGAACCGCCACGAGATGTAGACGAGGATCGCCACGAGTGCGAGCAGGACGGCCTGCCACCCCTTCTGCGCCAGCTCCTGGCTGACCTGCTGACCGATCAGGCGGCGGGAGATGTCCTCGACGGGAAAGTCGGCGCGGAGGGTCGTCTCGATCCGATCGATGACGCGTTGGTCCTCCTCGACGTTGAGGAGCTGCGTCGTGATCACCTTGGTGTTCCCTTCGGTGTCCTGGATGACGCTCGTCGTCAGATCGACGTCTCCGGCGTCGATCGCCCCGAGCGCGGTCCGGATATCGGCCGTGTCGACCGCCTCGGAGAAGAGGACGGTGAACTCCGTCCCGCCGGTGAAGTCGATTCCCCACTTGAGTCCGCGGACACCCGGAAGGAGGACGACGACGGAGAACGCGACCAGCAGGAGCGAGAGCGGGACGAAGTACTTCGTCTTGCCGAGGAAATCGATCTGCCGCATCGGACGCCTCCCCCTACGCCTGGACTCGCTTCGCCCACCTCGACTTGATCCGCGCGGCCTTGTTCGCGTGGATCGTATTTCGCTTGGCGGCCTTGTCCGTCGCCTGAGCGAGCTCGGGAAGGAGCGCCCGCGCCGCCTCCTTGTCTCCGGCCTCGAGATGGAGGCGGATCTGCTTTTCGACGCGCTTGATCGCGGCCTTCTTCGCCCGGTTCAGCCCCCTGCGCTTCTGGCTCTGCCGCAAGCGCTTTCGTGCGGAAGCGATGTTAGGAATCGTACTCACCTCTTCGAAGTCTCATTCTCACGTATTGCAGGTCTGGAATGACGATCGATGTTAGCCAAGCGGTGAACGCGAATCAAGCAGTGGATCGTTCTTCTCCGTTTGCCAGCGGGAGTCTGTCTCGCACGGAGGCGGGATCGATCTCGGGACGAAGTCCGTGATCGATGTCCGGGGTCGGCGCGGGAGCGGGACGAGCGCTCGTCCCCTTGCCGGTTCCAGCAAATTCGAGCAGATCGGGCACGATTGTCGCTCGGTCCCCGCGGTGCTAGGATAGGTCCTTTGCACCGGGCCGGTGGCACGCGTCCGAGAGGGGGGGTCATGCAGTACATCGTCAAGCGCGACGGGCGCGTCGTACCGTTCGACGAAGCCAAGATCACGACTGCCATTTGGAAAGCCATGCGTTCGGTCGGGGACCCCGACGAGCGGACCGCAGCGGCGCTGTGCGAGCGGATCACCCGGGCTCTCGACGCGCGGTTCGTCGGTGAGTACCCGACGGTCGAGGAGATCCAGGACCTCGTCGAGGAGACGCTGATCCACGCCGGCCGGACGCGCGCGGCGAAGGCGTACATCCTCTATCGGAAGCAGCACGAGGAGCTGCGGGAGATGCGCGGCCTGATGGCCGACCTCCCCTTGGTCGAGGACTACCTTGACGATCGCGACTGGCGGGTGCGCGAGAACAGCAACATGACCTACTCCCTCCAGGGGCTGAACACGCACATCACCGACAAGATCATCTCCCGCTACTGGCTTGGCCGGATCTATCCGGAGGCGATCCGGGCGGCGCACGAGTCGGGCGACTTCCACGTCCACGACCTCGGGACCCTCGGGGCGTACTGCGTCGGCTGGGACCTGCGCGACCTTCTCCTGCAGGGGTTTCGCGGCGTCCGGGGAAAGATCGAGGCGAAGCCGGCGAAGCACTTCCGCGTCGTCCTCCTGCAGATCGTGAACTTCCTCTACACGCTGCAGGGAGAGTCGGCCGGGGCGCAGGCGTTCTCCAACGTCGACACCTACCTCGCTCCGTTCGTCCGGGCCGACGGGCTCAGCTACGAGGAGGTGAAGCAGAACGTCCAGGAGTTCGTCTACAATATGAACGTCCCGACGCGCGTCGGCTTCCAGACGCCGTTCACCAACGTGACGCTCGATCTGAAGGTCCCCCGGTACATGCGCGGCGAGCCGGCGATCGTCGGCGGCGTCTTCCAGGAGGCGACCTACGGCGAATACCAGCCGGAGATGGACCTGTTCAACCGGGCGTTCGCCGAGGTGATGAACGAGGGCGACATGCGCGGTCGGCCGTTCACGTTCCCGATCCCGACGTACAACATCACCGAGGAGTTCGACTGGGAGAACCCCGTTCTCGACCCCGTCTGGGAGATGACGGCGAAGTACGGGATCCCGTACTTCTCGAACTTCATCAACAGCGATATGCACCCCGAGGACGCGCGGAGCATGTGCTGTCGGTTGCGGATCGACAACCGCGAGCTGCGAAGCCGCGGCGGCGGGCTGTTCGGCGCGAATCCGCTGACCGGTTCGATCGGCGTGGTCACGGTCAACCTGCCACGGCTCGGCTACCTGGCGAACGGCGAGGCCGACTTCTTCGACCGGCTCGGCGCGCTGATGGACCTCGCCAAGGAAGCGCTCGCCATCAAGCGGAAGACGCTCGAATCCCTGACCGAGCAGGGGCTGTATCCGTACTCCAAGTTCTACCTCGAGCGGATCATGGAGGCGGAAGGCGGCTATTGGCGGAACCACTTCTCGACGATCGGGCTGATCGGGATGAACGAGGCCGTCCTCAACCTGCTCGGCCGCACGATCGCCGAGCCGGAAGGGCGGGCGTTCGCCCTCCGGACGCTCGACTGGATGCGCGACCGGCTCGGCGAGTATCAGGTCGAGACCTACGACATCTTCAACCTGGAGGCGACGCCGGCCGAAGGGGCGAGCTACCGGCTCGCCCGCATCGACCGAGAGCGCTTCCCGGACCTGCGCATCTACAACCTCGAATCCTACGGGAGTGGCGACCCGTACTACACGAACTCGACGCAGCTGCCGGTCGGGTGGACCGACGACCTCTTCGAGGCGCTCAGCCTGCAGGATCCGCTGCAGACGCGCTACACCGGGGGAACGGTCTTCCACGGCTTTCTCGGTGAGCGGCTCCCCGACGGGCAGGCGGCGAAGCGGCTGGTCCGCAAGATCGCCGAGACATTCCGGCTCCCGTACTACACCTTGACGCCGAGCTTCTCGATCTGCCCGCAGCACGGCTACCTCGTCGGCGAACAGGCGACCTGTCCGACCTGCGGATCGAAGGCGGAGGTCTACTCCCGCGTCGTCGGCTACCTCCGCCCGGTCGAGCAGTGGAACGACGGAAAGCAGGCCGAGTTCGCCGACCGGAGGATCTTCGCGCCGGTCTCGGCCTCGGGATGAGCCGGAGATGGCTTCGGTACTCCCGATCGGCGGCGTCGCATGGACGACGCTGCTCGACTACCCGGGGAAGGTCGCGACGACGCTGTTCACCGTCGGATGCAACTTCCGTTGCCCGTTCTGCCACAACCCCGAGCTGGTCGATCCGGACCGCTTCGCTCCGGCGCTCGACGAGGGGGAGATCCTCGATCGGCTCCGCGAGCGCGCCGGGTTCATCGACGGCGTGGTGATCTGCGGCGGGGAGCCGACGGTCCATCCGACGCTCCGCTCGTTTGTCGAGCGCGTGAAGGATCTCGGCCTTCTCGTCAAGCTGGACACGAACGGCTCCCGCCCCGACGTGCTCCGGGCGCTGCTCGAAGCGCGGTGCGTCGATTTCGTCGCGATGGACGTCAAGGGGCCGCTCGACGCGTACGACCGCCTGACCGGGATCGCCGCCGAGGCGAGCGCGATCGAGGCATCGATCCGTCTGATCCTCGATCGCGCCCCGGACTACGAGTTCCGGACGACGGTCGCGCCGACGCTCTCACGGTCCGACGTCCTCCGGATCGCCGAGCGGATCGCTGGTGCGAAGCGGTACGTCCTTCAGGCGTACCGCGTCCCGGAGACGGGCCTCCTCGACCCGGCGTGGGAAGCGAAGCCCGCCCTGTCGAGAGGCGAGCTCGACGCGCTGTGGCACGAGATCCGGCCGGAGTTCGACGACGGCGGCGTCCGCGGCTGATCTAGCCGGCTCCGAGCCCAACCCGCCGGCGCACGTTGGCGATCGTCTCGTCGGCGATCGCCTGCGCGCGACGGGCCCCGTCGCGGAGGACCTCGACGACGTCGCCCGCGGCCGCAAGCTCGGCCCGCCGCTGCTGGATCGGCCGGAGGACGGCCATCAGACGCTCGAACGTCTCGTCCTTCAGGCGCGAGTACATCAGCTCGCCCCGCTCGTGCTCCGAGCGGAGCTCGGCGACGATCGAAGCGTCCCCGGCGATCTCGGTCGAGAGCTCGAGGATCTCGAACAGGTTCTCGACGCCGGGCGACATCTCGGCCCCGGCCTCGAGCCCGATGTCGGTCACCGCGGAGCGGAGCTTCTTCCGGATCGACGCCTCGTCCTCCATCACGCCGACGTAGTGCTGCTCGCCGGCGCTCTTGCTCATCTTCGCCGAGGGATCCGAGAGCGACATGATCCGGGCCCCCTTCCCGACGATCGGCTCCGGCTCGGGGAAGAGATCCCCGAACCGACCGTTGAACCGGCGCGCGATCCGCCGCGATAGCTCCAGGTGCTGGACCTGGTCCTCGCCGACCGGCACGCCGTGCGCACGGTACAGGAGGATGTCGGCCGCTTGAAGGACGGGGTACGTGAACAGGCCGGCGGAGACGAACGCGCTCCCGGCCGACTTCTCCTTGAATTGCGTCATCCGGGTCAGATCGCCGTACGAGGTGACGCAGCCGAGAATCCAGGCGAGCTCGGCGTGCGTCGGCACGTCGGACTGGACGAACAGGATCGTCCGTTCCGGGTCGATTCCGCATGCCATCAGGTCGAGGGCCATCGCGCGCGACGCGTCGCGAAGCTCCTCCGGATCGACCTCGATGGTGATCGCGTGGTAGTCGACGATCCCGATGATGCAGTCGTATTCGTCCTGCATCGCGGCCCAATTCCGGACCGCCCCGAAGTAGTTGCCCACGTGCAGCGTCCCGGTCGGCTGGATGCCGGAGAAGACTCGCTTTTTCATCGTCGACCACCTCCTGATGTCGATTGTCCGCGGCGGTTCCCGCGGACGGCCCGAGTATAAGGCGCGAGGTGCCGTCTGCAAGGGCGCTTTGGCTTGATCGTTCTTCTTCCGGTGCCGTATCATCGAACCTCGGGGGAGGGGCGAGATGGACGAGAGGCGGCACGGGGAAGACGCGGAGCTCGATCCGGTCGCGCGGAAGCGGGTCCTCGACGCGCTGCGCGGGATCGGGGTCACCGTCGTCGATCCGGATCGGACGTACGTCGGCGAGGCCGTTTCGGTCGCGGCCGGGACCGTTCTGTATCCCGGGACGCACCTCCGCGGCGCGACGACCGTCGGCCCGGGTTGTCGGATTGGCCCCGACTGCTGGATCGAGGACACGGCGATCGAGGATCGTTGCACTGTCCGCTATTCGGTTCTCGAAGGCTCTCGGGTTCGCGCCGATTCGACGGTCGGGCCGTACGCCCATCTGCGCCCCGGCGCGGACGTCGGGCCGGAGGCGCGCGTCGGCAACTTCGTCGAGGTGAAGGAGGCCCGCCTCGGTCCGGGCGTCAAGGCCGGTCATCTCGCCTACATCGGCGATGCCGACGTCGGGGAAGGGACGAACGTCGGCGCGGGGACGATCACGTGCAACTACGACGGCGTCGCGAAGCACCGGACGGTGATCGAGAAGGACGTCTTCATCGGAAGCAACGCGGCGCTCGTCGCGCCGGTGACGATCGGCGAAGGGGCCGTCGTCGCGGCGGGGTCGACGATCACGGAGGACGTTCCGGCCGGTGGGCTCGCTTTCGGCCGAGCGCGCCAGGTGAACAAGCGGTCCGAACGCAAGACCGAGGAGGGCGCAGGATGATCAGCAAAGTACTGAAGCTTCTTTGCGGCAACGCGAACCCGTCGCTGGCGGAGGAGATCTCCCAAGCGCTCGGCATCGAGCTGTGCGACGCCGCGGTGATGCGGTTCGGCGACGGGGAGATCCGCGTCCGGATCCGCGAGACGGTTCGCGGCGCGGACGTCTTCGTCATCCAGCCGACCTGTCCGCCGGTCAACGAGAACCTGATGGAGCTGTTGATCATGATCGACGCGCTCCGCCGCGCATCGGCGCGGCAGGTCGTCGCGGTCGTCCCGTACTACGGATACTCGCGCCAAGATCGCAAGCACACCGGCCGGGTGCCGATCTCGGCCCGGCTCGTCGCGAACATGATCGAGGTCGCCGGGGCCGACCGCGTCCTCACGATGGACCTCCACGCCGGGCAGATCCAGGGGTTCTTCAACATCCCGGTCGACAACCTGCGAACCGACTGGATCTTCGCCGATCACATCGAGGCGACCTTCGATCGACTGGACAACGCGGTCATCGTCTCCCCGGACGCCGGCGGCGCGGTCCGCGCCCGGATGGTCGCCGAGCGCCTCGACGCGCCGTTGGCGATCCTCGAGAAACGGCGATCGCAAGACGGCTCGGACGTCCAGGTGATGAACGTCATCGGCGAGGTCTCTGGAAAGCGGGCGATCATCGTCGACGACATCCTCTCGTCGGGCGGGACGATCGTGAAGGCGACGAACACGCTGCTCGAGCATCACGTCGAGGAAGTGTCGGCCTACTGCACCCACGGAACGCTCTCCGGGAACGCGCTGGAGCTGTTGGCGGAATCGCCCTTGAAACGGGTGGTTCTGACCAATACCATCTTCAACGAGCGCGCGAACGAGAGTGAGATCGTCGACTATCTCCACGTGGGCGAGCATCTGGCGAAGACGATTCATCGGATCTTCGAGTACAAGTCGGTGAGCCACCTCTTCCCGCACTACTGATCGAAATCCAACGAGACGGCTGGGTGAACGAGGATGCATACGCTGGAAGTGAAACAGAGGACCGCCGGGAGGGCGAACGCCCTCCGGCGGGACGGGTTCGTGCCGGGGGTCGTCTACGGCCCTTCGATCGAGAGCGTGTCGATCGCCATCGCGCGGAAGGACCTTCAGTCGCTCTTCTCGGAGATCACGAGAAGCTCGAGGGTCACCCTGTCGATCGCCGAGGAGAACGGGGCGCAGGAGATGGACGTCTTCGTGAAGGTCATCGATTACGACCCGGTGACCGACGAGCCGAAGCACGTCGACTTCTACCACCCGGACGTCGGGCGCCCGCTGAAGCTCCACGTCCCGGTGAAGGTCGTCGGCGAGGCGCAGGGCGTGAAGTCCGGAGGGATTCTGAACGTGCTGTTCAACACGGTCCGCGTCTACGGCCTCCCCAAGGACGTGCCGCACCTGATCACGATCGACGTGTCCGAGCTCGACCTCGGCGAGTCGATCCACGTCCGCGACATCGACTTCGGCGGCGTGGAGCCGATGCTTCCTCCGGAGCGGACCCTCGTGACGGTCATCGCGCCGCGCGGCATGGAGATCGAAGAGGAGGAGGCCGAGCTCGAGGAGGGCGAGGAGATCGAGGGCGAAGTCGAAGAGGGCGCCGTTGAGGAAGAGGGAGCGGAGGCCGAGGGAGAAGGAGAGGAGACCGCTGCAGAGGGGGAGTAGGTGAAGGCGGTCTTCGGGCTCGGAAACCCCGGCCGGGCCTACGCGCTCACCCGACACAACGTGGGGTTCGAGGTCATCGACCTGTACCGGAAGGTCCATCGACTTCGGGGGAAAGGGCGGATCGAAAGCTCCGCCCTCGTCTATTCGACCGCCGACCTGCTCCTCGTCAAGCCGATGACGTTCATGAACGACAGCGGCGAGGCGGTCCGCGGCGTGCTGTCGAAGCACTCCGTCTCTCCGAAGGACGCCCTCGTCGTGCACGACGATCTCGATCTTCCGCTGGGGCGGATCAAGCTCTTGAGCGCCGCCGGCGGCGGAACGCATAAAGGGTTGACCTCCATCCTGAACGCGCTCGCGACCGAAGAGATCCCGCGTCTGAAGATCGGGATCGAGATCGAAGGGCGGACGGAGACGGGGAGCGACTTCGTCCTCGATCGGTTCTCGCCCGAGGAGTGGGAGCGCGTCCTTCCGGCGCTGGAGCGCGCCGTCGACGCGATCGACCTGTTCCGGAGGGCGGACATCGACGCGGTGATGACGCGGTTCAACCGGCGCGACGTTTCCCTTGCCGAGGGGTAGACGCCCTGTATACTGTCGCCGTCTGTGCGGGCCTTCCCGAGCGGACTCCCTGAGGAGGGCAGATGTACGATCGATTCTCGCAAGAGTCGATGGAGATCATCGCGATCTCGCAGGAGGAGGCCGAGAGCTGGCGGCACAGCTACGTCGGCACGGAGCATCTCCTTCTCGCGTTCCTCAAGATCACCGACAGCGAGGTGTATCGCTTCCTCACGTCGAACGGCGTTACCTACGACAAGGTCGCCACGCTCCTCGAAGAGGAGAAGGAGCGCGGCGAGGTCCGTCTCTCCGCCGACGATCTCGAACCGACCGCGCGGCTGAAGCGGGTCATGAAGATCGCCTTCGAGGAGGCGCGGCGCGCGGGGTTGAACACGATCCGGCCCGAGCACCTGCTGATGGGGCTGCTCCGCGAAGGGGAAGGGACCGGCGCGGCGCTCCTCCATCACTTCGGCGTCGATCTGAACAAGTCGCGCGGCTACTTCCTCCCGCCGGGCGGCGCCGTCGGCATGACGGTGCGGACGACCCGACGGGGCGCCCAGCGAAAGGGCGACCTGTCGGAGTTCGGCCGGAACCTCGTCGAGGAGGCGATGGCCGGAAACCTCGATCCGGTGATCGGCCGCGAGGAGGAGATGGAGCGGATCATCCAGACCCTCACCCGCCGCCGGAAGAACAACCCGGCGCTGATCGGCGAGTCGGGCGTCGGGAAGACGGCCGTCGTCGAGGGGCTCGCGCAGCGGATCGCCAGCGGGGACGTCCCGGCCCTCCTCCGCTCGAAGGAGATCATCGAGCTCGACATGGCGTCGGTCGTCGCCGGGACGAAGTACCGCGGCGAGTTCGAGCAGCGGCTGAAGGCGTTGATCAACAAGGTCGCCGAGGAGGACAACGTGATCCTGTTCATCGACGAGCTTCAGACCGTCGTCGGGGCCGGCGGGGCGGAAGGGGCGATCGACGCGTCGTCGATCCTCAAGCCGCCGCTCGCCTCCGGCGCGATCCAGTGCATCGGGACGGCGACCCTCGACGAGTACCGCAAGTCGGTCGAGAAGGACCCCGCGCTCAAGCGGCGATTCAAGACGATCTACGTCGAGGAGCCGACGGTCGAGGAGACGGTGAAGATCCTGAAGGGGCTCCGGCCGCAGTACGAGAAGCACCACGGCGTCAGGGTCACCGACGACGCGCTCCAGCAGGCGGCGCGCCTTTCGGATCGGTACGTCACCGACCAGTTCCTCCCCGACAAGGCGATCGATCTGATCGACGAGACGGCGGCCCGGATCAAGCTCCAGCGAACCCGGATTCCCGACGAGGCGCGGGAGCTGATGGAAAAGGTCGACGGGCTCGACGAGCAGGAGCGGGAAGCGGTCGCCGGTCAGCATTACGAGCAGGCGGCGGGCCTCCGCGATCGGAAGGCGGAGCTGATCACGCGGATCGAGGAGCTGAGCGAGACGGCGTACGCGGGGAACGACCTCCAGGTGACCGGGCGGGAGATCGCGCAGATGGTCGCGATGTGGACCGGCGTCCCGATCGGGCACGTCCAGGAGGAGGAAACCGCCCGGATGGTCAACATGGAGGAGAAGGTCCACGAGCGGCTGATCGCGCAGGACGAGGCGGTCCGCGCCGTCTCCCGATCGATCCGCCGCGCGTACGCCGGGGTGAAGAACCCGAGGCGCCCGGTCGGGGTGTTCATGTTCCTCGGCCCGACCGGCGTCGGGAAGACCGAGCTCTCCAAGACGCTGGCCGAGTTCCTGTTCGGCGACGAGGACGCCCTGGTCCGCGTCGACATGTCCGAGTACATGGAGCGGTTCTCCGTCTCCCGTCTGACCGGCGCTCCGCCGGGCTACATCGGCTACGAGGAGGCGGGCGAGCTGACGGAGAAGGTCCGCCATCGCCCGTATTCGGTCGTCCTGTTCGACGAGATCGAGAAGGCGCACCGCGACGTGTTCAACATCCTCCTTCAGGTGATGGAGGACGGGATCCTCACCGACTCGCAGGGCCGCCGCGTCGACTTCCGCAACACGGTCCTCATCATGACGTCGAACGTCGGGAGCGAGCTGATCACCGACCGGGGGACGCTCGGCTTCTCCGATCAGGACGAGACCTCCGAGGAGTCGTACCAGGACATGAAGTCCAGGGTGACCGGCGAGGTGCGCAAGGTCTTCCGTCCCGAGTTTCTCAACCGTCTCGACGACATCATCGTCTTCCACCAGCTCAACCGCGATCAGGTCCGCGAGATCGCCGACCTGATGATCCGCGAGCTGGCGCGCCGGCTCGTTGAGGAGCGGGAGATCGAGCTGACCCTCGACAACTCGGCGTGGAAGCTGCTGATCGAGCAGGGATACGACCCGAAGTACGGGGCGCGTCCGATGCGCCGGACGATCGAGCGGTTGATCGAGAATCCGATCTCCGAGGAGATCCTCCTCGGCAACTTCCCGTCCGGCTCCGCGGTGACGGCGACCGTCGACGGGGAGGAGTTCCGATTCGAAGAGAGCGGTTGACATGCCGTTTCTCTGCTCCGAGTGCGGGTACCGATCGATCAAGTGGTTCGGACGGTGTCCGAACTGCGGCGCGTGGGACTCGTTCTCCGAGCGCGCGTCGTCCGACGACGAACCGACCGAGGCCGCGTCGTGGCTCGGCGAGGAGCTTCGCTCGATCGACCGGGTCGACCTGGCGGACATCGAGCGCCTGGCCACCGGGATGGGCGAGTTCGATCGGCTTCTCGGCGGCGGGCTGATCCCGGGCGGGGTGATCCTGTTCGGCGGCGAGCCGGGGATCGGAAAGTCGACGCTCCTGCTGCAGATCGCGGAGCTCGTCGCGCGCCGCTACGGGAACGTCCTCTACGTCTCCGGCGAGGAGTCGGAGGGGCAGGTCAAGCTGCGGGCGAGCCGGATCGGCGTCGACAACGAGCGGCTGTACGTGCTCTCCGAGCAGTCCCTCTCGCGGATCGCCGTGGCGATCGAGCAGGTCTCCCCGATCGTCCTGATCGTCGATTCGATTCAGACGACCGTCGACGAGCGCGCCGCCGGGGAAGCGGGAAGCCTTCGCCAGCTGCGCGAGGCGTCGAGCGAGCTGATCCGGCAGGCGAAGTCGAGGCGGATGGCGACGTTTCTCGTCGGCCACATCACCAAGGGGGGCGCGTTCGCCGGGCCGAAGTCGGTCGAGCACCTCGTCGACGCGGCCGTCTACCTCGAGGGGAGCCGCGGGGAGGACATCCGGATCCTCCGCTCGGTGAAGAACCGGTTCGGCGCGACGAACGAGGTCGTCGTCTTCCGGATGACCGCCGAGGGGCTGACTGAGATCGCCGATCCTTCCCGGTTCTTCCTCGCGGATTTGGACGAGGAGCCGCGGCCCGGAACGACCGTCGTGCCGATCCTCGAGGGGACGCGGCCGATCCTCGTCGAGATGCAGGCGCTCGTCTCGCCGACCGGCGGGTACGGGATCCCGCAGCGTCGCTGCACCGGCCTCGACGTCAACCGGGTCCTCCTGTTGCTCGCGGTGATGGAGAAGCACCTGGGGACCCAGGTCGGTGGGGCCGACGTCTACCTGAGCCTCGCCGGAGGCCTCGAAACGCGCGAGCGGGGGACCGACCTCGGTGTCGTCGCCTCCGTCTGCTCGAGCCTCCGCGATCGCCCGCTCCCGGCGCGGACGGCGATCGTCGGCGAGGTCGGGCTGTCGGGGGAGATCCGGCCGGTGCGGCGGCTCGGCGAGAGGATCCGCGAGGCGGAGAAGATGGGAATGGAGCGGATCGTCGCCCCCAATCCTCCCCGGTCCGCCGTGAGCGGCGGGATCGAGGTCGCCGCCGTCGATCGGATCGGCGAAGCGCTCGAAGCGATCGGACTGACGTAGGAGGACGCGATGAAGGACGGACGGTGGGAGAGGCTGACCGAGGCCCTCGCGACGCTGCGAGAGCGGATCGAGGAGGCGCCGGACGTGGCGATCACCCTCGGCTCCGGCCTGTCGAAGGCGTTCGGCGTGCCCGAAGGCGGCCGGATCGTCCCCGCGGAGGAGATCCCGCACTACCCCCGGCCGACGGTGGCCGGCCACGCGGGCGAGTTCTGGGCCGGCCGGATCGGGGAAAGATCGGTCCTCGTCCAGCGCGGCCGGGCCCACTTCTACGAGGGGCACGATCTCGACGGGATCGTCTTCGCCACGCGGCTGTTCGCGATGCTCGGCGCCAAGACGCTGATCGTCACCAACGCGTCCGGGGCGATCAACCCCGACGTCCGCGCCGGGGACCTCGTCGTGATCACCGATCACATCAACATGCTCGGCGCGAATCCGCTCCGCGGCCCGAACCTCGACCGGCTCGGCCCGCGGTTCCCCGACCTATCGGCCGTGTACACGCCGCGGCTTCGCGCGCTCGCCAAGGAGGTCGCCGCCGCGGAGGGGATCGAGCTGAGGGAGGGCGTCTACGTCGCCGCCCTCGGGCCGTCGTACGAGACGCCGGCCGAGATCCGCGCGTTCCGCGCGATGGGGGCCGATCTGGTCGGGATGTCGACCGTCCCCGAGGTGATCGCCGCGGCGCACGCCGGGATGGACGTTCTCGGGATCTCGATCGCCACCAACCTGGCGGCCGGCGTCGATCCGGGCGCGACGTTGACCCACGAAGAGGTCATCGAGACGACCGATCGGAAGGGGGCGGAGATGCGCCGCCTCCTGCTCGGGATCATCGCACGACTTTGACCGGCAGAAGACACCCCTTTGCGCGTTGCGATGCACGCTCCGACCGGTATAATGGCGCCGCCGTTCGGCGGCGGCCGCGCCGGTCGAGTCCCCGAATGGCACATCTCTAGGTCATTTGGGAGGGGACGGTAGATGGCCAGCGAATCGACGCTGAACCCGTTTGAGATCTCACAGCGACAGCTCGACAAGGCGGCGGAAGCGCTGCGGCTCGACCCGCAGGTCCACGAGCTTCTGCGCGAGCCGATGCGGACGCTCGAGGTGCACTTCCCGGTTCGCATGGACGACGGGAAGGTCAGAACGTTCACCGGTTTCCGCGTGCAGTACAACGACGCGCGCGGGCCGACCAAGGGCGGTCTCCGCTTCCACCCCGACGAGACGATCGACACCGTGAAGGCGCTCGCGGCGTGGATGACGTGGAAGACGGCCGTCGTCGACGTCCCGTACGGTGGCGGGAAGGGCGGCGTCGTCTGCAACCCCAAGGAGCTCTCGCAGTCCGAGCTGGAGCGGGTCGCCCGCGGGTTCGTTCGCGCGGTCGGCCGGTTCATCGGCCCGGAGGTCGACATCCCCGCCCCCGACGTGTACACGACGCCGCAGATCATGGCGTGGATGATGGACGAGTACGCGACGATCGTCGGCCACAACGCGCCCGGGGTGATCACCGGGAAGCCGATCCCGCTCGGCGGGTCGCTCGGCCGGGGCGACGCGACGGCCCGCGGCGCGGTCTACTGCGTCCTCGAGGCCGCCGAGACGCTCGGCTTCGACCTCAAGGGCGCGACGGTGGCGATCCAGGGGTACGGGAACGCCGGATACCACTGTGGTACGCTGATGCAGGAGCTCGCAGGGAGCAAGGTCGTCGCCGTGACCGATTCGCGCGGCGGGATCTACGATCCCAACGGAATCGATCCCGAGAAGGTATTCCAGCACAAGCGGGACACCGGGTCGGTCACCGGCTTCGGGGGGCCGAAGGCGATCACCAACGAGGAGGTCCTCGAGCTCGACGTCGACGTCCTGATCCCGGCGGCGATCGAGAGCGTGATCACCGCGAGCAACGCTGCGAACGTCAAGGCGAGGATCGTCGCCGAGGCGGCGAACGGGCCGACGACGCCGGAGGCGGACGAGATCCTGCAAAAGAGCGGCAGGTACGTCATCCCGGACTTCCTGTGCAACGCCGGCGGGGTGACCGTCTCCTACTTCGAGTGGGTCCAGAACATCGGCGGCTTCTACTGGACGATCGAGGAGGTCCACCAGCGGCTGAAGGAGAAGATGGTCAAGGCGTTCCGCGAGACGCACGACGCGGCGAAGGCGCACGGCGTCGACAACCGGACCGGGGCCTACTTGGTCTCGGTGCAGCGGGTCGCGGAGGCGATGCGACTCCGCGGCTGGGTTTAGCCTAAAACACCACCTTGACGGAAGAGCCGCGGGGCTACGATTGCGGGGACCCGCGGTTCCTCGCCCGGCGTCGGATTGCGGGCGCCGGGAGAGCTGCTAGAATGGCGGCGACGATGACACCGAAGAAGCCGGACGCCAAGACAAGGGAAGCGCTCCTAAAGGAGGTCTTCCCTTCCCTCTCTTCCGAGGGGATCGAGGAGCTCAGCCGCGTCTCTCTCTCGGTGCATTTCGACGAAGGTGAACTGGTCGCTCAGGAAGGTTCGTACGCGTCCGGGATCTACGTCGTCCAGTCCGGGCTGCTGAGCATCGGCAAGCACGCCAGTCACGGACACGAGAAGCGGGTGTTGCGCTTCCTCGCTGCGGGAGAGCTGTTCGGATTGGAGGCGGTCTTCCTCGCGCGCGAGCCGGTCAACGTCCAGTTCGCCAAGACGCTTGTCGAATCGGATCTGATCTTCGTCGAGCGGTCGAACATGATTGGATTCAGCAAGGACCATCCTTGCCTGTGCAACGATCTGTGTCGGTGGTTGGCTCGCGAAGTCATCATGCTCGAGTTCAAGCTGGCGCGAGAAGCGGTCGAGTCGATGGATCGGAACCTCGCGTTGCTGCTGATCGCGCTGGCGAACAAGTACGGCGAGAAGCGACCGACGGGCACGGCGATCGACCTGCCGGTTTCGCGGCAGACGCTTGCGGAGATGCTCGGCGTGTCGGTGGAATCGGTGATGCGTGGGCTCAAGCGCTTCCGAGAGCTCAAGCTGATTGCCACGGAGAACAGCCTGATCTGGGTCACGGATTTCGAGAAGCTCGCACGGCGGGCGAGAGTCAGCGAGTTCTACCTGTCGATCATCGAGGAGACGCTGTAGTCCGAATCACGCCGAGTCCAGCCCGAGATTCGCTCACGCTTCCCCCACGATCACCCACTGCTCGCCGTCCCACTCCGCACCGTCCAGCGAGTGGCACAGCTGCTTCGCCTTGCGGTACGTCATGTACGAGAGCTCGGCGACACGATGAAGGTCGATCTCCTTCGGAAGGACGACGCGGCCGCCGTCGGTCGGCCGACCGAGGAACGCGAGATCTTGCAGGAGCGTTTGGACGCGGTCCGCGGGGCCGAGCTGGGATCTCCACACCGCGCGCGTCAGCAGGAGTCCCCGTCGGGCGTAGTGGCTCATCAGCAGGAACCGCAGCTTCTCATCCGTCTCGATCGCCGCTTCGAAGTCGCTCTGCTCGAGGAACGACAGGGAAACCTGCGACACGGCCCGACAGGAGGACCGGTGAAGGGGCTCCCCCCCGGGGAGGTGCATCTCGACGCCGATCAGGCTTGCCGGGCCGTGGAGACCCGTCGAGACCGGGTCGCCTCCAGCGACTGCGTCGACGTACGATTCATGGACGATTCCTTCGGTCACCAAGTAGACGCCGGCGGCGTACGTGCCGGTCTGAAAGATCAGCTCGTTCGGCGCGTAGCGGATGTGAAGCGGTTCGTGTCGGGCGAAGACGTCCTCCGGGGTGCGATAGACCCCGGTCGTCGGTTTCGTCGTCCCTTTCATTCGGTCATCACTCCACGGAAAACGTACACCGGATGCGCGGTCCCACCAACCGGAGTTGACCTCTCGAAAGCAGGCTGTTCGCGCCGGCCTGGGTGCCAGGCGAAAGCCTCGGCCGTGCCGCTTGACAGTCAATGCCCATGCGGGTGGTAGCTCGATGCGATCCATTCGCGCGGTTCTTCCTTGCGGTTCGACGGTTGATTCTCGCAGCACCGACGCGATGCAAGTGGTGGGTTGACGTTCGATGATCTGCAAGAGTGTCGGACGGGATCTGTCGGGAGCGCTACTGCGCGTCGGCGAACTCGGATAGCCTTCGCGTTGGAGGTGAGTACTTGATGGCCATTCGAGATACGGCTCAAGCACCGGCCGGCCTAGCGGAAGCTCAGATCAACCCCTACGAAATGATGCTCCAGCAGCTGGACATGGTCCGGGAGTACACGGACATCCCCCACGGGATCTGGAACATCCTGCGCAAGCCCGAACGCGCCCTCGAGGTCAGCGTCCCGGTGGTACGGGACGACGGCGACATCGAGGTGTTCACCGGATATCGAGTTCAGTACAACAGCGCACGGGGTCCGTGCAAGGGCGGGATCCGCTTTCACCCGGGTGTGACGGAGGACGAGGTCAAGGCGTTGGCCGGCTGGATGACGTGGAAGTGTGCGGTTGTCAACGTTCCGTATGGGGGTGGCAAGGGCGGCGTTAGCGTCGACCCGGCTCGCCTGACGCGCCGCGAACTCGAACGGCTCACCCGGCGCTACACCGCCATGATCTTTCCGCTGATCGGAACCCGGAAGGACATCCCGGCTCCGGACGTGAATACGAACGCCGACGTCATGAACTGGATCGTCGACACCGCCGGCGTCCTCGGCGGCGAAGCGATGCCTGGGATCGTGACGGGGAAGGCGATCGAGATGGGCGGCGCCCTCGGTCGGCGCGAAGCGACCGGCCGCGGGGTCATGTTCGTGACCCTCGGGGTCCTCGAGCGGCTCGGGATGGAGATCGGGAACGCTCGGATCGCGGTGCAGGGGTTCGGGAACGTCGGCTCCGTCGCGGCGAAGCTGCTCGCGGAGCAGGGCGCGTCGATCGTCGGGATCAGCGATGTCTCCGGGGCGTACTACTGCCCGAGCGGATTTGACATCGACGACGCGCTGAAGCACGTCGCGGGCTCTCCGGGCCACCTTCTCGCCGGCTACGATGCGCCGGGCGTCGAATCGATCACCAACGAGGAGCTTCTGTCGCTCGATGTGGACGTGTTGGTCCCGGCGGCGCTCGAGGCGCAGATCACGGCGCGGAACGCCGCGGATGTCCGAGCGCGGGTGATCGTCGAGGGCGCGAACGGGCCGACGACGCCGGAGGCGGACCTGATCCTCGGGGAGCGCAACGCCGTCGTCGTCCCCGACATCCTCGCGAACGCGGGCGGCGTGGTCTGCTCGTACTTCGAATGGGTGCAGAACATTCAGTGCTTCCCGTGGGAAGAGGCGCAGACGAATCAGCGGCTCGGCAGCATCATGCAGCGGGCGCTGGACGAGGTCTGGACCTTGGCCAAGGAGCGGAACGTTTCTCCGCGGCTGGCGGCGTTCATCCTCGGCGTCGAACGGGTCGCAGCGGCGCTCCAGATGAGAGGGGTCTTCCCGTAGGGAAAGGGAATGAAGGACAGGCCGAGCGGGCTTCAGCCGGTCGAGGTTTCAGCTGCAGCGCTGTTCGCCGACGCGTTGGCGCACTGCGCGAAGCGAACCGGTCAAGATCCGGACACCGTGCTCGAGCGGCTGCGGGCGGGGGACCCGGAAGCGCACGGGACGTTCCGCTACGCCCTCGCCAAGGGACTCGGCGAGTACCTCGGAAGCCTCAGCGTCGCGTTCCGCGCGGTGTACGTGTACGGAAGCGCGATGGGAGAAGCCTCTTCGCCGTGCTCGGACATCGACATCATCCTCGAGCTCGACCGCCCCACCGATTGCGTCGATCGGCTGATCAGGGGGCTGGACATCGCGTTGGTGACGCAATTCCGGACGCTGTTTCCGTGGGCGCGGGAGCTGACTTCGTTGCTCGACGTCCGGACGGTGGGCGATCGGACGGGCAGGACGGGAGACCGCTTCAAGGCGGGCCTCTCAGGCGTGGGGACGTTCCCGGTTTGTCTCTGGCGCGTCCCTCCCGAGAACGGGGGGACCGTCGACGGGAAGGGCCCCCGGAAGCCTCGACCGGTCAGCGCGCATTGATGAAGAACTGCTTCATCCGCTGGGGATCGTAGACGTCGAATTGCACCAGGCTCAGCACGTCGATGTGGCTCTGGCTCCCGGGGTTGACGCACGGCGTCTTCCCGAGGCGGGTGCGGTAGTTGCCGAGAACGACCGACTCGTGGCAGTGTCCGCACAGGACGAGGTACGGCTGCGCACGCTCGATGAACCGCCGGATCTCCGAGCTTCCGACGTGGGCGGGAAGAGAGAGGTACCTGTAGGCCCCCCCCGGCGGGACCCAATCGAGCGGCGTATCGTACGGGGGGGAATGGAACAGGTGGATCGTACGCTCGGGGACGTAGTCGATCGGATCGCCCGTCGTCCTCAAGTACTCCTCGAAATCGGCGAGGTCGTCGGCGATCGTCCCGCGTCCCACTTCGTCGACGGTCCGGATGCCCATCGCGAAGATGTCGGCGCACGGATCGGTCCCCGGCGGTCGTAGTTCGGCGTGATTCTCGAACTTCACCCAGTCCATGAGGAGACCGGCGCCGGGAGGAACGAACGGGTAGCCGACGACGCGGAGCAGCGGGACCTCGGTCGGAAAGAAGGAATGCATCTGGCGCGAATCCTTCAGCTCCACGCTGCGGTCGTTGACGAGGTGGAAGTTGGCCGTCGCGTCGTCGAAGTCACGCAGAAGCCCCTCGACGGCGCGGCAATCGTCGTTGCCCTGGATCGCGTAGACGTGGGTCAGCCGATGGCCGTGGAAGAAGCTCTCGAGCAGCGGGATGAGCTCGCGGCGGAGGAACCCCGCCTGGCGGTCGACGAGATCGGCCGCCGGGTTCTTCTCCGAGGTGCGAAGACCTCCGCCGGGCGCCAGATCCCCGGCGATGAAGATCGAGGAGATCCGCCACACGTCGGCCACGCGGAGCAGCAGCTCGTACAGGGGAAGGTTCCCGTGGAGATCGCTGACCGCAAGCGCGTGCATGCCGTCGCAAGGGTATCTCCGGGGAGGGTCTTGTCAAGCGATTCGGCGGTAGGGACGGGGCCGCGCTGGTCGGCCTGACCGGCTCGGGCTAGACTCGGTCCATGCGCGGAGAAGGGTTCACCGTCCTGGTGGCCTCCCATTCGGTCGAGCACGTCCTCAACGCGGTGATGCAGCGGGACTTCGGCACCGGCCGGAGCGTCGAGACGCATTTCGGGGCGAAGAAGACGAAGGTGGACTACCGCGTGCCTCGGCCTCTCGGTGAGGACGATCTGCGTGCGATCGAGGTGGCGGTCAACGCGGAGATCGCGAAGGATCATCCCGTCACCTCCTTCGTCGTCTCCCGCGCCGAGGCCGAGCGCCGGTACGACCTGAGCGAGGTCCCCGCCGACGCGGAGGCGATCCGCATCGTGAAGATCGGCGACCTCGACGCGATCCCGTGCATCGGCGAGCACGTCGAGCGGACGTCGCAGATCGGTCGGTTCGAGATCCGAAGCGCCGAGATGAGAGGCGACGATCGGATTCGGATACGCTTTCGGCTCCTCCCGAATGAGGAAGGGCGACGCGTGAGGCTACAGCTCCGCCCGCCGGTATCGCTCCCACAGGTCGTGCGCCAGGTTGATCGGATCGCTCCTCACCCCGTGCCGGGTGAAGAACGCGCAGACGTTCTCGACGTCGCGCGTCAGCAGCTCGAACGCGCTCCGGTTGAATCGGACGTCGACCGCCTGCGGCAGATCGATGAGCCACGGCCGCCCCTTCCAGACGAGGACGTTGTACGGCGACAGGTCTCCGTGGACGAGGTTCTCCTGCAGCAGGATCTCGACGTTTTCCAGCACTCGGTCGAACAGCGACTTCGCCCGATTCGGGTCGAGCTCGATTCCGTTCAGATGCGGGGCCGGCCCCGCGCCGTTGCCGATGAACTCCATCAGAACGACGGACCCGCACAGCGCGAACGGTCGCGGGACGTCGGCGCGAGCGGCGACGAGCCGACTCAACGCCTCGTACTCGGCGTGCGTCCACGCCCCGGCCAGCGCTCGGCGGCCGAAGTCGGTTCCCCGGTTGATCGCCCGCAAGGTCCGCGACTTCATCGTTCGCTCGCGCCCCTCGAAGTAGGCGCCGGCCCGTCGGTACGCATGCGCTGCGTGCTCCCGATAGACCTTCGCCGCGAGGAACTTCCGGTTCGTCGACGGGTGAGCGCGACAGCAGTAGACGGTCGCCTCCTTCCCGCTGGCCAGCTTGGCATGAATCCGCGTGATCAGTCCCTGCCGGGCGAACGCGTCCAGCTCGGGGACGCCAAGCGCCTTTTCGTCGGCGAGCAGGGTGTCGGTCGGATCGATCCGATCCTCCGAAGCATGATGCAAGGGGGCCTCCTTCGTCGTGAGACAGTTGATTCGAGCTTTCGCGTCGTGCGCTGCCTCGCGGCAAAGGGGTGGAAATCGATCTACCGGTGGCGAATGCCTTGAACTAGAGCGCGTCCACGGAGGCAGCGGGCTTGACGTTTCGTCCGACGGTCACTGCGTACCTCCGTTTCACTCGGTTCGCGCCACGTGAGGTGGCTTGGACGCCGACCGCGCGAGGGTAGCGGCCTCGCGAAGGACTGTCAAGGGAGACGATGCCGAGACGTGGCTTTGCGACCCTCGTGCGACCGCGCGACGCGCGATCGAAACGGAGGGATTCCATGCCCGCGAAGGGAAACGACCGCCCGATCCGGATGCTCCTCCTGTTCGGGGACCTGTACGGAGCGAACTGCACATCGGACCAGAAGAAGCTGTCGATCGTCACGAAGTACCGCCGCTACGGCTGGGAACTGACCTTGGCCGGTGCAGAGCGGACGGTCAAACCCTGCCCGTTCGCGCAGCAGCACGGGGCCGAGCCGCTGGAGATGGATTGCACGATCGATGAGCTCGGCGACGTGACCGAGTACGACGGGATCTCGGTGATGCCCGGTCCGGCGCACCGCGGCCTGATCGACTCCCCGGCGGCGATGGAGACGATCCGGCGGGCGGCCGACGAAGGGCTCATCGTCAGCGGCTGGTGCCGCGGCGTCCGCGTTCTCGCGGCGGCGGACGTCCTGCGCGGGAAGCAAGTCGTGGGGCACACGGACGACAAGGACGCGATCGAGCAGGCCGGCGGCCAGTTCGTCGGACAAGACCACCCCCCGGTGATCGACGGGAACCTGGTGACCGGCGCCCGGTGCTACTACTATCGCGCCAAGAACGCGGAGGCGATCCGGAAGGCGATGGCCGACCGGTCGGGCAGCTAGTGGATAGACTCTGGCCGGGCACGATGCTGGGATCAGGAGGGGACCGATGAACACGATCGAGGCGATCGCGGCGAGGCGGAGCATCCGCGCGTTCAAGGACGAGGAGCTGCCCGAAGAGGCGGTGACGAAGATCCTGACCGCCGCGTCGCAGGCGCCGTCGGGAAAGAACCGGCAGCCGTGGCGGTTCGTGGTGATCCGGGGGGAGAAGCGGGCCGAGATGGTCGGCGTACTGCGCGAGGCGATTGCGGCGTTCAAGTCCCGCGGCGAGGACACCGGGAGCGCCGAATGGACGGCGAACGTCATGGAGCAGGCGCCGTTGACGGTCTTCGTCTTCAACGCGCACGGCATCGATCCGTGGCTGGAGCATTCGACGGACCAGATCTTCCAGGAGCTCGTCGACGTCCAGTCGATCGGCGCCGCGATCGAGAACATGCTCCTCGCGGCGACCGACCTCGGGATCGGATCGCTCTGGATCGCCGACGTCCTGTGCGCGGTGACCGAGCTGAAGACGTGGCTGGAGGAGGACGGCCAGCTCGTCGCCGCGGTCTCGTTCGGCGTCCCGAACGAGAGCCCGGACGCGCGCCCGCGGAAGCCGTTCGATGAGATCGTTCGCTTCGCTTGACGGTCGCGGCATGAAGGGCTCCCGTCCCGACCGAACCCTCGCGCTCGTGACCGTCGCGATGACGCCGGACGCCGATCCGGCCGTCAGCCGCGAGCGGCTCGGGGCCATCGTTCGGCGAATCGTGGGCGAGCGCCCCGACGTCCGGCTCATCCTGTTCGGCGAAGTGATCCTCGGCTGGTTCTACAAGAAGGGCGAGACAGCAGCGTATCACGGGCGGATCGCCGAGACGATCCCCGGGCCGTCGACCGAATTCGTCGCCGGCTTGGCGAAGGAACACGAGGTCTACCTTTCCTTCGGGATGACGGAAAGGCGTGACGAGAAGCTGCACAACACGCAGCTTCTCGTCGATCCGGCCGGCGAGATCATCGCTGTCCACCGCAAGTTCTGGATCCGGAACCGCGTCTTTGCGCCGGCCGAGCGGCGGTTTACGATTGCCGACGTCGACGGGGCGAAGGCGGCGATCCTCATCTGCGCCGACGCCCGGAGCCTCTGGCTGCTTCGCGCGATCCGGCGGGCGCGGCCGGACGTCGTGCTCGCCAGCCTCGCCGACTACGGAATCAACTTGCGGATGAACCAGATGATCGGAACCTTCTTTGACGCGTGGACGGTGGTCGCCAACCGGTACGGCGAAGAGCCCCCCATCACCTGGCACGGGCTGATCACGATCACCGACCGGCTCGGCCGGCTCCGGGCGCACGGGATCGAGAAGGAGCAGTACCTCTACCACCGGATCCCGATCGTCCGCGACGGTGGGATGCGAAGGCGTCTCCGGCGCCTTCTCGCCGCAGGTCGGTTTCTGGTCTTGGTCGTCGCGCTCCTGGGCGGGAGTGTCGCGACGAAGCTCCGACGAAGGCGGCCCTCCCGGTGAGACAGGCGCCGTTGGACCGGGCGGCGTTCGGCGGTACGATGCGGACACGACACCGGGGGTGAGACGATGCGAAGCGTGACCTTTGCTTGTGTTCTTCTTCTGGCCTTTGTCGTTGCCGTTACGGCGCAGGAAGCCGCAACGCCCGAGGAGGGCCTCAACCTGTCCACCGATCGCACGCTCGGCGTCGGGATGCAGCTCGACTTCCCGTTCGGCGGTCTGCTCTCCGGCCGGTACTGGTTCTCGCCCGATCTCGCCGGAGAGGCGATCCTCTTCCTCTGGGGCGACGCCGGCGAGGTCGAAGGGACGATCACCGGGCGGGCGCTCTACCGGATCGCCGATCGACCGGCCGTCGACTTCTACGGCGCGGTCGGCGCGTCGGTCCCGATCACGCCGTACGGGTGGGACACGGTCTACCTCTCCGCGGCCGGCGGGATCGAGTTCGGCTTCCGATCGGCCCCGAGCCTGGCCTGGAACATCGAGTTCGGGATCGCCTACTCCACCGACGGCGAGCTGTCGATGGTCTTCGGCACGGGGGTTCACTTCTACTTCTAGTCGCGACGGAACGGCGCGGCGACGTCGAGCAATCCGGTCAGCCCACAGCCCGACAGAGCGAGCGCGAGCCCGATCACTGGGATCGTCCATTTCAGGCCTTTGGTCGTGGTCTTCATCTTAGTTCCTCTTAGTTCCTCCTTCGAATGGAGATAGGCGGAGGGTAGGAGAGGCAGATGAATCCGCGGATCGGACACGCTCTCAAGAGCATACGTATTAGTCGCTGCGGCAGCGCACCTGAAGACATCCGGATGGTCCGATTGGGTCCGATTGGACCCGCACCTGACGGATGAACTAGATCGGACGGTATACTCGGTTCATGAACAGGTCGATGGCGCTGAAACGCCTTCTTATACCTGAACGGGCTCTGGTTTTTCGCCTTACTCACATCGAGAACATCCCCTGGATACTAGAGAACGGGTTGTGGTGTCCCAGTGCTGGGAAGATCGACCCTGCCTTTCATCAGATTGGCAAACCAGACCTGATCGAGAGACGGCGGACGCGGGACGTCAACGTGTCGCCCTTCGGCACTCTGAGCGACTACGTGCCCTTCTACTTCACGCCCAAGTCAATTATGCAGAACATGATCGTTACAGGCTATGGTGGCGTTCCGATGGAGGATCCCGAAAGCCTTGTGTTTCTTGTGGCCTCTCTACGGGAACTTGCACGTGATGGGTACCAAGTTCTGTTCACTAACGCCCATGCGGTTCCGAAACCGAGCAAGTATAGCAGCAACCTCGCGGACCTTGAGAGCTACATCGACTGGGAGTTGTTGCGCTACTGCGACTTCAGTACTGATCCTAACGACCCGGACAAGAAGTCGCGATACCAGGCGGAAGCACTGGTCCACAGGCACGTACGTTTCGCGTCGCTCCTGGGCATCGCATGTCGGGACCAAGCTTCGAAGTCTCGCCTTAAAGAGGAGTTGGACTCGCGTGAAATGGACTGTAGACTCGAGATACGGAAAGGGTGGTACTTCAAGTGATCTGCTACGTAAGGGGCAACCTCATTGAGGCTGACGTAGATGCCTTGGTCAACACCGTCAACGAGGTTGGCGTCATGGGCAAAGGCATAGCGCTGCAGTTCAAGGAGGCCTTCCCGGGCAACTTCGCTGTATATGCTGAGGCTGCGAATCACGAGCAGATTCGAGTAGGCAAGATGTTCGTGTATAGGAACGAGCAGCTTGGTGGTCCCAAGTGGATCATCAACTTCCCCACCAAGAGACACTGGAAAGGATCATCTCAGATCGAGTGGATTCGAGATGGTCTCACCGACCTCGCCAAGGTTATCCGAGAACTGGGGATCGGTACGATAGCCCTTCCTCCCTTGGGGTGCGGCAACGGTCGGTTGGAGTGGAGAAGCGTGAGGCGTGAGATCGAAAGCGCACTTGGTGGCTTGGATGATGTTCAGGTTGTGGTCTACGTGCCAACAACCAAGTACTACGGCCGGAAGCGGCGCGACCCGTTCCGCGAACTGACTCCGGCGCGCGCGCTGATCGTCGAGGTTATCCGGAGGTACTCGGTTCTGGACACAGGGTGCACGATTCTGGAAGTTCAGAAGCTCGCGTGGTTCCTGAAACGGGCTGTAGATACCCTACACCTACCTGACCCGCTGGAGTTGGAGTTCAAGGCCAACAAGTACGGACCGTATTCAGATCGACTCCGGCACCTTCTCGATGGCTTGGATGGGAGCTATTTGCATTGCGAAAGGAGACTTGCCGACGCCGGCCCACTAGATGAGATCGCTTTCGATGCATCCTACGCACCGGAGCTTGACCTCTATCTCAAACAGGATGAGGTTGCCTGCTATGAACCTGCGCTGGCACTAGCGACAGCAGTGATCAATGGATTCGAGTCACCTCTAGGCATGGAAGTGCTCAGCACAATTGACTGGTTGTTCACTCAGTTGAAGATCGAGAGAACACCAGAAAGCATACGTAGGGAGATCGGTGAGTGGCCTGGGGGTCGCCGCGCGGCGGAGAGGAAGCGGGCGTTGTTCGACGAGAGCATAGTGCGAATGGCAGTTGCGCAACTTGAGACGGAGCTTGTTGGGGCGCCCTAAGGACCAGGCACAACGCTCTCGCTGCACGCACAGCCGGTTTGCGCTTCGAGTGGCGGAACCTCTTAATCAATGTATCGCCCTATCTGCTAGTCCACTCGAGTCTGAGTTTCGGGGAATACAGCACGAGCCTTGCCAATCCCGGCAGTCCTCCTCTTACTTTAGTGCGAAACTACGGCTCCGACGCGACGAATTGCTTCCCGGCCTGCTTGCAGAGCACTTGGACGACGTGCCTACCTGACGAGACCGTTGGCGAGCCTGCCTCCGGGCGTCGTCCGGGAAAGTCCTGCTCCTGCTCAAACCGGAGTGACCAAGGATTCGACATCTCCCTCGCGATCCTGGCTTGCGTCCCCGATTTCCTTTCGCTCTCTGCGGAAGGTTGGCCGACCGCTTGCGAACCCCTTGTCTTGACGGAGTATGCCACTAAGATGGAGCTACTATGTCTGCGTATACGCATCCGCTGGCCTTCACCGTTCGCGCCAAGGAGACGGTAGGAGTGGACATCCGCATTGCTCCGGAGATCGGTTCGGATGCAGGAGTTCCGGGGACACAGTACCTAACTCGGCTCCGGGAGTTCCGGGGACACAGCGCTTGAAGGGGGTCAGAGCTTTATTTTCGAATTGCGAATGCTTCTCGCTTCGCAATGGCACTGATTGCTGAGAAGCGCTCGGGGTCAGGACTTCGGAGTTCCGGGGACACAATACGCGACTCCTAGCTTCCTTCCGCGATCCGGGTGTGTCCCGAGGTGACACTGGCTACTGGCTTCCCAGTAGCTGACCCAACTCCGCTCCAGCATCGCGCAAGGAACTCGGAGTCAAGGGCCTCTGGATCAGGCCTCCATTCTTGAATCGCACCCGCCACAGTCCATCCCGGATCTCGCGGGACGGGAGCGGACTCGAAAGCAACGGCTTGAATCCTGACCCGCGTGCTAGCCTCCTACGGACGTCGACAGACGAGGATCTCCTCTTCGCGGATTCGATCGTAGTGGGCCACCCGGTTACGAACAGCCCGTTCGACGGTGAAGGCCTCCTCCGCCAGGATCGATTCGAGGAGAGTCAGATCGACGCGTCCCGGATGCGACAGGTGGCTGGGGTTGACGAGCAGAAGGCCGCCGGGCGCGAGGCTTCGGTGGAGGCTGAAGACGAGGAGCCTCCAATCCTCGACGTGTTGCAGCACGTCGAAGAGGAGCGCTGCATCGAGGGACGCATCTGGGATTCCGTCGAGGGTCAGATCACCGTCGGTCTGGACGATGTCGATTCGATTGCGCAAGGGCGAGCCAGCGATGCGCAGCTTGAGTTCCTCCAGCCGTGCGGCGCTCCGGTCGAGGGCGACGACTCGGCCTTGCGGTCCGACGACTTGCGCCAACGGAAGGGCGTACGTTCCCGGTCCGCAGCCGAAGTCGAGGACGACATCGCCTTCCCGGATTCCAAGCTCGGTGAGGAAGGCAGCGCCCCGGCCATGGAACCAGGAGTTCATCTCGGAGCTGGCGTTTCGGTTCGACTGCTTCATGTTCGGTCTCCTGCGCATCGTACCGAATCGCACCGCAGGAGCTCCATGTCACCAAGAAGTCAGATGCTGTGTTGGAATCCGTCAGCGACTGCTCAGCACGCTGATCTGCTTGGGAGTCCCGGCGGAGTTCTGGGGTGACACTGGCTACTGGTTCTCCAGTAGCTGACCCAACTCCACTCCGGAACTGAGCGATTCAGTATTGCGTCCCCCGAATCACAAGTGCTCTTTGCTTGCGAGTGCGTGCTCCTTGAGCACGTACGAGGTTGGCTCCGCCAAACATCGTGAACGGATGCTCGGCAACAACGTTGGCGGTGTCCCGGGACTCGAGCTGCTCCTTCAGCACCAACTTCTTCCCTTGTTCGTAGGCTCCGCCTACATACCCTCCCATCGCCGGTGATGACGAATCCTACGGAGCAGATCAGAACGGAGAATCCGACCAAACGGATTCTTGGAAGAGAACTCCGCGCCCTTGCTTGTCGCTCTTCGACTGAGTTTCCGCGCCATGTTTGCACACGGCACAGGTATGCGGAAGAATGGTCCAGAGATGAGTTCGACAAGCGCGGAGAAGACGAATCACGGTCAACAGCTGGCTCTCCTGAACGGTGTTGCCAAGTATCCGGAGATTGCATCGCGCTTCCCGCGCTTGAGGTACATGGGCAGCAAACACAGACTCCTGCGTTGGATTCATCAAGTATTGTCGACGTTGAATTTTGATACGGCCGTAGATGCGTTCTCCGGCTCAGGCTGTGTCGGGTATCTCCTGAAGTCGATGGGAAAAGAGGTTATCACCAACGACTTCCTGCGCTTCTCGTACACGATCGCAATGGCAGCCATTGAGAACTCTCAGACAACCCTCTCCTCAGATGACGTCGCTATGCTAATGGAGAATGACCCGAACCACGACGACTTCATCGAGAGGACCTACTCAGGAATCTTCTATACACCTGCCGAATTGCGCTTCCTCGATCTTCTCTCGTGGAACGTCCGGAAGCTGGACGACAGCTACAAGCGTGCGCTTGCCCTTGCAGCCGCGGTGAGAGCGTGCGTGAAGAGACAACCCAGAGGTGTCTTTACCATTGCCGGCAACCTTGAGAAGTACGATGACGGTCGGCGAGATCTGAGGTTGCCTCTGCGGGAACACTTCCCTGAGCAGGTTCAGGTCTACAACGATGCCGTGTTTGACAACGACAGAGTGAACCGGGCGCTGTGCGGAGATGTCTTCGACCTAGATGTGGAAGCGGATCTTGTCTACATGGACCCACCATACGTTCCCCGCGCTGACGACAACTGCTATATCAAGCGGTACCACTTCTTGGAGGGGTTGGTGACGTACTGGGAGGGACTGGAGATCTTGGAAGAGACGAAGGTCAAGAAGATCCGTAAGCGCTACACTCCGTTCTCATACCGGCGCGACGCGACCGACGCGTTCGAGAGGATGTTCGAGAAATTCAAAGACAGCCTCATCGTGCTCTCATACTCCTCCAACGGCTATCCGAATCTCGAGACACTGGTCGGGCTGATGCATGAAGCTAAGGGCGATGTCCAAGTTTATGCCAAAGAGCATCGATACCACTTCGGCACACACAGTGCCGTTGCCAGGGCCAGAGTCCAGGAGTACTTGATCGTAGGAGCGTAGAGTGAAGCGCTACAGGCAAACTGAAGAGCAACTACTCAAACTAATCGGGGCGGTAGACGTCGATTGGCGAGATGAGCACTTCATGGCCGTATGGCATCTTCTTGAAACAATCCCGAAGCGTGGACACCATCGCCTTGAAGACATAGGAACCCTCTTCGATGCCGACTTCGATGCTGCGGTCACTGCGAGCCGCTTGATCCTAGACCTATCGAAGGATGCTTTCACGATTGCCTTGAAAGGGAAATTGGAAGGAGCATCCCCAAGCAAGACGAGCTTTGCTGGTGATCGAGGGAGGTTTCTCACGGCACTCGAAGCGCTGGGTATTGTGGACGCACTGAATCAGCTAGCCGGGCAGGAATACACGTGGAAAGACATCCTGGCCGAACGGCTAAAGTCCGGACGGGGAAGTGCGATCAGAGGGCAGAAACGAGGGAGAGTTCTTGAGGATTTCGCTGAAGAACTGATCCGCGAAGTCTTCGGTGAGAGGTATGAGTCCCGCTGCAACTTCGTCGGCGCGGACGGGGTGACGGAAGCGAAGTGCGATTTTGCGATCCCCTCTTCCAAGGACCCTCGCATTGTCATTGAGAGCAAGGCATATGGCGCGACAGGCAGCAAGCAGACTGACGTGCTTGGGGATGTTGAGAAGATCGTCCGGGCAAAGCGGCATGATACGAACTTCCTGTTCGTCACGGATGGCGAAACGTGGCGGGAACGCCGTTCAGATCTGAGGAAGCTCATCCGATTGCAGAATGAGGGCAGGATTTCTCGGATCTACACTCAAGCCATGCGGGAAGAACTCCTCAAGGATCTTGAGACCCTGCGAGGGGAACACTCCATCTGAATTCTGAGGGAACATCGCCGCATCTGGCCCCATTTCTAGCTTGGCTGCGGAGTTCTCCGTGCGTTGCTGAGCGCTGCTCTACGCCTCCGTCGCGACGAACCGCTTCCCGTCCCGCTTGCAGAGCACCTGCACGACGTGACGACCGGATGACACGGCCGGCGGGAGGCCGCCGCCCGGCGTCGTCCACTGTCCGATCATGTGGAAGCCGTCCAGCCCGGGGAGGGGGTCTTCTGTATCTGCCTTCGCAGCTGTGTCTGCATCATCATCTGCTTCGTGCTCGGCAGCCACCCGTGGTGTGCGCCGTGCTGCTGAAGTCGAAGGGATTGACATCCGTACCCAGAAAGAGTACGAATGTACTCATGAAGGGTACGGAAACCACTCCATCCTCGCTCGGTACTCTGCTTCTCGGCAAGACCCGACTCTCGATCCTCTCTCTGCTGATCCCGCAACCGGAACGGCGGTTGTACTTGCGCGAGATCGTGAGACTCCTAGGGGCCGGACAGGGCGCCGTGCAGCGGGAACTCGCAAATCTCGTGCGAGCGGGAATCCTCACGAAGACGCGTGAGGGGAACCTGACGTACTACAGCGCGAATCGATCGAGCCCCGTGTTCGACGATCTCAAGGGGCTGATCGAGAAGACGGCTGGAATTCCGGGCGCAGTTCGATCCGCTCTTCTCCCTCTGGCAGACTCCATCGAGCACGCCTTCTTGTACGGGTCGATGGCGCGAGGCGACGAGCGCGGGGAAAGCGACGTCGATCTCATGGTCGTCGGCGATGTGGCGTTCCTCGAGGTTGTCAAGGCGGTCTCAGCGCTTCAGGAGACCTTGGGTCGGGAAATCAACCCAACGGTCTTCACCCGAGCGGAGTTTCGCGAGCGGATCGAGGATGGCGATCACTTCTTGACGCGTGTGATGAGCGAGGAGAGAACGGACTTGATCGGAGGGGATCGTGAGCCTTGAGTCCTGGCGCGATTCGCGATTGATCGTCGAACACGAGACGAGCCAGCAGGAGATCCATGAGTTGCTCGGGATCGTGAAGACGGATCTCCGAGACGCCCACATCGATGGACTGAGCCCCGACCGGCGCCTTGCCTGCTGCTACGGCGCGCTTCTCACGGCGGCTCGTGCGGCTTTGCGCGCCGCCGGATACCGGGTTCCGAAAGGCACGCCGAGCCATCACTACTACGCAATCCAGTCCCTGCAGTACACCGTCGGCCTGGATCCCGATGTGCTGCGGCAGATCGAGAGCATGGGGAAGAAACGAGCGACGGCCGACTACGTACGCGTGGGCGAGGTTTCCGAGTTGATGGTCGGGGAGGGCCTCGCACTTGCCGAGGAGTATTGCGAACGGATTGCCGACTGGATTCGCAGGGAGCATTCGTCCTTGGTGGAAGAGCCAGGCTAGGCGCAGGTCCTGCGGACAGGCCCTATCTCGACGTTCCTAGGCAACGCGTATCCCCACACGCGCTCCACCGCGTAAGCGGACCTACGGCTCCGTCGCGACGAACCGCTTCCCGTCCCGCTTGCAGAGCACCTGCACGACGTGACGACCGGATGACACGGCCGGCGGGAGGCCGCCGCCCGGCGTCGTCCACTGTCCGATCATGTGGAAGCCGTCCAGCCCGGGCAGGGTCTTCTTCATCTGCATCATCAAGTTGTTCCCGCTCGGAAGCCACCCTTCGTACGAGCCGCGCCAGTTCCCGGTGAAGCGCTCCCAGGTCACGGGGGTCGCCACGTCGCGCATCTCGACCTTCTCGCGAATCCCGGGAATCCGCTGTTCGAGCGCGTCGAGGACGGCCTCGCAGGCGGTCCCCTTCTCGGCCGCGTACGCTTGAGGATCCTTGCTCAGCTCCGCCCATCGGTCGTAGTCGCTCGAGAGCATCAGGACGACGACGCATTTCCCGTCGGGCGCAAGCTGGGGATCGAAGTTGTAGGCCTTGAACGACAGCCGTTCGCGGAGCTTCCCGTCGATCTCGATCGGCGGAGAAAGCGGGAAGGTGACCCCGGAGACCGTCGACGGGGTGGCATCGAGCGGATCGGCGACTCCGAGTCCGATGTACAGAAGCGGCGGGAAGAGCTTCATCGTCTCGTAGTAGCCCTTGATCGTCTCGTCGACGTACCGGCCGCCGAGCATGTCGAAGATCGTCGTCCTCCCGTCGGCGGCGGAGATCACGACGTCGGCGCGGTGCTCGGTCCCGTCCTCGAGCCGAACGCCGACGGCGCGATCCCCACGGTCGCCGGCCTCGGTCAGGATCTCGACGACCCGCGCGCCGTACTGGATCGAGCCGCCGAGATCGAGGAACCGCTTCTCGATGGCGCGGGCGAACGGGATCGAGCCCCCGAGCGGGTAGCCCGCCACTTTCCCGTTCTGCCACGCGAGCGGCATGATGAGCGCGAGCATCGGGAAGTCGTCCACCTCTTCGGCCATGCTCGCGAACGTCTCCCGGAGGAACGGGTTCTTCAGCTTCCTCGCGAAGTCGTCGACCGACACCTTCCGCCAGCGCATGAACGCGCCGGCGAACGGAAGCATCGCAAAGGTCATGCCCAGCTTGTCGCCGAGGTTGTAGAGCTCGGGCGCCTTGTCGACGCGAAGATCGAACCGCGTGAGCTTGCGGATCGCCTTCGTGAGCGCTCGAATCGTCCGAGCGTCCTCCGGCGCGAGCTCCAGCAGGTGCGCCTCGAGCCGGTCGACGTCGGAGTAGAGGATCAGAGCCTTCCCGTCGGGCCCCTCGACGCGCATGTACTCGTCGAGATCGAGCATCTCCGACCCCTGAACCGCACCGACTTCCCTCCACAGCCGGTGGTAGCCGACGCCTGGCGCCGAACCGACGAGCCAGTGAAGGCAGCCGTCGATCGTGTAGCCGTTTCGCTTCCAGGCGGTGCAGACGCCGCCCGGCATGTTGTGCATCTCAAAGATCTTGGTCTCGTACCCGTTCATCCGGGCGTAGCAGCCGGCGGAGAGACCGGCGATGCCGGCCCCGATGATGGCGATCGACTTCTCGGCCATGGTGTGTCCTCCTCGCTTCGTTGGTGCAACGCTAGTCGGAAGCGTGCACACGGTCAAGGGGCAGACGTACCGAAGGAAACCAAAGCATCGAGGGACGCAGACCATCTCGCACTCCGAGGCATTCTTCGCGGGGCGGGCGAACGGCGGACCGAGTCCGTGATGTCTCCCTTCTGGTTCCCTACGTCGAAACGGACGCGGCGTGACGCACCGTCTCCGGGGCCCCCGCGACCGTCCACCGGTCGCACCGTCCGCCGAGGGTTGCGACGGCCGATCCGGATTCGACGAACCGGACGATCTCGCACGCGTTGGGACAGTGCGGGCAGGTGAACGTCTCGGCCCGGAAGTCGGACGACCGGATCCGGTCGGGATCGCGCATCCCCGACGCCGGAAGGCCCAGCTCCTTGGCGACGAGCGCCGCGCCGAACGCCCCCATCACGTTGTGATGCTCGGGGACGGTGACCGGGACGCCGAGCGCCTCCTCGAACGCCGCCTCGATCCCGCGATTCGCCGCGACGCCGCCGAGGAAGAGGACCGGCGGCTCGATCGCCTTCCCCTTGCCGACGTCGTTCAGGTAGTTGCGAACGAGCGACCGGCAGGCGCCGGCGACGATATCCTCGATCCGGTGCCCGGTCTGCTGCTTGAAGATGATGTCGCTCTCGGCGAAGACGGTGCACCGCCCGGCGATCGCGACGTCCCGCGTCGAGGCGGCGGCGAGGTCGCCGAGCCGCTCGACCGGGGCGCCGAGGCGCGCGGCGAGCTGATCGAGGAACGCGCCGGTGCCGGCGGCGCAGACCGTGTTCATCGCGAAGTCGACCGGAACGCCGTCCCGCAGGACGATGATCTTCGAGTCCTCGCCGCCGATCTCGAGGATCGTCCGCGTATCGGGGTACAGCGACAGGCACGCCCGCGCGTGCGCGGTGATCTCGTTCTTCACCACGTCGGCGCCGACCAACGCGCCGACGAGCTTGCGGGCGCTCCCGGTCGTGCCGCACCCGGCGACGACCCGCCCGGCCAGCCGATCGGCGACGGCGTCGAGGCCGTCCTTGACCGCCTCGACGACGCGGCCCCGGGTCCGACGGTACGTCGCGGCGAGGACGCGCTCGTCCGCGTCGAGCACGACGACCTTGCAGGTGATCGACCCGACGTCGATTCCGATCCAGACGTTTCGGTTCATCGGGGGACTCCTTTGCTCTTCCTCGCCTCCAGCAGATCGATGAACGCCTCGAGGCGATTCTCCAGGCCCTCCTCGGCGAAGCGATCGCCGATCGAAAGCGAAAGCAGCGGCACGCTTGCATCCTGGGCCACCCGCTGGAGGACCGGCTTCAGCGCCGTCTGGGGCATGCAGCCGAACGCGTAGACGTGGAGGATCCCGTCGTAGCCCTCCTCGACGGACTCCAGCGCATGGGCGCACGAGAAGATCTCCGACGTCGCCGGCGCGTCGTGCAGGTAGCGGCGGCATCGTTCCTTCAGCGGCGCGAGCGTCTCGTCCGACGCGCGGGCGAGCATCCGAAACCCGCTTCGCCAGTCGAGGAGGATCCCGCGCTCGGCGACCCCCTTGACCACCGCCATGATCGAGTCGAGCTCGCTTAAGATGTGCTCGCCGCCGACGACCCCGATCCGGAGGGACGGCGGCTCGGGTCGGAGCGGGAGGCGGGCCGCCGCGCGGTCGAACCGGCGGGAGACCCGCCACAGGGCGAGCGGTCCGGACGCGCGGTCGATTCGGTCGATCGTCTCACGTTCGAGCGCGCGGACCCGCTCCGGCGTCGAGGAGAGGCACCGCAGCGCGGTGCACCGCTTGTCGACCTTGTGCAGCAGGTCGACCTTCCCGAAGAAGACGGCGTACGCTCGGAAGCAGTCGCGCTTCCGCACGGTCGGGCCGAAGTGCGACCGGAGGTTCGCCAGCGCGCCGCGGAACCCGTCTCCGCCGATCCGGTGGGCGGAGAAGCCGTCGGAGTCGGCGAACAGCGACCGGAGGTACTCGCTCGTGTCGGCGCAGCGGCACGCCTCCGGTCCGAGCGACGACATGAACGCCAGCCGCCGGTCGCCGCGGTCGAGCTGCGACGCGAGCTGTCCGAGGACGAGCTTCCCCGAGAAGCAGAGGAACGGGTGCGCCAGCTCGATCCCCCGCTCGGCGATCGCTGCGTCGATGCGCGGCGGGGTGGCCAGTTCGTGGCCGAGCGAGCGCAGCAGCCCCCGCACCGCGATGTAGTTGTTCCCCCAGGAGAAGGTGAAGTGGTTCACCGGGATCGACCTCCCGCTGCAACGGGTTCTCGCTCGAGCAAGTCGACGAACGCTTCGAGCCGCGTGACCAGCCCGGCGCTCGACTGCAGCTCGTCGAGGACGAGGGTCAGCATCGGCTTCGCCGTCGTCTCGGCCATGTACCTGGCGATGTCGCCGTCCGGGCCGCAGTTGAACGGGAGCAGGAAGACGATCCCGTCGACCTCGGGGGACCGGTCCCACCGCCGCGCCAGGGTCAGCGTTCGGGCGGCGAGGTCGAAGTGCAGCCCGGTCCCCTCCGGCGCGTACCCGATCGGCTCGACGTCGGCCTCGGTCAGGATCCGGCATCCGAGCCGCTCCAGCCGCTCGACGAGGTGGCTGTTCGCCCACGCATCCCGGACGACGTACGGATGCCCGACGAGCCCGAGCGTCGTGCGGCCGTCGTCGGGAACAGCGCCCCGGGCCTCGGTCCGGTCCCGGATCGCCGCGAGCGCCCGATCACACGCGTCGTCGGAGCGGCCGAGCGCACCGCCGAGCTCCCGGAACCCGCCCGCCGTCAGGCCGGCCGCATTGAACCGGAACGCCGGTGAGAGGAGGCGGGTCTCGTCACAGACGCCGAGGGCACGAACGATGTCGGCCAGCCGGGACCGCGGATGGCACGGGAAGACGCAATCGTTCTCGTGTCCGACGACGACCGGAACGACGATCCGATCGACGTTCAGCGCCGCCAGGTGGGCGACGTGCCCGACGAAGATCTTGATCGGGAAGCATAGCTCGTCGATCACGAGCCGCTTGCCGGCGAGGAAGATCTCCCGGTTCGTCGGCGGGGAGAGGACGACATCGACCCCGAGCGCCTCCAGGAAGCGCGCGATCGCCCCGTCGAACTCGTAGTGAAGGATCGACCGGGGGACGCCGACGCGCGCGGCAGCGCGCCGTACGACTACCACTCGTATCCCAGCCCTTCGGCGACCTTCAGCATCAGCCCGTGCAGCGTTCGTTGCTCTTCGTCGGAGAGCGGCGAGAGGAAGTCGCGCGTGTACGCGGCCGTCCCTTCGATTGTCTCGCCGTACGCGGCTTTGCCCGGCTCGGTCAGCGAAAGCCACCACGTGCGTCGATCGTTCTCATCCTGCGCTCGTTCGACCAGCCCGCGTTTCACGAGCCGCTGCACGTACACCGAGATCGTGCCCGGGTTGATGTCCATCCGCTTCGACAGGTCCCGTACCGTGGTCGGCTCGAACTGGCCGAGCACCATCAGCGTCGAGCGGTCGGGGAGGTTGAGCCTGCTGCGCTCGACCTCTCCGTCGCGGACCATGCGGGACTGGTACGCGTTCGCCACGCTGAAGACCGCTTGGTTCAGCTGGATGCACTGCTTCTTCGACAGTGGCATGTCGTCCTCCAGAGATTGGTTCGGCCAATCGTTTGGTTATCCAACGAATGGATCATACACATATCGGTTGCGATGTCAAGGAGCTGGGGAAGCGTAGTGGTTGGCAGGAACTCCGTATCGTGCTGTAGAAGGTTCGACCCTGAATCCGACGGCGATTGCCGAGGCGCGATGACCGGCCTACAGGATGTCGATTGAACGATTCGGCGCCGAGCGGCGACGTACGGGGAAGCACGCCTTGAGGAGGCACAAGCATGTCGTTGCGGCCGATGAGACTCCCTGAGGATTTCGTTCCCTTGATCGACATGGTGGCGGAGACGTTCCAGTACCCGGAGAACCCGGAGTGGGGCATTCAGAGCGACGAGCATCAGGACATGACCCGTGAAGCAAGGGTCCTGAAGCGGCTCTGGCCGATCTTCCGCGTCCTTCAAGTCCTCTCGCCGGCGCTGCGAGACATCTTCGGTGGCTTTGTCTGGGAGGAAGAGGGCAAGATGGTTGGCGTTGTGCTGTACGAGCGCCACGGGACGACGAAGTCCTGGCACGTGAGCACCATCGGTGTCCGCCCCGAGTACCGGCGTCGAGGGATCGCTCGGCAGCTGGTGACGAGGCTGCTCGAGGAGCTGCGCGCGCGAGGGGCCGAGCAGGCAACGCTGGGCGTGATCGACAGAAACGTCCCCGCCTACTCGCTGTATACGAGCCTCGGGTTCGAGCACTACAGCGGAACGGTCAAGCTCGAGGTCTCTCCCAACGGAGCATCGAAGGTTCGTGGGTTGCCGCCGGGCTATGTCCGAGAGCCCGTCAAGCGATCCGAGGATTGGCGGGTTCAATACGAGCTTGACAAGCGGATCAGCCCTCCCCAGCTGACGCGTTACAAGCCGGTCGTCCCCAGTGGGTATCGGGCGCCTGCGCTGCTGAGGACGTTCCTTCCCGTGAGGCGCCTCCTGCAGCGACGCGAGGAGAAGACGATCCTCATCCGCCGAGAAAGCGGTGGCAGTCCGGTCGCGTGGGGGCTGTACAACGTTCCGAAGCGGCCCGGCAGCGTGAACTGGATGCAGATCCGTCTCGATCCGGAGCATCCGCAGCTGGCCGACTACCTCGTCGCCTATCACCTCGAACGGGTTGCCACACGCGCGCCGAACCGACGGGCCACCCTGCTGATCCCGGACTGGATGCCGGGCGTCATCCAGGCCGCGGAGCGCCACGGGTTCACGCGCCGAGTCGAGTACCACTATCTCGGGCTGATGCTGTAACACGAGGCCGCGAGCTTCCCAGGTGTACCATGCCAACCCTACCCCTCCGGTTGCTCCCGGTACGCGCAGCCCCGTAGACTGTCGAGGCGACCGCGGGTGCGGCGACGAGACGAATTCGCCCGTCACGCGAAGGAGAGATCATGAGACGTCTGGGAGTGTTTTTTGCGCTGTTGCTGTTGACCGGCTGCGCCTCGCCGGACATCGCTCCGTCGGTCGAGGCCGAGCTGCAGATCGTCGGGGAGGATCAAGGGTGGGTCCGGGTGCAGGTCACGGGGATCCCCTCCCTAGGGTACCAGATCCTGTGGGGGGACGTCGACACCTCCTACGGCGTCACCGACGTGGCCCCTTGGGAAGGCACCTACGAGCACTTCTACCAGGCCGTCGAAGGCGGGCGCTCGGGAGAGCAGATCCCCACCGAGTATCGGATCACGCTCGTGGACACCGAGGCCCACGTCGTGGCCGAGGCCACCGTCCTCGTTTCGGCGGCGGTCTGCCACCTGGAGCTGGTCGGCATCGAAGGCCGGACGGTAACGGTGGAGTACTGGGGCCGATTCGGGATCGAGTACTCGATCTCGTGGGGCGATCACTTCGCCGATCACGTCGCCCTCACCACTCAGAAGGCGCACGGCACGGCGACGCACACCTACGCGGCGGCCGGCACCTACTCGCTGGGCATGGAGGAGATCTGGGCTCCCAGGCAGGTCTTCTTCTCCATCACGATCGAATCGCGTCCGTGAAGCCCCGTCGGCCGAGCCGAAGAGGTCATGGGGCTCTGCTATACGTCTCCGGGCGTACGTCGGCCAGGTAGGAGAGCTTCGGCGGACTACCCAATCTGCGGATTGATACGGCTCGCATGATGCAGTAGGCTATGGGCATGAAGAACCTAATAGTCTTAACTAGTCTACTCTTCGCAGTGGCACTTGTTGGGGGTGTTCTTCACACGGGGTTGTGCGCTGACCCGACGGATTCCATCGATCCCCCGGAGGGCGTCTCCATCTCGCCGCTCCGCGTCGAGGGAAGGTACATCGTTGACGCGACAGGGCAGACCGTCGTTCTTCGGGGGGCAGCGGTGGACTACCTGATGCCTTCGTACGGCCGAGGGGAGCCTGTCTTGAAGCGCGATCTGGCCATGATCAAGGCGTGGGGAGGAAACGTCGTTCGCATCCCCATCACTCCAGGGGAGTACGTATCGCTGGGAGCGGAGGAGTACCTCTCGACGTACGTAGACGACATCGTTCGCTGGGCGGGGGAGCTTGGACTCTACGCGGTCGTCTCCTGGAAGGCCCACGGGTACCCGTGGGAGCGTCAGGGACATCAGTGGCAGCACCTAGAGATGACGGTCATGGAGTCCGAAGAACCGATCAGGCAGATCTCCACGCGCTACTCCGAGTGTGACTGGGTCCTTTACAGCCTCTGGAACGAGAACCCTCCGATGCCGTGGAGCAGGTTCCGGCAGGCGATGATCATTCTCGCCGACATCGTCGCTGAGTGCGATCCAGAGGCGTTGGTCTTGGTCCCCGGGACACACATCGCCACAATGATGAGCCCGATTCCTCACAACCCTCTTCCACACAGCAACGTCGTCTACGTCTCAGATATCTACCAGGGCGCATGGCACGGGAAGACCTGGTGGAGGGATGATGCCGTCGCCCTGCTGGAAGCTGGGTACCCGTTGATGATCGGCGAGTGGGGATTCGGGTATCCCGAGGTTGGACAGAACCACACATCCACACCCGAGGATTTCGGATACCCGTTCCTAGACTTCTGTCAGGAACACGGGATCAGCTGGACGGCCTGGCAATGGAACCACATCTACGAGATCCCGATGTTCTACGACTACGAGAGACTCGAACTCACAGCGTTCGGGGAGACGGTGAGGGAGTACCTGCGCCGCTACGGTACTCCAACCCCCGATCGTGCTGCCCATTCCACAGCGGAACTCCGAGTCTCACCCGATGCAGCAGAGGCCGCGGGGTGCCGGATCATGGACAGACTCAGCAGCGACTACGGGGACGCCGGATATGCAATCTTGGAACCCAGCGAAGCTCCGGGGTGGTCCTTCGACCATTGGGAAGGTCCGGTCGACCGTGCAGGAGACCGTCTGATCAGCGCTGACATGCGCGCCCCCGGCCCTGTGGTCGCGGTGTTCCGGGAGAATCGTGCAGCGACGTACGACTGGACTCGGGCAAGTCGTGTACTGACATTCGAGCGAGACGTGGAGGTCTCGTACTGGTGCGATGGGCCGAAGCCTCTTGAGGAGGCCGAGTTCTGGGGACTCGCGGGGCACGAGATCAAGGAGATCCGAATCGCCTTTGAGGTTGACGGGTTGCTCGTGAGATGGGAATCCTACGCGGACGATCTCGCCGGCCCGTACTCGTACGATCTGCGGTTCACCGAGCCGGGGACCTGGGGGAAGACGCTGTTCATCAACGTCAATCCGGGAGCGAGCCGGGCGAGGCTGGCCGTCTCCGGCTCGGATCTTCCATGGAGAGATCTCGGAGCGGCCCACATCCTCGGCACGCACTTCACGGATTCCACGGCCGCGGTCCATATCGAGGACTTCTTGCTGCCATTCGGCCTGTGGGTGCGCGAACTGGAGTGGTGGTTCAACGAGGCTCACATCATTCACCCGGGAAGCAGCGGGCATCAGGAGTACTTCGGCCTTCCGGTAGTTCCCTGATCGAAACTGGGTTCGCGTCCGGGTTGAGGCGAATCTCGCTGGTCACATGCGCCGGTCGAGCCCGGGACGGCCCATCTTGATGCTTGATTCGAAACGCAAAGGGATCGGTGTCGGACGACATGTGGCCCGTCGGGTTGCGGCCGCGCGAATCGATCGTGAATCCCGCGCGGCCGGCTTCCCTTGGCCGAGGAGAACCGGCTATCCTCTGCGCATGCGCGCAACCGGAGTGGGGCGACTGGTTTGCGTCGTGGCGCTGCTCGGGATCGCGGGGCTTCCGGTCGGTCGCCCGTGCGCGGCCGCCGTGAACGAACCGGCAGATGGGGTCCAGCTCGCGGGGCGTCTTGAGGCCATCGTCGAGCGCATCCCGTCGATCCCGGCGGAAACGAGACTGCGACGCAGCCTGGCGCACGCGACGTTCTGCCTGCCGCAGAACGTCCTCGGGATCCTCTACTACGGGCTTCTCCAGGCGACCGGGGGCGTCCTGCACGCGCAGGAGATGAACGAGGCGACGATCATCGTCACGGAGGGCCCGGTCGGCGCGTCGCTCGGACGGTACCTCTTCGTCCCGGCGTCTTGCTTCACCGAGTTCGCCGTGCGGCACGAGTACGGCCACGCGATGCAGGGCTACCGACACGGACCGTTCTACCTGCTCTTCGAAGGCGTGGCCTCCTTCCTCCAGGCGGCGGTCTCGATCGTGTCCCCGTCCTTCGCCGACGGCTACTTCGACCGGTGGCCGGAGAACGAGGCGAACGAGCTCGGCGGCGTGTCGTAGAGATATCCGCTGCGTCATTCCACGAGGACCTCGAGTTCTTCAGGGGTGCTTCGCAGGCCGTCCGAGCGCGGATGTCCCGTTGCGCCACGCCGTTTCGCCTTCTACACTCGTCCCGTCGGCGGGATCACTGGGTTCTCGTTACGCCCGAGGGCAAAGGTGAGCCGGCGCAGCGCGTCGGTTCGGATGAAGGGGTCACAAGATGACGAAGCGGACCATTGCGGAGCCGTACAAGATCAAGGCCGTCGAGCCGATCAAGGTCACCACGCCCGCCTACCGCGAGGAGAAGATTCGCGAGGCCGGCTACAACACCTTCCTCCTGCGAAGCGAGGACGTGACCATCGACCTGTTGACCGACTCGGGGACGTCGGCGATGAGCGATTGGCAGTGGGCCGGCCTGATGCTCGGCGACGAGGCGTACGCCGGATCGCGCAACTTCTACCGTCTCGAGGAGGCGGTCCGCGAGATCTACGGGTTCAAGCACGTGGTTCCGACCCATCAGGGTCGCGCCGCGGAGCACATCACCTCGCAGCTTCGGATCGAGCCGGGGCAGTACGTGCCGATGAACATGTACTTCACCACCACGCGCGAGCACGTCGAGCGCGCCGGCGGGATCTTCTACGATTGCATCATCGACGAGGCGCACGACCCGGCGAACCGGCATCCGTTCAAGGGGAACGTCGACATCGCCAAGCTCGACAGGCTGGTCGCGGAGAAGGGGGCCGACGCGATCGCCTACCTCTCGATCGCGCCGTGCGTCAACATGGCCGGCGGCCAGCCGTTCTCGATGGCCAACCTCCGCGAGGTCTCGTCGTGGGCCGATCGGCACGGAATCCCGATCATCTTCGACGCCACCCGGGCGCTGGAGAACTGCTACTTCATCCAGCAGCGCGAGGAGGGGTACGCCGATCGCTCGATCCGCGAGATCTTCAAGGAGATGATGAGTTACGGCGAGGGGTGCACGATGTCGTCGAAGAAGGACAACCTCGTCAACATCGGCGGATTCCTCGCGACGAACAACGACGACTTCTTCCTCCGCGCCAAGGAGATGGTCGTCGTCTTCGAGGGGCTGCACACCTACGGCGGGATGTCCGGCCGCGACATGGAGGCGTTGGCCCGCGGGATCGAGGAGATGATCGACGACGCCCACGTGGCGGCCCGCGTCCGCCAGGTCGAGTACCTCGGCGGTCGACTGCTCGAGGCCGGCGTTCCGATCGTCGAGCCGGTCGGAGGCCACGCCGTGTTCATCGACGCGCGCCGCTTCCTGCCCGACATGCCGCAGGACCACTTCCCGGCCCAGGCCCTCGCCGCGGCGTTGTACGTCGACTCCGGCGTCCGCTCGATGGAGCGGGGCATCGTCAGCGCCGGCCGCGATCCGGAGACCGGCGAGCACCGTCGTCCGAAGCTCGAGCTCGTTCGACTGACCATCCCGCGGCGCGTCTACACCAACCTGCACATGGACGTGGTCGCCGAAAGCTGCGCGGCGCTGTTCGAGGCGCGCGACTCGATCCGCGGGCTGAAGATGGTCTACGAGCCGGAGAAGCTCCGCTTCTTCCAGGCCCGATTCGAGCCGCTGGCATAGAGGGCTCGCGCAGAAAGACCCAGCACGGGCCGGCGAAGAGACCGTGCCGCGACCGTTGTGGATCGGAAATGCGACCCCTATTGCACCGACTGCACGTCCGTCTTCCCGCGCCGCAGGAATCCCAGCGCGGCGAGGCCGAGGAGCGCCATGCCGGCCCACAGGACGAACGGCATTCGAGCCCCATGGACGGCGAGGGCGTTGCCGAGTGGCGGGGCGATGAGCGCGCCGACGCGCAGCAGCGTCATCGCCAACCCGATCGCCGTTCCGGCGTACGCGGCCCCGACCCCGTTCACCTCGGTCACGGTGGTCATGAACACGGCCATGAACCCGTCGCGCACGGCGCCGGCGATCAGGACGGCGATCCAGATGATCGCGCCGTCGACGATCGACAGCAGTCCGATGCCGACGACGGTCGTCAGTGCCGCCGCGACGAGGAGCGTCCGTCTCGACCGGATCCGGTCGGAGAGGATCGCGAGCGGGAAGACGGCGAGCAGGCTGATCGCGTGGAAGCCGGCCAGCGATCCGTCGGCGAGGGGGGCCGACCATCCGATGTCGCGAAGGTACAGCGGCAGGTAGCCGAGCAGCCCCTGGATGCCGCCGCCGACGCCGAGAAGGGCGACGCCGAGGACCCAGATGTCGCGAAGGCGGACCACGTGGGCGAGGCCCTCACGGATCGAGCCGGCTTGATCCTCCGGCGTCCGCCTCGTCTCCCGGGGGGAGACCGGCGCGAGGGCCCAAGGGAGACTGAACATGGCGCCGACGGCTCCATAGAAGAAGAGCACGTTCCGCCAGCTTCCGAGCCAGGGGGAGAGAACGGTCGCGCTGACGAGCGAGCCGAGCATGAAGCCGAGCGCCATCCCGCCGGAGACGACCGCGTTGGCCGCGCCGAGCCGCTTCCCCGAGAACCACAGCGCCTGGACCTTGTGAAGGTTCATCGGGATCGCCGCGGTCAACAGACCGGTCAGGAAGACGGTGAACGTCATCGTGGCGAGGCCGTTCGCCAGCCCGCGCGAGGCGCCGGCCAGACCGAGCAGAAGGCACGCGACGGCGAGCGTCCGCCTCGTCCCGAACCGGTCGCCGATCATTCCACCGATCAGGCTCGTGAACAGGCCGGCGAACGAGACGGTCCCCCAGACGGCGCCGACCTGGACGAGGGTCAGTCCGAGATCCTCGGCGATCTCCGCGAACAGGACCGGCATCGCCATCGTCGGCGCCGCGACCGCCAGGGTGGCGGTGAGCCCCGAAAGGGCCAGCAAGTACCGGGGATACCTTGAGCGGTTCGGCTCGCAATCAACTCCGTTCACCGGACGGACTCCTTCGTGCCTCGGCGCCTCGAGTCCTCGCATGAGGCGGCTCCACACTCTCGCGCCTCCGTGTCGACGAGCACGAATCCGTTGCTCCCGGCGGGAGGAGGTAATCGATGCCTGCGTTGATTCGCTGGGATTCCCGGCGTATCCGCCCTCCCTGTGCGTCAGAGGAAAGTCCCAAGTGCGATGAGCACGGCGATGGTAGCGAAGACGAACGGAACGGCCTTGCCCATGGCGACGGTGGTCCGTCGATAGGCGATGAAGTCGGCGATCGCCATAACCCCGGCGAAGGCGGTGGCTGCGATCCCGACGACGGTTGCGGCACGGCCGACGTAGATCCCGAGCAGGATCATCGCCATCGGCAGGCCGCCGAGGAAAAGAAGCATGAACCCGACGCCGTGCCACATGGCGCGAACCATCCCGGCTTCGTTGGCCGGCGTATCCTTGAAGCCCCTGAGAGCGGGCACCGTTGACGCGAAGTGGATAGTCCCCAGAAGAATGGCGGCCCCCGAGCCAACCAAGACGAGAACGTCGTTCATCCCTCTCACCCCCACGCCAGCGTAGGTCTCACCGGGAGCGACGTCAAATCGGAGGGAGGTGTACGGGAAGTCACAACGGACGATACGACTCGCCTCACGCGACCCGCCGGCCTCCAATTCTCGCTCCGTGCGAGGCTCTGCTTGTGAAGGCCTTTACACGTAGGCTACTGATACCCGATCCAGCTCGCGAAGCTGTTCACGCTGAGGGTGAACCGGAGCAAGAATCGCGTGATGGCCTCGTCCGTCACGCCGCCGCCCACGTCCAGGTCCGCTTCGACGATCGGGTCCCCGTCCTCGTCCAAGAACGCCCGGCTGAAGCGCTTTTCCTGGTTGTATCCGTTGACGGTCCAGATCGTGGGTGGACTGGACATGCCGAATCCCGACCGGGCCAGCAGGCTCTCGTAGTTGTCGGGATCGTCCTCATCGTCGTCGTAGACGTAGAGACTGAAGTTCAATCCCGACTCGGTGATGGATATGCGCCACATCGGGTCGCCTGTGCCGTCCGTGTCGCGTTCATAGGTCATCACGTCTCCCAGCGTGTCCAGGATATCCTCGATCTGCTGGGCCGCGAGGTCGTCGAACGTCCATCGCTGGCCGTCTGCGAGCGCCGAGCCGGATCCGGCGACGAGAAACACGAGCGCCAGAACCAGCGCGACGAGGTCGCGCTTGTGAATGAACATGGATGTGCCTCCTTCGACGGGAACACTGTACGAGCACCGCGGCTTTGCGTCAAACCTCAAAGTCATATGGGGACTCACGACTTCGCGTTCTCACGGACGTCTTGGGAGGCGTGCAGACGACGAGGGGCGGAGGTGCCTTCGCACGCTCCCTGAAGACACGGCACCCTCTCGGCCGGGCTTTCGCGAACTCGTCGATCGTGCTATCCTCCGACCCGGAATGAGCCTCATCCTGGCGGTACGGGACGATCGGGACGTCGTCATGGCGAGCGACGGTCGCGTGCTCGGCGAGGACCTCGGCGTGATGTCGAACGATTCGCTGAAGACCCTGGCGCTCAACGCGACGGTGTGCCTCGGCCTGGCCGGCCCCACGGACGTGATGCGTCAGGTGCTTGGCTCGCTCGGGATCAAGTGCCGTGGCAGCCATCCGATCGACCTTCTCGGCGTGTGCCAGGAGGTGACCTGTCCGGTGGACGTCGACTATCGCGACGCGCGCGACGAACTGACGAGCGTGCTGCGGTGGATGACGCGGCGCGTGTCGTCGCGTCCTACCTCGTCGTCGATCCCGGCCGTGATCCTCGCGGGACGATCGAACGACCGCCCCGCCCTCTGCGAGTGGCGGGATCGGGCCCGCGCGATGGAGACGACGGGAACGGCGGGTTACTCCGATGCGATCGCGGGCAGCCTGCCGGAGGAACGGACCCCCGAACGGGCGGAGTTCCTTCGGATGGTGCGTGGGGGGCGGTCGACCGACCGCGCCGAGGAGCGGCTGACGCGGGCGGTCCGGTACTGCGCGGGGTACTTCGGCGTAAAAGGCCCGGTGAGCCGGACCGTGTTCGTCCGGCGTCTGACCCGCGGCTTCCGGCTGGTCCGTGTCGAGTAGCCTCTCGCGGTCGTCCCTTGAACCGGGAGGGATCCGCTACTACCCTTCCTGGCGATCGAAGGCGTAGAACGCGGCCGGCGGGTCCGGCCGTCGCGGGGAAAAAGGAGATCGTCCATGCCGATCCATCGGCACGAATGCGAGTCCTGCGGGAACCGGTACCGCGTCCTCGTGCTGCCGGGCGTCGACTCCGAGACCCCCACCTGTCCGGTCTGCGGCAGCACCGCCTCGCACCGACTGATGCCGCTCGTCGCCGTTCAGTTCAAGGGAAGCGGCTTCTACAAGACCGACCATGGAAGCAAGGGGCGCGCCCGCTCGGGCGGCGGAGAGACCGACACGGAAAGCGCCGAGACGCCCGGAAACTCCAAGGCTCCCCCCTCATCGCCCAAGACCTCTTCCGAAGTGTAGCGTGCACGGGTCACCGGGAGCCCTCGGGAGTCAGCGGCTGACTTCGCATCGGTCTGGCGCAGGGCGAAGCTCGACTCGGGCGCCGCGGAGCTCCTTTGCGGCGACGACGCGCCCTTCCGCCTGATCGCCTACGGCTTCAGTGCTCTCCCGTCTGCATGAGGTACCACGCGTAGCCTGTCGGGACGACGATCAGGATGTTGACGATGCCCAGCGCGATGTTCGCCCCTCCGAGGAAGAGGCTGATGAAGCCGAGGACGACCCCGGCGACGGTCACGACGAGGCAGGTGAGCTTGGCCGTCTCGAGGTCGTTCGCGCGGAATCGGAGGATCCCTCCGAAGACGAGGCCGAGCCCGATGGCGATGCCGATCACGAATCCCCACACGTTCTGCATCGAGATGGCGACGATCGACACGATCGCGATCCCCGCGAGCGTGACCACCATCAGCGACAGCGGATCGAACAGGCGTTTCATGAATCCTCCTTTGCACGGTGCGCGTCCGAGGGCGCCGACACAGTGTACCGTCCCCGGCGCGCGGGAGGAAGACGGGGCGCGGCCGCTAGGCCAAGCTGCGGATTCGAACCTCGATCTCCGGACGGTCCTTCAGCAGCTCGACGAGCCGCCCCGTGTCCGTGCTTCCGAAGTGATACGGGTAGAGGATCCGCGGCTTCATCGCGATCGCGACGTCGGCGACCATCTCCGGCGACATCGTGTACGGGAGGTTCATCGGCAGGAAGGCGACGTCGATGTCGGATTGCGCCTTCAGCTCCGGCGTGTTCTCCGTGTCCCCGGCGACGAGGACGCGCAGATCGTCGAATGTGACGACGTAGCCGTTACCGTTCCCCAACGGGTGGAACGGATCGCCGCTCTCGCGTTTGTGAACGAGGTTGTAGGCGGGGATCGCCTCGACGTGCAGGCCTTGGACCTCGGCGACGTCGCCGTTTCGCATGACCGTTCCGCCTTCGATCCGTCCCTCGCACAGCTCGGTGCAGACGACGTCGGTGGCGTCGGTTCGGATCTGCGCCAACGCCTCCGGATCGAGGTGATCGTGATGCTCGTGGGTGATCAGGACGACGTCCGCCTTCGGCAGCGTCGAGTAGTCGGCGACCCGGCCGAACGGATCGACGTAGATCCACTTCCCGCCGTAGGCGAACAGGAGCGATCCGTGGCCGAGGAACGTGATCTCCAGATCGCCGTTCGATGTCTCCAGACTGTCGGTCTCGTACTCACGCAGTGGCATGGGCTCGCCTCCCTCGTTCTGTCCGCACCGGTCATCCGGGTGCCGACCGCCGACTCACTCTATCAAGCTCCTTCGCGCGCCGCAACGGGTTGGTCGGTCTCCAGGCGCTCGATAGAATGGCCGACTGAGGTGATCGTGTGACTTCAAAGAGCGAATTCGGCGTCACGGCGAGCGCCACCGTCACGATCGTGGTGGACAACCTTGCAGGCATGCTCGCGCGATCGACCGAGGGCGTGAAGCGGTACGCGGGCGGAACGCTGATCGCGGAGCACGGATTCTCGGCGCTGATCGAGCTTCCTTCCGAGGAGCGGCGGATCCTCTGGGACGCGGGCGCGACCTCCTCGGCGGTGCTCGAGAACTTGGGCAGGATGGAGATCGATCCAGGGTCGATCGGCGTCATCGCGCTGAGCCACGGGCACTGGGATCACGTGGCCGGGCTGTCGGAGATCCTCCGGGTTGTCTGCCGCCCGACGGAGCCGAAGACGTTCCCGTCGAAGACGCCCGACGAGACGTTGATCGAGTACGCGAAGCCGGAAACGGTTCCGCTGGTCGTCCACCCGGCGGCGTTCCGCGAGCGATGGGCGTTCTACAAGGACGGCCGGCGCTACGGTCCGGTGAAGTCGACGAAGCGGGCGGAATGGACAGCGCTCGGCGCGTCGATCGTCGAGTCGGAGGGACCGCATCGGATCGTGGACGGATGTTGGACGACCGGCTACGTTCCGCGGGAGAGCTTCGAGACCGCCGGGCGATCCGAACTCCTCCGCTACCGCGAGGGGGACCGCTTCCTTCCGGACGACCTCGAGGAGGACCAGTCGATCGTCCTTCACGTCGAGGGGAAGGGGCTCGTCGTCATCGCCGGATGCGCGCATTCCGGGATCGTCAACACCGTGCGGCACGCGCAGGCGATCTCGGGCGTCGAAACGGTGTACGCGGTCCTCGGCGGCTTCCACCTCGGGCGCGCGGACGAGGCGGACATCGAACGGACCGTCGACGCGATCGCGGAGATGGAACCAGCGATGATCGTCCCGTCGCACTGCACCGGCTTCGACGCCATGCGGCGGTTCGCCGAGCGGCTGCCCGACGCGTTCGTCCTCGGGACGGTCGGAACGACGTACACGTTCTAGTCCGGGCCGGCGGTCCGTTCTTCGAGAGGAAAGATGGAAGCGATGGGGATTCGGCGCGGCGGGATCGCTCGGCCCGGCGAAGATCCGAGCGAGACGCTCGAGCGGGCGGATAAGTTTCTCTACCGAAGCAAGGAGGCGGGGCGAGACCGCGTGACGTGCGGCTAGCCGTCCTCCGGCGTGCCCGGCGCCCACGCCGCGGGGAGCGCCTCGGTCGGATTCCGGCTACGAGTTGCGCAGGAACTCGGTCGGCGTGAGGATCGGGACCCCGACGTTCGAGCGGCCGTCGAGGAGGTCGTCGTCCTGGGTGATCAGCGTCGCCCCGGCGGCGTAAGCGAGCGCGCCGAACACCCGATCGGCCGGATCGTCGACCTGTCCGAACCAGTCCGGATTGACCCGGCCCCGATGGCGGTTCTCCTCGCGGAAGAGGTCGGCGAACGGCTCCCACGAGATCGGCGGGATCCGATCGAGGATTCTCCGTGTCTCGCGTCGCGTCGCCTCGTTCCAGATCAGCCGCAGCCGTCCCTCACGGGCGGCCTCGACGATCCGCGCGGCGTGGCTCCGCGGACGGAACGCCGCGGCGACGAAGACGTTCGTGTCGAGGACGACGCGGGGGACGTCCTCCCGCCCACCGGTTCCGACCGCGGTCATGAGCGGAGCGTAGGGCGCATCGCGAAGCCGGGCAAGACCGGCGGCCGTTCGCTTCGTGTCGGCTCGTTCAAGCCGAGGCGCGGGCTACTTGAGGTTGGCGATGAAGTCGTCGATCGGGACGGCGGAGAGGGTCTGGATCTTCACGCTTCCGCGCGAGCCGAGCTCGACCGAGACGCGGGCGATCGCCGCGAGGTCGGGCGCCTCGACGACGGAGACGAAGTCGTAGGCCCCGAGGGTCGCGTACTGGTGGACGACGTGCGCCCCGAACGCCTCGATCTCCTGGTTGACCTCCTTGATCCGCTCCGGATGCTCCTTGATCGTCCCGGCGCCGGTGTCGGTCAGTCGACTGAGGAGGATGTAGGTCGGCATGCGAGCCACCTCCTTCGCTTGAGGGGTCCTCCACCATAGCGAGCCGCTCGGCGGGCGACAACTGCGGTTCGGGTGCATGCCGGCGACTACGAAGGACGCGGACCGAACAGGACGGTCCCGAGCCGGACCAGCGTCGCGCCCTCTTCGATCGCGATCCCGAAGGAATCGCTCATCCCCATCGAGAGGACCCGCATCCCGGCGTCCGGGATCCGGAGGCCGGCGATCTCGTCGAACAGGCGTTTCGTCTCCGCGAAGAACGGGCGGATCTCCTCCGGGTCGTCGACGAGGGGGCCCATCGTCATCAGCCCCTCGATCCGGATCGAGGGAAGCCCGGCGATCGTGCGGACCAGGTCGGCGGCCTCTTCCGGGAGGACCCCGGACTTCTGCGGCTCGCGGGCGGAGTTGACCTCGATCAGGATCGGCAGGACGCGACCGACCTTCGCCGCCTCCCGGTCGATCGCCTCGGCGAGGCGGACCGAGTCGACGGTCTCGATCGTATCGAACAGCCGAACGGCGGCCTTCGCCTTGTTCCGCTGAAGATGGCCGATCATATGCCACTCGGCCGCGTCGCGACCGAGCGCCTCGATCGCGCGCTGCGCCTCCTGGACGTAGTTCTGTCCGACGAGACGGATCCCGCCTTCGATCGCGGCGCGGATCTCGTCGACGGATCGCGTCTTGGCGGCGGCGAGAACGGAGACGTGCGAAGGAATTCCCGCGAGAACCTTCCCCACTCGATCGGCGATCATCCGGCGCCCTCCTTCCGGGCCGAGTCCTCCACGGCGGCGTGCCACGCATCGTACATCTTCGCCAGGGCGCGCTGAAGGTCCCGATGCTCGCCGCCGAGCGCGGCGATCCGGCGCCCGTCCCCCGCGGTGCTCGCCTCGACGAGTTCGCTCTCGACCCGTTCGAAGCGCTCCTCGATCTCCTCGATCTCCGACTCCAGCGCTCGGAGGGCCTCTTGGTCGATGCGCGCGCGGCCGGCCTCCGTCGTGCCCCGCTTTCGGCGGCTCGACGTCGCGGTCCGCCCCCGCGGCCGCGCGGCGTCCGCCCCGCCGTTCGTCGCCTCGAGCCTTCGGCGGCGGTGCTCGGCGTACCCGTAGGTGTGGGCGTTCATCCGGCCTTCGTCGATCAGCCAGACCTGCGTCGTGACCGCTTCGAGGAGGGCGCGATCGTGGGAGACGAGAAGGACGGTCCCCTCGTAGTCGAGGAGGGCCCGCTCGAGGATCTCCTGGCTGGCCAGGTCGAGGTGGTTCGTCGGCTCGTCGAGCAGCAGCAGGTTCCCCTCGATCAGCGCGAGGAGCGCGAGCGCGACCCGGCTTCGCTCCCCGCCGGAGAGGGCCTGGGTCTTCTTCATCACGTCGTCGCCGGAGAACAGGAACCGTCCGAGCAGCCCGCGCGCCTCGCTGATCGTCAGCGAGGCCCGGGAGAGGATCGCTTCGAGGACGGTGTCCGTCCCGTGAAGGCCTTCCTGGGACTGGCTGTAGGCGGCGGGGCGCACGTTGTGCCCGAGCTCGATCGCGCCGGCGACCGGCGCGAGCTCCCGCGCGATCGTCCGCAGGAGCGTCGTCTTGCCGCAGCCGTTCGGCCCGATGATCGCGACCTTCTCCCCCCGCTGAAGGTCGAGATCGGGGCAGGCGAAGAGCGGTCGGTCGAAGCCGATCACCAGGTCCCGGAGCGAGAGGACCCGCTTCCCGCTCGGCCGGCCGACGGGGATGCGCAAGGAGATCCGCTTCGCCTCTCTCGGCTGCTCGATCCGCTCCCTCTCGATCCGCTCGAGCTTCCGCTCGCGGTCCCTGGCCTGGCGGTGCTTCTGCCCCGCCTTGTGGCGGCGGACGAAGTCCCTGTACCGATCGATCGTCTCTTCCTGCTTCTCGAACAGGTCGAGCTGTCTTTGCCGCTCCGCGTCGCGGAGCGGCCGCGAGGCCCCGTAGCCGACGCGGTACGTCGCGACCCGACCGAACGCGATCTCCCAGGTTCGGTTCGAGACCCGATCGAGAAGGTGGCGGTCGTGCGAGACGAGGATGAGGGCGCCGGAGAACCGGAGGAGCCGCTCCTCGAGCCAGTCGAGGGCGGCGAAATCGAGGTGGTTCGTCGGCTCGTCGAGAAGGAGAACGTCCGGCTCTTCGAGCAGGGTGCGCGCGAGGGCGGCGCGCGCCGCCTCGCCGCCCGAGAGGAGGCCGACCGGCTTGTCGTGCTCGGCCTCGCCGAATCCGACGCCGGCGAGCGCGGTGCGGACCTTCGCCTCGATCTCGTACCCGCCCCCGTCGGCGAACCGATGGAGGAGCTCGTCGTAGCGGTGGAGCGTCTCGTCGTCGGCTCCGTCCGCGATCGACGCTTCGAGCCGCCTGAGCTCCCGCTCGACGGCGCGGTCCTCGGCGAACGCCCGCTCGACCGCGTCCCGGACCGAGCCGTTTCCTTCCAGTCGCGCCGTCTGAGGCAGGTGGCCGATCCGGACCTCCCCAACGGATCGAACCCCGCCCTCGGTTGGCTCTTCGGCGCCGGCGATCATCCGGAGGAGGGTCGACTTCCCGACGCCGTTGTCGCCGATCAAGGCGATCCGGTCTCCGCGGGAGATCTGGGCGGAGAACGGGTCGAACAGGGCGTCCGCCCCGAAGGCCTTGCTCAGTCGATCGATCTGCAACAGCGACATGGGATCGATGGTACGGAAAGCGTCTCGTGCGCGAAAGACCCGGCTTCCCTCCGTTCGGCCGGTGTGCTAGCATGCGTCCGGTGAACCCGATGCACGAGGCGATGCTGTACGACAGGCTGACCGGCGGTCGCGTCCGGTGCCGCGTCTGCGCGCACCGCTGCGTCATCGAGCCGGGCGCGCGGGGCGTCTGCGCGGTGCGGGAGAACGTCGACGGGACGCTCGTGAGCCTCGTCTACGGTCGGCTGGTCGCCCGCGACGTCGACCCGATCGAGAAGAAGCCGCTGTACCACTTCTATCCGGGGACGCGGGCCTACTCGATCGCCTCGGTCGGCTGCAACTTCACCTGCCTACACTGCCAGAACCACTACATCTCGCAGTACCCCCGCGAGCACGACGGGCGGATCATCGGCGATCGGGTCCCGGCGGAGGAGGTCGTCTCCGACGCGGTCGCGAACGGCTGCCGCTCGATCGCCTATACGTACACCGAGCCGACGGTGGCGGTCGAGTACGTCCTCGACGTGATGCGCCTCGCCAAGGACGAAGGGTTGGCCAACGTCTGGGTGTCGAACGGCTACTTCACCGAGGAGACGCTCGCGGCGATCGCCCTGTACCTCGATGCGATCAACGTCGATCTGAAGGGGATCTCCGACCGCGTCCACCGCGAGCTCGTCGGCGGAAACGTCCGCCCGGTCCTCGACACGATCGAGCGGCTGACCGAGGCCGGCGTCTGGGTTGAGGTGACGACGCTCGTCATCCCGGGGATCAACGACGCCGACGACGAGCTCCGCGGGACGGCCGAGGCGATCGTCGGGATCTCGCCCCGGATCCCGTGGCACGTCAGCCGGTTCTTCCCCGCGTACCGGCTGGCCGACCGCCCGCCGACGCCGGTCGAGACGGTCGAACGGGCCGCCCGCCTCGGTCGTGAGGCCGGGCTTCGTTACGTCTATGTCGGGAACGTCCCCGGCGAGGGCGAGGAGACCCGATGCGCCGAGTGCAACGAGCGCCTCATCCTTCGGAGCGGCTACCGGATTCGGGAGAATCGGACGGTCGACGGAGCTTGCCCGGCCTGCGGCGCGGCGGTCGACGGGGTCTGGTTCTCCTCCGAGTGACGGCGGAGTCGCGGATCCCGTCGCGCCACGGCCTGTCACGTCACATCTTGCGTGCGACGTTCTCGCGCCGCAAACCCCGTACTGTGGGCCGCCGCTCCCAACGAACCCCATGAACCCTACGAACCTAGGTTTCCACTTCTCAACCGCGAACTGCGCACCGCGAACCCCGAACTATCTTCTCACGTGGACGCGCCGCGCCCCGTCCTCGAGCATCTCGATCCTCACGTGCACGTCGCTTCGCTCGACGAGCCCGTCGATCCGATCCGGCCACTCGACCACGGCGACGCCGCGCTCCGGCGGCAGGTACGCGTCGAGGCCGACCTCGGCGAACTCGGCGAGCGAGGAGATCCGGTACGCGTCGATGTGGTGAAGCGTCAGCCGGCCTTCGTACGTCCGGGCGAGGAGGTAGCTCGGCGACACGACCACCTCGGTGATCAGGAGGCCCTTGGCGATCCCTTTGGTCAGCGTCGTCTTCCCCGAGCCGAGCGGGCCGACGAGGGAGACGAGAGAGCCGTCCGTGAGGTCCTCCGCGATCCCGATTCCGATCTCCTCCATCTCGGCCGGATCGCGGGCGATGATCGTCTTGTCCATCTACGTGCGGAGGCGAACGTCGAGCGCGCCGAGGCGGGACTCGATCCGCGCGACGATCCCGTCGACCTCCGGATCGGTCAGCGTCCGGTCCGCGGCGCGGAAGGCGAGCTCGTAGGTGAGGCCCTTCCGCCCTTCACCGACCTGTTCGCCCTCGTAGAGGTCGTAGAGCAGCGCCGTCTCGACCTCCGGCTCCGCCAGGATCGCCTCGCGGACCTCCGCCTCCGCCAGCCCGGACGGCGCCGAGACGGAGAGGTCCCGCTTCGACGCCGGGAATGGAGGCGGCTCGAAGTAGGCGATCGGATCTTCGGCGTGGACCATCAGCTCGGCCGCGTCGAGCTCGAAGACGAGGACCGTCGTCGGGACGGCGAACCGCTCGCTCAGGGATGGGGACAGCTCGCCGAGGAGGCCGATCGGTCGTCCTTCGCGGACGAACCGCGCGGCGCGCCCGGGGTGGAGGTACGGAGGAAGGTCCTCCGCGCGGACCTCGACGCCGCCGAGGCGGAGCCGCTTGAACAGGTCGTTCAGGATCCCCCGAGCGATCGGGAGGGAGACGCGCTCCTTGCCGCGGAGGGGGACCCCGGTCCGTCCGAACAGGGCGCCGCCGAGCGACTCCCGCTCGCCCCCGGACGCGGAGAAGACCTTGCCGACCTCGTAGACCATCCCTCCTTCGACGCCGCGGCTCAGGTTCGTCTCCACGATCGAGAGGACGCCCGGAATGAGGCTCGATCGGAGCCTCGACTGCGCGACGGTCATCGGGTTCGCGAGTCGGACGAGGTCGTCGTCCGGGATTCCGAGCGGCTCGCGCCAGGCCCGCTTGTCGAAGCCGTCGCCGACGACCTCGATCATCCCGAGACCGGTCAGGATCTCGCGGATTCGGTCCTTCGCCCGCTCGGTGGCGTCCTTCCGCCCGACCAGGAGGACCGGCGTCGGCCCGATGGCCTCGAGCCGATCGTAGCCGTAGATCCGCCCGACGTCCTCGATCAGATCGACCTCTCGCTCGAGATCGGGACGGAAGAAGGGGACCGTCGCGGCGATCGCCGAGCCGTTCTCCTCGGCGCCGATCTGGAGCCGGCGGAGGACGTCGAGGCACGTCGCCCGATCGAGGTCGAGGCCGAGGAGGAGCGAGGCGCGTTCGGGGCGTAGACGGACCGTCCGCGTCTCGCTCGGCGCCGGATAAGCGTCGGAGAGGCCCCGATGGACCGAGCAGCCGGTGAGCTTCTGGATCATGTGCGCGGCGCGCTCGGCGGCGAGGGCCACGCTCTCCGGATCGATCCTCCGCTCGAACCGCTGCGACGCCTCGCTCCGCAGCCCGACGGCGCGGGACGACTTGCGGATCGTGTAGCCGGTGAACGACGCGATCTCGAGGAGGAGTCGGGTCGTCTCGGAGCGGATCTCGCTCCGCTCCCCGCCCATCACCCCGGCGATCGCCAGGCCGCCCCGCCGGTCCGCGATCATCAGGACGTCCTCGGTCAGCCGCCGATCGACGCCGTCGAGCGTCCGGAAGGTCTCGCCCGGTTCGGCGCGGCGGATGACGATCGGCTCTTCGATGAGATCGGCGTCGAACGGGTGGAGCGGATGTCCGAGCTCGAGCATGACGTAGTTCGTCGCGTCGACGACGTTCGAAAGCGGCCGCATCCCGGCCTTGATCAGGCGATGCTGCATTCGAAGCGGCGCCGGGGCGATCGCGATCCCGTCCATCAACCGGACGGCGTACCGCGGCGTGTCGGACGGGTCCTCGATCTCGATCCGGATCCGATCGGCAGCAGGGGGGAGCGTCTCCTCGACGTCGGTTTCCAGCCCGGCGAGCGGGCGGTCGAGCGAGGCCGCGACCTCGCGCGCGACCCCGTAGACGCTGGCGCAGTCCGGGCGGTTCGACGGGACCTTGATGTCGAAGATCGTGTCGTCGTACTCGAGGACGGTCGTCAGGTCGGCTCCGACCTCGAGGTCGAGCCCCGGCTCGAAGTTCCAGATGCCGTCCGAGCGCTCCTCCAGCCGCAGCTCTTCCTTCGAGCAGATCATCCCGTTGGAGGTCGCGCCGCGGATCTTCCGCCGTTCGATCTTCAGGCCGGTCGGAAGCTCGCCGTCGGGGAGGACGACCGGGACGAGCGCGCCGTCGGCGACGTTCGCGGCGCCGCAGACGATCTCGACCGTCTCCGAGCCGACGTCGACCGCGCAGAGCGTCAGGTGATCCGACCTGGGAAGCGGCTCGCTCGAAACGACGCGCCCGACGACCGCGTTGCGGAGCGAACCGGTCTTCTCGATCCCTTCGACCTCGATCCCGGCGAGGGTCAGACGCTCGGCGAGCCGCGCGATTGCCTCCTCCGAGACGTCGAGATCGACGTAGTCTGCGAGCCACCGACACGGGACCTTCATGGGCCTTCCTCCGGCTACAGGGAAACCCGGGCGTAGAGGACGGGCGCGCCCGCGCCCATCACCGGCGTCGCCACCCCCACCTGCACCTGCAGCGACAGCAGTCCGCCCAGGGTCGAGAGATCGACGATCTGCTCGATCCCCGCCTCCATGTAGGGCGACGTTGTACCGAATTCGTCTAGGCTTGTCCAACCGATCCCTCCGGCGAGGAAGAGGCGGGACCGGGTCGCATCGACCATCGCCAGGTTGAACAGGTTGTACGGCGTCTCCGCGACGACCGGGATCTCCAAACCGAGCCTCCCGACGAGCTCGTGGGCCGTCGGCGGTGGAGAGAACGCGTGGAGCCCGGTCAGCCGGAAGCGGAACGGCGTCGGCGGATCGGCGAAGCCGAGACCGAACCGGGCGCTGCCCTGGAGGTACGCGCCGGGGAAGACGCGCAGCTCGTCGCTCGCGCTCACGGACAGACGGCCGGAGCCGTCCGCGGCGACGTCGATCGACAGCGCGTGGGTCCGCGACGAGGCGAACGAAGGATGATCGACGACGTCGAGCCCGAAGGCGACGAACGGCGTCTCCCCCGCGTACAGCCGCTCGACGCCGACGGTCCACGAGACGTCCGGCTCCCAGAACGTCGCCGGCGACCCGGTCTCCGGCTGGGCGTAGTCGATGGTCGTGAACGCGATCCCCCCGACGAATCGGTCTCCACCGGCGGACGTGCGCGCGGAGAGCCGGTGGTTCCGCCCGAGCTTGATCTGCGCCGAAGCGGACCCCTGCGCGACGGAGACGCGGAACCGGTCCAGGTACGAGAAGGTCAGGCCGCCGGTCTCGGTGTCGGCGGTCAGGACGTAGGCGTCGAGCGGATACGCCGCCTCGTTCGCTCCGCCGACGACCTTCACCGGGGCGTTGTTGTTCAACCGGTCGAGATCGGGGAGTCGGTGGTCGGGGTCGATCGTCACCCGGGCGACCCACGACGGGGTCCGGAAGACCAGCTCGCCGGTCTCCGACTCCCCGGACCACTCCTGACGGAGGGTCGCGCCGGACCGGAGCGTCGCCTCGACCTCGACCGGCTGCGGGGTCCCCCCGGAGCGCGTCACGACGACGGTCGTCACGTGCTCGGACCCGGAGCGCTCGCGGGACGCGATCCGGATCGCGTAGTCGACGCGTCCGGGACCGAAGACCCACGTGTCGAAGATCTCGTCGAGCGGGCGTCCGGCTTCCTCCTCGAGCAGCGCCTGGAGCGTCCGGACGTCGAGCAGGTCCGCTTGTCTTTCGTCGATCGCCCGCATGATCGCGCGCTCGAACGCGTCCTCCCCGGTCGCGGCGGCAATCGATCGGGCGACGAGGTATCCCTTATCGTAGAGGCGGACGTCCGATGCGTTGCCGAATCGGACGTTCTCGATCGGCTTGACCAGCGCTTCGTCGAACCCGACGTACTGCGTCGTCAGGTAGGGGAGCTCGATGAAGTGCTCGCGGAGGTTGAAATACCCGAACTGGCGCTTGACGAGCTCCTCGATGATGCCCGGGGAGCCGAAGCCGAACAGGTTCGGCTCGAACGCACCGTACCGGTCCTCGTAGTACCGAACCGCGAGGTACTGGGCGAGCCCCTCGGAGAGCCACGCCTCGGCGTTCAGGTCGATCCCGGTTCCGAGGCCGACCCACTGGTGTGCGATCTCGTGGGCGAGGACGTACTCGGCGACGCGGTTGAGCGCCCCGAAGAAGAGGACGTTCCGATGGGTGAAGAACCGCCGCGACAGCCAGACGATCCCGTCGGCGGCGAAGGAGAGTCCGTCGTCGTTCGGATTCTCGACGATCGTCAGTCGCGCCCTGGGATACGGCCCGCAGCGTTCCTCGTACGCTTCGAGGATGTCGCGGGCGAGGGTGGCGAAGAACCGGGCCTCCTCCTCGTGGCCCGGGAGGAACGCGACCTCGATCGGGATCGGCCCGTCGAGCGTGTAGCGGCGGTAGTCGGTCCCGATCGTCAGCCCGAGCGAGCGGGCCGGCGCGTCGTACGCGATGCGGAACCGCTTCTCCGCGTCCTCCTCGCCCGGTTCCCCGACTTGCTCCAGGACGTCGGTTCCGGCGATCAGATCGTACGAGCCGGGGACGGTGACGGTCGCTTCGATCCGGCACCACGGGAACGTCAGAGGGAACGCCTCGCGTCCGGCGTAGGCGATCCGCCCGTCCGCCTCGACGATCTCCTCCTGCGCCGGGAAGAGGGTCGGATACCAACCGAACCTCCACGTCAGGATCCCGTGGGTGATCCCCTGATCCCCGATCGAGCTGCGCGGAACCTTCGTGGTGAAACCGATCCGCAGCGTGATGGGCGCGTCGCCGTCCGGAGCGGCCTCCGGCAGATCGATCGCGAGGACCGTGTCGTCGAGCGAGTACGTCTGCCACGCCGGCGGGAGGGCGAGGGTGCGGAACGGCAGCGGCAAAGCGTCGCCGCCCTCCAGTCGCTCGACGCCGATGACGGTCGTCTCCGACGCCTCGAAGCCGAACGGATACCGCGCGTCGCTCGTTCGCGGCGAGAGGTACGGGTTCGGCTCCCGGTCGAGGTTCGCGAGGAGCGAGAGGTAAACGGTCGGCCCCGTCGGGACGAGGTGGAGCTCGACGGTTCCGTCGAATCGCCGACCCTCGGCGTCGTAGCGGACGTTGAGGACGCACGTCGGCTCGGCGGCCGACGCCGGGACGGCCAGCACTGCGACAACGAAGAGTGAAACGACGAGCCGCTTCATGGGACCTCCCGTTTGCACGCCCCGCTCAGCCTTCCGCTTCTTCGGCTTCCGTCGTACGATCGACATGGACGCGGGCCGAGGTGATCTCCCGGTCGGTCGCCCGCTCGACGAGGAGGGTCACCGGGCCGATCGCCACCTTGTCGCCCAGCTTGGCCATGGTGCCGAGGCGGTTCTGGATCAGGCCGTTGATGGTGACGCCTTCGTCCTCGGGGAGCTCCGCCGCCATCGCTCGGTTCAGGTCGTGGACGGCGGTGTCGCCGGTGACGAGCGCTTCGTCTTCCGAGATGCGCTGGATGACCGACGTCGGGCGGTCGTACTCGTCCTCGATCTCCCCGACGATCTCCTCGAGGATGTCCTCCAGCGTGACGATCCCGGCCATCCCGCCGAACTCGTCGATGACGACGGCCACGTGGACCTTCTGGCGTTGAAACTCGCGCAGGAGGACGTTGATCGGCTGCGTCGTCGGTGCGAAGAACGCCGGGCGGAGGAGGCCCTCGAGGGTCGTCTCGGCGTCGGTCGGATCGCAGGAGAGGAGGTCCTTGACGTAGAGGGTGCCGACGATCGCATCGGGGACCTCCTGGTAAACGGGGAAGCGCGAGTGCCCGTCCTTGGCGACGATCTGCTGAACCTCTTCCAAAGACGTGCCGAGCTCGATCGCCTGCACGTCGGGACGCGGGACCATCACCTGCTCGGCGGTCATCTCGTCGAAATCCAAAATCCGTCGGATCATCTCGCCGTCGGCCTGGTTGAGGAGGCCGCTCTCCTCGCCGGCGTCGATCAAGGTCTCGATCTGCTCGTCGCTCACCCGAAACGGCTCCACCTCCGACAGGTCGACGCCGAAGATCCTCCCGATGGAGCGCGCCGCGCCGCGGAAGAGCCAGATCAGCGGGCGGAGCAAGCGCGTCATCCCGTAGATCTGGTTGATCGTCAGCAGGGTCAGCCGCTCGGCGTTGTGCTTGGCGAAGTTCTTCGGGGTGATTTCGCCGAAGACGAGGAGCGAGACGGTCATCACGACCGTCGCGATCAGCCCCTGCACGCCCTGGGACGTGTTCGGCAGGATCTGAATGACCACCAGGGTCATCAGCGAGCTGGCCATCACGTTGACGAGGTTGTTGAGGACGAGGAGCGCGGTGATCAGGTCGTTCGGCTCCTCCAGGAGGAGCGTGAGAGCACGCTTCTTCCGGCCGTGCGCGTTGATCAGATAGCGGAGCCGCCCTCCGGCGAGCGACGTGACCGCGGTCTCTGTGCTGGAGAAGTAGGCGGAAGCGGCAATCAAGAAAAGAAGCAGCGCAAGTTGTGCGCCTATGGACACAGTCTCTTTCACCTCACGGTTCCGTATTATAGGTCCGGGGTCCCTGGGTGCAACAACGCTTGGGCCGTTGCTGTGACGGAGGGAGTCCCTGTACAATGGCCGGCCTCGTGGAGGGGAGAACGTGGAGCTCGACCAGCTTCAACAGATCATCCGGTTGCTGAAGGCGGAGGGTCTCACCGAGATCACCGTCTGCGAAGGGGATCAGCGGATCACGGTGAAGCAGGATCTCGCCGGTGCGGCCGTTCGACCGTCCTCACCGCCGATCCGCGTCGAGCCGGGTCCGCCGGTTCCGGGCGAGGAAGAGTCGGAAGACACGTTCGCCGTCTCGGCGCCGCTCGTTGGGACGTTCTATCGACGGTCGTCGCCGGACGCCGAGCCGTTCGTCTCGCCCGGAGACGTCGTGAACCCCGGAGACACTCTCTGCGTGATCGAGGCGATGAAGGTGATGAACGAGATCAACGCCGAGGAGGTGGGCCGGGTTCGACGGGTGCTCGCCGACGACGGCGAGGCCGTCGAGTACGGCCGACCTCTGTTCGTTTTCGACCGTCTATGAGCTTCCACACCGTCCTGATCGCCAACCGCGGCGAGATCGCTCTCCGCGTGATCGAGGCGTGCCGCGAGCTCGGCCTGCGAAGCGTCTGTATCTACTCCGAGGCCGACGCCGGGATGCCGTACCTGCGCATGGCCGACGAGTCGGTCTGCGTCGGCCCGCCGGAGCCGGTGAAGAGCTACCTGAACATTCCGGCGATCGTCAGCGCGGCGGAACTGGCCGAGGCGGGCGGGATCCATCCCGGGTATGGCTTCCTCGCCGAGAATCCGCATTTCGTCGAGGTGTGCGAGGAGCACGGCCTGACGTTCATCGGACCGCCGAGATCGGTGATGGAGCTGCTCGGCGACAAGCTGGCGGCGCGGGAGACGGTCGCCGCGGCCGGCGTGCCCGTCCTTCCCGGCGAGCCGGCCCCGGAAGACCCGGACGAGCTCCTCGCGGCCGGAGAACGGATCGGCTATCCGCTCTTGATCAAGGCGGTGTTCGGCGGCGGCGGGCGCGGGATGCGCCGGGCGGCGAACCCGGACGAGCTCGTCGGCAAGGCGACCGCCGCGTCGGAGGAGGCGAAGGCGGCCTGCGGCGACGGGGCGCTGTACCTCGAGAAGGCGCTCGCCGAACCGCGACACGTCGAGGTCCAGATCGTCGGCGACGGCGAGGGGAGCATGGTCCATCTCGGCGAGCGGGAGTGCTCGATTCAGCGGCGGCACCAGAAGCTGATCGAGGAGTCTCCCGCCCCGAGCCTGAGCGACGACGCTCGCGAGCACCTCCGGGAGGCGGCGCTGTGGGCGGCGCGCGCCGTCGGGTACCGGAACGCGGGGACGGTCGAGTTCCTGCTCGCACCGGACGGGGCGCTCTATTTCATCGAGATGAACGCGCGGATCCAGGTCGAGCACTCCGTCAGCGAGGTCGTCTGCGGCGTCAACCTGATCAAGGAGCAGATCCTCCTCGCCGCGGGGGAGCGACTTTCGTTCGTCCAGGACCGGGTCGAGCCGCGCGGGCACGCGATCGAGTGCCGGCTGAACGCGGAGGACCCGAAGCGGGACTTCCTCCCCTCGTGCGGGACGGTCACGATCGATCAGCTTCCCGGCGGGCACGGCGTCCGGCTCGACACCGCGCTGTACGGCGGAATGGACGTCCTCCCCTACTACGACTCGCTGGTGGCGAAGCTCGTCACGTGGGGATCGGATCGCGAGGACGCCCGCCTCCGGATGATCGCCGCGCTGGAGCGGTTCGAGCTCTCAGGCATCGAAACGACGCGCGATCTCTTGGCGGCGATTCTCGCGCGGCCCGAATTCAAGACCGGCGAGTACACGACCGCCTTCCTCGAACGGCTTCTCGCCGGTTGATCGGCCGTCCGGCGGACCGTACCCTTGCCGGAGCCCGTTCGAACAGAGGACAGAGAGGAGCGCGATGTTCGAATCCCTGACGACGAAGCTGACCGACGTCTTCGCTCGCCTGCGCGGGCGCGGGAGGCTGTCGGAAGAGGACGTCGCGTCGGGGCTGCGGGAGATCCGGCTCGCCCTGTTGGAGGCCGACGTCCACTACAAGGTCGCCAAGGAGCTGATCGAGCGGATCCGCGCGAAGGCGGTCGGCGAGGCCGTCCTCGATTCCCTGACGCCGGGGCAGCAGCTGATCAAGATCATCCGGAACGAGCTGGCCGAAACGATGGGCGGCGAGCGGGCGACGCTGTCGCTCGACCGACGACCGGCGGTCGTCCTCCTCGTGGGGCTGCAGGGGTCGGGGAAGACGACGGCGGCGGCGAAGCTGGCCGCTTTGCTCAAGAAAGAAGGCCGCAAGCCGGTCCTCGCGGCGGCCGACGTGGTCCGCCCGGCGGCGGTCGACCAGCTGGAGAAGCTCGGCGCACAGGTCGACGTGCCGGTCGTCTCGCGCCCCGGCCTCGCCCCGCCCGAGATCGCGGCGGCAGCGGTCGAGTGGGCGGAGGGGAACCTCCGCGACGTCGTCCTCGTCGACACCGCCGGCCGGCTGCAGATCGACGACGAGATGATGGGCGAGCTGGAGGCAATGGTCGCGAAGGCGGAGCCTTCGGAGGTCCTCCTCGTCGCTGACGCGATGACCGGGCAGGAGGCGGTGAACGTCGCCGGCGCGTTCGACGAGCGGCTCGGGCTGACCGGCATCGTCCTGACGAAGCTCGACGGAGACGCCCGCGGCGGGGCGGCGCTGTCGATCCACTACGCGACCGGACGGCCGATCGTGTACGTTGGGACCGGCGAGAAGATCGACGGGATCGAACCGTTCCACCCCCAGCGGATGGCTGATCGGATCCTCGGAATGGGCGACGTCGTCACGCTGATCGAGCAGGCCGAGGAGCGGATCGATCGGGAGAAGGCCGAGGATCTCGTCCGGCGGGTCCGCAAGAATCGCCTCACCCTCCAGGACTTTCTCGAGCAGCTGGAGGAGATGCAGAAGCTCGGGCCGGTGTCGACGATCCTCGAGCGCCTCCCCGGGGCGGCGAGGCTGAGGGCGTCCTCGGACTCCGATGAGGAGGCCGAGGTGGAGCGGGCCCTCGCCGTCCTCCGGTCGATGACGGTGGAAGAACGGCTCAACCCGTCTATAATCGGGGGTAGCCGAAAGAAACGAATCGCTCGCGGCAGCGGGACGAAGGTGCGAGACGTCAATCGTGTCCTGTCGCGGTTCGAGGAGGCCAAGCGGGCGCTGAAGGTGGTCGGAGGGCGTCGGGGGAAAGGTCGTTCGCCGTTCGATATGCTTGAGGCCTCGTAGATACGGTCTTTCGTTTCACGACATCCATCGTACTGAGGTGAAGCTATGGCAGCGAAGATTCGATTGAAGCGGGTCGGCCGCAAGGGACAGCCGTCGTATCGCGTCGTCGTGCTCGACGGCCAGAAGCCGCGGGACGCGAAGGTCGTCGCGGATCTCGGGTTCTACGACCCGAAGACGAACCCGCCGACGTTCGAGATCGACAGCGAGACGGCGCTCCAGTGGCTCCTCGACGGGGCGAAGGCGACGAGCGCCGCTCGGTCCGTCCTGGCCAAGGCCGGGGTCATGGCGGCGTGGGACGCGGCGAAGCGCGGCGAGACGGTCGCCATCCAGCCGAAGGAATTGAAGCCTTCGACCAAGCGGAAGAAGAAGGAAGAGCCTCCGGCGGAGGAAGCGAAGGCCGAAGAGCCGGCCGAGGAGCCCGCGGAGGAACCCGTGGAAGAAGCCGCCGAGGAGGTCGAGGAGACCTCGGAGGCCGCGGAGGAAGAGGAGCCCGCCGCCGAAGAGGAAGCGAAGCCCGAAGAGCCGACCGAGGAAGCGGAGCAGGAAGAGGCCGAAGACGCCGCCGAGCCCGAGGAAGAAGCGAAAGACGCCTCGGAGGAAGAGCCCGAGGCCGAGGAGCCGGCGGAGGATGCCGAGGAGGCCAAGGAAGAGGCCTGATCCGGGAGGCGTGGTGCTGTTTCGGCTGTGTGAGTTTCTCGTCCATTCGCTCGTCGAGCATCCGGACCGAGTCAAGATCGACCGGATCGAGACCGAGCGGGTGGACATCTTCTTCCTCCACGTCGGCAAGGAGGATCGCGGACGGATCCTCGGGAAGAGCGGCCGCACGATCGGCGCCCTGCGGACGTTCCTCGAGGGGGTCGCCGCGAGATTCGATCGGGAGGTCGTGGTCGAGATCCTCGACTGACGACCCGTTGCTGAGAGATCCCATGCGATTCGACGTCCTGACGATCTTTCCCGAATCCCTCCGGGGATTGTTCTCGGTCGGCGTTCTCGGCCAGGCCGTCGAGGCCGGCCAGATCGAGATCCACGTGCACGACCTGCGGGACTTCACCGACGATCCGCACCGCGTCGTTGACGATCGCCCGTACGGCGGCGCCGCCGGGATGGTGATGAAGGTGGAGCCGTTCGTCCGGGGGATCGAGGCGATCCGCCCCGAATGCGGCCCGAGCACGAGGACGGTCCTTCTGTCCTCGCAGGGGCGCCTCTTTCGCCAGTCGGACGCCCACCGATGGTCGGCGCTCGATGGGCTGATCCTCCTGTGCGGGCGGTACGAGGGGGTCGACGAGCGGATCGTGCACTTCGTCGACGAGGAGGTCTCGATCGGCGACTACGTCCTGACCGGCGGGGAGGCGGCCGCGGCGGTCGTCGTCGAAGCGACGGCGCGGATGACGCCGGGCGTCGTCGGTCGGTTCGACTCGGTCGAGAGCGACTCGTTCTACGACGAGCGCAAACGGCTCGGGGCGCCGCAGTACACGCGTCCGCCGGTCTTCCGCGGGCACGAGGTGCCGGAGATCCTCCAGTCGGGCGACCACGCGAAGATCGAGGCGTACCGCGAGGCCGAGGCGTGGAAGAAGACGGCGCGAAACCGCCCCGACCTTCTCGGGCTCGATCTTGAGGGAACGGGTCGGGATGGGTAACCTGTATGTCGGTCTTCTGCACTTCCCCATGCGCAACCGTCGTGGGGAGATCGTGGCGACGTCGACGACATCGATGGACGTCCACGACATCGCACGGTCGGCGCGAACCTACGGTGTGGCGCGCTACTTCGTCGTGACGCCCCTTCCGTCCCAGAAGGCGATCGCGTGGCGGATTCGCGGTTTCTGGACCGAGGGGGAGCGGGCCGCCGAGGCGAGCCGGCGCGGCGAAGCGATGGAGTACGTCGTCGTCGCGGAAGACCTGGAGGAGACCCTCGCCTGGATCGAAGCGGCGGAGGGAGTCCGACCGTTGCTCGTCGCGACGTCGGCGAGGGCGACGGAGAAGGCGGAGATCTCGTTTCGCGAGCTCCGGCGACGATTGAGAACCGACCCGGGTCCGGTTTATATTCTGCTCGGAACCGGCTGGGGGATGAGCGACGAGTTGATCGAGGCGTGCGACGTGATCCTCCCCCCGGTGATGAAGGACAGCGACTTCAATCATCTGTCCGTCCGCGCGGCGGCGGCGATCGTCCTCGATCGCGTCGCCGGGGATCGGGACGAGCGAAGCTGACGAGGAGGAGCCGATGGACGACATTCTGCGCGCGATCGAGAAAGAGGAGCTGAAGGAACGAGGGGAGTTCGCACCCGGGGACGTCGTCCGCATCCACGAGCGGATCACCGAGGGGACGAAGGAGCGGATTCAGGTCTTCGAGGGGATCGTTCTCAAGCGGTCCGGCGGCGGGACGCGCCAGATGGTGACCGTCCGCAAGATCTCCTCCGGCATCGGGGTGGAGAAGACCTACCCGGTCCACTCGCCGAAGATCGAGAAGATCGAGGTCGTCAAGGCCGGGCGCTCCAGACAGGCCCGGCCCTACTTCTTGCGTCGCCTGCGACGGATCCGCTGAGCCGTGCGCCGGAAGCGCGAGGAGCGACCGGCGCTGATCGTTCGCCTCGCTCACCGGCTCGGGTGGCGCCCGGGCCGCGTCGCGACCGAGGTGCTGGAGTGGGTCGAGATCCTCGCCGTGGCGGGAATCCTGGCGAGCCTCGTCATGAGCTTCGTGACGGTCCGGATGCACGTCCCCACCGGCTCGATGATTCCGACGATCGATCCGTCGGACTCGTTCTTCGTCGATCGAGTCTCGTACTGGTTCCGCGAGCCGAAGCCGGGGGACATCGTCGTCTTCTGGCACACCGATCGGGTCACCGTCGGTTCGGTCGAGGACGGCTCGATCGCCGCGCGCGTCGGGGTCGAGCCGGGCCTGGCGGTGAAGACCGTCAACCAGCGGCCGATCTTTGACGCGGCCGACGCGGACCGCGTGATCGCGTCTCTGCCTGACGGGACGGTCGTCTACCTGGGCATCGAGGGATGGCTCCCGATCGAGATCGGGACCAAGACGTCCGAGCACGCGTCGCTCGAGGACCTGGGGGTCCGGCTCCGCGATCATCGGATGCGGTACGTGAAGCGGCTGATCGCCACCGGCGGTCAGGTGGTCCAGATCCTCGACGGCGGCGTCTTCGTCGACGGGGGTCGCCTGACGGGCGAGCGGTTCGATCGGACCTACACCGCGGACGATCCGCGGATGATCTACGGGGTGGAGCCGACGCGCGTCCCGGAAGGGCGGACGTTCGTCCTCGGCGACAACACGTCCAACTCGTGGGACTCGCGCTACTGGGGGTTCGTCGACGAGCGCGATTTCATCGGCGAGCCGTACTTCCGTGTCTGGCCGCTGTCGCGGTTCGGGGCGATGAACGGGTATTTTGGGTCCAGCTGATGCCGCGAGGGGATCAGCGGCCCTGGCAGTTCGTGCCCTCGGCCCGAACTGGGCTGCTTGCCAGCAGTGGGTCCAGCTGATGCCGCGAGGGCATCAGCGGCCCTGGCAGTTCGTGCCTCCGGCCCGAACTGGGCTGCTTGCCAGCAGTGGGTCCAGCTGATGCCGCGAGGGCAT
>CAYXLR010000001.1:244854-261154 GCA_964466035.1 uncultured Thermotogae bacterium
AGCAGTGGGTCCAGCTGATGCCGCGAGGGCATCAGCGGCCCTGGCAGTTCGTGCCCTCGGCCCGAACTGGGCTGCTTGCCAGCAGTGGGTCCAGCTGATGCCGCGAGGGCATCAGCGGCCCTGGCAGTTCGTGCCTCCGGCTCAAACTGCCGTTGGGTGAGCAGAGGAATTGGGGGTGCCGCGATTGGGACGGTGGTGTATAGCATGACCGATCGCGTCTTTGAGCTTCTCGAGTTCGACCTGGCGCTCCGCGGGGCGCTCGTCGAAGGGCGCCGCTTCCAAGAGCTCGAACTTCCCGACGTTCCCCGGGCCGATCGGTCAGGGCCGGCCGGCCCGATCCGATTCGTCGGCTTCGACGAGGCGGGACGGGGCGCGCTCGCCGGACCGGTCGCCGTCGCCTGCGTTCACATCGACCTCCGCGGCGGTCGGGGCACCTCCGGGCTCGACCGGGGGGCGATCGCGTCGGTCCTCGCCGGGCTCGACGATTCGAAGCGGTTGACGCCGCGTCGGCGCGAGGCTCTCTACGAGGCGATCGTCTCGATCGCGGAGTGGGGGATCGGATACGCCTCGGCGTCCGAGATCGATCGCTGGGGGATCGTCCGCGCTTGCCGGCTCGCCGCCCGGCGGGCGTACGCCAAGCTGTCCGTCGTGCCGGAGCTGGGGCTGTTCGATCGGGGGCTCTCGCTCGCTGGGGACGACACCGACATCGGGCCGGCGGGAATCCAGATTACCCGCGGGGACGCCCGTTCGTTGCACGTCGCCGCGGCGTCGATCGTGGCGAAGGTCGGCCGCGACGGGATCATGGAGAAGCTCGCCCCCCGCTTCCCCGGCTACGGGCTTTCGGGGCACAAGGGCTACGGCACCGCGGCGCATCGCGAAGCGATCCGCTGCCTCGGTCCTTCGCTCGTCCATCGGCGGAGCTTCTGCGCTCGGATCGAAACCGCGGAGAGCCAGACCCGTTGACACTTTCTGACGCGATCCCTATACTCGGTGCAATTCGTAGTGCAGAGGGGGTTCACCGATGAGAGGAACGAAACGGATTCTTGTTTTCGGGGTGGTGATCGTGACGCTGGCCGGCCTCGGCGCGGTCGGTCAGACCGGAAACGGGCACGCCGAGCCGCCGGACACGGGGGGGCTGTTCACCGACGTGCCGCGCGACCACTGGGCGTACGAGGACCTGGAATACCTCGCGGCGAGGGGGATCATCACCGGGCTGCCTGGCGGTCGATACAACGGCGACGATCCGCTCGACCGCTACTCCGCCGCGGCGATGATCGCGAGAGCGATCAAGTACATGCAGAACAACCCCGAGTCCGTCACCCCCGAAGATCTCGACGTCCTCAAGGGTCTGATCTTCGAGGTCTCGGACGAGGTTGCCGCCCTCCAGGGGGACGGAATATCCGGCGACGCTTTGGCGCTCGCATCGCGGGTGAGCAGAAACGAGCAGTCTATTGCCTCACTAAATAACAGAGTCGATGAGATATCCGTTTCCGATGCTTCGTCGTTGACAAAGCGGGTGCAGGCCAACTTCATCATTTCTCTGACTGCCCTTCTGATCGGAATCATCGGCGTGGCGTTGGCCACACTGGGGTTGTGAATGTGATGTACATCACTTGACAATGGGTTTTCCGCGGACTATGATGAGTACCAAGATCTAGTGGAGAGGCGAATCTTTGAGTAAGGAGGTGGTCGCCCGACGCGCACGAGCTCTCTTCTAGGGAGCACGCTTCTTGTCACAAAGCGATTACGGAAGACTGCGTAAGGAGGTTAGTCAATAATGAAAAAGGCTCTCGTACTTGGCCTGATCTTTGCTGTCGGGCTGGGCTTTTCGGCCTTTGCTCAGACGCTGAGCGGGCACTGGGACACCGACATCACGATCGACCTGACGAGCGGGTCCACGTGGCCCGACGCGATTACGATCACGTCGGAGATCGTGATCAACTACACGGTCGGTGACTGGACGTTCAGCTCCGAGACCGACATCACGAACGGAGCCTGGGACAACCAGGACTTCGATTTCGTCGGCGTGCTCGGCGCGTTCACGATCAGCGGTGACATCGAGTTCGACCCGTCGACGATCGCGTTCGTGTCGTTGGAGGCGAACGCCACCGTGTCGATCGCCGGTGTGACGTTCGGTGCGTACTTCGACCTGGTGCCGAACGGTACGGACCTGACGCTCACCGGGAGCGGGACGGCCGGCGACGTGGGGATCGCGGTCGAGGTCGTCCTCGGCGACGAGGTCGACTGCGACTTCGACTTCAACTCGGTCGAGATCGACGTTGACTTCCCGTTCTGCTGCGCCGACATCTCGGCGGAGCTCGTGTTCACGTGCGCGGGGTTCGACTACGTCGAGTTCTGCTTTGACGCACTGACGATCGAGAACCTGCCGTGGCTGACGCTGGCCGGATGCGTGAAGTTCCAGACCGACTCGAAGGTGTTCACGTTCGAGCCGGAGATCGATCTTGGCGTGATCGGCTGTGACTTCGACCTGTTCTACCGCCTGGTGACCGACGGCGGGACGAACTACGATCCGCTGCTGATCGATGGGATCCAGTTCGACGGGATCCAGATCGCCTGCGAGATCGGCGGGGTCGCGTTCACGGGGATCACCTACTGGGGACCGGATGACCACGGTCCGTGGTATGCGCCCGGCTCTCCTGGGATCCTGTACGGATACGAGGAGTACTGGGAGGCGTACCAGATCGCGACGACCGACGACGGATGCTGCGGGCCGTTCAGCTTCGACGTGACCGTCTTCTTCGCTGAGGACGGGACGGCGCTGTTCGACGTGGCGTACGTGGTCGCGAACATGGAGATCCAGGTTGCGACGCAGTTCACGTTCAGCCTGGGACTCGAGACCGACCTCGAGGCCGGTGAGGTCAACAACCTGACCTTCGGCTTCCTCGTGGAGTGGTAGGTCGGCATCTCTAAGTGAGTCACGTACAGGGCCCCGGTTCGCCGGGGCCCTTTCTCTTTGGGCGGGCGCCAGGGGTTCTTAGAGGCCCACTCCAAGTCCGGCCGGGACCGCGCGGCGCGGTCCGTTACTCCTCCTCGCAGCGGCAGCGGTAGACGTAGAACGTATCGGTGACCGAATGCGGTAGACCCTCGACGTCCCAGACGGTGAGGATCACGGTGTACCAGCCGGGACGCCGGAACTGTCGCTCGACGATCTCTCCATCGATCGCGAATCCGTCGCTCCAACTCCACCGGTAGCGGCGGGAGGGGGAATCGTCCGTTGGTTGATCGCCTCGAAAGAACGGCCCTACGGGGTACAATGCCCGAGGGCTGGTTTGCAGAGACCGGGCGCAGTCGGTTCGTCCGCGCTGCGCATCGTCGGTGCGAGGCAACTTGCGAGCACGAAGGATCCGGTGCGCTCACCGGGGAAGGGGTGCCGGGCATGTTGCATCGAATCGACAAGAGGGGCTTCCTCCTCATCGCGGCCTCGCTCGCACTGTGCATCGGCGTGGCCGGGGTGCGGGGAGCCGGCCTCGACGCTCTGGTGGAGGCGTTCTTCGTCGCCTCGGATCCGGATGAGCGAGCAGGAGCGATCGAGCAGCTGGTCTCGTCGGGGTTCGGTGTGTCCGAGATCGCGAGCCGTCTCAGGGCCGGTCGGGTCTACTCGAACGAGGTCGATCGCGGCTGGTCCGTGTACTACAGCGAGTGCCTCGACGGCGCGGCGCGACCGTTCCACGTCTTCGTACCGCAGTCCTACGATCCGGCGGCTCCGGTCCCCGTGTTGTTCGACCTTCACGGAGCCGTTTCCCGCGTGGAGCCGTACCCGGTCGAGAGCCTTATGCAAAGGCGCACGCTGTGGGAACCGACCGCCAGTGAGGAGGGCTGGATCCTCGTCGTGCCGCACGGGAACTACGGGGCGACGTGGTGGAGCGAGGCCGGCCGCGCGAACCTGCACGCACAGCTCGCCTTCCTGAAGCACCGCTACAACGTCGATGAGAACCGCGTCTTCCTGTCCGGCTTCTCCGACGGCGGGACGGGGGCCCTGTGGATGGGATTCCACGACGCGACGGCCTGGGCCGGGTTCGTCGACATCTACGGGCATCCGGTCATCGCCGGCTACGGACCGTATCAGACGTATCCGAGGAACCTGCTCAACCGGCCGATCCGCGCGTCGAACGGCACGTACGATGAGCTGTACCCGGCGTCGGAGATCCGGTTGTACGTCGATCAGCTGCTCGATCTCGGGATCGACATCGATTGGACCGCCCACCCGACCGATCATGACATCCAAGCCGTCGCCTTGGAGCGCCCGGCGGTCGTCTCGTTCATCGAGCGCGTCGAGCGCGACCCGCATCCGACGCGCGCGATCTGGGAGTCCTCCGACGTCACCGTCGGCCGGTGCGACTGGGTCCAGATCGACGAGATCGCCGACGTGGGGAACAACCTCGGCTTCGAGGACGCGAACGTCTGGCCGCTGAAGGAGGAGATCCGCTTCGGCGCGGCGTTCGTGTACCAGGGCGCGGACGTGGGCTTCCTGATCATGGGGGTCGAGCCGTGGACCATTGCGCACTTCGCCGGCGTCAAGACGGGTGATAAGATCGTGCGGATCGACGAGTACCCGGTCGAGACCGGCTACGAGGTCCCTGCGATCGTCGACGCGAAGAACCCCGGAGCCCCGGTCGAAATCGAGGTCATCCGCGACGGCGAGACGCTCGTCCTGCACGGCGAGGTGCCGCAGATCGAGCCGGCGTATCCACGCGTCGAGACGACCGGATCGATCGAAGCCGTAGCCGGCGGCAACCGGGTCGACGTCACGGTCCGAAACGTCGCGCGGTACACGCTATTCATCAGCAGCGAGCTGTTCGACCTCGATGAACCGATCGTCGTCCTCACCAACGGCATCGAGACGTTCTCCGGGATCGCCGAGCCGGTCGTGCGCTTCATGCTCGAACAAGCCGCGAGGGACGACGATCGCCGGGCGGTCTACGAAGCGAGGATCGAGGTCGTCGTACCGCCGGTCGAGTGAGGGATCGGACGCTGGCTCGGGCGAGCGCCGTTCCGCGCGCATCGAGCGCACGCCGTCACTTCGCAGCGCGCTCGACAGCGAATCGCGGGCTCTGTAGGATGGACGCCTTATCGAGGAGGCGCCATGGACGGACCTGCGAAGGGAATCGGCGAAGAGACGCACAAGAAGCTGGCGATCGACCTGTTCAACCGGGTCTGGGATCTGCTCGACAAGGCCGATCGGACGGTCGAAGAGGAGGACGAAATGGTCCACGCGGCGCACGCGTCGCGATACCACTGGGGGGAGATCGGCACGCCGCTTGAATTCGAGCGCGGGGAGTGGCAGATCTCGAGGGTCTACTCGGTGCTGAATCGACCGGAGGCCGCCTTGCACCACGCGGACCGCTGTCTCGAGATCTGCGAAGAAAACGGGATCGGAGACTTCGACCTCGCGTTCGCCTACGAGGCGCACGCCCGGGCGCACGCGGCGGCCGGGAACGAATCGAAGAGTCAGGAGTTCATCGCGCTCGCCGAGAAGGCGGCCGAGGCGATCGAGGACGAAGGGAATCGGAAGTACACCCTCGGCGAGCTCGCGGGCGTCAAGGGGATACTTTAGACACGGTCGGTCGATTCTTGCTGGGTCGAAAGGGGCTGGCTGAGCGGACAGTCCGGGACCTCGAAGAGATCGATCGCTCCGCGCCGAACGGTCGGCTACCCCGGCGTCCCGCGCAGGGCGAAGCGGATCCGGTTCCCGGCGTGGCCGACGATCGCGATGTCGATCGGCTCGTTGTGCTCCTCTTCCTCTCCGATTCGCAGTCTGTACGACTCGTGCAACGCGCTGGCGAGGGAGGAGAGGAGGAGCGGTTCGGTCTCCTCACTCGCGACGAACGTCCCGGCCAAGCCGTCGGGCGGCTCGCCCTCGATCGATGCCTGTCCCTCGATTCGCCACGAGCCCCACATGAGGTACGCCAGGCCGGTGTAGCCCGCCAATCTGTTTCGGTGGTCCATCGATACCCCTTCCGCCCGACCCTGCGAGCAGCCTCTGTCGTTCGATGGGCCCAACGGTAGTGCGGTGGCCGGATCGCGTCAAGGAAGGCCGTCCGCTTCCAAAGCGTCGGATGCACCATGGCGGCAGAGCCCGCTACGGCATTGACGATCCGCCCGTTCCACCGTAATGTAAGACAGACTGACAGCTAGGCCGTTTCGCACGGCGGCGGCTTCTCCGGGACGGCTCGGTGCGGAGGATTTCCTCTTGGGGTACGAGGAGCGAAAGGAGTTGGAATGGCGAACATCAGCGAACTCGAGGCGTCTCTTCGCCCATCGGCGATGGACATGCCTCCGTACCCGCCGAAGGTGATCACCCTCGCCAGCGGGGAGGAGATGGTCGTACGGCAGGTCGAGCGGGACGAGATCCCGACCCTGCTCGAGGCGATCTACCCGCTGCTCTGGGTCGAGCGCGACTTCTACGACATCGTCGCCGCGCGGCTGTTCGGCGAGCTGCTCGCCTACAAGCGGTATCGGGTGAAGGACGAGTACGTCCTCGCCGGGCTGATCGACGGGGTGCTCGCCGGGATGGTCAACGGCCGATTGGTCGACGGGAAGACGGGGATGAGCTACCACACCCTGACGATCCGCCGCGGGCTTCGCGTCGGGTCGCACCTGTTCGCGGCCAAGATGGAGTACCACATCGAACACTGCGGCCAGGAGGAGGTCCTGATCGTCGCCGAGAGCCCGATCGGCTTCCGTCGCTGGATGATCGAGTACCCGCTCGAGAAGCGGTTCGAGGTGCAGCACGAGCTCGGCGGCGTTCCCTCGTGGGTCCTGCTGAAGGAGACCTACTACAACGCCAAGCCGCGTCTCGTCTCCGGGCGTCGCCCGGTCCCCGACGAACTGATGCGGGGAGCCGCGACGATCTCCCTTCCCGAAGAGGACCTCGTCGTCCGCCAGGTGGCCGGTGAGAAGAAGGGGGACGAATGAAACCCGTCTACATCGCCGGCGCCGGGATGACGAAGTTCGGCCGATCGGAATGGTCGCTGATGAAGCTCGCCTCCGTCGCCTCCCTCGCTGCGATCCATCACGCGGACCTCGGTGCGATCCCGGTCGATTCCGTCGTCGTCGCGAACATGGGCGCAGCGCGCATCAACCACCAGACGGCGCTCGGGAGCGCCCTCGTCGACCGGCTGGCGCTCTACCCGGCGATGGCCGAGGCGGTCGAGAACGGGCCGGCCTCCGGCGCGTCGGCGTTCAAGGTCGGATGCCAGGCGGTCGCGTCCGGAATGGCCGACGTCGTGCTCGTCACCGGCGTCGAGCGAATGCGGATCGTGAACGGGCTGGAGGGGACCGACTTCGTCGCCAGCCTGACGCAACCGGAGGCCGAGTACATCTACGGGGTCACTCTGCCGGCCCTCGCCGGGATGTTCGCCCGGCTGTTCATGGACCGGTTCGGGGTCGAGCGGAAGCACCTGGCGATGATCGCGATCAAGAACCACGAGAACGCGATGAAGAACCCGTATGCGCACATCCAGCAGACCGTGACGATGGAAGGGATCCTGACGGCGCCGGAGGCGGTGGTGAACAACCCGCCGATCGCCGAGCCGCTCCACTTGTTCGACTGCTGCCCGGTCAGCGACGGCGCGGCGTCCGTCGTCCTCGTCTCCGAGGAGGTCGCGGCGAAGCTCGACGGGCCGAAGGTCCGCGTCGCCGGGATCGGCCAAGCGACCGACACGCACGCCGTCCACGAGCGGGAGGACCCGACCGACCTGAAGGCCGTCCGGATCGCGAGCGAGAAGGCGTTCTCAACGGCCGGCCTGAAACCGGGCGACGTCGACGTCGCCGAGCTCCACGACGCGTTCACCATCCTCGAGATCGCGGAGAGCGAGGCGGCCGGCTTCTTCGAACGGGGCGAAGCGCACGAGGCGATCGAGCGTGGGGAAACCCGGCTCGACGGCAGACTGCCGATCAACCCGTCCGGCGGGCTGAAGGCGAAGGGGCATCCGGTCGGCGCGACCGGCGTGGCCCAGCTCGTCGAGCTCGTCTGGCAGCTGCGCGGCGAGGCCGACGCGCGGCAGGTGAAGGACGGAAAGGTCGCGTACGCCTGCAACTTCGGCGGCTTCGGGAACAACGTGGTGGCGACCGTGCTGCGAAGGGAGGAGAAGTGAGCGACAACGTCTACGGTGCGAAGTGCACGTCGTGCGGCACGGTGAGCTACCCGACGCGCGCGGTCTGCCCCAACTGCCGGAACGAGACGTTCGAGCCGATCGAGATCGGCGGCGAGGGGAAGGTCCTGACGTACACCGACGTCTACGCCCTGGCGATCGACTACGAGACGCGGTATCTGCGGCTCGCGATCGTCGAGCTCGACGACGGAATCCGGGTGACCGGGCAGCTTCTCGACGACGACCCGAAGCTCGGCAAGCGGGTGAAGTCGACGGTCGGCATCGTGCGCACGTCGGACGAGGCGCCGATCCTCGGGCTGCAGTTCGTACCCGTTTAGCGGGCCTCTCCAACGGGAACGATTCGGAATCAGAGGCGCCCTCTCTGGAGGGCGCTTCTCCATCTCCGGCTGTGCGCCCCCGGTCGCCGTTTTGAACGCGGCGGCCCGATGGCCCAACATACGGTTCGACGGCCGCGATCCCGCGCCGTTGAGGCACTCGACTTGGGAGGTGTGGCATGTCGTACCTGATTCTTCCGTTCCGCCTGTTGATCCACGGACTCGGTAACGCGCTCCGCCTGCTCGGCAGAGCGCCCGACTACGTGGCGTTCACGCTGGAGGGGCCCTATCCGGAGATGGTGCCCCCGAGGCCGCCCTTTCCGAAGCGGCTTCTCAGTTCGAAGAAGCCGAGCCTCCGCGATCTTCGAGCGCAGATGCGGCAGGTCGCACATGACCGCCGCGTCAAGGGCGTCGTGCTGAGGATCTACTCCGTCGGCACGGCGGCCGCCACGCTCCAGAGCCTGCGCGATCTGATCGCCGAGCTTCGAGAGGCCGGCAAGCGCGTCGTCGTCTGGTCGAACCACTACGACATGACGAGCTACTACGTCGCCTGCGCCGCCGACGAGATCCTGCTACAACATGCGGGCGGCGTGACCGCGCTCGGCGTGGCCCAGGGGTTCGTCTTCCTCGCCGACGCCCTCCACAAGGCCGGCCTCGAGGCGGAGGTCATCCAGATCAGCCCGTACAAGACCGCCGGGGACATGCTGACGCGCAGCGAGATGTCCGAGGAGAACCGCGAGATGGCGAATTGGTTGATCGAGGACGTCTTCGACCAGCTCGTCGCGGGCATCGCCGAGGGCCGCGGCATCTCGACCGAGGAGGCTCGAGCGCTGATCGACCAGGGCCCCTACTCCGGTGTGCCCGCCGTGGAGGCGGGGGTCGTCGACAGCGTCCTCGGCGAGGAGGACCTTCCGCGCCATCTCGGCACGGAGAAGCGACCGGCGAGGCTCGCCGACTACGGTGTCGCCAAAAGGCGGCTTCTGCTCCCTCCGCTCCGGATGCCCGGGAAGTACGTCGCCCTGGTGCGAATCGCCGGCGACATCATCGACGGCCGGAGCTCCGTCCCGCCGGTGAAGCCGCCGTTCCGCATCCCGCTCCTGTTCGGCGAGCGGGTCGGCGACCTCACGATCGTCCAGCAGGCGCGTGCACTCGCGAAGAACAAGCGCGCCGCCGCGGTGGTCGTCTTCGTCGACTCGGGAGGAGGCTCGGCGACCTCGTCCGAGGCGATGGCCGCGGCGTTCCGCGAGGTGGCGAAGAAGAAGCCGGTCATCGTCTCGATGGGGGACGTCGCGGCCTCCGGCGGCTACTACGTCGCCACGCCGGGAACGCGCATTCTCGCGCAGCCCGGAACGCTCACCGGGTCGATCGGAGTCCTCTCCGGCAAGATCGTCAATGCCGGCCTGTATGAGAAGCTCCTTTGCCATCGCGAGATCGTCAGTCGGGGCGAGCACGCTGAACTCCAGTCGGGTTCGCGCCCGTTCACCGAGGACGAACGCCGGGCCATGTGGGAGCTGATCAGCCGCGTGTACGACGTATTCATCGACCGGGTCACAGCGAGTCGCGGCATGACGCGTGAAGCGGTCGACGCCATCGGGGGCGGTCGCGTCTGGACGGGACGGCAGGCTCTGGAGCGCGGGCTCGTCGACGAGCTTGGCGGTCTCGACCTGGCGATCCGCCGCGCCCGCGAGGAGGCCGGCCTCGGGCGCCGTGCCAAGGTGCGCGAGGTGAAGACGGGCAAGAAGCTGCTCGCCCCCGTTGGGGCGGGACCGTCCGCCTGGCTCGCCTACGCGATCGATGGGGTCCGCATGTTCCGCCCCGGCGTCGCCCTCGCGCTCTGTCCGCTTCTGCCGATCGACGAGTCGCTCTGAACCGGGGCCGCGACCAGGTCGTGCTGTTGGCGGAGCGCCCCTTAGGTCGCGCTCCGGGGACGGTGCGCGGCCCATTCCTCCGCGAGGATCGCGTACACGTACTCGTCGGTCCAGCCGGAGTCGTGGTGGCAGTTCTTGACGAAGTGCGCCTCGCGGCGCATCCCGAGCCGCTCCATCAGCCGCCACGACCTCCGGTTGTCCGGCGACGTCATCGCGTAGACGCGGTGGAATCCGACGGTCCGAAAGAGGTAGTCGAGGAGAGCGGTGGCGGCCTCGGTGGCGTAGCCGCGCCCTTCGTACGCCTTTCCGAGGATCCAGCCGATCTGCCCTTGGAAGCTGTCTTCGATCCGCTTCGCGTTGAATCCGATGTTGCCGATGACGCGCCGCCGCGATTCGAGCTCGACGACGAGGGAGAGCCACTGGATCGCTTCCTCCGGCTTCATCGCGATCATCGGCGTCCACCACTGACGGACGGACTCCTCGGTCGGCTCCCAGTCGACGTTCCTACGACGATGCTCGTCCGACGCCTCGTGCCGCGAGTACTCGAGGATGTCCGGAACGTCGCGCTCCTCGAACCGGCGGACGATCAGTCGTTCGGTCTCCATGCGGAGGTCGGTTTCTCTCATGCACGGAGTATAGCCGCGCGGTCAGCCGCCCGGATCGCGTCGCGAAGTGAAGACTGCCGCACGATACGAGGCGAAAACCGTCCCCCAAAAACACGTCCGAAACGCGACGTTGAAAACGGGAAATGGAACGGTACTTTCACGGCAGGAGGTGGAGATGACCGAGCGGATCGAGACGACCGACGACGTCCTCGCCCATTACCGGCTGCAGTCGCCCTACTCGACGGCCGGGGCCCACGCTTCCCTGTACGACGACCTTCCGGACGACGTCCCGAGCCTCTGCGCCGCGCTGCAAGGGACGATCCTTCACATGTTCTGGATCGGCGAGAAGACGTACGGAATCACGCATGAAGCGTTGAAGGCCGCCGGCCGGGAGATCTGCGTCGAGTTCAGCTACGGCTCGGCCGAGGAACGGCTGGCGAACATCGTCGACCTCGACGACCGCCCGCTGACCGAGCCGAGGGAGCCGAGGCTGCGGAGCGTCGGCTGCTGCCGCGACTACGCCCTGATGCTCGCCTCGATCCTCCGCCGCAAGGGGGTTCCGGCCCGCGTCCGCACCGGCGTCTCCCTCTACTTCGTCGCGCCGGAAGGGCGTCTGATCGAGGACCACTACGTCACCGAGCACTGGAACGCCGAGGAAGCGCGCTGGCAGATGACCGATCCGCAGATCGACGACGTGCAGCGGCCGGCGATCGAGAAGGGGCTCGACACGATCGACCTGCCGGACGGCGTGTTTCTTACGGGATGGCGGCTGGTCGAGGGGCTTCGAGCCGGGCGGATCCCGGAGTCGGTCGGCTTCCCGCCGCGAAACGCCGGCTTCACCTACGGGCGGAACAAGCTGTTCGCCGACTTCGTCGGTCTCACCGGCCACGAGCTTCCGGTCCACGGCTGGTGGGGGATCGGCGATCCGCTGGCCGATCCACGGCCCGGCGACGACGCCCTGGTCGATCGGATGATCGGGATCCTTCGAGGGATCGACGCGAACGATCCGACCGCGCTGGCCGAGGCGTTGGAGCTCGCCTCGACGCATCCCCGGCTCGCGATGCCGGACGGCTACGAGGTGCCGACGTACTCGTCGCCGCTCTGCTGAAACGGCGCGTTCCGGCCGAGACGCATCGTGCGATCGTTACGCCGACCCGGCACGCCTGCGCCGGCTGGCTTCCCGCGGGCCTCTCTCGGTTAGGAGAGGACGTGGCGCTGCAACCCCGAGGCGAGCGTCTGGAACTCCTTCTTCACTCGGGCGGCCCCGAGGGCGCCGCCGCCGAAGCCGCTCATCCCTTTGGAGACGGCCACGGCGACGTGGTCTCCCTTTCTTGCGACCGTCACGTTGAACTTCGCCCGGCGAACCAGCGGACCGAGCATCGCGCCCCACGCCGCGCTCCCTCGCCCGTACACCCCCTGCAGCTTGTCCCCGCTCTCCAACCGGTAGCCGCGCTCGGTCATGAACAGGGCCACCTTGTCAGCGATCTCCTCGACGCCCGCGCCGCTGAACTCCATCGTTCGCGATTCCTTCGTCTCCGCCGATCCCACCATCGCGATGTCGGCCATCTCTTCTCCCTCCCCCGGATACGCCCTGCAATACGGAGACATCGTAGTCGTACGGTTCTCCCGAGACAACAGGGAAGCTCAGGCGGTCACCGGGATTGCAGCGAACCGGGGCGGCGATGCGTCGATCAGAATCCCAGCTCGCGGTAGCGGGCCTCGAGGAGCTCGGTGATCCGCGCCGGATCGAGGCCGGCCCGGTCGATCACCTCCGATAGCGGGATCGGCTCCCCGAAGACCACGCGGATCGGCCTTCGGTACTCCCACCGGCCGAGGGCCCTCAGGAGGGGGTTTCTCGACAGCAGGTGGAAGATGCCGGTGATCGAGGCCCAGATCCTGTACGGTACGAGAAACGTATCGCCGATTGCGGCGTTGTCTTCGGCGATCCGCGCCACCAGCAAGCCGATCCCCATGCGCCACTTGTCCTTGGGGTTGTGCGCGTCCGGCGCGATGAGCAAGGCGCCGCCGCTTCGAACGTGCTCGACCGCCCGGTTCAGCGACGTGCGGTTCTGCTCCCGCGCGACGCCTTTCTCCACCGGGGCGCTCAGCCGGGCGGTCAGCCACGCGCCGATGCGGAGCAGGATCCCTTTCCTCGCGGCCCTCCGAAGCGTGGGGATCGGCAAGTGGACGGGGTACATGGTTCGGGCGACGTTCGGGCCGAGCTTCCCCACGTAGCTCGCGGCGAGCATTTTCAGATCGGGGCGGTCGAGGGACGCGGCGATCAGAAACGGCGTCAGGATCGAGCCGTGCTTCCCGAAGACGACGACCGGGCGCGTCTTGATCTCGCGCTCCAGGCCGCGGGGAAACTCGGCCCGCCACGACGTGGGAAGCGTCGAGAGGACCGCCTTGGAGCCGTCGGTCACCCCGAGCTCGCCCAACCGGCGATCGACGTCCTTCATGACGTCGAGAAGGGACGTCGCCGGATACACGAGGTCGATCAGTCCGCAGAACAGGCGATAGGAGAGGCTGCTCTCCATGCCGGCCGAGTGCGCTTCGGCCATCGCCGCGATCCCGCCGGCGTCCAAGGACGCCTTCAGCTCGGCCACGATACGGCGAACGGAAGTCACGCGATCCCTCCTCGCGGGCGGAGCCAGCTGCGCTGGGGAGCGCGGGTCGTGCCGCCCGGATGTCGGATCCCATTCTAGGGGAAACCGGTTCGCGCCGAGAAGCACCGCCGGCGCCGGACATCGGCTCGTCCGTGCGATCGTGGTCGCACTCAGTGATCGGAACCGCGTCGCCTTCCTCCTCAACCATCGGCGCCGCTCTGCAAGCCATTCTATCTAGAAGTTGGGCGGATAAGGCAGAATCGATAAGGAAACTTGACGGCGTCCCGTGCTGGTGTGGGACGCTCTGACCGCCGCGGTGGAGGAGACGATGAAACGTGATGAGGGCTTGGATCGGGCGGAGATGGTCCGTACCGCCGAACGACCCCGCCAAGGCGCGGGCCGCTGGTTGATCGACGAAAGGCGGGCGCGGTGAGCCTGCGCGCGCAGACCGCTCTCGCGCTCGGCGTGATGCTTCTTGTGGCCCTCGCCGTGCTCTTCGCGGTCGTCGGCCCGATGCTTACCGGGACGTTCGCGCGGTTGGAAGTCACGGAGGTGCGCGAGCACGTCGCACGCGTGGTGGACGCGATCGATGCCGACCTGGCGTCGATGAGGAGCACGGCGGGAGTTTGGGCGGCGTGGGACGTCACGTACGAGTCCGTCGGGGGGGAATTGCCTTCGCTCTACGAGGACAACATGACGGCAGCGTCTCTGGTGTCGCTTCGCTTGAACCTCATGCTGCTCAGCGGCCTCGACGGCGAGCCGATCGCGTTCACCGCGGTCGATCTCGAGAGCGGTGAGGAGGTCGAGGCTCCGGCGGAGCTTCTCAGTGCACCGTACGTCTCGTCGCTGTTCCCGGCGCTGGTCGGCGGAGAGACGTCTCTCACCAGCGGGCTGCTTCGGCTGAACGACGGCCTCCTCCTCGTCGCGGCCCACGCGATTCTGACGAGCGAGGACGAAGGGCCGAGCCGGGGCGTGCTGATCGTCGGGCGGTTCCTCGGACCCGCGGAGATCCAACGCCTGGCGGAGCAGACCCACCTGATCGTGACCGTCCGGGGCCTCGACGACCCGCGGTTCGACGTCTCCATTCTGGATCGGCTGATCGGTGGGGCCGCGGAGTCGGAGGACATCGTGGTCCACTCCACCTCCGGCGAGTCGATCGCGGGGCACACCCTCCTGCGGGACCTCCGGGGGGAGCCGGTGGGCATCGTGTCGATCGAGACCACAAGAGACACCTACCAAGCGGGCCAAGCCTCCCTCCGGTACTTGGGAGGCACCGCGCTCGGCACGCTCGTCTTCACCACGGTTCTGCTGTTGTTCCTGCTGGACAGGAGGGTTCTCGCCCGGACGTCCGTCCTCGCCAAGGGCGTGGCGGAGATCACGGCGCAGAACGCCCCCAGCGGGCGCGTCGCCGCGTCCGGGCGTGACGAGATCGCGCAGCTGGCCGCCGGGATGAACGAGATGCTCGAGACGCTCGCGCAGTCGCGGCAGAAGCTTCAGCGGAGCGAAAGACAGTACCGCAACCTGTTCGAGTATTCGAGGGACGCGATCTACATCACCACGCCCGAGGGGCGTTTCATCGACGCGAACCACGCGCTCGTCGACCTTCTCGGCTGCCCACGAAAGGAGCTGATGCAGCGCGACGCGGCCTCGTTCTACCACGATCCGAAGGCGCGCGACCGGTTCAAAGCCGCCATTGCCGGACCGGGCTTCGTCGTCGACTATCCGGTCCAGCTGAAGCGATACGACGGAACGGTCCTCGACTGCCTCTTGACCACGGTGGTGCAGACAAGCCCGGACGGAGAGGTCTCCGTCTATCAGGGGATCATCCGGGACGTCACCGAGCTGAAGCGGCAGCAGGCCGAGCTGTCCTACCTGGCGATGCACGATCCGCTCACCGGTCTGCTCAACCGGGGCGCGCTCGAAGATCGGCTCTCCTTGGAACTGGCGCACGCCAGCCGCAACCTCGAACGGTGCGGCGTGATGTACGTCGACCTCGACCGGTTCAAGGAAGTCAACGACACGCAGGGGCACGCGGTGGGAGACGAGATCCTTCGCCAAATCGCCGGTCGGCTCGTCGTCGTGCTGCGCAAGAGCGACTCGGTGGCGCGCATCGGTGGCGACGAGTTCGTGGTCGTGATCCCCGACATGGAAGAGCTGTCGGACGGGGGCAACGTGGCGGAGAAGCTGTTGCGGGTCCTCGAGGAGCCGTTCGTCAGTCCCGGCCAGCCGGTCACGCTGTCGGCGAGCATCGGGATCGCCATCTACCCGGACGATGCAGAGGAGGGGGAGCTCCTGGTCCAGTACGCCGACGCGGCGATGTACGTCGCCAAGCAAAAGGGTCGGGGCACGTGGTACAAGTACGATCGTGGCGACGCGGGCGCGTAGGGTCCCTCGGTCCGGGAGACCCTCGGATCGACGGGCCGATTGCGAAGGCCCTTCCCTTTTCGCGCCGATTGGGGTACCGTGGGCTACGCGAACTCCGTCCTCGGCAGTCGCTGCCCAACGGACCGGGATCGCAAAAAGGAGATCGGATGGCATATGGAGAGCGCAGGATGGTCGACGTACGGCACCTTAACTTGAAGTGCGCCGACTGCGGGAAAGAGATCGACGAGCTTCCGTTTGAGCCGTCGTCTGACCGTCCTGTGTATTGCGAGGACTGCAACCGCAAGCGCCGCCCGCCGCGAAGCGGCGGGGGCGGTCGCGGAGGCAGACAGGGTGGTGGCCGAGGCGGTAACTCCCGCGGAGGCAAGAACAACGACTGGCGATACTAGG
>CAYXLR010000002.1:0-6578 GCA_964466035.1 uncultured Thermotogae bacterium
ACGAGATCCGGGAGGATACCCACCCCTCGACTTGAAAATTCAAGGGGGATGTTCAGGCCTCTCCAGAGCCAAGTCTCACTTCCCGAGAGCTTCTACGCCACTGGACTCTCTGCGCGAATGGCAGCAGAGATAGGGTGTGTGTTGTCCCCCGATTCTCACCGTTGACAGGCCGCGGTTTTAGAGATGTCCCCGGAATCCCCGCTCCCCTCCCGCCGGGACTCCCCTGACCTCCGAGCTTCACACCGGCGGGGTCATCCGAGGGCAGTGGGTTACGTGGAACTCCTCGGTTTCGCCGGAGCAAACGCTTGTGACGCCGATGCGTAGCATCAGCGACTCCGCCTGCTGGGGGAGGCAGTCGCCACGAGGGGGAAGCGGCACGGGGCCGTATACATTGCCGGAGTGCAGCCCCTCGTAGCGAGTGCCTTCGACGAACGGCTGAATGTTGAGTGCGGAGACAGGCAATGCCTGTCGTGCTGCATACACATCTAGGACCAGTCTGAGGTTCGGGTGGTAGTCGACCGACAATGCAAACAGCACCGCGCCTTCTCGCCATGTGCCCACTGGCTCTCGGTAGCAGTCCACGGGTCGGCTGACAAAGGAGAATAGGTGGGCAAGCGCTCCCTCGAACGCCGGCGGTCCTAGAAACAAGTGATCTGCCCCCTTCGTGAAGTGGACACAGCAGTCGGGAGGAATCGAGCAGTGCTGGTATCGGTTTAGCGCTATGGAATTGCCATCTCTACTGACAAGTCGAGGCCCGCTGGCGCCTGCAGCGCGCATCGAGATGAGGGGCCAGCGAGAGAGGGATCTAATCTCCAGGACCAGCCGGCACGCTCCCGTCGCGTCCGGAAGGAGAAATACCAGCGTCCCATGTCGCCTTGGCCTGTGGGGCTGAGTTATGCCCGCCATTAGTATAGTTGCCTTTTCACTGCTCCGTGCGAGTGGTGCCCAGGTACTGGGCCAAACCTACCCAGCGAGATTAGGGGATGCAAACCACAACTTGGCGTGGAGATTGGGTGTATGTCCCCAGAACTCCCGCTTGGAGACGAGTCGTTCGTTGACTATATCGAATGGCTGCTTGGTCGTGGACTCAAGTAACAAAGTCCCGGTTCTCGACGAAGGAGTTAGGATATGTGGCCCCGATTCCCCACCTATTGCTGCATGGACAGCGAAGAGATGACTCCGACTCACCGGCGATGGGCCGACGTAGACTCAACACGGGAGGTGCAGCGAGTACAAGTCGTTGACAAACCGCGCGCTTTCAGAGATGTCCCCCGAACTGCGCTCGCGATGGGCAGCGAAATGAGGTATGTGTCCCCCGATTCCCCCAAGATACTGGCACTTCGATCCAAGGGACGATAGCCGCATGTACCAGCGGTGGCACTCATACAGCCTGCGGGGACTGGCATCAGCGTACTTCGCCCACAACGTTATCGATGCTGTCAGTCCCTACTCCGTTGTGAGCAACAGCGATGTTTGGTACCCGTCTCATGGGAAGGAACCATTCTGCGATGGCGTAGCGGCCTCATCGTGGATGGAGGCCGAGTAGATCGTCCAGCGAGATCAGTAGGGTTTGGCGCAGAGTTGCGTGGTGTGTCCCAAGTACGGGCAGGAAACAGCCCAGAAGATCCGGGAGGCACACAGATCTCAAGTGGGGAGGGCAGCCAAATGACGAGTTGGGACTTGTTTGACACGGTTGAGTGGTTGCTGAGGGAATGCCGGGATCAAGGCGCGATTGGGCCGGACGCGGAGCCAGTCATGATCTCACTGACCGGTGAGGGTTCGAGTGACTGTCCACCGGGTGAGGCTGTGAAGGAAGCCATCGACTTCTGTCGGAAGCAAGCTTTCGAGTTCTTTCCAGACGGATGGGTGCGTCTGCGCGCTGGCAGTAGTCTGGAGTCGGACGATGGGGTTGCTGTGTATGCCACGAAGCAGGGGATTCGTGCGTTGGAGAGTCGCTTGAAGGCCAGGAACGCGTAGGTTGACAGAAGCTCTCAGCACTCGGGAGATAGCGACCGGGGCGTGGATCCTCGTCGGACTAGCGTTCGCCCTTTCGGTCAAAGGCATTCGCGACTCGCTGTGCGGGCTCTTGAGGGCGTTCCTTGTAAGCAAGATCCTCGCATTCACCGGCGTGATGCTTCTGTACAGCGCAGCAGTGGTAGGCATTCTTGCCGCTGTGGGCTTCTGGGAAGCCACACTTCTCAAGGACACGATCTTCTGGTTCGTCTTCTCCGGATTCGCTCTTGCATTCAGGGTAGCCGTGGCCACAGACACTGGATTGGCGCTGAGCAAGGCCCTCAGGGACGCTCTTCGAGTCGTTGTCGTGCTCGAGTTCCTAACGAACGCGTATACGCTCTCGCTGGTAGGTGAACTTCTTCTGGTTCCTGGGCTTGTGTTTCTTGGGCTACTTGATGCGGTTGCGCGAATGGATCAGAAGCATGCGAGAGTCGCCCGTCTCACTGGGACGCTCTTGGCCGCAGCTGGGTTCGCCATTGTGGGCTACGCGATCTCCAGTGCGCTGAGTGATGGGAGTCATCTCTGGACCGTTGCTTCGCTCAAGCTTCTGTTGATTGCGCCGGTGCTCTCCATCTGCTTCGTTCCCTACCTGTACCTTGTTGTGCTCTTCATGGTGCGCGATCGGCTCTACTGCCTCTTACTGCCGGCGCTTGATGCCAGGAGCGATGTAGCTCGGTACGCGAGGCGCCGAATTCGTTACTTCACTGGTCTGGACCTTCGTAGAGCTCGCCGCCTTCTCGAAGACAAGAGACGGGATCTGATGTTGGTTCGGAGTCGTCAGGATATCGACAGGCTGTTTGGCGGGGAGTGAGTGGGAAGGAGTGCACACGCCTCGCGGCGCTCCCTCTAGCGGTAGTGACGGTGATGATTCTGCCTGCTCTGCCATGTTCTTGTACGTCTCGTACCTCTCCTGCGCTCCGCGATACTCCGGGAACTCACGCTTCGGGCGTGAGTTCCTCAAGAGAAACGAGACCACCGACCGGTGGCCTCGTTTCTCTGTCTCCAGCTGAATGACTGTCAGCCGCTACCCGGCTTTGGCCATTCTCTCGTAGAGCTCATACCGCTCGCTGTATTCGCTCTCCAAGGTCGCGTGTAGCTTCTTGGCCTCCTCCAGGAAGCTTTTATGCAAACTGGAATACCGCACTTCGCCCATGAGGAAGTCCTGGAAGTCGCCGGTGGGGTCCGCCTCCAAATAGACCAAGAGAATGCCGCTGGCATTCTCTCAAGGTACTCACGAAGTGAGTTCCCTATCGAGATCTGGAAGGGGTTCTTCCCCCCGGCGGCGAGGCACGGGTCTTGGGAAAGCAGAAGCCCACACTGAAGCTTCTGCCAACGTATTGCTTTTGGAGCAGTGCGCGAGCGGCGTCAGTACCCGGCCTCGGTGTCCTTTTGACCTCTTGTTGCCATGGTGCACGGGGAGTATGCTGGTCTCATGGATTACTCGAAGATCATCACGATCGAGCCGGGAAAGCGGAGTGGCAAGCCGTGCATCCGTGGCATGCGGATCACGGTCTCCGATGTCCTTGAATACCTTGCCTCGGGCATGTCCGAGGAGAAGATCCTGAGTGACTTCCCGGAGCTGACGGGCGAGGACATCCGGGCGTGCCTCGCGTTTGCGGCCGATCGCGAGAAGCGGTTGACCGGATCCGTCGTATGAAGCTGCTGTTCGATCAGAACCTGTCATTCAAGCTCGTCGAGCTGGTCTCTGCTGCCTTCCCAGATTCGAAGCACGTGCGCGACTTTGAGTTAGTTCGTGAGTCGGACGATGTAGTCTGGGCCTTCGCGGCAAAGGGAGACTATGCGATCGTCTCCAAGGATTCCGACTTCGTCCACCGCGCGCTCCTCCTTGGGCATCCTCCGAAGTTGGTCTACGTGAGAGCTGGCAATACCTCGACAGAACGGATCGGGAGACTGCTGCTTGACTCGCAAGACGCGATCAAGGACTTCCTGAGCGATCCTGTTGAATCGGTACTCACACTTGAATAGATCGTTGACTTGGCGTGACTAGGGCAAGAGAAAGGGAACGCCGCTTCTGGCGCTCCCTTCATCTGGTTTGATGGGCTATTGCTGTCGTGATGTTTGTGTTATTCCCCTCCGGCAAGCCGCTTGTAGTCCTCGTACCTTTCTCGATACTCGTCCTCCAAACGCTTGTGGAGCTTCTCCGCTTCCTCAGGGAAGGTCTGATGCAGACTGGAGTACCGAACCTCGCCCATGAGGAACTCCTGGAAGTCGCCTGAAGGCTCCTTCATGTCAAGCTGGAAGGGGTTCTTGTTCTCGGCGGCGAGGCGCGGGTCGTACCGGTACAGCGGCCAGTAGCCGGCCTCGACGGCGAGCTTCTCCTCTTCCTGGGACTTGCCCATGCCTTTCTTGAGCCCCTGGTTGATGCACGGGGCATAGGCGATGATCACCGACGGCCCGGGGTACGACTCGGCTTCGAGGAACGCCTTCAGACACTGGTTCTTGTTTGCGCCCATCGCGACCGAGGCGACGTAGACGTAGCCGTAGGTCATCAGCATCCGGCCGAGGTCCTTCTTCTTCGTCTTCTTGCCGGAGGCGGCGAACTTGGCGACCGAGCCGGTCGGCGTCGCCTTCGACGACTGCCCGCCGGTGTTCGAGTACACCTCGGTGTCGAGAACGAGGACGTTGATGTCCTTGTTCATCGCGACGACGTGGTCGAGGCCGCCGTAGCCGATGTCGTACGCCCAGCCGTCGCCGCCGATCGCCCACACGGACTTCTTCGTGAAAAGATCCCTAGCGCTCAGTATCTCACGATACTTCGCTTGGGATCGCGCGTCGTCTTCGCCGACGCGTGAGAGAAGCTGGGCCATTCGGTCCCCAGCTTCTCTTGATCCGTCTGCGTTGTCCCGGTTCTCCAGCCAATCAAGCATCGCCTGCTTGAGCTCGCCGGATGCTTCGGCGGCGGCTTCCTCGACGAGGCGGGCCAGCCGGTCGCGCCGCGCGTTCAATCCGAGGACCATCCCGAAGCCGTATTCGGCGTTGTCCTCGAACAGCGAGTTCGCCCACGTCGGCCCGTGCCCCTTCTCGTTGACGGTGTACGGGACGGCCGGAGCGGATCCGCCGTAGATCGACGAGCAGCCGGTCGCGTTGGCGATCATCATCCGGTCGCCGGCGATCTGGGTCGCCAGCTTGACGTATGGCGTCTCGCCGCAGCCTGGGCAGGCGCCGGAGTACTCGAACAGCGGCTGGCGGAACTGCGAGCCCTTGACGGTCTTCCAGTTCATGACGTCGTCGCGGACCGGCAACGTCAGCGCGTAGTCGTACAGCGGCTGCTGGTCGAGTTGGCCCTCGAGCGGCTTCATGACGAGCGCCTTCTCGCCGCCCTTGCCGGGGCAGACGTCGACGCAGTTGCCGCAGCCGACGCAGTCCATCGAGTCGATCTGGATGCGGAAGCCGTACGCCTCCATCCCCTTGCCCATCGCCTGGATCGTGTCAAACCCAGCCGGCGCGCCGTCCGCTTCCTCATCGGTGACGAGGAACGGCCGAATGGTGGCGTGCGGGCAGACGAACGCGCACTGGTTGCACTGGATGCAGTTCTCGGGGATCCACTCGGGGACGCTGATCGCGACGCCGCGCTTCTCGTACCGGGTCGTCGCCACCGGGAACGAGCCGTCCGGGCCGGTCCACTCGTAGCTCCCGTCGAGCTCGGCGCCGAACGCGCTGACCGGCAGGCCGTCGCCGTCCTGCAGCACCATCGGGCGCATGACTTCGAGCACCCACTTCGGCATCGCCGGCTTGCCTGGCTCGCCGGTTGCCTTCGCCCATTTCTCCGGCACGTCGACCTTGACCAAGTTGTCGGGATCGAGCGCCGCGTCGACCCCGGCGTAGTTCATCTGGACGACCTTCTCGCCCTTCCGGCCGTATGCCTTCTGGATCGCGTCCTTCAGGTACTTCACCGCATCGTCGAGCGGGAGCACCTCGGACAGCTTGAAGAAGACGGTCTGCATGATCATGTTGATCCGGCCGCCCAGCCCGACCTGGCGCGCGATCTCCACTGCGTCGATCGTGTAGAACTTCAGCTTCTTCTCGGCGATCGTCCGCTTGAGCGACGCCGGCAGGTGCTCGTTCAAGCCGTCGAGGTCCCACGGGCAGTTGAGGACGAACGTGCCACCGTCCTTGATCCCGGCGAGCAGGTCGTACTTGTCGACGTACGCCGGGTTGTGGCAGGCGACGTAGTCGGCGGTCTTGACGAGGTACGACGACTGGATCGGCTTCGGCCCGAACCGCAGGTGCGAGACGGTGATCCCGCCCGACTTCTTGGCGTCGTAGGCGAAGTACCCCTGCGCATACAGGTCGGTGTTGTCGCCGACGATCTTGATCGCGCTCTTGTTGGCGCCGACCGTCCCGTCCGAGCCGAGGCCCCAGAACATGCACTGGATCGTCCCCTCGGGGCTGGCGTCGAACTCGGCGGGCATCGGAAGCGACGTGTTCGTCACGTCGTCCTCGATCCCGACGGTGAATCCGTTCTTCGGCTGATCTAGAGCGAGGTTGTCGAACACCGCCTTGACCATCGCCGGGGTGAAGTCCTTCGAGCCGAGGCCGTAGCG
>CAYXLR010000002.1:6678-66749 GCA_964466035.1 uncultured Thermotogae bacterium
GGCCATCGCGACGACGACGCGCTCGGCGTCCGGCGCGCCGACGTAATCGAACAGGTGGTATTCCCGCCCGACGAGCTTCGAGACCTGGTTCATCGTCTCGGCGACGATCCGGGGGGTCGCCAGGTAGTACTTGTTCGCCGCCTCCTTGTTCTGGAAGTAGATGTCGGGGTTCTGGGCGGTGCCGCGCAGGTGCGGGTGCTCGGGGTTCATCGCCCGGCGCCGGAACGCGTCGACCGCGTCCCACGGCATGATCTTCGCCATCTCCTCGTACGGGACGACGTCGACCTTGGAGATCTCGTGCGAGGTGCGGAACCCGTCGAAGAACGCGACGAACGGGACGTTCGACTTGAGCGCCGAGATGTGCGCGACCATCCCGAGGTCGATGACCTCCTGGACCGACGCCGACGCGAGGAGGGCGAAGCCGGTCTGACGAGTCGCCATGACGTCGGAGTGATCGCCGAAGATCGACAGCGCGTGACCGGCGAGGGCCCGGGCCGAGACGTGGAAGACGCCGGGCAACAGCTCCCCGGAGATCTTGTACATGTTCGGGATCATCAGCAAGAGCCCCTGCGACGCGGTGAACGTCGTCGTCAGCGCCCCGGCGACGAGCGATCCGTGCACCGCGCCGGCGGCACCGGCCTCCGACTGCATCTCGGTGACCTGGAGCGTCTGGCCGAACAGGTTCTTCCTTCCGTGGGCCGCCCAGGCGTCGGCGACCTCGCCCATCGACGAGCTCGGCGTGATGGGATAGATGGCCGCGACGTCGCTGAACGCGTAGGCGACGTGGGCCGCGGCCGTGTTCCCATCGATCGACATCATCCGCTGAGCCTTCTCTGACATGCCGCTCCCTCCTCGGTGGTGCAACGCGAAAGACGTGATGGTTTCCGTTTTCGTTCGGCGCGATTGTATCGATCGGCCGGTGGGCTCACAACGCGACGACGAGGGATTGGAGCGCGCGGGATAGCCTAGTACACTCTAGCCTTAACCATGCAGACTGCAGGGACATCACTACTGCGGAACCGCAACTTCCTTTGGGTCTGGGGCGGTCAGTCCGTCTCGATACTCGGTAGCCAGATGAGCTACATCGCTCTCTTCTGGTGGGTGTACGAGTCGACGGGGTCGTCCGCGGCGCTGGCGTCCGTGGCGATTGCCTCGGCGGTCACTCGATTCCTCGCGGGGCCGCTCGCCGGAGCGTTCATCGACCGGGTCGACCGCAGGAGGCTGATGCTCGGGATGAACGTCGTCAGCGCGTTGACGATGTCGACCGTCGGGACCTTGTTGTTTTTCGGAAGGCTGCAGGTTTGGCACGTCTACATCTCGAGCGTGATCGCTGCGGGAGCGACCCTCGTGCACCGCTCCGCCCTGCTGGCGAGCATCCCGAACCTGGTTACGAAGGAGCAGCTGACACAGGCCAATTCGCTGGATCAGATTGCGTACAGCACCAGCGGCATTCTCGGCCCCGCGCTCGGTGGCGTGCTGGTCGGCCTGCTCGGGAGCGGCCCGACGATGTGGCTCGATGCGATCACGTTCCTCGTGGCCGGCGCCTCCCTCTGTCTGGTCTCGTTCGCGTCGCCGAAGGTCGTCGGCGCCGAAGGCCTCCGACAGTCGGTCGTGACGGCACTGTCCGGATTCCGCTTCCTGTATGAGCGGAAGAGCCTCCTCTCCATGGTGGCGCTGTACGGGATCACGAACTTCATGCTGGCGCCGACGAGCGTGCTCTTCCCGATCATGGCAAGCGACGTCCTGAAGGCGGGCGCGGAAGGGCTCGGTTTCCTGATGTCGGCCGTGTCGATCGGCACGCTCCTAGGCGGAGCGTTCACGTGGTTGCTCAAGCGGGTCAAGCGGCACGGCGTGGCGATCCTTCTCGGCTTCGCCGTCCTCGGCACCGCGCTGGCGCTGTTCGGGATGACGCGGAGCTTGCCGCTCGCGATGATCACCCTCGGTGTCGTCGGCTTCGCCGTCGCGGTCCTGAACGTGTTCGAGTCGGTCGTGATCCAGGTGCACACGCCGGACGAGCTCCGGGGGCGCGCCTTCGCCGCCCTGAACGCTCTCACCCAGAGCCTCCGACCGCTCTCGCTGGCGGCCGTCGGTGGGCTCCTCCTGTTCCTGTCGGCCCCCGTCGTGCTGATCGGCTGCGGCGTGGCCGTGGTCGTCTCCGGTCTCGGCGGCGCTTGCCTGAAGGGCGTGCGGGAGCTGTAGTTCTGAAGCGCCTCGCATCGCGCTCCGCACAGCGCGTCTTCCCTTGGAGGGAGCCGATCGCGGATGCGTGTCTAGGTTTTCCGGAATCAGGAAGAATCGATCCGTATCGATGATTGCCTGCTAGGGGGAGGAGGGCTTCTGATGATCGCACTCTGTTCGCCGATTAACGTTGGAGGGGAGTAAACAAGCGACGAACGAACCTTCGTGCTTCACGGCAAGTACGGCACCACGGGGTGCGGCGACTCGTAGCGAACACGATCGACCGCACCCCGTCTCATTGGCGCAGCGCGATGGATGACGGAAACGACCGGATTGGAAGAGAGCGGGCGCCCGCCACGGAAGGGATGTGCGTGACACCGCGCGTCAGCTGGCGTGTTATATCATCGGGGTGACTTGCAGCGGTTGGGCTCTGGTGGAGCGTGTCCGGGGGTGTCCATTGCGGGCAGGGAGAGTGTTCCAGTGGTTGAGTAGAGTTCGCCGGGTGAAGGGGCGAGTGTGATCGAGGGACTGACGATTCGACATCAAGACGAAGCCGTCGACCGTGTCGAGAAGCGTTCGACGACGCTCGAACTGCTGGCGTCAAACGGATCGGTCGAGGTGTCTCGTCAGCGGGTTGAAGCGGGCCGCCACTTCTACCTCTATGCTTCTGACGAGTGGACCGGTTTCGAGTTCATCTACGTCCTCAGGGGCACACTCACGATCGAGTGTGGAGAAGATACGGAAGGCGACGAAGAGCCGGTGCTTCTCCGGCCTGGCGACTACATCTATCACAACGGACTCCCGAGCAAGGTGTACTTCCGGACAGCGGAGGAGGTCGAATTGCTGCTGGTCTCTTCTGCGCCGGGCTTTGGCATGGCGCGCGAAGGTGTCGAGGAGATGAGAGCGCTCGCACAATCCGTCGATGAGAAGGACGCGGCGACTCAGGGGCATTGCTTGCGGATGGGGCGCCTCTCGATCGAGGTTGCCGAGAAACTGGGCCTTCACGGTCAACCACTGATCGATATCTCATACGCTGCGTACCTGCACGACATCGGCAAGGTTCGGGTGCCTGACGAGATCCTCGGCAAGGACCATGATCTGACCGAAGAGGAATGGGTCGAGATGAAGAGACACCCGGAATACGGCGCCGAGATTCTCCGGGAGAAGGACTTCCTCGGGGGGGCGGCGGAGATCGTACGGGCGCATCACGAGCGTTTCGATGGAAGCGGTTACCCACGGGGGCGCAAAGGGGACGAGATCCCGATCGGCGCCCGGGTCGTTGCGGTCGTCGACACGTACGACGCGATGACGTCGCAGCGGACGTACCAGCAGGAGCCGCTGTCGAAGTCGGAAGCGATCGAGGAGCTGAAGAAGCAAGCCGGGACGCAGTTCGATCCGAAGGTCGTCGAGGCGTTCATCGCCGTGATCGGTGACGACGGTGAGGGGTAGTCGCCTCGCCTCGCGGTGGCGTCACCTTCTGTTCCTTCTTCCGCTCGGATTGGCGATCGGGCTGGCCGTCGGCTGGATCTTCGAGGATCTGCTGTTCGGGGTCGCGGTCGGCGGCGGGATGGGCGTCGCGTTCGGGCTCCTTCTCGCGCTGAGGAATCCCCGCTAGGCAAACGAAAACGCACCGGCTCAACGGCGGGGCGGAAGCCGTCTTACCTTTCTTCTCCGCTACAGGTCCGCCATCCGATCGATCACGCTCTCCAGGTTCGGGAGCCCGATCTCCTGGAGCTCGTAGCGGACGCGCGTCACCGGGACCTTGAACGTCAGCAGCCGGCCAAGGTCGACCGGCGTCCCGATGACGACGGCGTCGCAGTCGGTTCGATCGACGGTCTCCTGGAGATCGCGGATCTGCTCGGCGCCGTAGCCCATCGCAGGCAGGAGCGTGCCGATCTGCGGATACCGCCGGTACGTCTCGGCGATGGAGTCGACCGTGTACGGACGCGGGTCGACGAGCTCCTCGGCGCCGAACCGCTGCGCCGCGATCACGCCGGCGCCGTACTCCATCTCCCCGTGGGTCAGGGTCGGGCCGTCCTCGATCACCAGAACGCGCTTTCCTCGAATGATCGACGGATCGTCGACCTGGATCGGCGACGCCGCCTCGATGATCGTTGCGTGCGGGTTGTGGTCGACGACGTTGTCGCGGACGAAGAGGATGTCGTCGAGCGACGCGGTGTCCACCTTGTTGATGATGACGACGTCGGCTAAACGCAGGTCGATGCCGCTTGGGTAGTAGAGCAGCTCGTGGCCGGCGCGGTGCGGGTCGACGACGACGATCGACAGGTCCGCCTTGTAGAACGAGAAGTCGTTGTTCCCGCCGTCCCAGACGACGACGTCCGCCTCGCTCTCCGCTTGCCGGAGGATCTTCTCGTAGTCGACCCCGGCGTAGACGATCGTCCCGTTGGCGATGTGCGGCTCGTACTCCTCCCGTTCCTCGATCGTGCAGTCGTGCGCTTCGAGGTCCTCGTACGTCTCGAACCGCTGGACCTCCTGCTTGACGAGATTGCCGTACGGCATCGGATGTCGGACGACGGCGACCTTCTTCCCACGCTCCTTGAGGATCCGGCAGACGCGTCGGGTCGTCTGGCTCTTCCCCGAGCCGGTCCGGACGGCGGTGACCGAGATCAGCGGCTTCACCGGCTCGATCATGGTCGACGCAGGGCCGAGGAGCATGAAGTCGGCCCCGGCCGCGTTGACGACCGCGGAGCGCTCCATGACGTACTGATTCGAGACGTCGCTGTAGCTGAAGACGGCGATGTCGATGTCCTTCTCGGCGATCAGGTCGACGAGCTCGTCTTCCGAGTGGATCGGGATCCCTTCCGGATACAGCTTGCCCGACAGCTCGGGGGGATAGGTGCGCCCTTCGATATCCGGGATCTGCGTCGCGGTGAACGCGATGACCTCGTAATCCTCGTTGTCGCGGAAGTAGGTGTTGAAGTTGTGGAAGTCGCGCCCTGCAGCCCCCATGATGACGACGCGCTTTCGCATGTTCCGTTCCCCCCTTGTCTCGCTCGTGGCGGGATTATATCGGGCGTCCGAAACAGCTTCCACGAGCCGGTTGTCGACGCAGGAGCCGGCCCGTATGATCGAGGCATGTCGGTCGCCAATCTGATTACGCTGTCGAGGGGGATCGCGATTGTGCCGATCGTCTTTCTCCTCGCGTCGGGTCACCGCTGGGCGGCGTGGTGGCTGTTCGGGTTCGCGTGCGCGACCGACCTGGTCGACGGCTTCGTCGCCCGCGCCCGGAACGAAGTGACGCGGCTCGGTCAGGTGCTCGACCCGACGGTGGACAAGGCGCTCTACGTGTCGATCCTGTGCCTCCTCTTCGTCGTCGGCGACATCCCGACGGCGACGTTCGCCTTGTTCCTGATCCCGCAGGCGGCGATCGGTCTCGGCGCGGTTCTGCTGCGCGTCCGGAAGAACGCCGTGCAGCAGGCGCGGACACCGGGCAAGGTGGCGTCGGCCCTCGCGTTCGGGGCGATCGCGTTCCTCATCGTACGATGGCCCGGCGGCGTCGAGCTGCTCTACATGGCGATCGGGGCGGCGTTCGCCGCCGCGACCGACTATGCTGTTTGCGGGATCAAGCTTAAGAGAACCACGTGAGAGCAGCGGTTCGTCACAGAAGGGCGATCCCTGCTTGCGCGACCAAGCGCAAGCAGGCTGATTACGCGATCTCCGCCATCCGGTTGATGAGAAACGCGTAGGATCGGCCATGGATCGCCAGGGGACGATCGCTGCCGCCGCCATGGGCGGGCCGACTACCCGGCCTCCTCCGTGCGCTCCCAGCCCAGCTCCTCGAACGCGAAGTCGGGGAACTCGGGCGGGACCGGCGCTTCGAGCCGCAGGCTCTTCCCGGTCTCGGGGTGCTGGGCTGTGATCCGCCAGGCGTGAAGCATCAGGCGCCTACGCTTCGGGGCGTAGGCGGATCGCCCTTGTGCGTCGTGCGCGGCTTGACCTGGTCCTCTTGAACCGGAGTCCGAAACGACTTGGAGTGGGCGCCCGCGCTTCGCGTCTCCGTAGATCGAATCTCCCTGCACCGGATGGCCGATGTACTGCAGGTGAACGCGGACCTGGTGCGTCCGGCCGGTGTGCGGCCGAACGAGGAGAAGCGTCGAATCGCGGAGGCGGCGGAGCACGCGGAAGTCGGTCCGCGCGGCGCGCCCCCGCGATCGGACGCTCATCCGCCTCGGACGCGCCGGGTCCCGCCCGATCGGCGCGTCGATCGTCCCCTCTCCCTCGGTGATGACGCCTCGTACGACCGCGAGGTACGCCTTCTCCACCGAGCGGGCGGCGAACTGCCGCTGGAGGTGCGCCAGTGCGGCGGGCGTCTTCGCGACGAGGATCACCCCGCTCGTTTCCTTGTCGAGTCGATGGACGATCCCCGGCCGGACGGGGTCGTCGCTCGGCGGGAGCGTTCGGTCCGCCAGGAGCCCCTCGACCAGCGTCGGCGACTCGGTCCCCGCGCCCGGGTGGACGACCAGGCCGGCCGGCTTGTCGACGGCGACGAGGTGTTCGTCCTCGTACAGGACGTCGAGCGGGATCGGCCGGGGGGTCAGCGGCGCGCGGTCGGCGATTTCCCAGACGACTTCGTCGTTCTCGCGAAGTCGGCGGGACGGCTGGCGCGTGATCTCGCCGGAGACGGAGACGCGGCCGTCCCGGATGTCGCGTTGAACCTCGCTCCGCGAGATCACCGGGTCCGCGTCGGCGAGGAACCGGTCGAGGCGACGGCCGGCGTGCTCGGAATCGATGGTCAACGCAATCCGCTTCATCCTATGATTTCTCGTTTGTTCACGTGCTGAGACCGTCGTATAATAGATGGATCGCGATGGAATTGGAAGCGTGCTCTGTCGCCATTCCCGGCGACATTGTTTTTGTGGAGAATGGACGGAGGCCGAGAAGGCAGGACGGGCAGAGATGAACATCGAGTTTATCGAAGCGCTTGAGGAGATGGCGAAGGAGAAAGGGATCCCCCGCGAGGATCTCTACGACGCGATTCGGAAGGGCCTGGCGGTTGCCTATCAGGAGGAGCACAACACCGAAGAGGACATCGACGTCGAGATCGACCAGCACTCGGGCGACATCACCATCAAGGGAGAGCAGATCGAGCTGTCGAAGTTCGGCCGGATCGCAACGAAGAAGGCCGAGGAGACGATTCGGCAGGAGATCGTCCAGCGACGTCGTGAGATCATCTACAACCTCTACGTGAACCGCGCCGGGGAGATCATCAGCGGGTCGATTCACCGCTTCGAGGGGAAGGACGTGTGGGTCAACCTCGGAGAGGCGGAGGCGATCCTCCCGGATTCCGAGCGGATTCCCGGGGAGCGGTACCACGCGGGGCAGAGGCTGCGATGCTACCTCGTCTCCGTCGAGGAGACCCAGGGCGATCCGCGGATCCTCCTCTCCCGTGCGGCGCCGGAGTTCGTCGAGCAGCTGCTCCGGTTGGAGGTTCCGGAGATCGACGAGGGGACGCTCGTGATCCGGAAGATCGCCCGCGAGGCGGGTCGACGGACGAAGGTCGCGGTCGAATCGCTCGACCGGAACGTCGATCCGGTCGGCACGTGCGTCGGCGCGGGCGGGTCGCGCGTCCGCGTCGTCACCCGCGAGCTGTCGGGCGAGAAGATCGACCTGATCCGCTGGAGCGACGATCTCGTCCAACTGATGAAGAACGGCCTCGAGCCGGCGTCCGTCCTCTCGGTCGAGTTGGACGAAGAGAACCGGACGGCGAAGGTCCTCGTCCCGGACGACGAGCTTTCCCTCGCCATCGGGCGTGGAGGGCAGAACGTCCGCTTGACGGCGAAGCTCATCGGATACGACGTGTCGGTGACGAGTCCGTCCGAATCCGAGGAAGAGGCTTGATCACGGTTCGATCGAGACGATGAAACCCCTCAAGGAGCGGCTCCTCGGCGGTGTATTCCGCATCGGCCGCTACTACGCGTGGTGGGTTCTCCTCGCGATGCTCGTGCTGGCGGGCCTCGGCGTCTACTACGCGCGGAACGTCCCGCTGCGCAGCTCGCTGTTCGACCTCCTGCCGGAAGACGATCCCCTGATCGAGGAGTACCGGGAGAACGAGCAGTACTTCGTCCTGAGCAACTTCGTTGGGCTCCTCCTCACGCTGGATGGGGAGGTGCCGGCGGATCAGCGGGAGGCGAAGCTCCTCGCCGCGGCGGAGGTCATCGCCGGCGAGCTTCTCAAGGATCCCGAGTTCGTCGAGGTCAAGTACCTGCAGGACATCTCGCCGGAGATCCCGGATCAGTACGTGCACCTGTTTACGTTGACGCAAGAGGAGCTCGCGCAGATCGAGGAGAGCATCGAACTCGCTCAGGCGACGGTCGCCGGCGGAAGCGACGTCTCCGTCCTCCCGAGCACGACGCTCGGCGCGGTCTACTCGGAGGTGGGTCGGGACTTCACGGAGGCGTTGTACGGTGGAGAACTCGGCGAGGGGGACGGACTCGCGTCCGCTGCGCTCACGACGCAGCTGGCCGACTTCGCCCGGCTGAACGACGGCGTTCTTCAGGCGATCGACGGGCTGCCTTCGTTGCCGGTGGTGACCACGGCGGTGCAATCCCTGACGAAGCTGTTCGCGCCGGGGGTCGACTTCGGGCCGAGGGCTCCGACGGCGCTGTTCTCGGACGACCGGACGCGTCTTTTGATCACGGCGCAGCCCCAGTACCCTTCGCAGCGCGGCGTCGAGTACTCGGAGCTCGTGACCGGCAAGGTGCGCGAGGCGATCGCGAGGGCCGATCCCGAGGCGCTCGGCGTGCGGGTCGGTGTCGCCGGCGCCTACGCGTTCAACGCGGAGACGAACGACGTGGTCAACGGAGACATGCTGCGGACGACGATCATCTCCTCCGTCGGCGTCTTCGTCATCTTCCTGATCGCGTTCGGCTCCTTCTTCTACTCCGTCGTGGCCGTGATCCCCTTGCTGATCAGCGTCGTCTTGACGATGTGCTGGGCGAAGCTGGCGGTCGGCGGGTTCAACCTGGTGACCACCTTCCTCCCGGCGCTCGTGCTGGGGCTCGGGATCGACTACGCGATCCACATCATCGCGCGGTACTCCGAGGAGCGGGGCAACGGCAAGTCGCTGAACCGGGCGCTGCACGCGGCGATTCTGAGCAAAGGGGAGGCGTCGTTCTACGCGGCGCTGACGACGTCCCTCGTATTCGTCGGGCTGCTCACAGGGCACTCGCGCGCGCTGTTCGAGATGGGCGTGATCAGCAGCGTGGGGGTGCTGATCGCCTTCTTCGCGACCCTGTTCCTGCTGCCGGCGCTGATCACGCTGTCGCACTTCCTGCTCCGCCGCCGAGGCAAGGAGAACATCTCGACCTATTCCGCCCGTTTGACCGGCCTGTTTCGCCACGTGACCGGGCGGGGGCGGGCGATCTTCGTCATCGTGTTGGTGTTGACGTTCTTCGTGGCGTTCCAGGCGGCGCAGACGTCGTTCGTCTTCTCCGACTACGACCTGATCCCCGCGGTCGAATCCGACGCGGTGTTGGACGAGATCCTGGAGAGCATCGCGGTGCTCCCGGTCGGAATCGGACGCTACTACACCTTCTTTGCCTCGACCGAGCAGGAGCTGCGCTCGCTCGTGGAAAATCTGCCCACCCACCCGATGGTCGAAACGGTCGACTCCGCCGCGAGCCTTCTCCCCGTCGACCTGACGGCGCAGCAACAGGTGCTCAACGACCTCGACCTCGATGCGTACGTCCGGCAGCTCGGCGCCCTGGAGGCGAGCCTCGGGGAGCGGACGGCGGCGTTTGCGGAGATCCGAACGCTGCTCGCCCAATTCGGACTCCTCCAGTACGCCGCGTCGATGAACGGTCAGGTCGATCTGACGCTGGCGAGCAGCGAGGTCATCTCGCAGTTGCGGGCGGTCCAGAGGGGGCTCGGGGGGCTGGACGTCGATCAGGCGGCGGCGGAGATCCGCGGCCTGCAAGCGGCGATCCTCGATCTCGATGCAAACCTCGAAGCGCTGCGCGACCTCCCGCCGGTCGAGACGCTGCTGCGCAACATCCTGCTCGCCTATCCCGAGGGCATTCGGACGCAGTACCTCACGCCGGAAGGAGATTTCATCCTGCGCGTTCGGGTGAGTCAGGACATCTTCGAGGCGGACAACCTCGAGGGCTTCAACCGGTTCGCCGACTCGCTCTCCGACGACTACTTCGGGATGCCGCTGGTCATCCAGCAGTTGGAAGGCTATATGAAGAGGGACTTCTACCTGTCGACGCTGATCGCCGCGGTGCTCATCGTTCTGCTGCTGCGGATCAGCCTCCGAGGGTGGGTGCGGGCGCTGATTGCGGGTGCACCGCTCGTTCTCGGCTACATCTGGATGCTCGGCGGGATGCGCCTGCTGTCGATGAACTTCAACTTTCTCTCCATCACCATCTCACCTCTGCTCATCGGGATCGGCGTCGACAACGGGATTCACATTCTCCATCGGACGATGGAGGAGCGGCTCGTGAGGCCGGAGGGTGCGATCGAGCGTGGCGTGGGGACGACGGCCGTCGCCGTGATCGTCACCACGTTGACGACGATGCTCGTCTTCGGAAGCCTGCTGATGGCGCGGACTCCGGGCCTGCGGGTCCTCGGTGCGTCGGCGCTGCTCGGGATCGGCTTCGCCCTGCTGTTCAGCCTGCTCTTCCTGCCTGCCGCTCTCCGTGTCGAGGGCGGCAAGCGGGTATAATGCGCGGCGGGTTGGGTGCTGAAGGAGAGTGAAGCGCATTGATCGAATACATCGGATGGGGGATGAGCCTCATCGCCGCGGTCGCGGTCGGGCTCCTGATCGGCAGCATCCCCCGAAAGCGGAAAGAGGCGGAGATCCTCGAAGCCGCCCGGGAGGAAGCGGATCAGATCAAGAAGGAAACGCTCCTTGAGGCACGCCAGGAGGTCCAAGAGCTCCGCGAGGAGGTCGAGGAGCGCACGAAGCGGCGCGAGGAGGAGGTCTCAAAGGCCGAGGAGCGGATCCTCCGGCGCGAGGATCGCCTGAGTCAGAAGTCGACCTACCTGGAGAAGATCGAGGATTCCCTGCGGGAGGACGAGGAGGAGTTGGTCAGGCTCAAGGAAGAGGGCACGAAGCTCCTCGAGGACAGCAAGGCGCAGATGGAGCGGATGGCTGGCTGGACGAGGGAAGAAGCCCAGGTTCACCTCCTCAAGGTCATCGAGACGGAGTCCCAGCGCTTCTTCTCGCGGAAGATCGAGGAGGTCGAGCGCCGCGCGAAGGAGGACGCCGAGCAGCGCGCCGCTCACGTCCTCGCCACGGCGGTCCAGCGGTACGCCGCGGAGTACGTGGAGGAGAACACGGTCAGTTCCGTCCCGCTTCCGTCCGAGGAGTTCAAGGGGCGGATCATCGGACGGGAGGGGCGCAACATCAAGACGTTCGAGGCGCTGACCGGCGTCGAGCTCCTCGTGGACGACACGCCGGAGATGGTGGTCCTGTCTTGCTTTCATCCGATGCGGCGGGAAGTGGCGCGGATCGCGCTCACCCGGCTGATCGAGGACGGACGGATCCACCCGGCGCAGATCGAGGAGAAGGTCCAGCGTGCGCAGGCGCGCCTGGCCGAGCGCGTCAAGGAGGAAGGGAGAAAGGCCGCGTTCGATCTCGGGATCGAGCTTCACCCGGAGCTCGCGGCGCTCCTCGGACGTCTTCGCTATCGGACGAGCTACGGGCAGAACCAGCTGACCCACTCGATGGAGGTCAGCGGGATCGCGAAGATCCTCGCCAACGAGGTCGGTGCGGACGCGAACCTGGCAGTGCGCGCCGGATTGCTGCACGACATCGGCAAGGCCGTCGATCATGAGGTCGACGGCCCGCACGCGCTGATCAGCGCCGACCTGGCCCGTCGATACGGCGAGGGGCGGGCCGTTGTACAGGCGATCGCGGCGCACCACGAGGACGTGGAGCCGACGAGCGTCCTCGACATCCTGATTCAGGCCGCGGACACGCTTTCGGCGGCGAGGCCGGGAGCCCGCCAGGAGACCTACGAACGGTACGTCCAGCGGCTCCACGATCTGGAGGATCTCTGTCGGTCGTTTCCCGCGGTCCAAGAGGCCTACGCCCTTCAAGCCGGGCGGGAGGTTCGGGTCATGGTCCATCCGGATCGGGCGAGCGACGACGTCTCGGCGAAGCTGTCGTACGACATTGCGAGGGCGATCGAGGAGGAGCTCAACTACCCGGGCGAGATCAAGGTGAACGTCATCCGACAGACCCAGTTTACCGAGAGCGCGAAATAGGCGGTCGAGACAGTGCAAGTGCTGAAAGTATCGTCCAACTCGGATCCGGGAGCGACGGCCGGGGCCATCGCCAACGGCGTTCGTGAGCGCGGGACCGCCGAGATCCAAGTGATCGGTCCGCGCGCGGTCAACCAAGCGGTGAAGGCGATCGCGATCGCGCGCGGGTATCTCGCGGCCAGTGCGGTCGACCTCTACTGCGTGCCGAGCTTCACGACCATCCTGGTGGCGGAAGGCGATCAGGAGAAGACGGCGATCCACTTCTCCGTGAAGACCCGCCACGGGGTCTACAGAGCGAAGTCGCCGAACCCGGAGATCCCCCTCGATTTCTGATTCGGGGAGCCCAACGGCTTGTTCGCTTTCCACCGGGACGGTACCATTCGCCGGAGACCCAACACGTATCCAAGGGAGTGACCGACTGCGATGCCCGGATTCCTGGAACGTCATCAGAAGAAGATCATCTGGATCGTCGTTCTCTCGTTCTTCGTCGGAGGAGTGGGACTCGTTTCGCTCAACCAGGCGGGCGTCTTCCGGAGCACTCCCACGGCCGATACCGGGCCGGCGTACGCGGTCTCCGTGAACGGCGAGGAGATCTCCCCGGAAACGGCCGCGAACGCCTTCACGAACCTCGTCAACCAGTACTACACCTACTACCAGCAGGCCGGTCAGGACCCCAACGAGATCTTCGGGGGCGCCAACGGCGCGCTGGTGCTGCTTCAATTTCAAGCGGACACGTTCCAGAGCCTCATCCGGCAGGCCCTCTACGATCAGGCAGCGGAGGAGCGGCGCATTCGGGTCGATCGCCGGGAGCTCGACGCCGCCTACGCGACGGAGTACAACAGCCTGCTGGAGCGAAACGGGATCGACGAGGAGACCCTGGCGAACTACCTCGCCGGGCAAGGTCGAACCCTCTCGGGATTCCAGCAATCGCTGCGGAACGAAATCGAGACGCAGCTGAGGAACGTTGCCCTCCGGGAGACGATCGTCGGGGCCGTCGTGCCGACGGACGACGAGCTTCTTTCCTACTTCGAATCGAACATCGCTCGATACGACGTCGAGGAGCAGGTCCGCGCGTCGCACGTCCTCGTCGAAAACGAGGCAACGGCGCTGGAGGTCCGCGAGCAGCTCCTCGCCGGCGAGGACTTCGGCGAGCTGGCGAGCCGATACTCCACGGACGAAGCCACCAAGGACGACGGCGGCGATCTGGATTGGTTCGGCCGAGGTCGGATGGTCCCGGCGTTCGAAGAGGCCGCGTTCGCCCTCGACATCGATGAGATCTCCGAACCGGTGGAAACGGAGTTCGGGTGGCACATCATCAAGGTGACCGATCGGCGGGAGGCGCACACGCCGACGCTCGACGAAGTGAAGGACGAGGTTCGGGACGACTACATCACCGAGGAGGAATCGCGGCGGTTCTCGGACTGGTACGACGGCTTCTACGCGTCGAGCGACATCGAGATCGCCTTCCCGCTCGTGAACGCGTACATCCTCCAGCAGGAGGATCTCGAGGTGGGGCTCGCTGAGTTCGTGCGAATCCACGAGACCGGAGAGGCCAACGACCCGTACCTCCCCTACTACATCGGACGGATCAACGAGACGTTGGCGGTGCGAAAGGCCGGGGAACGGGCCGAGCTCGAGGAGATCGAGGAGCCGACCGAAGAAGAGCTGACGCGGATCGACGCGCTTCGCCGGGAGCAGGAGGAGTACGAAGACACCGCCCTCTCGTACTACCTGCAGGCGCTGGAGGAAGTCGACGCCGACGAGAGGTTCGTCAACCGAGTTCTCACGCTCGATCCGGACAGCGCATCGGCGCGATACCTCCTCGGGAAGCTCTTGATGGAGCGGGGGGACATCGTCGGTGCCGAGGACCAGTTCCAGGAGGTCATCTACAAGACCCCCGACTACGTCCCGGCGTACATCGCGTCGGGTGATCTGGCGCTTCGGCAGGGTGCCGCGCTCCAGGCGACGCAGCGCTACGAGCAGGCTCTCGCGCTCCGTCCCGAGGACATCACGATCATGACGAAGTTGGTCACGGCGTACTTGGCCGTCGGCTATCTCGGCGAAGCGGAGGAGACGCTGCGGAAGATCGCGCAGATCGATCCGGGGAACGTGAAGATGCAGATCGCCGAGGGAGAGATCGCCCACGCCCGGCTCGGCGAGGCGGTCGAGGCGCGGGACGAGCTTCTCGCGCTCGAGGAGAGAACGCCCGAGGACGAGGCGAGGCTTGCCGAGCTGGCCCAGCAGATCGAGGAGTACGCCGCGACGGCGATCAACCGGTTCGAGAAGGGGCTCCAGAGCGGCGGTTCGCTCGACCTCACGGTGAAGCTGGGGCAGGTCTACCTCCTCGTGGGGCGGCTCGACGACGCGGAGGACGCGTTCCGGCGCGTGATGGTCCAGTCCCCGTATCGCGTCGAGGCGTACACCGGGCTGGCGGAGGTGCTCGCCCTGCAGGGGGACGTCGACGGTGCGGTGGAGAACCTGCAGTCGGCCTATTCTCGGTCGCTCGACGATTGGGAGAGGGAAGAGATCACGAGGCGGATCCTCGATTTCACGCCGGAGGACGTCACGACGCGCCTCCGACTGGCCCAGTCGCTCGGCGAGCAGTACAAGTGGACCGCGGCGGTGAGGGAGTACGCGGCGGTCCTGGACGCACAGCCGGATTCGATCGAAGCGTACCTCGGGATCGCCGAGGCGTACCGCTGGAAGAACGAGCCGGCGATCGCGATCGAGTATCTTCAGCGCGGTCTGCCGTACGCGCAGTACGAATCGGACAGGGTCGCGCTCTACGAGGAGCTCCTCGTCGCGGTCCAATCGGAGGTCGGCGTCGGTCGCCCGTTGACGCCGGTGGGGCAGGACGCCCGCATCGAGCTGGCGAGGATCTACCTCGATCAGGGAAGGAGCGAGAAGGCGGCCGAGCAGCTGGAGGCGGTCCGGGAGGACGACCCCGCCTACCGAGCCGACGAGGTTCTCGCCCTGTTGATCGAGGCGGGCGTCGAAGAGCCTCCCCTGGAAGAGGACGCGGACGCGATTCCGGATGGGGAGTAAGTCCTTCTCCGATCTCGTCGACCTGATCGCCCGATTGCGCGATCCGGAGGACGGATGCCCGTGGGATCGCGCGCAGTATCATCGCTCCCTTCGTCCGTACGTCCTCGAGGAAGCGCGCGAGCTGATCGCGGCGATCGACTCGGAGGACGACGCACTGATCGCCGACGAGCTCGGCGATGTCCTTCTCCAAGTCGTTCTGCACAGCCGGATCGCCTCCGAGCGGGGAGCGTTCACGATCTCGGACGTCATCCAAACGCTTGCCGAGAAGCTCGAACGCCGGCACCCTCACGTCTTCGGCGAGGCACCGAACGACCTCCCCTCGATATCCAAGCGCTGGCGCGAGATCAAGGAGGACGAGGGGCGCCCGCGGACGGCGCAGCCGATCCTCGTGCGGGCGAAGAGGCACCTTTTCTCTCTCGACATCGAGGGGAAGGCGGACGCGCTCCGAGACGCGGCGGCGGGATCGTCGGACGAGGAGCGAGCCGGGATTCGAATCCTCGCCGAGATCCTGAACGCCATGCGGGGCGGTTTCGATCCCGAGATCGCCGTCCTGAAGGGCCTCGAACGCCTCGAAAGGCAGGAGTAATGGATGCGATCGTCTACTGGATCGGCACGACCGAGGAGGAGATCCACTTCCTCGACGCGATCGTCAGCGCGTACGACGGGCTCGCCTCGGTCCGTCGCGAGTACCGCCTTCGAGACGGCGAGACGCAGTACAAAGTGTACGTGTCGCCGGGGATGGAGGACGAGTTCCTCGAGCTGATGGCGCGGCTCCGGGAGAGGGCGAGGCTCGGGACGTTGGTCCGGGAGAACGGCGGCGATGCGCCTTCTTCGAGCGACTGAAACGACGGCGACGATCTTCGACGTCGACTACGACCGGCTCCACGCTGCGGGGAAGCGGGTCCTCCTCTTCGATCTGGACAACACCCTCGGCAGGCGGGGGATGGAGCGATTGCCGGAGCGGATCCTCGACTTTTTGCTTTCGCTCAGGGAGCGGGGCTTTCGGGTCGGCGTTCTGACGAACCGGAGGCGGAACGCCGACGATCCGGCCGTTCGCACGCTGAGGGAGCACGTCCCCGTCGTTCATGCGGCGGGGAAGCCGGCCCGCCGCGGCTTTCTCGACCTTCTCGGTGCGCTCGGTGCGTCACCGGAAGCCGCCGTCATGATCGGCGATCGCCGGCTGACCGACGTCCTCGGCGCCAACCGGCTCGGGATCCACTCGATTCGAGTCCGTTCACGGGACGCGCGGTAGACGGGGATCGAGCTCCGGGTGGAAGAAGTGGTTCTCGGATCGCTGTTCTACTTCAGACGCGGGTCGAGGACGTCGCGGAGGCTGTCGCCGAGGATGTTGAACCCAAAGACGGTGAACACGATGCTCAACCCGGGAAAGACGGCCATCCACCACGCCGTCCGCATGTACTCCTGCGCCTCTTGTAGCATCGCCCCCCACGACGGGGTCGGCGGGGGGACGCCGTACCCGAGGAAGCTCAGGCCGGCGACGACGATGATGTTCACCCCGATCGACATCGTCGTGACGACCATCAGCGACGCGATGGAGTTCGGCAGCACGTACTTGAGGATGATCCGCCACGTCGGGACGCCGATCGCCCTCGCGGCGGTGACGTAGTCCTCCTCGCGGACGGAGAGGACCTCGCTGCGGATGATCCTCGCCGGCTGAAGGCCGAAGATCCCGAGGATCAGCATCAGCGAGAGGATCCCGCCTTCTCTCCAAAGACTCAAGACGAGGAGAGCGAGGACCAGGAACGGGATCGAGTTGATCACCTCGAGGATCCGCATGAGGATCGCGTCGGAGACGCCGCGGAAGTAGCCTCCGACGAGCCCGAGGAAGCCGCCGAGCAGCATGTTGAGGAGCGTCGCCACGGCGCCGATCCCCAGCGCGACGCGCGAGCCGTAGATGATCCGATCGAGAACGTCGCGGCCGAAGTTGTCGGTCCCGAGGGGATGGTCGGACGAAGGACGCGCCTGGAAGTTCAACAGGTTCATCTGAATGGCGTGCGAGACCGGCTTCACGTACCCCGTCACGCCTTTGAAGCTGTGCCCTGACGCGAAGAACGGGGCGAAGATTGCGACGTGCAAGACGAGGACGATGGTCAGCAGGCCGACGATTCCCTTCGGATCGCGAGTGAACCGACTGAAGGACATCTGCCAGTAGCCAAAGACGTAATGCTTCTCGGCGCGTTCCCGGATCGCTCGGCGCAGGTCGTACAGCGCCCAGATCCAGACGAGCGCCAGGAGGACGAACATCATCACCGTCGAGAACCAGTAATCCGTCGGACCGGCGAGCCACGAGAAACGGTGCTTCGCCACGCCGAGACCGAGCGTCGCACCGAGCGCCAAGAGCGCGCCGAGGAACAGCAGGGCCTTGCCCCACCAGCCGTGGGCGAGATGGCCCAAACCCGGGAGAAGGAGCGTCAGGACGACGTCCCGCGCCTGCAACCTCGCTTTGCCGTTCTCGTTCTCAGTCATAGGTGATCCTCGGGTCGATGTACGCGTACAGGAGGTCGACGATCACGTAGGTGACCTGGAAGAAGAACGCGATGAACAGGGCGAGCCCAAAGACGACCGCCTGGTCCATTCGCTGAATCGACTCGACCATCAGCCGTCCGATGCCCGGCCACGCCGTGGTGGTCTCGGTCAACACCGCGCCGGCGACGAGCGTTCCGACTTGCAGGCCGACGTTCGTGACCACCGGCGCGAGCGCGTTGCGGAACGCGTGCTTGATCAGGACGACCCGCTCCTTCAGCCCCTTGGCGCGGGCCGTGGTGACGTAGTCTTGCCGCAGGACCTCGAGCATGCTCGCCCGGGTGAGGCGGGCGTTCATCGCCATCAACACCGATGACAACGCGACGCTGGGGACGATCAGGTGACGGAACCCGTCCCAGGTGACGAACGAGAGCCTGAACTGCTGCCAGCCGAACAGGGCCACGGACGCGCCGCGGCCGGAGACCGGGAGGATCTTGAGGATGACGCCGAAGACCAGCATCAGCATCAGCGCGAACCAGAAGACCGGGATCGAGATCCCCACCAGCGCGACCGTCGTCACCGAGTAGTCGAGCAGGGAGTTCCGGTAGATCGCCGATAACAGGCCCGCCGGGATGGAGACCACCAGCGCGATGATCATCCCGAAGAGACCGAGCTCCACGGTCGCGGGAAGACGCGAGAAGATGACGCTCCAGACCGATCTGTGATACGTCATCGCCTCGAGGCGGCCGTTGAATAGACCGCTGATGAAGCGCCAGTACTGCACCGGCCACGGACGGTTCAGCCCGAGTTCCTCGCGGATCCCCTGGATCGTTTCGAGCTGCGCCCCGAGTCCGGCCATGACGACCGCGGGGTCGCCGGGCATCAGCTTGAGGAGCAAGAAGATCAGGACCGTGAGGGCGAAGAGGGTGAACACCACCTGGATGAGCCGCCTCACCGTGTAACCGATCATAGAGAGTCCCCGACTTCCTCTCTTGAAAGGCCTGGGCTGCCAGTCGCTCGACCGACAGCCCAGGCTGTTTGTGCGCCTAGACTAGAGCGATGTCACTCCGTCGCTTCCTAGCCGCCTTGGATCCAGACGTTGTGGTACGGCGTGCACATCCAGTGGTTGGACAGCGGGCTGATCTGGAAACCCTGAATCCGCGCGCGCACCCCACGGGTCTCCACGTAGTGGTACCCCGGGATGGCGGCGTAGTCCTGGTACACGACCCGCTGCGCCTCCACGTACTTCTGCTCTCGGACAGCCTGGTCCAACGTCGTGTCCGCCTCGTCGATCAGCTGATCGACGACCGGGTTCGAGTAGAACGACATGTTGTCGGCCGAGCCGACCGTCGCGTTGTCCGAGTGGAACATGTAGTAGATGAAGTCGTGCGGATCCGGTCCGCCGCTCCAACCCATCCACATCATCTCGAAGTCGCCGACGGGGTCGGACTCCGAGCGGTATCCGAGGTCGAGGAGCGGTCCCCAGTCCAGCGGAACGACCACGGCGTCCACGCCGTTCTCGATCAGGCTGGTCGCCATGATCGTCGCCAGCTGTCGCCGGCGCGGGTCGAGCGGCGTGTGGACCCGAATGGTGTAGCCTTCAGGGATGACGCCCTCCGCCTTCAGCTCGTCGAACAGGCGCTGCGCCTCCTCGTCGTCCTCCTCGAGGTAGACGTTCTCCTTCAGCCACTCCTGGTCGTTCCCCCAGAGCGCCGGTGGGATGCAGCCGTACGCCTTGACGCCCGTCAGGTTCTGGAAGATCGAGAAGACCGCGTCGTCCATCTCGACCGACAAGTAGCAGGCCTTGCGGAACCGGATGTCCGAGGCGATCGGGCTGTTCAAGTTGAAGAACATGTGGAAGTACGAAAGGCTTCCGACCTGCTGCACGTCCACGTCCTCCATCGCCATGAACCGCGGCACGTCGGTCGCCGGCATGTTGTCGGCGATGTCGATTCCGCCGGACTCGAGCTCGAGCATCATGACCGAGAGCTCAGGGATCGGGCGGTACGTGATCGTGTCGAGGTTCGGGTAGACCAACCAGTAGTCTTCGTTCCGCTCGACCTTGATGTGATCGCCGGGCAGCCACTCGACGAACTTGTACGGTCCGCTGCCGACCGGGTTCAGGTTGAACTCCTCGTCGCCCATTTCCAGGACCGTGTCCATCGGGACGATCGCCTGGGTCTCGTTGCCGAAACCCGGCGCGAACGGCGCGTACTCCGGCTTGGTGAAGATGTCGACCGTGTATTCGTCGACGACGACGGCCTCTTCCATCCAGACCAGCTCGGTCATGTTCGGCGAGTTGTTCGCCTCGTCGGCGATCCAGTTGAACGTGAACGCCACGTCCTCGGCGGTAAGGTCCTCGCCATTGTGGAACTTGATCCCCTCGTTCAGGTAGAAGCGGACCTGCGAGTCGCTGAGGATGTCCCAGGACTTCGCGACCCACGGTGAGGGCGCCAGCGTGTCCGGATGGAGGATGATCAGCCCGTCGTACACGACGTTGAGTACGTACGCGTCGTAGGCCGAGTTCGCGATTCGCGGATCCATGTCCTTGAACGTCTGGCTGACGCCGATGACGAGATCGCCACCGGGCGTCGCGCCGGGCGTCTCAGGAACGGCGGTCTCCGCGACCGCGAGAGAGCCGAATACCAACAATCCAAGAGCCAAGAACAAAGTGACTCGTTTTGTCATCGATACCCCTCCTTGGAGCTAGGTTATCGAAGCTCGCGCGGCTTCAACGGCTTCGTACTGCTTGGGGAAAGCCGTTGGCCGCTAGTCGAACCAGAAGGCCGCCGTTACGCCCGCCCCCGCGTACTCGGGCGGAAGGACCAACTGCAGTGTTCCGCCCTTCTCAACGTCGACCACGATGTACGCATACGGACCGGTGACCGCGACCACCTTCGGCGCTCCACCGCCGAACACGATGATGTCCGACGCGTCGAACATCACATCGATGTCGAAGGTGATCGCCAGCTTGGTGGCATCGGCGCTCGTCGCGTTGTCGAACAGTAGGACGTTGTAGATACGGGGTGCGACAGTTTCCATTGCCGCTGCTGCAACGACGCTTGTCAGCAGCACGAGACCCAGCAGGACCACTAGAATTCTTTTCACTGCCTCGCCTCCTTCGATACTGAGATCGAGGGATGCCTTTCGCTGGGTATCCCCAGATCCGATTGCTTGGCCGACCCAATCGGTATCGACTGAGCAGGCCAACCCGGCAACCTGAACCTAGTGAATTGGCGCATTCAGTATACCGATCGAGCCGGGGAAAAGTCAATCCGTACGCGCGATGGTACGCCCCTCCGCAACGTGCCGTTCGACCCTGTTCGCGCCCTTCTTGGCGAACCCGAGATCGAGAGGGGCTCCGTCGGTCGTGATCCCCCAGCGGAGGCCGGACACGCTGGTTGGCAGAGCCTCTCTAGAGTACCATGATTGCACATCGTGAACGGGCGAGCCACGGCTTGGCGCGTGCCTGTTCGATGAAGACGAGCGCAAGGAGAGGCCATGGGGCATACTGCGGCACTTGACCGGTCTATCGAAACTCTCAACCGAAGCGGGCTTCGAGCACCGGTCGTTCGCCTTCGCGCCCGGACGGCAATCGGGACTCTGCTTACGGGGTGAGGGGACATGATGGACGTTCGGACCGGTTCGGAGACGAAGGGGGATTGCGTCGTCGAGATCCTCGCCCAGGGGACCGGGGTCGAGGTCGAGACGAAGAACGCCGAGCTGCTGGCCGAAGGGATTCGAGCGGTCGTCGGAGAAGCGCTGTCGGAGCTCGGATCCGATGCCGTTGCGATCCGCGTGTCCGACTTCGGGGCGCTCGACTACGTGATCGCGGCGCGGGTTGAAGCGACGGTCCGCGCGGCCGATCCGAAAGGAACGAGGCCCCTCGCGCCGACGGTCGAACGGGGTGCCTCCGAGCGGGATCGCCCCCGTCGATGCCGTCTGTACGTCCCGGGAAGCCAGCCGCGCCTCCTCGTCGGGATCGAGACACACGAGGTCGATTGCGTCCTCGTCGATTTGGAGGACTCGGTCCCGCTCTCCGAGAAGCCGGCGGCGCGGATCCTCGTCAAGCACCTTCTCTCGGCCGTTCCGTTCTCGAACGAGGTTTGGGTGCGGATCAACCCGCTGGAGGCCGGCGGGCGGGAGGACGTCGGGGAGGTCCTGATCGGGCGGCCGCACGGGGTCTGTCTGCCGAAGGCGGAGTCGGCGGGGGACGTTCTCGACCTCTGCGAGCTGCTGACCCGGGCCGAATCGGAGCGCGGGATCGACGGAGGCGCGACGTGGGTCATGCCGATCCTCGAGACGGCGCAGGGCGTGCTCCAGGCCGAGGAGATCGCCGCGGCCGATCCGCGCGTCGTGATGCTCGCCTTCGGGGCGGAGGACTACACCCGGGACGTCGGCGCGCGGCGGACGCGTCGATCCCTCTCGTTCGCGCGATCGCGGATCGTGCTCGCTGCGGCCGCGGCCGGGGTCCAGGCATCGGACACGGTGTTCGGCGACGTCGTCGACGACGACGGGCTGAGGGAAGAGGCCGAGCTCGCGCGCGAGCTCGGTTTCGACGGGAAGGGCGCGATCCATCCGCGTCAGATCCCCACGATCCACGCGGCGTTCTCGCCGACGGAGGCCGAAATCGAGCGAGCGCGAGCGATCGTCGAGGCGGCGCGGCAGGCCGAGGAGCAGGGGTTGGGCGTCGTTGCGCTCGACGGGCGGATGATCGATCGGCCGGTCCTCGATCGGGCGGTCCGATGGATCCGGTACGCCGACCGGCTGACGGGCGGAGGGGATCGGGATGCGTAACGCGGTCGACCGGGAGATTCCCGAACGGATCGGAGGCCGCGAGGTCCGGCCGTACGAGGGCGCGTTCGTCACGGCGCGGGAAGGCGCCAAGGCCTGTCGTCCGCAGAAGTCGGCGCCGCGGCACGAAGACAAGATCCTCCCGTCGATCGAAGCGGCGATCGAGGCGTGCGGCCTGTCGGACGGGATGACGATCTCGTTCCACCACTCGTTCCGCGACGGGGATCGCGTTGTCAACCGGGTCCTCGACGCCTGCGCGAGAGCGGGGATCAAGGGGCTGCGGATCTTCCCGACCGCCCTCTTCTCGGTGCACGAGCCGGTGATCGAGCACGTCCGCTCCGGCGTCGTGTCGCGGATCGAGGGATCGATGAACGGGCCGGTCGGCGCGTTCGTCAGCCAGGGAGGGAAGCTCGCCGAGCCGGCGGTCCTCCGTTCGCACGGCGGCCGCTGGCGGGCGGTCGAGGTCGGCGACGTCGAGATCGACGTCGCGTTCATCGCGGCGCCGCAGGCCGATCCGTACGGGAACGCGAACGGGATCCGCGGGGCGACTCCGTGCGGCCCGATCAGCTTCTTGGCCGTCGACGCCCAGTACGCCCGCCGCACCGTGGTGATCACGAACGACCTGCAGCCGTACCCGGTCCACCCGATGGAGATCCAACAGGGATGGACCGACTGGGTCGTCGAAGTCGACGAGATCGGAGATCCGGCAAGCATCGTGTCGGGGACTCTCCAGCTGACGCGGTCGCCGACCAACCTGCGGATCGCCCGGCTGACCGCCGATGCGGTGGTCGCGTCCGGCGCGCTCGTCGACGGGTTCAGCTTCCAGGGCGGCGCCGGCGGGATCTCGCTCGCGGCGACGAAGTACCTCGGAGACGCGATGGAGCGCGCGGGCATCGTCGGGTCGTTCGGGATGGGCGGCGGGACGAGGCTGCTCGTCGACCTGCTGCATCGCGGACTGATCCGGACGATCCTCGACGGGCAGGCGTTCGATCTCGACGCGATCGCGTCGCTCCGTGAGGACCCGGAGCACGTGCTGATCGATCCGGGGTTCTACGCCAACTACGACTCGCGCGGCTGCGCGACGTACAAGCTGGACGCGGCGTTCCTCGGAGCGACTGAGGTCGATCTGGACTTCAACGTGAACGTGAACACCCACTCGGACGGGCAGCTGCTTCACGGGATCGGCGGGCACCAGGACGTCGCCGCCGGCTCGTCGATGACGCTGATCACCGTCCCTTCGATCCGTGGGAGGCTGCCGATGATCCTCGATCGCGTCACGACGGTGACGACGCCGGGCGAGGTGGTCGACGTGGTCGTCACCGAGCGCGGGATCGCGGTGAACCCCCGACGGGAGGACCTCGTGGAGCGGTTCGCCGCCGCCGGGCTGCCGGTGCGGACGCTCGAGGAGATCCGGGAAGAGGTCGAACGGCTCGTCCGCCCGGCGCGGAAGCCGGTGTTCGGCGAGGAGGTCGTCGCCGCGATCGAGTGGCGAGACGGGACCGTCATCGATGTCGTGCGAAAGGTGGAGGGATGGGCGTGAGAGAGAAGCTGCTTCAGATCCTGCCGGAGATCGAGTGGATCGAGAACGCTGACCTGCGCGAGAAGGTCATCGCGACGTGGATCGACGGGCTCGAGCGGGGCGGTTGGCGGCCGGACGACGTGGACCGGATGCCGTTCACGTTGGCCAAGAAGGTGACCTCCAGCTTCGCCAAGCACGTGCGGAGCGTGACGAGGATCTGCGCGTTCGTGGCCGACACGTTCGACGAGATCTACGGCGGGGTCGACCTGAAGCTCGACAAGGACCTGCTTCTTGCCGGCGCGCTGCTGCACGACGTCGGCAAGCTCGTCGAGATGGAGGAGGTCGACGGGACGTTCCGGAAGAGCCCGGCCGGGAAGCTCGTCCGCCACGCATTTTCCGGCGTCGTCCTCGCCGACGCGCACGGCCTTCCCGCCGAGGTGCAGCACATGATCGGGACTCACTCGAAGGAGGGCGACGCGTTCAAGCGGACGCCCGAGTCGGTCGTCCTCCACCTGGCCGACTTCATGAACTTCGACCCGATCGAGGGGTGATCGCTGATGGGGCAGACGTTCGCTCAGAAGGTGCTGGCCGGTAAGGCCGGGCTCGATCGCATCGAGGTCGGCCGGATCGTCGAGATCGAGCCGGACGTGTGCCTGTCGCACGACAATACCGCGGCGATCGCCAAGTTCTTCGCCGAGATCGGCGTCGAGCGGGTCAAGGATCCGGACAAGTTCGTCGTCGTCCTCGACCACGTCGTCCCCGCGGCGGAGGAGAAGTACGCCCAGAACCACAAGGAGATCCGGGAGTTCGTCGCGAAAAACGGCATCGAGCGGTTCTACGACGTCGGCGTCGGGATCTGTCATCAGGTCCTCCCGGAGAAGGGGTTCGCCCTTCCGGGTCGGCTGATCCTCGGTGCGGATTCCCACACCACCACGTACGGCGCGTTCGGCGCCTTCTCCGCCGGGATCGGTCGCTCGGAGATGGCCGTCCTGTACGCGACGTCGAGGATCTGGCTGAAGACCCCGGCGAGCTTCGAGATGGCCGTGAACGGACGGCTCGCCGATCCGGTGACGGCGAAGGACCTCGTCCTGCACATCATCGGCTCGATCGGGGCCGACGGCGCGCTGTACAAGTCGGTCGAGTACACCGGCGAGGCGATCGAAGCGATGAGCCTCGGATCGCGGATGGTCCTGTGCAACATGGCGATCGAGATGGGCGCGAAGAACGGGTACTGCGCCCCGGACGACAAGATCTACGCGTTCCTGGAGAGCCGAGCCGAAACGGAGTATACGCCCGTCTTCCCCGACGACGGCGCGGAGTACGAGCGGGTTCTCGAGTTCGACGCTTCGTCGCTCGAGCCGCAGGTCGCGAAACCGCACACGGTCGACAACGTGTCGCCGATCGGCGACGTCGTCGGGACGCCGATTCATCAAGGTCTCCTCGGCACGTGCACCAACGGACGGATCGAGGACCTCCGGCTGGCGGCGAAGATCCTCGACGGTCGGAAGGTCGCCGACGGCGTCCGGCTCCTCGTGTTGCCCGCGTCGCAGGAGATCCTGATCGACGCGCTGCGCGAGGGCCTGATCGATACATTCGTCAAGGCCGGAGCGCTGCTTCTCAACCCCGGCTGCGGCCCGTGCCTCGGGGCGCACCAGGGCGTGCTTGCTCCGGGCGAGGTGTGTCTCTCGACGGCGAACCGGAACTTCAAGGGGCGGATGGGCTCACCGGACGCCGACATCTACCTCGGCTCGCCTGCGACCGTCGCGGCGTCGGTGGTGACCGGCGTGATCACCGACCCGCGGGAGTTCTTCTAGAGCGAGCGAAGGAGGATACACAAGCATCAACCGCAGAGAACGCAGAGGGACGCCGAGGCGCAAAGACAGACCAGAGAATCAACAGCAGAAACATGAAGAGACATGAAGGAGAGGCAGAGACCAAGGCTGTTGTGAGTTTGGATTTCTCCCTCCGCGTTCTTCTCATTCTCCATGGTGGACCGGTTGGGGTTTGCCCTTCTCAGCGTTCTCTGCGCTCTCTGCGGTGAAGGCTCGTGAAGGCTGTTGAGTGCGATGCAGGAGGTTCGATGAGCGAAGGACGTGTCTGGAAGTACGGCGACGACGTGAACACCGACGTGATCTTCCCCGGGAAGTACACGTACCAGCCGATGGAGCCGGAGGAGATGGCACAGCACGCGATGGAGGATCTCGATCCCGGCTTCGCGGAGAACGTGCGGCCGGGCGACGTCATCGTGGCCGGGAAGAACTTCGGCTGCGGCTCGTCGCGCGAGCAGGCGGCGACCTGCCTGAAGGCAGCCGGCGTCGCGGCGGTCGTCGCCGAGTCGTTCTCGCGGATCTTCTTCCGCAACGCGATCAACAACGGCCTCCCGGTGATCGAGCTCGCCAGCGGAACCGGTTCGATCGAGAAGGGCGACGCGGTCGAAGTCGACTTCGAGCTCGGCGTCGTGCGGCACGAGGGATCGGAGCACCGCTTCCCGCCGCTCCCGCCCGAGGTGCTCGCCATCCTCGAGGACGGCGGCCTGATCCCTCACGTGAAGAGGGTGCTGGCTGGGTAGGCAAGGAGGCTTCTGGCGACGGAACCCCAGCTTGGAGTGCAGTGATGCTCAGAGATCTCTACTTCTTCGAGATCCCGATCTACCGAATGTCGGAGAAGAGCTTCAACGACAAGTACGACCGCGATCTTGAGAGGCACTGGCAATGCCTCGAAGATGCTTCTGGTGTTCCTTGTGACAAGATGTCAGACCGCCTGCGCATGTTGTCGGAAAACCACTTCTGGGAGACCTATGGGACTCCTTGGCGATTCAACCAGATCGTTGGATGGATCCGCCTCTACGTTTTGGGTTCCCAGATTCGCGGAGAAACCTGGATGTGCAGAGCCAAGCGCTACACGAGGAACGGTCGTCGGCGATACAGGTTCTTTGGAAAGGCGTTCGAGATGTCTTGCTCGAAGGATATGACGTCAGCGGAGCTCGGCGCGGAAGTCGAGGATCGCCTACGAAGCTGTGTGAAAAACTTCCGAAGTGGAAAGATGCACGTTGACCTTGAATGTTTCATGACCGCTTCGCAGTTTCTGAACTGGCGCAGCCTCGTCGACAGCGGTAGATCCCACTGGATGAGCGAGGAGTAGAGCGACGTGCCTGAATACGACATCACGATCGAGATCTTCGAGGGCAAGGGCGCGACGATCACAGGGCCCCCGTTTCCCGATCTGGCGAAGGAAGGCCTCTGTGCCTGGATGCTCGGCGACGAGAAGGAGCCGGAGAAGAAGGTCGGTGACACGTTCCGGTATCCCGAGGATCTCGGGAAGATGTGCCCGTGGCTGGTCGACAGCCTGTCGGGGTTCCTCCGCGCGCTCGAGCACGGCGCCACCCTCGGCTGGCGGTATCGAGGCACGCCGTACGAGAAGGAGATCGATCCCGAAGGGGTGACGACGGAGTTCGTCCGTTGCCCCGACCCGACGGCTTCGGGCGTCGTAGTCAAGATCACGAGGACGGCTCTGCCGGGATAGCGTCTGCTGCTCGCGTTAACGCGAACAAACTGGGGATCGAGGCGCGGTGCCTGCACGAAAGCCTCGGGAGGGATCATGGATCACTGGAGAAGGGCTGCCCCGATCGTTCTGACCGCCGTCGTGGCACTCGCCGTCGCAGCGTTGAGTCAGGAGCTGGCCGAGCCGCTGGATGCCTTCGAACCGCTTGTCGGAACGTCGTGGATCGGTCGCTTCACGAGCTCGCCTGCTCCGCCGTTCGACCACCATATCGAGTGGAAAGCGATCCTGAATGGTCAGGTCGCTCAGTGGACGAAGCACGTCGAAGCGGTCGACTTCACGATGGAAACCTACTTCTACTGGGACGCTGAGCTCGGGACCGTCGCGTTCACTCAGCTGGCCAACAACGGGATCCACAGCAAGGGCGTGGTCGAGTTCGAGGACAGAGGCATCGCGCTCGTCGGCGTCGCGATGCAGACCTGGGGCCTCGCGGAATTCAGGCAGACCTTCGAGGTTATGGAGGATGGGACGCTCGAAGACCGCTACTACAGCCGCTGCGGAGCGGACTGGTCTCCGGAACACGTGATCGTATACCGGACCGAAGCGGACGAGGTGTAGCGGAGCTGCGTACAGCGGTAGAGTCAGGACCTCGGTGCGCTGGTCAACTCTGGTGCCAGCAGGTGGGCCTCGGATGGATGGATGAAGACGATCGAATCGCGACCGGATTGAATGGTCACAAAGGAGCTCATCATGCCGGTTCGATACGCGCACACGAACCTGATCGTGAGAGACTGGCGGCAACTGGCTGCGTTCTACCAGGACGTCTTCGGCTGTGTGCCGGTTCCGCCGGAGCGGGAACTGTCCGGCGAGTGGCTAGACAAGGCGACCGGGCTTTCCGGGGCGCGCATCACCGGAGTCCATCTCCGCCTTCCCGGCTACGGGAACGACGGGCCGACGCTCGAGATCTTCCAGTACGACGACATGCCGGAGCGGCCGCCAGTCGCTCCGAATCTCCCCGGCTTCGCGCACGTCGCGTTCGCGGTCGACGACGTTGAGGCCACGGCGCGAGCGGTCTTCGCCCACGGCGGCTCCGCGGTCGGCGAGCTGACGACGCGTGAGCTGCCCGGCGTCGGGGTGATCACCTTCCGGTACGTCGCCGATCCGGAGGGAAACCTGATCGAGCTGCAGCACTGGGAGAAGCCACCGACGGAGGGACGGTCCTAGGAGTTGTTCGAGATGGGTCCTACGCACCGACCCGGCTGCACCGTCCGTCGTGTGGCGGCCGGGGCGACCAGGTCAAACCCAACGTCTGTGGACTGACGATTCGCCCTCGCCGGCCTTGTCTGTTAGGGTGTGGTAGGCTCTCGACGGATGCGAAGGGGCCATCGTGAAGCAGATCCTTCCGTACAGGCTGTGTCCGGTCGTTTTCACCGACTCGGCGGCCTTGATCGCGTTGGGGGCATGGCTGTGAGAAACGAGAGCGCTTCGGCCGGAGGCGGACCGAGCCGGAGGATCTTGCGCTCGCTGGCGCCTTTCGCGATGGCTGCTCTGATGCTCCTGCTAGGGAGTGCCGCACCTAGTGGGGAGTTCGATGCGGGCTCGAGCATCGAACTGACGTCACTGACCGAAGAGCAGGTCGAGAACGTCGCGGTGCTCGGCATGGTGTGGGGCTTCTTGAAGTACCATCACCCCGCTGTCGCTGGGGGTGAGTTCCAGTGGGACGACGAGCTGTTCCGCGTGCTCCCTGACATCTTGGCTGCCCCCGACCTCGATACCTGCCGGCACGTCCTTTCCCAGTGGGTGGATCGGCTCGGGGTACCTGAGGAGTGTGACCCGTGTGCGAAGGCGCCGGCTGACGTCCATCTTCTCCCGCCGCTTGAGTGGACGAACGATGCCGAGCTGCTCGGTCCCGAACTTGCGCGGCAACTCCAGCAGGTCCACGCCTTCCGCTACGCTGCCAGGGAGCAGCATTACGTTTCCCAGGTCCCGGTCGTCCGCAATCCGCTGTTCGACGGCGAGCACGCCTACCCTGACCAGCGGCCGCCTGATGCCGGCTTTCGCGTTTTGGCGCTCCTGCGCCTCTGGAACATTATCGAGTACTGGTTCCCGTACCGTGATCAGATCGACGGCGATTGGCCTGCCGTCCTTCGCGAGATGCTTCCACGTTTCGTTGCTGCCGCCGATTGGGACACCTACCGGCTCGCCCTGCTCGCTCTGCTCGCGCGCGTCGGCGACGCCCATGCCAACCTTTGGTCGGAACTCGAAGTCCGGCCGCCTCGCGGCGACTGTTATTGGCCGTTCGCGCTGCGGTTCGTGGAGGGTCGGCTAACGGTAACGCAGTTCACCGATGCCGTGAGGGGGCCTGCGTCCGGGCTCGAGATCGGCGACGTGATTCGGGCGGTCGACGGACGGCCGGTCGATGCGCTGGTCGCGGAACGGTCGCCGTACTACTGCGCGTCCAACGAGGCCGGCCGATTGCGCGACATCGCGCGGTTCTTCCCGCGCGGCGAGTGCGGGGAGAGCGAGCTCACGATCGAGCGGGACGGAGACGTACGGACCGTCGTCGTGCGTCGGTTCGCCGGTGAGCTAGTATTCGCTCCCCACGATCGGCCGGGCGAGACGTTTCAGCTGCTGTCCCCGGAGGTGGCGTACCTGAAGCTGTCGAGCGTCCGCGTTGAGGACGTCCCCACGTACGTCGAGCAGGCCGCCGGCACACGCGGCCTGGTGATCGATATCCGCAACTACCCCTCGGGGTTTGTGGTCTTTGAACTGGGATCTCGTTTGGTCCGAGAGCCGACGCCGTTCGCCCGGTTCACCGTGGGGGATCTCGACAACCCAGGTGCCTTCACGTGGACCGGGGTGTACACGCTTGAACCCGTCTCGCCCGGCTACCGGGGGACAGTGGCGATCCTGGTCGACGAGCTCTCGATGAGCGCAGCCGAGTACACGGCCATGGCGCTTCGTGTGGCTCCGGCGGCGGTAGTGGTCGGCAGCACAACCACCGGCGCCGACGGCAACGTGTCGCGCATTCCGCTACCAGGCGGCCTCCAGGCGCTCATGAGCGGGATCGGCGTCTTCTACCACGACAAGACGCCGACCCAACGGATCGGCATCGTCCCGGACATCGTTGCTGCGCCGACGGTCGAAGGGATCCGCGCCGGCCGCGACGAAGTTCTGGAGGCGGCCCTCCGGCACATCCTCGGACCCAACGCCGACGAGAAAGCGATCCGCGCGATGGCCCTGCGCCGTTGACGCGCCGCCAAGGGTCACTCTGAGTGGACGCTCACGAGAGACCGAAGACTTGAAGAAAGGAGGACGTTCATGCCGGAATTCGGATCCCCGTTCTCGGGGTTGGCGAACGATCGGAAGGTGACGCACGAGGAGCTCATCCGCGCGATTCGGTTCATGATCGCCGCGGAGTACGAGGCGATTCAGCTGTACATGCAGCTGGCCGAATCGACGGACAACGAGCTCGCGATCGAAGTCCTCAAGGACATCGCTGACGAGGAGCGCGTGCACGCCGGCGAGTTCCTCCGGCTCCTCCACGAGCTGGCTCCCGACGAGGAGGCGTTTTACGCGGAGGGAGCCGAGGAGGTCGAAGAGGAGATCTCGAAGGCGGAGTGAAGCGCAACGTCCTTCCGAGAACGCAGGTGCGGAAGGGCTCGCACGGAGCGGCTCGCCTGTGCCCAGGCGTCCAAGTCTTACCCCGGGCCGTCCCGGTGTTGCTTCTCGCGAAGGGCGGCCTCGACCGACTTGGGCACGAACGTCGACACGTCGCCGCCGTACCGACAGATCTCCTTGACGATCGACGACGACAGGAAGCTGTACCGCTTCGCGGTCATGAAGAAGACCGACTCGAACTCCGGCGCCATGTCGCGATTGGTCAGCGCCATCTGAAACTCGTACTCGAAGTCGGAATTGGCGCGAAGGCCGCGGACGATCGCGTCGGCGCCCCGCTCGCGGGCGCAGTCGACGAGCAGGCCGTCGAAGCTGATCACCTCGATTCCGTTGACCCCTTCCTCGGCGAGGGCGGCCCGGGTGAGCTCGACCCGCTCCTCGAGCGGGAAGTACGGCCGCTTGTGCGGATTGGCGACGACGGCGACGTACAGGGTGTCGAACAGCTTCCGCGCCCGACGAGCGATGTCGATGTGCCCGTGCGTGATCGGGTCGAAGCTGCCGGGATAGACGGCGATGGCCATGGCGGCCCTATGGTACCGACGGGGTCTCGAAACGGCAACGCGTCAGGCGGCCGGCCCGATGGTCGTCAGATTGATCGCGTCCGGCCGAAGATACTGCGCGACGACCCGCAGGGCCTCCTCCTGATCGACCCGATCGAGCCGGGCGATCAGCTGGTCCGGCGAGAGGATCTCGCGGAGGTGCATCGCGGTGGTCGCCAGCCGGAGGGCGCGGTTGCCGTTCGTCTCCAGGCCGAGGATCAGGTGACCGCGGAGCTTCGCCTTCGCCAGTTCGAGCTCGTCCTCGGGGATCGGCTCGGTTCTCAGGCGCTCGAACTCGGCCGAGACGAGGTCGACGACCGGGGAGACCGTCCGCGGCGCGACACCGGCGTAGGTCAGCCAGAGGCCGCAATCGGAATAGCAGGTGAGGTTACTCGCGACGGCGTAGGCGAGACCGCGATCCTCGCGGACCGATCGGAAGAGCCGGGAGCTCGGCCCGTCGCCGAGGACCGAGTTGACGATCTCGAGCGGGAACCGGTCGTCGTTGGGGGAATCCGGCCCCGCGAGGCCGAAGTAGACGTGCGTCTGGCCGGTCGGACGTTCGTGATGGGACCGCTCCGGATGGAAGACCGGGGCGGTCCGCGGCACCGGGATCTCCGCGCCGTTCTCGGCGGCACCGAACAGCTCTTCGGCCTGGTCCACGAGGGGGCCTGTCTTCACGGCGCCGCAGGCGACGAGGATCGCGTTCTCGGGGCGGTAGTAGCGCGCGTGGTGCGAGGCGACTTCCGATCTCGTCGCTGCGGCGATCGCCTCCTGCGTGCCGAGGACCGGGTGGGAGAGCGGGTGTCCGTCGTTCCACAGGCCGGCCGAGAACAGGTCGTACGCCGACTGCTCGGGGTCGTCCAGGTGGCCGCGGATCTCCTCGAGGACGACGTTCCGTTCGCGTTCGATCTGGTCGGCGTCGAACCTCGGTGCGAACACGAGGTCGGCGAGGACGTCGACCGCGGTCGGGAGTCCGTCGACCGGCACGTCGGCGTAGTAGAACGTCGATTCCTTGCCGGTCGCGGCGTTCAGGTGCCCCCCGACCGCGTCGATCTCGCGGGAGATCCGGTTGGCGTCGCGCCGGGCCGTCCCCTTGAACGCGAGGTGCTCGATGAAGTGGGCGATTCCGGGGGCGCCGGGCGGGTCGTCCCGACTTCCGACACGGACCCAGAGTCCGACGGAAACGGAACGGGACAGCGGAACCTCTTCGACGAGGATCCGCAGTCCGTTCTCCAACTCCGCTTCGTGGGCTCCTTCGTAGAGCTCGCGTGCTACCAACGATCCTCGAATTCCGGTGAAGCGGCTTCCTCCTCGGCTTCGCGCTCCGGCTTCTCGGCCTGGGCCTCGCGCTCGGTCTCGACTTCCGCTTCCACCTCGGGTTCCTCGGATGCCTCCGGAGCTTCCGCGGCCTCGCGGCGCTCCTCTCCGGGGACGACGCGGCGGAGCTTGTACCGCCCGCGATCGTCGATGTTCATCACTTCGACGGTGACCCGGTCCCCGCTCTTGACGACGTCCGTGACGCGGCGGACGTACTCGTCGGACAGGGCCGAGATGTGGATCAGGCCGGTCACCTCCGGCGTCAGCTCGACGAACGCGCCGTAGTCGGTGGTGTTGGTGACGACGCCTTCGATGACGTCTCCTTCGTGAACCTCGGGAGAGGGCGCACTCGGCTTTTCCTTCGCCGGTGCGCCGCCCCGCCTGCCGCGCTCCCTGCGCGGCTTCCGGTCGCGGTTGCCGCGGGGAGCCGCTTCGCCTTCGGGGGCGATCCGCTTCAGGTCGGGCCGTCCCATCTTGTCGGTCCCGATGACCTCGATCGTGACCTCGTCGCCGACCTTCACGTAGTCGGTGACGTTGTCGACGAAGCCGTCGGCGAGGTTCGAGACGTGGACGAGCCCCTCGCCCCCGCCCTTCAGCTCGACGAACGCGCCGAAGTCGGCGATCCGCGTGACCTTGGTCGTGAAGACGTCGCCGACCTCCATCTCCTCGGTGAGGTCCTCGATCCACTTCTGCGCCGCGGCGACGGCGTCGGGGTCGACGGCGGCGATCTTGACGCTTCCGTCGTCTTCGATGTCGATCTCCGCCCCGGTCTCCTCGATGATCTGCCGGATCATCTTCCCGCCGGGCCCGATGACGAGGCCGATCTTGTCGGTCGGAATCGTGATCGTGACCAGCTTCGGTGCGAAGGGAGAGAGTTCCTCTCGCGGGCGGGGGATCGCCCGCTCCATCTCGTCGAGGATCGCCAGTCTCGCGCGCCGCGCCTGTTCGAGCGCCTCGCGCATCGTGTCGCTGTCGATGCCGCCGACCTTGACGTCGAGCTGGAAGCCGGTCACGCCGTCCCGCGTCCCGACGACCTTGAAGTCCATGTCGCCGTGATGGTCCTCGGCGCCCTGGATGTCGGTCAGGATGACGCGGCGGCCGGTCTCGGCGTCCTCGATCATCCCCATCGCGATCCCCGCCGCCGGCTTCTTGAGCGGCACGCCGGCGTCCATCATCGCCAGCGACGCGCTGCAGACGGTCGCCATCGACGAGGATCCGTTCGACTCGAGGATCTCGGAGACGACGCGGATGACGTACGGGAACTCCTCCTCGTCCGGGAGGACGCACTTGAGCGAGTGCTCCGCCAGGTGCCCGTGGCCGATCGAGCGGCGGCTCGGCGAGCCGATCCGCCGGACTTCGCCGACGGAGAACGGCGGGAAGTTGTAGTGAAGCATGAACCGCTTCCGCCCGTCGAACATCATCTGGTCGATGATCTGCTCGTCACCGCGGGCGGCGCCGAGCGTGATGATCCCGAGGCTCTGGGTCTCCCCCCGGGTGAACAAGGAGGATCCGTGGGTTCGCGGGAGGACGCCGACGCGGCAGTTGATCGGTCGGATCTCCTCCGGCCTTCGGCCGTCGAGCCGCACCCCCCGCTCGAGGATCTCCTTCCGCATGTACTCCTCGAGGAGCTCCTCGATCGCGGCCGCGACCTCCTCGGTCAACGCGGCGGCCTCCTCTTCCTCGAGGCCCGGTCCGACGATCGCTTCGACGGCGCGCTCCTGCAGACCCTCGACGAAGTCGCCCCGCTCCTTCTTCGTCCCGGCCGAGTGGATCGCCGAGAAATCGGACCAGACGATCTGGCGAACCCGATCGATCAACCCGGGCGTTCCCGCCGGCTCCTCGGCGGCGAACTCCGGCTTGACCGGGCCGACCTGGGCGACGAACCGCTCCTGAAGGGCGATCAGCTCGCGGATCGCGTTGTGCGCGAAATCGATCGCCTCGACGACCTCGGGCTCCTTCAGCTCGTTCATCATCCCTTCGACCATCGTGACGGCTTCGCGGGTTCCGGCGACGGTGATCTCAACCCCGGTCTCCTCGACCGTCTCCGCGTTCGGGTCGAGGACGAGTCGGCCGTCGACCCGGCCGACCTTGACCCCGGCGATCGGTCCCTGGAACGGGGCGTCGGAGATCATCAGCGCCGCCGAGGCGCCGAGGATCGCCAGGGCGCTCGGCGAGCAGTCCGGCTCGGCCGAGAGGATCGTGGCGACGATCTGGACCTCGTCCATGTACCCCTTCGGGAACAGCGGGCGGATCGGTCGATCGATCATCCGACCGCTCAGTACCGCAACGTCGCTCGGTCGGCCCTCCCTCTTGAAGAATCCCCCTGGAATCTTGCCGCTTGCGTAGAAGCGCTCTTCGTAATCGACGCGCAACGGGAAGTACCCGATGTCCTCCCGCGCTTCCTCGGTGACGACCGTCACGAGGACGTGTGTGTCGCCGTGGGTCGCCAGGACGGCCCCCCCGGCCTGCCGGGCGATCTGCCCGGTTTCCAATGCGAGTTCCTTACCGTTGAACTGGATGCTCTCTCGAATATACATGGACTCTCTAGACTCCTCTGATCTGCAGTTTCTCGATCAACTCTCGATACGTCGCCAAGTCGTGGCGTTTGACATACTTCAGCAGTCGTCGGCGCTGGCCGACCATCTTCCTCAACCCGCGCTGGGAGCTGAAATCCTTCTTGTGCTGTCCCAGATGCTCGGTCAGTTCCTGAATCCGTTCGCTCAACAGGGCGATCTGCACCGGTGCGGATCCCGTGTCGTCATTCCCCTCGCCGTACTCCCGGATGATCTCCGCCTTCCTCTCGGTCGTCAGTCCCATACTCTCTCCTTTTCGCCCGCGTCCGAGAAGGGGATGCTCCGCCCTCCCAGACGGGGTCGGTTCAATGGTCGTACCTTTGCCTCAGGCCCTCCACCTCGAATCTTACCCGTTCTTCGTCGATCGTGCGCAGCTCTCGGTTTCGCATCAGCCATCGCCCGTCGACGAGAACGTCGGTGACGTCGAGCGCGTCCGACGCGAAGACGAGCGTCGCCAGCGGATCGTGTCGAGGGGACGCGTGCAGCGGCTCGCGGTCGATCAGGACGAGATCGGCCAGGCCGCCTTCCGTCAATCCCTCCGGCTCGAGGCCGAGGATCCGCCGTCCGGCGTTCGTCGCCATGTCGAGGACGTCCTCGGCGCTCGGCCGCGTCGGGTCCTCGTGCCGCGCCCGCTCCAGGATCCAGACCGCGCGCATTTCCTCGACCATGTCGAGGCGGTTGTTCGACGCGGCGCCGTCCGTACCGATCGCGATCGGGATCCCCGCTTCGCGGATCGCGCGCACCGGGGCGAACCCGTTTCCCAACTTCGCGTTGCTCTTCGGGCAGTGGGCGACGGTGACGTCGTGATCGGCCAGGACCTCGATGTCCGCTCCGTCGACGTGCACGCAATGCGCGGCGAGGACCGGCACGGAAAGGGCCCCGATCTTCTCCAGGTAGGACACCGGACTCGCCCCCGTCTTCGCGCGCCACGCGTCGACCTCGTGGCGCGTCTCGGCGAGGTGTGTGTGGATCGGGACGCCGCGGTCGGCGGCCGTTTCGATCGCCGCACGCCAGACGTCCTCGCCGCACGTGGAGACCGCGTGCGGGCTGATCGCGGCGCGGATCCTCCCGTCGGACGCGCCGCTCCACCGCTCGACGGCCCGGGTCGCCGCCGCGATCTCCGCCCTCCCCTTCTCCTCCATCGTCGGCGCGATGATCCCATAGGAGACGAGCGCCCGCGCGCCGCTCTCCTCGAGCGCCCGCCCGGCCTCTTCGGTGTGGAAGTACATGTCGGCGAAGGCGATCGTGCCGCCGCGAATCCCTTCCGCCGCCGCGAGCAGCGTGCACCAGTAGACGTCCTCGGGGCGGAGCTTCGCCTCGATCGGCCAGACGCGCTCCTCGAGCCACGTCTTCAGCGGGACGTCGTCGGCGAGGCCGCGGAACAGGACCATCGCCAAGTGGGTATGCGCGTTCACGAATCCGGACGTTGCAAGCTTCCCGCCGCCGTCGATGACGTCGTCCCCGGAACGCGGTTCGATCCCCGCTCCGGAGATCGCCGCGATGCGCGCACCCTCGATTCGAATGTCAACGGGGGAACTCCCCCCGATCGGCTGAACGTTCTTCAGGACCGTACCCATTCCGCCTTCATCCCTGCATCGTTGCGCGTGATTATACCGCCCGGAAACCCGCATCGCCATTGGAAAAGGCCCGGTCGTTGACGATCGTCCGTCGTGGAAGCTAATATATGAGACGTGGTGAGCAACGACGGCAGGATTTCAGGACGGACGGCGGAGGAAAGCGCGTGCCGGTTCCTTCGTGCCCGCGGGTACGAGGTCGTGGCGCGGAACTGGCGGACGATCCGGGGGGAGGTCGACATCGTCGCCCGCGACGGGTCGACGCTCGTCTTCGTCGAGGTGAAATCCCGTTCACGGCCGGGGTTCGGAGGGCCGGAGGCGGCGGTTCACCCGGCGAAGCAGCGCCGTCTGGTCGCCGCTGCGCGCGACTTCTTGGGCAGAACCGGGTGCAGGCTTCCGGTGCGGTTCGACGTCGTGGCGTTCCTCGGTGGGGAGCCGAGGCTCTATCGCGACGCCTTCCAGGTGGACGAGACGTGTTCGCCCGACTCCTGAGCGGCGCGGTCCTCGGAATCGACGCCAGACTGATCGAGGTCCAGTGCGACGTCAGCGGGGGCCTTCCCCTCTTTCACGTCGTCGGCCTGCCGGAGAAGGAGGTTTCCGAGAGCCGGGAGCGGATCCGGAGCGCGATCAAGAACTCCGGGCTGTCGTTCCCGGCGGGTCGGATCACGGCGAACCTCGCGCCGGCGGACCTGCGGAAGGAGGGGGTCGGCTTCGACGTCCCGATCGCCGCGGCGATCCTGATCGCTTCGTCGCAGGTCGCGGTGCCGAAAGCGAGGTATCTGCTGATCGGCGAGCTGGCGCTGAACGGCCAAATCCGCGGCGTGCGCGGCGTTCTCCCGATCGCCGTCGTGGCGTCCGGGTCCGTCGACGGGATGGTCGTGCCGCGGGAGAACGCCGTCGAAGCGGCGCTCGCGACCGATGCGCCGGTCTACCCGGTGACGACGCTGCGCGACTTGGTGGCATTCCTGAACGGGGAAACGGGAATCGAACCGCTGCGCGTCGATCGGGAGAAGCTTCTCCGGTGCGAGCCGCCCCCGATCGGTCGCGACCTGGCCGAGGTGCGCGGCCAGGTCCAGGCGAAACGGGCCCTGGAAGTGGCGGCCGCCGGGGGACACAACCTGCTGATGGTCGGTCCGCCCGGCGCGGGGAAGAGCCTCCTCGCCCGCTGCCTCCCCGACCTCCTCCCCCCGTTGACCTTCGAGGAGGCGCTCGAAGTCACGAAGATCTACAGCTCGGCCGGCCTCCTCGAAGGGAGCGCTTCCCTCGTCCGTCGGCGCCCCTTCCGCGCTCCGCATCAGACGATCTCGTACGCCGGGATGGTCGGAGGCGGGCACGGCGTGCCCGGTCCGGGTGAGATCAGCCTCGCGCACCACGGCGTTCTCTTCCTCGACGAGCTGCCCGAATTCGACCGGAGGGTCCTCGAGACGCTCAGGCAGCCGCTCGAGGATCGAACGATCCTCCTCTCGCGGGCCGGCGTCTCGGTCCGCTATCCGGCCTCGTTCACCCTGGCCGCCGCGATGAACCCGTGTCCGTGCGGATACCTCGGCGATTCGATGCAGCCTTGTCGGTGCTCGCTTCAAGACATCCGCCGCTACCGCCGGAGGCTGTCGGGGCCGTTCCTCGATCGGATCGACCTGTTCGTCGAGGTGCCGCGGCTCTCCCCCGACGAGCTCCTCGCGGCGAGGGGCGGGACGGAGTCGGAGCGGGTGAAGGCGAGGGTGACCGAGGCGCGGGAGAGCCAATGGGCGCGGCTTCGCGGGGAGCCCGGCTGCTTCTCCAACGCGCAACTCGACGGGGAACGGCTCGACGCGTATTGCGAGTTGGAGAGCGCGGCGAAGAGCCTGCTGAAGCGGGCGGTGACGCGTTTCGGGCTGAGCGCGAGGGCTCACGTTCGAATCGTCCGCGTGGCGCGGACGATCGCCGATCTGGAGGGAGCGGAGAAGCTGTCCGCCGAGCACGTCGCCGAGGCCGTTCAGTATCGGGCGGCCGGCGAGTCGCTCGGGACGTAGCTCGACGACACGCCGCCGCCGTCCCCGACTCATGAAATGTACACATCGGGCGGATACAGTTTGGGTTCACGAAAGCGGTTTTCATGCGGTAAGATCCGTATCTGTGGTGAGCATCGAGGAGGGTCGGGGAATGAACAAGCAGGTGCTTGGTGCGGCCTTCGTCTTGTTGATCGGGCTCTCGGTTGCGGGATGGGCCGTGCAGTATCCGGTGACCGTGTCCGCCATCGAGATCGAGGGGACGGTCAAGATCAAGGACAGAGACGTTCTGGAGGCCATCGGGTTCGACGTCGGCGACGAGGTTTCCGAGTCCGACTTGAGGGCCGCCTCGCAGGCGATCTTCGATCTCGGCTGGTTCAGCGAAGTCGCCCCCGAAGTGGGCGAGGACGGCGCGATCACCTTCCACGTGGTGGAGAACCCGGTGATCCGCGAGATCGTCATCACCGGAAACACCCACCGGAGGTGGTACTCCGCGTTCGGCGTCAGGCTGTTCAGCCTCCCGATCGTCCCGACATCGAAAATCAAGCAGATCCTCTACCAGGAGGACGTCAAGAAGCGGAAGGTGTTGAGTCGCGTCGGCCTCGAGACGGCCTTGAGCAACGTCATCACCGAGTACAACGATCGGGGCTACGTCCTGATCGCCCTCGGCGACGTGGAGATCGGAGAGACGCTCCGCATCGAGATCGTCGAGGCCCACGTCGCCGCCAACACGATCGCCGGGCTCGACACGGTCCCCGAACACGTGGCCGAAGAGCTGATCGACCTCCCGCTTGGAGAGCCGCTCCAGAGGGTCGATATACAGGTTGTTCTGGCGCGAATTCGGGGGTCGGTCTACTTCACGGACGTGGAGGTCGTTCCGCAGCAGGGACCGGAGCGGGACAGCGTGATCCTGCAGTGGAACTTCGAGGAGCGGCAGCTGATCGGAGAGCCGGTCCGTATCGAGGGGATCGTCCTCGACGGGATCACGCGCTACGAAGAGGACGCCGTCTACGCCTTGTTGGGCGAGATCCCGGACGAGCCGATCGACAACTACGGCCTCCTGCGGATTCTGGAAGGGGTGTACGACCTCTACTCGGACGCGGGGTACATGATGGTCCGTTTCGCGGTCGACGGAACGGCCGAAGGGAACCTCCGCGTCCGCATCGACGAGGGCCGAATCCGCGAGATCGTGCTCGAAGGGACAACGCACACGAAGGACTACGTGATTCTCCGAAAGCTCGCCATCGGGAAAGGGCGGATCCTCGATCGCGCCGATTACCTCGTCTCGTACCAGAACCTGACGTCGCTCGGCTACTTCAACTCGGTCGACCTCGCCCCCGAGTGGGTGGACGACGGCGTGCGGGTCACCGTGACCGTGAAGGAGAAGACGAGGCTCGGTGGATTCGAGGGGTCGATGGCGCTCGATCCGCGGACGGGCGGATTGGTCGGCGAGCTGGAGCTCCGTCAGAAGAACCTCTTCGGGACCGGGCAGGACGTCTCGCTGAGCTACAGCCGCGGCCTCGTCGGGGAGGGCGAGCCGTACGCGGTGACGTGGGACCTCGCGTACACGTCCGTGGCGTTCTTCCCGGAATTCGATCGGGTCGGACTCAGCCTGTACAAGACGGCGAAAGAGATCGCGGAGTCCGAGGGGACCTCGTCGATCGTCACCTACGGCGCGAGGACGACGTTCGCGTACCCCGTGGTCGACTACGTCGACCTCGGGATCACCTACAAACACGAAGAGGAACGCGTTGTCGGGGAGACGAACTGGACCCCGACGGACTCGGTAACGATGGCTCTGTTGTACGACGACGTCAGCGATCTCTACTTCCCGACCGACGGGACGCGGCGTTCGATCAGCCTGGAGAAGGCGGGCGGATTCTCCGCCGGCCGCGAGTACTTCAATCTCGGACTCAACTGGGTCCAGTTCAGCCCCGTCGATTTGCCGCTGTTCGGTGACCTGAGGGAGGCCGTCGGCTTCCGGTTCAAAGTGGGGTGGGGGGACGATCGGCTCCCCACGAGTCAGTACTACGAGCTGGGCGGGCCGACGTCCGTCCGGGGAACGGACTCGTCGTCCGTGCCTCGCGTCTTCCTCACGAACGCCGAGTATCGGGTCGAGCTCGCCGAACAGGGGCTTTACTTGACGACGTTCTGCGACGCGGGGATCGATCTCGATGCGGTGCGCCTCGACGCGATCCTATCGACTGCGGGGATCGAGTTCGGTGTGAACGCCGCCGGGATCTTCGTCCGCCTCGACGTCGCGTGGTCGCTCAGTTCCGAGTGGAGCTGGGTCCCGCGCTTCGAGATCGGCTTCGGCCAGATGTTCTGAGTCCCATCGACCGATGGAGCGCCGCCACGCCCCGGCCGGAACGGACATTTAAAGGAGGAGGATGGCATGTCTCGGAATACGCTGTTTATCGCTGGTCTTGCTCTGCTGCTGGCCGTCGGAGCGTTGATCCTTCAGTTCGCGCTTCCGACGGGAGGCGGCGTCAGCGGTTCGGAGTTCAGGGCGCTCGAGGACGAAGTGGCGAACCTGCGGCAGGGAGGCGCTCTGAGGATCGCCCTTCTCGACGCGGAGGAGGCGTTCACGGTCTTCACGGACGCCGTCGGTGACTTGCGGCGGCGCGCCACCGAGAAGCTGGCGGAGGTCACGGAGCTCCAGCGCGGACAAGGTGAGGCGGCGCTCTCGGATCGCGAGTACCAACAGCGGCTCATGGAGATCAAGGCCGAGTTCCTCGACGCTCAGTTCGCGGTTCAGGTCGCGCTGATCGACATGATGATCGCCGCGGACGGCTTCTCGGACATTCGCGGGGAGCTGGCGCAACTGAAGGAGCAGATTCAGCCGGTCGTCGACGCGGCCGGAGAGCTCGTCACGACGGCGCAGGTCGGCGCCCTGAGCGCCGCCGACTTCGACAGTCGCTATTCGCAGCTTGAGACCGTGTACCAGCAGTCCGATCAGCTCCTCGTCAACATCGCGGCCGTGAAGGTCGTTGCCGCCGCCAAGGAGATCGCGATCGAGCGGGGGTTCGATCTCGTCTTGGGCAGGAAGAACGTCCACGTGTATTCGAATCCGGCCGTGATCGTCGACATCACCGATCTCGTCAAGGCGAGGGTGTCGACGTACCTGTAGGACGGCCGGACAGCTCGGGACGTACGCCATCGCGGCGAAGGCGGCCGACCGGTTCCGCGGTACGACGCGTCGGCGTCGGCCGCTCCGGCCTTTCTCCGTCGACGCCGAGCGGGCGCTCTGAGGCCTGACGATCGTCGGGGAGTCGTCTATAATCGGCGGAACGGAGATTCACAAGGAGGATGGCATGTCCCGAAATACGCTATTCATCGCCGGTCTTGCTTTGCTTCTGGCCGTCGGAGCGTTGGTCCTTCATTTCGCGCTCCCGTCGGGAGGCGGCGTAAACAGTTCGGAGTTCAGGGCGCTCCAGAACGAAGTGGCGAATCTGCGGCAGCAGGGTGCCCTGCGGATCGCGTTCGTGAAGGCCGAGGACGCCTTCAAGGTCTTCACCGACGCCGTGAGCGACATGCGGCAGCGGGCGACCGACAAGGCGGCGGAGGTCGTTCAGCTTCAGCAGGAGTACAACAACGGGACGATCTCGGACAGCGATTTCGAGCAGCAAATGATGGAACTGAAGGCCGAGTTTCTCGACGCCCAATACGCGGTCCAGGTGACGATGATCGACAGGATGATCGCCGCGGACGGCTTCGCGGACATCCGCGGGGAACTGACGGCGCTCAAGGAGGAAGCGCAGACCTACGTCGACGGGATGAAGGACCTGCTCTCGACCGCGCGGATCGGCGTCATCGGCACCGCCGAGTTCGACAGCCGCTACGCCCAACTGGAGAACGCGTACCAGCAGCTCGATCAGCTCCTCGTCAGTGCCGCCACGGTGAAGGTCGTCGAGGCCGCTGAGGAGGTGGCGCTCGAGCGCGGATTCGATCTCGTTTTGAACAAGCAGAACGTCTACGTGTACTCAAACCCCGCCTCGGTGGTCGACATCACCGACCTCGTCAAGACGAGACTCTCGGGGTACCTGTAGGCGGGACGGCCATGCTTGACATCGAGGCGATCCGCCGGTCCTTGCCTCATCGGTATCCGTTCCTGATGGTCGATCGCGTCCTCGAGCAGGAGGACGGCCGCGTCGTCGCGGTGAAGAACGTCTCCGTCAACGAGCCGTACTTCCAGGGACACTTCGCCGAACCGCTCGAAGCCGTGATGCCCGGCGTGCTGATCCTCGAGGCGATGGCGCAGACGGCCGCTTTCCTCATCCCGCAGACGGGCGAGGCGAAACGGCGCGAAGGATACCTCGTCGGCGTGGAGAAGGCGCGCTTCCGGCGGAAGGTCGTTCCGGGCGACCGGCTCCGCATCGAGGCGGAGCGCAGTCGGGCGAAGCGGGGCCTGCTGCGGGCCGACGTCCGCGCCACCGTCGACGGGGAGTTGGCCGCGTCGGCGACGCTTTCCGTGTTGATCCCCGAGGGAGCGGCCGAGGGGCGTCCGTGATCGAGTGCATTCCCAACGTCAGCGAGGGACGCGACCGGCCGACCCTCGATCGGTTCGTCGAGGCGGTCGCCGTGACCGGCTGCCGCGTCCTCGACCTTCACGACGATCCGGATCACTACCGATCGGTGCTCACGTTCGTCGGGGAGGAGGACGCGCTGTTCGACGGCGCCCTCGCGCTGGCGCGCGAGGCAACGGGCTCGATCGATCTCCGCGCGCGGCGCGGCGTTCATCCGCGGATGGGCGCGGTCGACGTGATCCCCTTCGTGCCGCTGCGGGGCGCGACGATGGAGGATTGCGTCCGGCTCGCGCGTCGCGTCGGGCGTGCGATCGGCGAGGAGCTTAGGATTCCCGTCTTTCTCTACGGGGCGGCCGCCTCGTCCGATGCGCGCCGCAATCTGGCGGAGGTCCGAAGAGGGCAGTTCGAGGGGCTCGCGGCGAAGCTCGCCCGACCGGAGTGGATCCCGGACTTCGGCCCGAGCCGACCGCATCCGACGGCCGGCGCCGTCGCCGTCGGAGCGAGGGGCTTCCTCGTGGCGTTCAACGTCGTCCTGAAGACCGCCGATCTAACGATCGGGCGGCGGATCGCACGGGCGATCCGCGAGGCGGACGGCGGATTGAAGGGGGTCAAGGCGCTCGGCCTGCCGCTCGCCGGCCGGCGGCTCGTTCAAGTGTCGATGAATCTGACCGACGTCGGGTCGACGAGCCTCCTCGCGGCGTACGAGCGCGTCGAGCGCGAGGCCACGGCTCTCGGTGCGTCCGTGGTCGAGAGCGAAATCGTCGGGTTGGTTCCGCGCGCCGCCCTCGGCGGCGCGACGACGGAGGCCCTCCGGCTCGATCGAGAGCTGGAGGACGTCGTCCTCGAGAACCGCTTGGCGGCCCGATGACCCCTCGGCTCGGAACCGTCACGGTCGAGCGGCTGCTCGTCGTCGGCCTCGGAATCACCGGGAGGGCCGTCTGCGAATACGCCGTGCGGCACGGCGTGTCGACCTTTCTCAGCGAGCAGCGGTCGCTGTCCGACGAGGAGCGCCGATGGCTCGGCGACCGCGGGATTTCGTACGAGGAGGGCGGGCACACCGATCGAGCGCTGGCCGGCGTCGACGCGATCGTGCTCAGCCCGAGCGTTCCGACGGCCTCGACGCTCGTCGACCGCGCGGTGCGGCGCGGGATTCCCGTCTACTCGGAGCTCGACTTCGCCGCGCTCGTGAGCCCTTCGCCGCCGATCGTCGCCGTCACCGGGACGAACGGGAAGAGCTCGACCGTCGCGCTGATCGGGGACCTCTTGCGCTTCTGGGGGCGCCGGGCGCCGGTCGTCGGGAACATCGGGCACCCGCTCATCGATGCGGCGGACGAGGTGGCGAGCTGCGACGCGATCGTCGTCGAGGCGAGCAGCTACCAGCTCGAGCAGTCGGTCGCCTTCCGGCCCCGCGTCGGCGTGCTGCTCAACCTCGCGCCGGACCACCTCGCCCGCCACGGGACGATGGACGCCTACGCCGAGGCGAAGGGGCGGCTGTTTCGTCTTCAGACGTCGGACGACGTGGCCGTCCTGCCGAGCGATCTGCGCGCGCGCTTCCCGCAGGGGGCGGGCCGGCGCGTTGTCTACGACGACGAACGGCTCGTCCTTCCGGACGGGTCGGAGCGGCTCTCCCCGCACCACCGCGCGAACCTCCGCGCGGCGCTCTGTGCGTGCGAGGCGCTGCTGCCTGAGGTCGATCGACGGGAGGTTCCGCTCGACCGGATCGTCGCCGCCCTTCGACTGCCCCACCGGATGGAGGCGGTGGGGTCCGTCGGTGGAGTCCGCGCGATCGACGACTCGAAGGCGACCAACCCGGCGTCGACGGTCGCCGCGTTGGCCGCGACCGACGGGCCGGTGGTCCTCCTCCTCGGCGGCCGGGCGAAGCGGGCGGGGTACGAAGCGCTGAGGGACGCGATCGAGGCGTCGGCGGTCCGGCGGATCGTCCTGTTCGGGGAAGCGGCCGAGGAGTTGGCGGCGCTTCTCGCGGGCCGAGCGATCGATCGCGCCCCGAACGTCGAGGCCGCGGTCCGCGTCGGGCTCGAAGCGGCGCGTCCCGGCGGCACGCTCCTCTTCTCCCCGGCCTGCTCGAGCTTCGACCAGTACCGCAGTTTCGAGGAGCGGGGCGAGGCGTTCTCGCGCGCGGTCCGCGCGCACGCCGGCTTCGTCGACGCCTGAATCCAAGGACGGGGATCCCGATCTTGCGGGACAACCGTCCGCCCCACGTTGGACCGAGCGTATCGCGGCCGGCGACACCGTTCCTTTCTCTCCCGGGCAGATGGCGGAACCATTGACCCGCTGCTGAGACGAGACTTCACTTCAGCACCGAGGAGCGACCAGTGGGGGGACAAGCGGACCGACGGACGATTCTCGTGACATCGCTCCTCGTCTTGGCGGGTCTGATCGCGCTGTACAGCGCCTCCGCCCCGTTCTCCCTGCGGCACTTCGGCAGCGACACGTCGATGCTCGTCCGGCAGGTGGTCGCGGCCCTGCTCGGCGTCGCGGCGCTGGCCGTGCTCGCCGCCGCCGACTATCGGCGGTTGGCGGCGATCAACGATCTGTTGCTTCTCGGGGCGTTCGCTCTGACGGTGGCGACGGTCCTTCCCCTCGGGATCGGAGACGGACGATGGTTGACCCTCGGGCCGGCGTCGTTCCAGCCGACCGAGCTGCTCAAGTTCTCGTTGGTCCTCTACCTTGCGTCGAGCCTGGCGAGGAAGGGCGATAGGGTACGGACCTTCCTGGACGGGGTCCTGCCGTACTTGATCGTCCTCGGCGTGCTGGCCGCCGTGGTCGTGAACCAGCCGGATCTCGGGATGGTCCTCGTCCTCGGCGCCGTCACGCTGGCGATGCTCTTCTTCGCCGGGGCGCGCCTTCGGCACCTCGCTGGCGTCGCCCTCGGATGCGCCCCGCTCGTTTTCCTCGCGGTCCGATTCGCGCCGTACCGAATGGCGAGGCTCCTCTCCTTTCTCAATCCGTACGCGCACAGCGAGACGTCCGGCTACCAGACGATCCAGTCGCTGATCGCGGTCGGCTCCGGCGGGCTGTTCGGCCGCGGGCTCGGCGCATCGAGGGCGAAGCTCTTCTACCTGCCCCAGTCGCACAACGACTTCATCGCCGCGGTCGTCGCCGAAGAGCTCGGCTTCGTCGGGATGGTGGCGATGCTCGGACTCCTCGGATTCCTGGTCTGGAGGGCGTTCGTCATCGCCGAGCGGGCGCCGGATCGGCTCGGTCGCCTGCTGGCGCTGGGGATCGGCTTCGCGTTTGCGTTCCAGACGCTCGTCAACCTCGGCGTCGTGGTCGGCCTCCTCCCGGTGACCGGTCTGACGCTTCCGTTTCTCAGCAACGGGGGCTCGTCGTTGATCGTCACGTTGGCGATGGTCGGCGTGTTGCTCAGCATCTCGAGGCGGGAGGCGCTGCGATGAGGGTGATGGTCGCCGGCGGCGGGACGGGCGGGCACTTCTATCCGGGGCTGGCGATCCTCGAAGGGCTCAGAGAACGCGATCCGGGCGTGCGCGTCGCCTACGTCGGCACGCGGACGGGAATCGAGGCCGGGGTCCTCCCCGCGCATCCGTGGATCCGCTTCTACCCGATTCACGTCTGCGGATTCTCCCGTCGTGGCGTCCTACGGGATCTCTGGACGTTCCTCCGCCTCGCGGTCGGACTCCTGGAGACGCTGCTGGTCCTCGCCCGGTTCAGGCCGCGGATCGTGATCGGCGTCGGAGGGTACTCCTCCTTCCCACCGCTCTTCCTCGGGGCGCTCCTCGGCCGGCTATTCCGCGTCCGGACGGTGATCCACGAGCAGAACGTCGTCGCCGGGCTCGCCAACCGATGGCTCTCCCGTTTCGTCGACCTCGTCCTGGTGTCGTTTCCCCAGACCGAGCGGTCGTTCCCGCGGGCGCGCCGGCTCGTGGTGACCGGGAATCCCATTCGGGAGGAGTTCCTCCACGTCGTGCGGTCCGACAGGCTCTACCGGCGATTCGGGCTCGACCCGCATCGCCGGACGATCCTCGTCTTCGGCGGTTCGAAGGGGTCGACCGAGATCACCGAGCGGATCCTTGGCGCCAAGGACGTCATCGGGGCGAACGACGGGCTGCAGATCCTCCTCGTCACCGGGAGCGACCGCGCGACCGACGCGGTCCGGCGGGAGCTGAGGTCCTCGCCCGTCCGCAACATCGTCGTCGAGTCGTACGTCGATCACATGGGGGCCGCGTTCGCCGTCGCCGACCTGGTCGTCTGCCGTGCCGGGGCCACGTCGCTGGCCGAGATCACGGCCTGCGGGAAGGCGTCGGTCTTGATCCCGTGGCGAGAGGCGGCGGACGATCACCAATGGGAGAACGCTCGGCTCCTCCAGGAGGAGGGGGCTTGCGCGGTGGTCGACGAGGAGGGTATCGTAGAGCGGAACCTGGTTCGGCTCATCGCGAATCTGATTTGCGACGAGGCGGCCCTGGATCGGCTGGCGGGGAACGCCGGCCGCCTGGGACAGCGAGGTGCCGCGGCGCTGATCCTGGGAGAGATCCAATCGATGATGAGGGGGGCAGGCGCGTGATCGACACGGGCTCGCGGGTTCATTTCGTCGGGATGGGCGGGATCGGCATGAGCGGTCTCGCCGCGGTCCTCCTTGCGCGCGGAGACGAGATTTCGGGGTCGGATCTCCGGACGAGCCGTCAGCTCGAGTCCCTCCGACGCGCCGGTGCGGCCGTCTACGTCGGACACGACGAGCGACACGTGGCGGACGACCTGGACCGCGTGATCGTCTCTTCGGCGATTCCCTCGGACAACGTGGAGGTGCGAGCGGCGCGGCGGCGGCGGATCCCGATCGTTCGGCGGCTCGACGCGCTCGCCGAGATCCTCCGTGCCCATCGCTCCGTCGGGATCACCGGGACGCACGGGAAGACGACGACGACGGCGATGCTCGCGACGATCCACAGGGAACTCGGCCACGCGCCGAGCTTCCTGATCGGGGCGCACTGCCCCGGGCTCGGGGGAAACGCCCGGCTCGACGCCGGGGAGTGGTTCGTGGCGGAGATCGACGAGAGCGACGGCCTGTTCCTCGACGTGGAGCCGGACGTCGCCGTTCTCACCAACGTCGGGCTCGATCACTTCCAGACCTACCACGATCTGAACGAGATCCGCGGTGCCTTCCGCCGGTACGTCTCCCAGGCGGGCCGCGCGGTCCTGGCGATCGACAATCCGCACGTGGAGGCGATCGCGCGAGGCCTGCCGGACGTGCTGACCGTCGGGCTCCGTCGCGAGGCGGACGTCCGCGCGGTCAACCTGCGGTTCGAGAGGTTCAGGACGACGTTCGACTTGCTGGAACGCGGGAAGAAGACGGCGCGCGTCTCCCTGCCTGCGCCCGGCGAGCACAACGTCGAGAACGCGCTCTGTGCCCTCGGCGCGGCGCGGCTGACCGGCGTCGGCTTGGGCGACGCCGCGCGGGCGCTCTCCGCGTTCGTCCTCCCGCATCGGCGGTTCGAGGTCCTGGAGGAGAACGGCGTGACCGTCGTCGACGACTACGCGCATCTGCCGGAGGAGATCGAGGCGACGCTGCGGGCGATCCGCTCCGGTTGGCGCGACCGCCGGATCGTCGCGGTCTTCCAGCCGCACAGGTACAGCCGGACCCGCGCGCTCGGTTTGCAGTTCGGATCGGCGTTCGCGCTGGCCGACACGGTTATCGTCACGTCGGTCTACCCCGCGTGCGAACCGCCGATACCCGGCGTCTCCTCGCGGTCGATCGTGCGGTCGATCGAGCGTGAGACGTCGGCGGACGTTCATTCGATCGCGAGAAAGGACGACGCGATCGAGTTCCTCAAGGCGCGGATCGTCCCGGGCGACTTCATCGTCTCCTTCGGAGCCGGGGACATCTGGACCGTCACGGAGGAGCTCGCCCACTTCCTCGAGCAAGGCCGGTTCTGCACCGCGTAAGCGGGCCGGTGCTTTCTTCGCCTTTCGCCGACGATCGTGCGGTTCGGCGAGCGGATCGTGGCTCGAACGTCGCGGTTCTCCGGCGGAACGGCGAGACCCCCGCCTCCTCGTTTGTTCAGGATATTCAATACTATAAAAACTGATACAACACTACAGGGTACGAGACGCGCAACCGCCGCTGCCTACGTCGGAGCGTCGAACGCGGAGATGCACTAGGAAATTGACATTCTCTATCAAAAGGTGTATAACAGTCCTCACGAATCTCGCTCTAGCAGGGCGGTATGGGGTCATTGACGGGTGAAGGAGGGGGCATTCTGGCGCGGAAGCGCGTTTCGGGTCATCGCTGTAGGGGGGGTTCTCATTACTGCTGCTGCCATTGCTCTTTGCACGCCATGGTTCGGCCTGGTTGACCTGCGGGAGGTCGTGATCACGGGGAATCGCCACGCCGCGGCGGCGGATCTCGTTTCCCTCTCGGGCTTGCAGCGAGGGCAGTCTCTCCTGGCGACGTCGCTCGGACGTGTCAGCGCCAACCTGTTGAGGCATCCTTGGGTCAAGAGCGTCTCGCTTCAGCGCAGGCTGCCCCACACGCTTCTCATCGCGATCCGCGAACGGGACGAAGTGGCCTGGATGTCCGCACCGTCGAACGACGGTTGCCTCACGATCGCCGAGGGCGGCGTGATCGTCTCGTCGGACTGCGAGCGCAGATCGTCTCTGATCGAGCTTCTCGGAGCGCGTCTCTCCGGGAGTCGGGTCGGCGCTTCTCTGGTCGACGCGGCGGCGGTCGACCTGATCGACAGGCTCCGGGGCGGCGAGCTCGCCTCTCTCGGAGTAACCCGAATCGACCTCACCGATCCGGACTCCGTCGAGCTGGAGGCGGGATCGGGCATCCGCATTCTCCTTGGGGGCATGACCGACGTGCCGTCGCGACTGGATTCCCTTGCGGCGCTCTGCCGTTCGCTGGACATAGAAGACTACGAGGTCATCGATCTCAGATTCGGGGGTGAGGCGACGCTCGTGCCTCGGTAAGGCGGTGAAGAGATGAGGAAAGAGAAGGTCGTTGTCGGGCTCGATGTGGGGACCACGAAGGTGGTCGCCCTCGTCGGGAACACGATCGAAGGGATGATCGAGATCATCGGGATGGGCAAGTCCGAGTCGCACGGCCTCGAGAAGGGGGTCGTCGTCGACATCGGGCGGACGATCTCTTCGATTCGGAAGGCCGTCGAAGAGGCCGAGAACATGGCCGACGTCAAGATCGATTCGGTCTACGTGGGGATCGCCGGCAAGCACATCACGTCGATCAACAACAGCGGAACGGTGTCGATCAACCGACCGGACCGGATCATCACGGAGGACGACGTTCGGCGCGTCGTCGAGACGGCGCAGGCGATCCAGATCCCGCCCGAGAGCGAGATGATCCACGTCATCCCGCGGCAGTACATCGTCGACGGCCAGGACGGGATCACCGATCCGGTCGGGATGACCGGCACGCGCCTCGAGGTCGACGTCCACATCGTCACCGGATCGATCACCGCGGTGCACAACCTCGTGCGGTGCGTCGAGTCGCTGGGGATCGGGATCAACCAGATCGTCCTCGAGCCGATCGCGTCGTCGTTGGCGGTGCTTTCGTCGGCGGAGAAAGAGCTCGGCGTCATCCTGATGGACGTCGGCGGGGGGACGACCGACATCTCCGTCTTCCGCGGCGGCGACATCTGGTTCTCGAAGGTCATCCCGATCGCCGGGGAGCACATCACCAACGACATCACCGTCGGGCTGCAGACGCCGATCGAGGAGGCGGAGCTCGTCAAGAAGATGCACGGCACCGCGCTCGTCGACTCCGTCGGCGAGGACGACAAGATCGAGGTGGCGACGATCGGCGGCGACGAGAAGAAGCTCGTGTCCAAGAAGCGACTGGCCAAGATCATCGAGCCTCGCGTCGAGGAGCTGCTCGATCTCGCGATGCAGGAGGTCGAGGACGCCGGCTACCGCGACCTCGTCCCGGCCGGCCTCGTTCTGACCGGCGGGACGTCGTTGTTGAACGGTCTCGTCGAGTTCGCGGCGCAGCGGTACGACGTCCCCGTGCGTCGAGGGAAGATTCCGCAGGGGATCCACGGGCTGCGCGACATCGTCGAATCGCCGATCTACGCGACGTCGATCGGCCTGCTCCGCTACGCCGTCGAGACGAGGGACTTCAAGAAGCCCGAGTTCTCCGAGCGGCGGAGGGAATCGATCATCGGCAAGCTGTTCTCCTGGTTCAACCGCTTCTTCCGGGGGTAGACGATGCCTGAACAGACGAACCGCGTCTCTTCCCCGGCCTCGCTGATGGTCGTCGGCGTCGGCGGCGGCGGCGGGAACGCCGTCGACCGGATGTTCGACACGCGGGTGAACGGGGTCGAGCTCGTCGCGGTGAACACCGACGCGCAGGTCTTGGAGGTCGTCCGATCCCACCGAACGTTGCAGCTCGGCCGGAAGCTGACCGGCGGGCTCGGCGCGGGCGGGAACCCTGAGATCGGCCGCCTCGCCGCCGAGGAGAGCCGGGAGGAGATCGCCGACCTTCTCAACGGGGTCGACATGGTCTTCATCACCGCCGGAATGGGCGGCGGAACGGGGACCGGCGCCGCGCCGGTGATCGCCGCGCTGGCGAAGGAAGCCGGCGTTCTGACGACCGGCATCGTCACCCGTCCGTTCTCGTTCGAGGGACTGGCGAGGGCGGAGAAGGCCGAGGCCGGGATCGCCCGGCTGTCGCAGGCCGTCGACGCGATGATCTGCATCTCCAACGACAAGCTCCTCAAGGTCGCGCCGGCCGAGACGCCGATCACCAAGGCGTTCGAGATCGCCGACGAAGTGCTCCGCCAGGGCGTCGAAGGGATCTCCGATCTGATCACGATCCCCGGGATGATCAACCTCGACTTCGCCGATATCGAGTCGGTCATGCGAGGCGCCGGAACCGCGATGATGGGGATCGGCGAGGGCGAAGGCGCCGGAAAAACGAAGGACGCCGCGCGGAACGCGATCTCGTCCCCGCTCCTCGACGGGTCGATCCAGGGCGCCCAGAAGGTGATCATGAACATCACCGGCGGGTCGGATCTGACGCTCGAAGAGGTCACCGCCGCGGCGAATCTGATCCGCGAGGCGGTCTCCGACCGCGCCGACATCATCTTCGGCACGGCGATCCGCGACGGGCTGGAGAAGGTCCGGCTGACGGTGATCGCGACCGGCTTCTCGGTCGAGTACGGCCGCGACGACGAGGAAGGGCCGCCGCTGTCGAACGAGACGATGCTCGCGAAGCTGGAGAAGGAGAGCCGCGTCGGCGCCCACGACTTCGACATCCCGACGTTCCTCCGCCGGAGCCGTCGCAGCCGCGAGGAGCGGCCCCGCCCGCCGTGGGGCGAGCCGCAGACTCAGGGGGGCAACAGGAGCGAAGCCGAGTAGGACCCGTACCGCTCAGGTCCAGCGACCGGCGTTGCGCCGCGCCGAACGGAAAAGCCCCCGTCGCCGGGGGCTTTCGATTGCCAGAGGTGGGAGTCGAACCCACACGTCCCAAAGGGACACGGGATTTTGAGTCCCGCGCGTCTGCCCATTCCGCCACTCTGGCTGACTGAAGGCATGGTAGCCAGAGGCCCGCTCTCCGTCAATGCCGAGTGCCCATTGCACACAACGACGACCTGTCCGTCCGTGCTTGCAGCAGATAGACGCGGGACGCTGGCTGTGTTCCGCGGGTGACGAACTTCCGCGCCTGTTTTCTTGAAGGATGTTTCCACTGAGAATGAGATATGGTATACTGTTTTCGAAGCGTGACGTGAAGATCTGGAAGAGGACGCGTCTGACAGAGAGCACCGAATCCGTCGGATGTGCCTTTGTCGCTTGAGACCGAGGAGGCGGACGTGGAGACGCGGGGAGGCGGAGCGAGCGTCGGAGAGCTCGGATCGGTCGGCATTCTCTTCGTGGGTCTGATCGCTGGGCTTCTCTCTCTCGGCGCGGCGGCGGCGCCGGCCGTCAGCGACATCGCGCTCGCTAACGCCGACCCGACGAACGCGGGCACCGTCGATTTCACAGTGACGTTCGACGAGTCGGTCACCGGCGTCGACACGACCGACTTCGTCGTCGACGCGAGCGGCATCGCCGGCGCGTCGATCGACGCGGTCTCCGGCGGTGGCACCACCTGGTCCGTCTCGGTCGGTACCGGGACCGGCGACGGCACCCTGTCGATCGATCTGACCGACGACGACTCGATCGAGGACGGCTCGGGGAACAAGCTCGGCGGGACCGGCGCGGGGAACGGGGACTTCACCGCCGGCGCGGCGTACACGGTCGACAAGACCCCGCCGTCGGTACCGGACGGGCTCGATCCCGCCGACGGCGCGTACGTCGACACCCGGTCGCCGACGCTCTCCTGGGATCCGTCGACCGACACCGGCGGAAGCGGACTCCGCACGACGAACAGATATCGCTACAACGTGAACGGCCCGGATTCGAAGGCCGGCTACTCCAACGACGAGGACTACAATCCGACGTTCTCCTCCGACGGCGTCTACACGTGGCGGCTCTACGCACGCGACAACGCCGGCAACCCCAGCGATTACACGGACTGGCACACGTTCACCGTCGACACCGACCCACCGGAGGTGACGTCGTTCGAACGGAGGACGCCGGCGACGAGCCCGACGAACGCGGACACGCTCGTGTTCCGGGTGACGTTCGACGAGGACGTGCTGAACGTGAGCGCCGGCGACTTCACCGTGAGCGGTACGAGCACGGCGACGGTGACGGTCGTCGGCCAGGTGTCGCCGATCACCTATGACGTCACCGTCTCCGGCGGCGATCTGGCCGGATTCGACGGCACGGTCGGATTGGATCTGGCCGGCGGCCAGGACGTCGCGGATCTAGCGGGGAACGCGCTGCCTCCTGGCGAGCCGCCGGCGGACGAGACGTACACGGTCGACAACGATCCGCCGGGCGTCACCGGCGTGACGGGGAACCTGAGCGTCCTTGCCGATGTGAACGTTGGGAATCAGACGTTCACGCTGACGATCGGCTTCGACGAGCCGATGGACACCGGCGCGGCGCCGGCGGTCGTTTTCCCGACGATCGGGGAGGACCCGTCCTCGACGATCGCGCTCGATCCGACGTCCGACTGGACGAACGACACGACGTACGTGGCGCGTTACGATGTGGTCGACTCGAACGAGGAGATCGAGGACGTCGACGTACGGGTGGCCGGCGCCCGAGACGTCGCCGGGAACACGCAGTTCCAGTACGACGAGGCGGACGTGTTCTCGATCGACACGCTCAATCCGACGATCACCTGGATCCAGGAGTTTCCGGTCGCGGTGCAGGATACGGACACCGACTGCTCGTTGACCTTCCCGATCGAGATCCTGGTGACCGACGACTGCTGCATCGACGCGGCGAACGTCGCGGTGTCCGTCAGCGATCCGCCGGACGTCACGGTGGCGCACACGCTGACGAAGACGCAAGAAGGGACCAGCGCGGTCCGGATCGAAGGCGACGTGACGCTCTCGGCGCTGACCGACGGCGAGGCGACGGTGACGATCGACGTGAACGCGGAGGATTGCCGCGGGAACGGCGCCTTGACGAGCGACGCGGTGACCGTGATCGACGACGCCCTGCCGACGGTCTCCGGCTTCACGGTGGCGCCAGACGACGGGCGGGTCGACGGGAACTGCGAGGAGCTCGTAACGGTCATCGCGGTGGTGCGGGACAACTGCTGCATCGACGCGGGCAACGTGATCGTCACGCCGACTGTCCCCAACGCGTCGTTGAAGGAGGACAACATCGCCGTGACGCAGACCGCACAGAACGAGGCGACGGTCGCCGGAACGATCGTCGTCCACGCGCTGACCGGCTGCCCGGCGATGGTCGAGGTGGAGATCGACGCGGCCGACTGCGCCGGGAACCGAAACGTCTGGACGGAGAGCGCAGAGATCGAGGACGAGATCGTCCCGGTGATCCGCGATCTGCGGGTCGACGAGCACGTAGTGGTGGACGCGTGCTGCGAGGCAATCGTGACGTTCGACGGGTACGTGACCGACAACTGCTGCATCACGTCGTCGGGGATCACGATCACGGTGACGCATCCGACGAGCAACGCGACGGTCGGCTTCGTGCAGGCGGAGGACGTGCTGTTCGACCAGTGTCATCCGAACCAGGTGAACTTCTCAGGCGAGATTGATGTCTCTTGCCTGACGAGTTGTCCGGCGATCGTGCAGGTGACGATGAAGGCGGACGATTGCTGCGGGAACAGCGCCATACCCGTCTCCTCGACGGCGGACCCGAACGATCCGAACGAGATCGGGCACGTGGTCGATGGCACGGAGCCGATCCCGCGGGACGACCCGCGGCAGGACGTGGTGCTGGACGAGAGCGCGATCATCGATCCACTGGTGGAGGTACGGCTGGACGAGTTCGGGGTGTACCGTCTGATTCTGCGGGAGGACACGCCGGCGTGGATCGGCGTGGTGGCGAACGACGCGGACAACTGCAGCTGCGAGGACTGCGCGCATCCGTTCGATCCGTGCGGGAGCTGCGCCGCGTGCTCGGGCTGCTGCGCGACGATGACCGTTCACGAGATCGTGACGCAGCCGGCGCACGGGACGGCGACGATCGAGGACGGCGAAGGCGACTGCAGCGGTGGGTCCGTGATCCGGTACGCGCCGGACAAGGGGTACGTCGGTCCGGACGGGTTCACGTACAGGATCCGCGACACGTGCGGGAACGTGTCGAGTGTGATCGCGACGGTGTACGTGCAGACGATCGCGGAAGTATCGCTGGAGGACGTGTACGTGACCGCCTGTTCGGGGGAGCCGGAGTCGTTCACGATGAGCGCGACCGACCTGTGGTTGGGTGATAAAGACGTGGAGTTCCTGTTCTCGATCGTGGACGGCCCGGAGCACGGGGTCGTGACCGGGGACCCGACGCGGGCGACGTGGACGCCGCCGAGCACGGTCGACGTCGGCGGCGAGCCGGTGCCGACGCTCGACTTCACCGAGACGGCGGAGATCAAGCTCGCGTACACGTCGGCCGCCGGCTACACCGGGCGGGACGCCATCACGATCCGGTTTGCCGATCCGTTCGGGAACCAGACGACGGGGCGGGTGGACGTCAGTGTGATCGAGTGCACGGGGGAGGTCGGACTGGCCGACGTCGCGGTGAGGCAAGGAGAGATCCTGCCGATCATCGCGCCGGAGGGGTTCGGGTCGGTGGTCGAGGCGGCGTGGGGATCGGTACTGCTGATCGATCTCACCGACGGAACGGAGTACGCATCGGCGCTCTCCGCGGCGTTCAGCGAGGAGATCGACCGGTGCGTCGTTTACGTCGACACGGGGCCGCTGCCGCTCGGACTGCATCTGCTGGTGATCCCGCTGGGCAACGGGGAGACGGTGGAGCTGACGATCGAGGTCTGCGCGCCCGATCCATGATCGGGCGCGTGACGGGAAGCTCCGATCTGACCGCTTCCCGGGGTGGGTGAGGTGTGTGGCCGCTCAAAGAGTGCGCCGTTGTCGTTGATCGAGTCTAGGAGGCTGGTTGGAAATGAGGCGCCGCGGACCGTGGCTGGTCGGGCTGCTGGTGATGATGGCGGCGGCGGCCGCGGTCGGGAACGTTCCGCCGACGATGGAAGACCAGTACGTGACCACGGTGGAGGACACCCCGGTTGCGTTCGAACTGCGGGCGCAGGACGAGGACATCGATCCGAACGACCCGGAGGCGCACCCGCTGCGGTTCGTGCTGCTGACCGGACCCGAGCATGGGGTGTTGATCGGAGACATGGGCGCGGTGAGGTACGAAGGGCCGCACGACGCGCTGATCGAGCTGACGTACGTGCCGGCGGCGAGGTTCGTAGGGGCGGACCGGGTGACGATGGCGGTGTACGACCCGTTCGACGAGACGGCTTCGGGGACGGTGTCGATCGAGATCGACGTGACGGCGCGGCGGGCGGAAGGGCTGCTTTCGGGGAACTGGTCGATGAGCGCGACGTTCCTTCCGCAGTCGGGGTTGTTCACCGTGTTCGGGACGCAGCTGACGGAGGTGTACCGGATCGGTCCGCTGACGCTGAAGGGGATCGCGGCGGTGCGGAAGGAAACGGTCGGCGGAGTGGATCAGATCGTGTTTGACGCGCTGCGATTCGACGGGGACGTCAAGCTGGGGACGTTGTCGGCGTCGTCGACGCTGGCGTTCGATCCGGACGCGCCGGCGGATCCGTTCGACTTCTGGCGGACAACGGTGGGATTCGCGCTGCAGGGGGTGAGCTGCCGGCACACGTTCTACCTGGCGGCGGACGTGACGTCGTCGTACCAGTCGCTGTTCGCGAAGGGGAACGTTGGGGGCGTGAGCTTCACGAACACGCTCCGGATCGACGTGAACGACGCGTGCGATTTCGTGTTCGGGCGGAACGACGCGGCGGTGTCGTGGAGCTGGTGCGACCTGGAACTGCTGGCGCGGCTGTCGGTGACGTGCGGGGGATTCCAGGAGGCGTCGTTCGACCTGTACGAGCTGCCGATCTCGGTGCTCCTGCCCGGGCTGACGTTGGACGCGGGACTGACGTTCGCTGTGGACGAAAAGCGGCTGTCGACGACGCTGGCGTGGCGCCCGCTGACGGTGGGCTGCATCCGGCTGTACGGCGAGTTGGAGGTCGGTGGGACGCGGGACATGATGGCGGACGGGTTCACGATCTACGGGCTGCGGGTGGAGTGCGACATCGGGGACGTGAAGGTGGTGAGCGCCACGTCGCTCGACCCGGCGAAGAACGCGGTGCTGACGGGGCAGTCGGACTACTTCGAGGTGCTGCGGGCGTCGGGGACGTTGACCGGGTGCTGCGGCGTCCCGGGGAGCTGGGGCGTGGCGACGTACTTCCACGCGGGGTCGGATCAGCTGTTCGACTGGGGGATGACGACGGGGCGATTCGACCTGGCCCTGAACGACCACGTGAACGTGAACTTCGAGCTGGTGAGCCGGTCGGGGGAGCTGGGAGATCCGACGGTCGAGCTGTCGTTCGGGTGGACGGTCCGTTGGTAGCGAGCGTGACCGCTCTGCGAGCAGTCACGTAACGGGAAGCTCCGATGTGATCGCTTCCCGCAGTTGGTGAAGTGGAGAACGCGCTTCGCTCTCCGAAGCGCGGACGGGGAGCTCGATGAACCGCCCCTCCCCGTTGACCCGAGGCGTTTCGGCAAGCCGTGGCGCGTCTCGATTGGGGAACCGCGAGGGAGACGCCTGACGTCACTGTACGGAGAACCCTCTCAAAGCAGCTTTCTGTACAGTGGTAGCTGGCAGCTCCTAGCGGACTGGTTTCGAACTGAATGCTGAGGGAGTTCGAATCCCCCAGGCTCCTCCCCTCCAACCTTCCCCAGGGCACACCGCGGTTCGCATGCAAAGGCTATCCCGGCAGCGAGAAGCCAGCGGGTTCTCCGCCAATCCGAAGCCCAGCTTGCGGGGAGAATGTCACTGATCTGGAGCGGCGTAGCTGCAACAGGAAACAGCAATGGCTTCCTAGGACCCCTCCGGAAGGGCAGATGAAAGCTATAGTCGCCCGTAGGGGAGTCCTTCGATCCGGCTCTGCTGCTTGAATCGAAGATGCTCGGTCTCCGACAGTCTTCGGAGTTCACCAGGGGAGCACTCGATGGTAAGGTGGAAGCTGGTACTGGACCCGACGAAATACACGGCCTTGTCGTCGAGGAAGCCGACGCACCGCTTCTTTGCCTTCTCGTACAGGCGATCAGGCTGTGCCATCTGCTGTCGAACCACCTGCCCTTTCATTGAGGCGCGCCGAACATCGCTCCGACCACCCTGATTGGGTCCGACTTGCGCGTCTACCGATTGTTCCTCGAGCGACCGCCCGCCTGCTGCAGAGCCAGCTTGAGGATCCTGTGTGAACCATCCTTACGGAAGACCGATTTCGATCTTCACGTCACGGAGCCGACTCACAGACGGCGGTCTCAGCGGGCTTCCGACGCTTTCGGGATCCATCGGTGTCGAGAAAAAGACGGACGGGTAAGCTACGCTTGCATCGCAGGCTTCATCTCGCTTCTGGGTCCTCGACTTCTAGACGGCGTCTACCTCCTCCGCCTGAGCCTCTTCCTCAGAGGTAGCTGGGGACCTAACCACGATGGGGTTTGTCTCCTCAGGCTCGGAGGCGTCTGGCGTCTCGGTCACTGCCGGCTCTTCCTCCTCCTCCGCCTCAGGCTCGGAGGCGTCTGGCGTCTCGGT
>CAYXLR010000002.1:66849-131379 GCA_964466035.1 uncultured Thermotogae bacterium
CTGCCGGCTCTTCCTCCTCCTCCGCCTCAGGCTCGGAGGCGTCTGGCGTCTCGGTTACTGCCGGCTCTTCCTCTTCCGCCTCAGCCTCGGGGGCGTCCGGCGTCTCGGTCACTGCCGGCTCTTCCTCTTCCGCCTCAGCCTCGGAGGCGTCTGGCGTCTCGGTCACTGCCGGCTCTTCCTCTTCCGCCTCAGCCTCGGGGGCGTCCGGCGTCTCGGTCACTGCCGGCTCTTCCTCCTCCGTCTCAGCCTCGGAGGCGTCATCCGCGGAGTCGGTTACTGCGGTCGCCGCGCTCGCTGCCTCTGCCTCTTGGACTCTCTGAAGAATCTCATCCGCGGCGGGACCGACGTCCTGTGCCTGGGGGCCCTTTTCACCCTGAGTGACGACATAGTCCACCCTCTGTCCCTCGGTCAGTTTCTTGAAGCCTGTCCCACGAACGGAACTGAAGTGGACGAACACGTCTCCGCCTTGGGGCCGCTCGATGAAGCCGTACCCTTTGGCGTCGTTGAACCACTTGACCTTCCCGGTTTCACGCTCTGCCATGGTCAATCTACCTCCCTTGAATCTTCGGTACTCCATGTCGAAGGCTCCGACATCCTGAACACTACTCCCAACCGATGTCGCGACTCCCGTCGATCAGGCCGCTGGATCCTGTCGATCCAGAGCGCGCATCCCTGTGACGCGGACGCGCGAGAACCGCCTCGTCGGCGACTCCCACTTCCACAGACATCATCCGTCCTACTCGTTCAATCATCGGCTCTCCCTTTCCGAGGCTGTTCGCGGGGGCCAGCCTGGCCGGCCCCATGGTGGTCCCTCTCCTCGGATGCTTCCTCCGTCCCATTGCGGGTTTGCCTCATGCCTGATGCTTGTCGGTCAGGGTCCGTACCGTATGTGTCCACAAGGCGCACGGACCAGCTCGGCGGTAGCATCGCCGCTATTGTGAGCAATCCAAGAGGCGGCGAAGAGGCCTTTCTCCCAAGTGAAGCTGAGCGCTCGCTTGAAGCTCCAGAATGTTGGCGGAACTTCCGGGTAGATCAGTAGAGCATTCGTAGTATTCACCTCTCGAATTGGGCTTCCTTCGTAGCGACCTTGTCGCGCTGCGACTTCCTCCCGGGACCAGCGATCACACGCGCTTCAGGGCGTCTGTCACGTACTGCTCCACGGCCGTGCGGATGATCTCGGACTCCGAGACTCCCTCCCTCTCCGACAGCTCTTGCAGCTGGGCCAGCAACTTGGCGGGAGCCATGAAGTTCTTCATCACTAAAGGATTCTCTGGATCTCGCTTTCTGCGTGCCATGAGGGGTGACCGGTCCAAGTATACGATTAGTTATATATTTAGTCAATAGCTCGGCCACCTTGCGGGACCCGACAGGGCCGCTCGCTTTCTCGACTGGAGATGTGCCACCGGGGTGCAGTGGGTGGTAAGAGGCGTGCAGTAGGGGTTCCAAGACCAGGAACAGATCAGCAGAAGGTTTTCCGATCGTTCATCCAGGCTCCAGCCCAGAGGGTCCGAACTCGGTACGACGCCGTTCGAGAAGCGTCGAGGTAGGTGAGGCGGGCGAGACAGATCTCGAACCAAGCACCAAAAACGTCGAACGCTCCGTGAATGAGTACGCGGTCTGTGCAGGCTGCGTACCGGTTCAGAGGCAATCTGCCGGGCTTGGAAGGCCCGTGCTTCTCGAACTGACCGGATCCCGCTGTCTGATCCACTCGTGGAGTTCGTCCGCAACTCCTCAGCTGCCTAGGTCGGCGGACTTGGTGGGTCCTCTTGCTCCCACTTCGAGAGGTGTCCGAGTTTCTCGTTCTCCTTGTAGTCAGCGAGGATTGCCCAAACGACAATGGCCAACGTTGCGAGATAGACAGCCTCGATTGCCAGGGTGGACCAGAACACAAGATCCGATAGCTGTTGGATGGCAAGTGCCCAGATGCCCGCTCCGAAGATTGCCACAGAGAAGACGAGTATCGGGGCGAACCGCGCGAACGCAAGCGCCTTGTGCATCCACCACTCGATAGGATCCTCACTTGCCACTGCACTCCGATGCTTCATCAACTCCTTCTCCCAAGTCAACGCCCCCCTGGGCAGGGTTGGGTCCTGTCGCCTTATCACTTCCTCTATGTACTGCGCGTTGTAGGCGATCAACAGGTCATGCCGCACGTAATAGAGCACGAGAACGCCCATGACACCTCCTACAGTCAGGAGGACCGGCCACACCCACTCCGAGAGGCTTCCAGAGCCTGCACTGATGGCAGCTCCCAGCAGACCTCCTGTCGCGCCGGCGAGTAGTAGAGCGTAGTTGAGCATTGCCTGCTGCGCGCCTAGCCTGTGGAGGATTTCCGTTCTCCTTGCTTGGTAGTCGACTTGGAACCAGGAGTGATCTGGTTTCTCCATCATCTGCCTCCCTTCGGCTTGAACTGCAAACGCACTGCCGCCCGAAGATGCTACATCAACAGCCGATCGGCCGGATCCACCTAAGCGTCGGACCTCTTATGACCCAACACCGGACTGATCGCCTGGCCGCGAATCGACACCTGGAGACCATGCAAGAGAGACTGTCAGGCTGAAGGGAACCTGGATAGGACTTCCTCGACATAGTCCTTCGTCTCCTGGATGCGGATCATCCGAGACGCATAGTCGATCGCCGTAAGTTCATCACCCAAGTACTCATCGTACTTCTCAGTCTCCCGATTCCGTACTTGGAACGCCAAGGCCACCGGGTCGTGATCGCAGGTCAACGCATCGCGAAGCTTCGCAGCAAAGGAGCTAGGCGGCATCCTGGGGCAGCGCAAAGCGACAGCAAGCAGATCAACTTGGCAGGATGTGGCCTCCAGCATGGCCCTGAGAGTGTGTCGTATGAGGTCGCTAGTCCAGCAGAAGAGGTACGAGTCACCTCCGTACTGGATGAGGCTCGTCTGGGCCAGTCCGAGATCTGCGAACGTCCTTTGCGCCGCGCGAAGGAAGTACTCCGCGGTCCTGTCAAGATAGGCTCGCGACTCGCTGCTGGCCAGTGCACTTCTCATTCTCTCTCGCACCTCGCGCCCCACCAGCCAGCCGCTTCCTGCAAAGCGCGGAGGCTTCCCCGCCGGCGAAGGCACGAGGGTCACGACTCTCCGCTGGCTATCCACATCTCGAATTAGCCACCTCTGTCCCCCAAAGATCATGTGGTTGCCCGGGATCAGAGGATGAGAGATCGGTAGCGATCCGAGCGGGCCGTCGGGAGCCATCAGGGTGTATTCCTCTGGCGTATGGAAGATCGCGTAGAAGCCTCGCTGGCGCTGAATCCTCTCTCCCTCAGATCCGAGAAGAAGCGTGCCGTTGGGAGCCTGCTCGATCAGGTTCCTCGCGCCCATCTGCCGAAGCAGCGCAATGAAGATGTCCTTCTCGACATTTTCAAACGGGCCGGTATCGCAGAGTATTCTCCACAACTCAGATGCGGTCACACCTCCCTTCTCCCCGATCATCGAGAGGATCTGATGCAGAAGAGTCGAAAGGTGCAGTGACTCCGCTGTTGGGGATTCGCACCAACCGTCAAGTAGCAGGTCGAGTTGCGCGACTGTCTGGATCATCCTCAAGTGCAGTCTCTCTTCGATGCTCGAATCCGATCGCGGGATGTACTCCATCACGTAGAGACGCAGCACTGCGGGATTCCCACGTCTCCCTGAGCGTCCCAGCCTCTGGCGAATGCTCGATACGGAAGGCGGACAGCCTATCTGTCCGACGCTCTCGATCTGACCGATGTCTATTCCCAGTTCCAGCGTACTCGTGCAGACTGCTGTAGCGGGCCGATTCGGATTCCTTAGCGCCTCCACTGCGTGCTCTCTCAAAGGCTTGGACAGGGATCCGTGGTGCGCGAAGAACTCATTCGGAACTGATGCCGCCTCACATAGACGCCGCAGCTTGTCGGCGTACATCTCAACACCAGCCCTGGTGTTTGCGAAGAGGAGGTTGTTCCTCCCCCTCAGAGCATTGAACACCACTTTCGGGATCTCATCTGCCACTGCCATCTTCAGCTCGCCTGCGTCAGACCCAGTCGAGCCCTGTTGGCTCCCATCGGCTTCATCCGCGAATCCCAGAAGCGCCATGCGAAGCTCACCCTTATCACCAGCTCGGATGTGGATTGCATCCCGATCACTGCCGGGCCGAAGGAAGGCAGCGGCCTGATCGAGATCACCGAGCGTCGCGCTTAGCGCTACGCGCGTTGCGGAGTGGCCAGTGACAACATCGAGACGGTGCATGAGGCTCTGAAGCTGTCTCCCTCGTTCAGCAGCTAAGTAGGAGTGCAACTCATCAACCACGACATACTGCAGTGGCGCGAACAGCCGCCGCATGTGGTCTCCCCTAACGACGAAGAACGCCTCTAGTGACTCGGGCGTTGTCAGGAGAATCCCCTCGGGGTTCCGCATGGCGCGTGTCCTGGTGGATTGGGAGACGTCGCTATGCCAAGCCGTCACCGCGACATCTACCAGCTCAGCGATCTCGGTCAGCCTACGGTGCTGGTCATCGATTAGTGCCCTGAGCGGAGAGACGTACAGAACTCTGAATCCAATCAGCTCTTCAGTATCCGCAGCCAGGATGCTCAGGATTGGCAAGAAGACCGCCTCGGTCTTCCCGCCAGCTGTGGGAGCAGCAACCACGACATCAGACTCGGCCGAGCACATGATCGCCTGGATTGCTCTCTCCTGGATCTCGTGGAGCTTCGTCCACCGCTGCTGCCACGCCCACTTCTGCAGGCGCTTGTCCAGGAGATCAAAGGATGAGCTTCGAGCGTTAGAGCTTGAAACGTGCGAGGCCATCGTTGACGGTTCCCTCTTGTCCGTCCACATCAAACTCCTCGCCAGCAATCGGGTTCCCGCCGGAGTCGGCATGCACATCCACGCCAGTTAGAATCGTCTGCCACGACACGTCCGGGTTCTGCTCTAGCACAGCGAGAAGATCTACAAAAGCCATGATTGTCGTTCGAGGCGTTCGGAAGTACGCCTCGCCGATTCGGTTCATGCAATGCCCCATGAATGCCTCGATGACTTCGCTTGTTACAGTGATAGTCTCCTCTCGGCCTGAAGTGTAGACGTCTCGGACCTTCTCAAGCAGAACGAATAGGTCCTCTGGCGTAAGGCTCTGCAGCCGGATCACGGGACCACTGTGGTCTACCAATCCGTCCACCGCGAAAGTGTTCTCCGCAAGGCGCGAACTCAGAGCTTCATGGCTGTACACACCTCTGCGGGGATCTTGCAGGAACTCCAGCGTGCCTGCAGCGAGGAAGCCAATGCCTCTTGAGATACCCTGTATGCTGTCATTGACGATCCGCAGTAGCTGCTCGTAGTTGCCGCGACGGGCCTGTGCGTTCTGCAGCATATAGATGCTGACCATCTCGTCCAGACAGACAAGCAGCCCATCGAAGCCTGCAAGCCGGCAGAACCGACCGAGTAGCTTCAGGTGGTCGTAGAACGAGTTATCACTGACAATCGTGCGGATGCCGAGCGCCTGCCGCGCTTCGGTTTTCGTAGAGAACTCTCCTCTCAGCCACCGTATCGCATTCGACCTTAACTCATCGTCACCGGCGTCATAGCCTCGCCAATACGCCGCCACGACCGCCCCGAAGTCATACCCGCCCACGAGTTCGGATAGAGCCGCAACTCGGCTCGCGATAACGGAGTTCACGTCTGCGGATGTGCTTTCAGCCTCAGCAAGCGCCCCCGCGACGAATCGTTCCACAAGTGCTGGAAGCGCTCCTCCATCTGGGCTGCTGCGTGTCGACATGTTCCTCATCAGCTCGCTGTAGAGTGCGCGCGCCTGCCCGCCTGTTGAATACAGACGGCGAGCCGAAGACAGGTCGCAGTGAACTGTCACCAGTTTCCTACTAAGAGCCATCTCACGTACCAGGTTTAGGAAGAAGGTCTTGCCTGAACCGTAATCTCCGATCACGAATCTGATGCCCGAACCACCATCCGCAATCCGCTCGATGTCCTTCTTCATCTCGCGGATCTCGTTCTCCCGCGCTACCTGGATGTGCTGGATGCCCGTTCGAGGAACAACTCCTGCCTGAAGAGCTTGCACGATCGCATCTCGAACTCGTGGTCTGATACGACTACTCATACAACCCCCCAACAAGGTCAGCAATGTCTGTCACGACTCGAAGCGGATCTGCCTTCTCAATCAACACATCCTCGAATCTGTCCACGACAGCTTCGTTGATAGCCTCGATAGCTGCGTCGGGGAGCAAGTTGACCTCGCGACACATCTCAGCCCATCGTTCCACAGGAATCTGTCCATAGCGAAGAAGCTCCAGGACCAGCCGGCGGTGCGCATCGTCGAAGATCTCGTCGCCTTGGTCTTCCTCATCCTCGTCCACCGTCTCGAGCTGTGCCTGAGGCTCCTCCTCGTAGAAGACCTCTTCGAGCAGTGTGACGACCGATTCGGACTCTTCTCGTTTCCTCCGAATGCTCTCTTCATCCAGGACAATCACGCCACCTTCTGTGGCCGTCTGCGGCGGAAGCTCGTACGATGGGGACGTTTCGCGAGCCTGTCGAACGGTCACTGGCTCCTTCCCCGACGCACCACTCCCGCCAGCCATGAGTTCGTGAATCTCGGAATGCACGGACTCCGGCGGCAGCTCGAGAACGCTGTACGTCTTCTGCAGTGCCTTGACCTCTTCCTGCGTAATGCGGCCGTCAGCTGCAGCCACAAGAAGAAGGTACTTCGCAATCTCCTGTCTCTGCGTCTCACTCAACCCCGACACGGCGCTTCTCAGTGACCGAGCCGCAGGCGGGCTTCCTAGCAGGATTCGCAGTCGAGCCTCAAGGCGGTTTCTTTCGGCAGCACTCAGGCCAGAGAACCGCCTCGATATCACATCTAGCTCCGCTGCGTCCACACCATCGGTAGAGCTAACCGTGACGGCGAACGGTAGAGACGCAGCGCAAGCCCTGAATTCGGGTGACAGCTTCGATTCCGGCTTCCACTCTTGTCTGAAAATGCAGATGGTGCTGGCAAGATCGGGAACCTTGCCGCCATACGCAGGGTCTGGCTCGACTCCAAAGCCAAGCTTCCCAAGCAAGAGAGAAGCGAGTTCCCACTTCTTTCGAGTCAGTTCTTCTGGACTGACTCCTTCTAGTTCAGACACGAGGTCGCTCGCCGCTGCTTCGCGTAGTGCGTCTTCGGCGAGCAACTCGTTCAGCCACTCGCGAACTCTCGCCACAACCGCAGAGGAGGTCTCGTCCAGAACCTCCTTTGGCAGAAGTGCCGGCAAGTACTCCGTCAGCGAAGCAGCTGACTTCCTCCCCAATGCACGGCTGTACTTGTCCAACGCGTTGGTGCATTCCTCCACAATCGCTCGGAGCTTGTCGGTTGGCCTCTTGAGCACCGTGACATCAGGCAGTTCCGTATGGAGCCGGAATGGTCGGCTTGATATAGCGAGGCTGGCCGCCTGGTACTCAATCCTGAGTGGGGTTTTGCTCGGAGCGACAACTATCCCGTCCCCGTGCTTTTTCGAGTAGCGGCTCAGGAAGAGGGACTCGAATTCTTCCCTGCATCTGATTGCCGGTGTTCGGAGGTTGTTGAGCGGTATGTTATACGCCCATTGTAGCGCCCACTGTGCAGGAACCGGCTCCCCAGCTGCCGCGAATTGGCCCAGCCCCAGCTTGACCTCAAGAGGTACGTCCCAGCGGCGGGCGAGGGGAGATTGAAGCTCTACTCTGCTTTCCGTGAGCATCGCTTTGCTACACGCTAGCAACCCGAGGAAGCTACCCGTGTAGCCCTGAAATGACCCACTGTCTGGGTAGAGTTCTCTCAGCCGTAGGACCTCGTCTCTGATGAGATCGAGTTCCTCGGTCCATGTGCCACGCGCGATCAGCTCATCGATCGCTCGCTTCTCCAAACCGTAGAAGAAGATGAATAGGTGGCCTGTATCGACAGCCGGGGTCTTCCTCCCGTCGGCCAGCCACTGCAGGTAGCCCGCCCGATTAGCCGGCGAAAGCCCCGAGTAGCTCGGCCAGTACCCGATGTCTCCCGTCGTGCCCGGTGGGTGGTCGTCTACTGGTAGCCTGGTGTTGATGAGCGAAGGGTCGCTCCACTTGCCGGATGCCCCGGGCTTGTGATCAGCTGCGTACACGAAGCCCGCCGTAATCGAATACCCAGCGACTTCGATGAGGTCGCCAGGAAGTAGCCATCTAGCGTCGCTGCCTCTTTCCTTCTTAGTTGGCGCCTGAGGATAGCTCGTCCTAACGGTGATTGTGAAGGAGTCGTCGTCGCCACTGCGCCGCGCTCGCTCCTGCTCCTCGCGCTTCTGAGCGGACTTCCATAGGAAGTAGCCAACAGCAATCACAACGACAACTACCCAGAACCACATATCGGCACCTCAGCCCCGCTGCTCAGGTTTCTCCTGTTGCTTCAGTAGCAGCTCTCTTGCCTTCGCCAGTCGCTCCGTGAAGCCCTTAGTCTGCACACCATGTCCGTGTTCCTGCCGTGCGAATCGCTCGAGGATCTCAACTTCGCGAGCGAAGTCCTTCTGCTTGCGGTACAGCTTGGCGGCCTCCATAGTAGTACCATGGAGCGACTGCCCACCTCTTCTTTCGAGCTTCTGCCTCGACCGCGTCAATCAGCTCTCGCAGCAGTTCTTCGAGTTTAGCTAGGCGCCCCTGCCGCTTCAGGTCTTTGGCTACTTCCACATAATCGGTGTAGTGGCGCCCCCGAACGTAACCAGCTCTCATCCAAGCACCTCCTGCCTGAAGGTGCCTCTTCAGGCCAATCGACCAACTGCTCAGCATTCACACTGTATCAGCCAACTCCAAGTAACGACAAAACGAGTTGGCTAGCATCATCTGTCGCGGAGTGCGACACTCAGGCCGGAAGAGCAATGGGCTTGACACCAGGATGCACGCACACCGCGCCCTAGACGTCGCGACGTTGATGCGGCTCTGGCTGTACAAGAACTCCATCCCGCGCGGAGCTTCCTCAGGAGATGAAGTAGCCGTCGAGTAGATCACTATAGGCGCCTCCTGTCCCTGGAACTTATCGACAGTGCCGACTCGTGCTCTTTCCGGTAGTTCCTCCAATAGGTCGGCAACTTGCGCGTTGTATGGCGCAACGATGAGTATGTCTTCCAGGGAGACTGGGAGCATCTGCCCATCCTTGTCCCGCCACGAGGTTCTACCGTCCACTAGCTCGGAGACCAAGCGCGCCACTGCACTTACCTCCTCAGGAGAGTCGTTCCGATTCCCTTCGTGAACTACTGGGGAGTACCACAGGCCCGCACCGCGGATCGGGGTTCCTCCAACCACCTCCTGCCGATGAAGGTTTGCCTGTGAGCGAAGACGGCTCTCGTAGAACATCTCGGATGTGTATCCGCATATGGTGGGATGAAGTCTCCATGTCGTTTCGAGGAACAGACCTCGATCTGGTGGAAGCGTTGCATGCCCTGCCAGTAAATGCTCGAGCGCGCTGACATCGGTCCCGTCCGGGTGGCTCCCACGCTTTGGCTGCTCGAGTTGCTGCGGATCGCCTAGTAGTACAACGGATGTCGCTGCTTGTGAAACAGCCAAGACGTTAGCAAGCGACATCTGCCCGGCTTCATCGACGAAGAGGATGTCGACTGAGCCATCAGCCTCCTCGCGCGCCCATAGCCATGCCGTTCCTGCAGCAACGTCAACCTCACCGCTCGACAGCAGTGCGAAGACCTTCTCGTTAGACGTAGTCTCAGTGATCCCTTCAGGAGGCTCCTCTTCCGACTTCCGGGTGGCTTTCTGGACGCAGCGGATGCCCCTTCCTGCTTCGTAGGCTGCCTCGAGAGTGGCGTCCAGCAAGTTACGGATGACCTTGTGGCTGACTGCTGTAATGCCAACCTTCTTCCCAGCTACCACCGCTTCGCAGATCATCCTCGCACCTATGAACGTCTTGCCGGAACCTGGTGGCCCTTGGATTGGCAACACGCCAGCGTCGAGTTCGTGGACCAGCTTGCGGGCCGCATCAAGCGCAGTGGGTGCCGCTTCGAGATGTTCGGAAATCGGTCCGCCGCGAAGGCGCGGCGGCAGTCCAAGCAGCAGATCCCGCCCCGCACGATGCTCTCCCGGTTCATCAACCTGATGCTCTGCCACCCACTCACCGACCCGAAGCAATGCATCTTGGAGCACACTGGTCCTGACGGCATCATGAGTGAAGACCGTCTTGGGATGGATATCAGCAATCGATGGCCCCTTCTTGATGTCAACGAGGCGCCGTGCTTGGTCAATGGCAGCTACTTCTCCGAATCCCGAGTTCTCCCCGTCGCCGCGTCGAAGCCGGTCACCGGGTCGGATCTTGGTTTCTTGGGGCGGGAAACGATACCTGTCAACGAAGCTCTTCTTGATTTGCTCAACACGCTTCACGAACTCCAGCCCCGCGATGGCCGCTCGTTCATCGAGCAGCTCCTCATCAGTGAGGCCGACGAGCCTGTAGAACTCCCACCAGACCGCCTTCTCCTCTCTGCGATGCCACTCCAGGAGCTGCGCGAGAGTCCAGACTGCCTGCTGCTCCCTGTCTCGCTCACGCTTATCCACTGGCAGATCCCGGGTTAGCCTCTTGGCCAACTCCCTTGCGCGAGTGATGACCTCTTCGAGTTCCTCGCTCGGTCTGCCGTCACTGTGTTGAGGTCTGGGGATTCTCTTCCCCTCCTGGACCAGATCCGTTCGCAGATCCTCCAGCCAGCTACGCAAGCGCAGCGTAGACAAGCAGTCATCTCGGTTGTAGCCCTCAACAGCATCCCGGACTTCCTCGGGGATTGATTCAGCCGCGCCGAACTCCAGGGCGTACTCCAAGGCTTGCATGTGACGGGCGGCAGCTCTTAAGTCAACAGAGCGATCGAAACCGAAAAACGGCTCAAGGTCCTTGATCGAGTACGACTCAACACTTGCACGAAGGGATTGACGAACAATGGCGTACAGGTCGACGAATCGCTCTCCACGAAGAAGCCGATCGACTTCATCCTCCCGTGTCGCGTGACGCCCCATCAGGCGTTTGATTGCCGACGGCTCGTACGGTGCGTAGTGGTAGATGTGGAATCCGCTATCCGCCTCCCATCGCTCAATCGCGTCATCCACGAAGCTTTCAAAGGCCTGCTTCTCGGCCGCTGGTGTCAGGCCCCAGAGCGACTCGTACTGCGGCTTCCCGTCGCCATCGAGAGACACAACCCCAAACAGGTACTCCAGTCCCTCCTCACCAACGAATCGCGCGCCTTCGAAGTCGAAGAAGATGTCAACCGGTGTTGGCTCTGGAAGACGGGACAACCCGAACCCTTCTTCCGGCTCAAGCATCTCGTGTACAGGTTCACCGCGCTCGCGTCCCGCAAGCTGCACGCGGGCCTGATCGCGGATCTTCGCATAGCCCTCGTGAGATCCCCTCGTCGGCCTCGGATCAAGCGGGAGTTCCGCCGAGGCTAGTGCGGCAAGCGTATTGACACCTCTGGCCTGTAGCTCCGCGATCTGCATCTTGCTGATGCTGGCAACCAAGGACAGGTGGTCATCAGCATGGCGACGTGTGTCACACTCCTGCCACCAGCGGCAGATGTCGCATTGCTCGCACGGTTCTGGATAAGTCTCACCACCACTCCAGTCTCCCTTCTTCACTACGGACTGAGCTTGGGCACGCACTAGGCGGTAGTAAGCCATGTAGTTGGCGACTCGATAGCTCTCCGGTACGAAGTCGACCCCCGGAGGAACGACGTGCATCTGCTCAGGCAAGCAGCCTTGGATACCCGCAAGGATGTCGGAGTAGAGACAGAGCTGGAGTATGGTGCGCCCTCGCGTCTCACGCGCCAGTTTCGTGTCGAGTGCTTCGTACGAGTACTCTCCAAGGTTCGGAGAGGGCGTAGCGACTCGTCGAAGGACATCGGCGCGCCCCATCCAGCCATTGCTGAGTAGGGTTGCCTGGGTAATGACCTCCGTGCCGCGCTTCATCTCCGCGAGCGTTGCGGCAAACTGCGCACGAGTGTCACCAGTCTCCCGCAGCTCAGCGACTGCGCATCCCTTCTTCTTCAGGTGCCCAATGTAGGCAGCCTCGTGCTCGTAGCCGCGTTGCTGGAGCGCCTCAAGTGCCGGATCCGAATAGCCAGGGGCCTCGAGATCGCCCCGCGCCACAAGTAGATCGAGGCGAGTCAAGTGCTGACACCCTAGGTGATTCGCAAGATCGCTGGCAGTTAGCTGAACGGTGTTTTCCGAGACTCGCATGCGTGTCTATATCATAGCATGTGATTGTTCCGACCGCATTGGCGAGTTCATGATGCCCCAGACAGCAGGACTCGACCGAGTAGCTGTTGCTTCACACAGCAACTGGAGAACGCGGTTATGTGATACGCCGTCCGTGCAAACAGCGTATTCAAGTGCTTGCTCCTCCTCAGCTGGCTTCTGGATCTGACCTACTCCATAAGTAGCGACGCGGCTTCCTCGTCGACCAGGAACGTCACGGTTCCGTCCGTTGGCTGAACCAACCCGGCGGGCACGGGGCTTCCCGATTCGACGGCTCGGACGGCGTCTGCCTTTTCCGCGCCGGTTACGAGGAAGAGGACGTGCCGCGCGGCGTTGATCAGCGGGAGCGTCATCGTGATCCGCCACGGCGGCTCGGCCAGGGCGTGCACCGGGACGATCCATCGATCGGTTTCGCTCAGCGCCTGATGCCTCGGAAAGAGCGACGCGGTGTGGCCGTCCGCGCCGATCCCGAGCAGGATCAGATCGAGCCGACCGTCGGCTCCGACGACGCGGCGAAGCTCGATCTCGTACGCGTCGGCCGCGGCGAGCGGATCGAGCTCCCCCGCGATGCGATGGATCCGGTCCGCGGGGATCGGGACGCGATCGAGGAGCGCCTCGCGGGCCGACCGGTAATTGCTCCGCGGGTCGGTCGGCGGGACGCAGCGCTCGTCGGCCCAGAAGACGTCGACGGCGGCCCAATCGAGTTCCGCCGACGTGGCGAGGCGCTCGTACAGCGGGCGCGGCGTCTTTCCGCCGGAGAGCGCGACGAGGAACCGGCCTCGCTCGCGGATCGCCTCGGCGCCGATCCGGACGAACCGTTCAACGGCGTGTGCGAACAGGGCCTCCCGCGCGTCGAAGCGTACGAGTTTCATCGTTCACTCATTGCGCCAGTGCCGCCCGGCGGCGTCGAACAATCGATCCGCCTCCTTCGGCCCCCACGTCCCGGTGCGGTAGCGGATCGGCTCGACGTCGATTCGCAGAAGCGGGTCGACCAGTCCCCACGACAGCTCGACCTCGTCGCAGCGAATGAACAGCGACGGGTCGCCGTTGAGGGCGTCGAGGAGGAGGCGCTCGTAGGCGTCCGGCAGCCCGACCTCGCCGAAGTGGTCCGCGTAGTGGTAGGCCATGTCGACGGGGTGGGTTTGCATCCCCCCGCCGGGGACCTTGGTCTCGAATCGGAGGTGAACCCCCTCGTCGGGCTGGATCTGCAGCGAGATCCGATTCGGGGTCGGCTCGCGGCCCTGCGGGAAGAGCCGATGGGGGACGTCCTTGAACTGGAGCCTGACTTCGCTCTTCTTCTCGCGGAGCCGCTTCCCGGAGCGGAGGTAGAACGGCACCCCCCGCCATCGCCAGTTGTCGACGTACAGGCGGAGCGCGGCGTACGTCGGCGTCCGCGAATCGGGGGCGACGCCCTCCTCGTCCGGGTATCCGGCGTATTGGCCGAGGACGAGATCGCCCTCCTCGATCGGGCGCGCGGCTTCGAGAACCTTGACCTTCTCGTCGCGGAGGGCCTTCGCCGAAGAGGAGCTCGGCGGCTCCAACGCCACCAGCGTGAGGAGCTGAAGAAGGTGGTTCTGAACGATGTCCCGGAGGACCCCCGCTTGATCGTAGTACTCGGCGCGGTGCTCGACGCCGAGCGACTCGGCGACGGTGATCTGGACGTGATCGATGTAGTCCCGATTCCAAAGCGGCTCGAAGATCGCGTTGGCGAACCGGAATGCGAGGATGTTCTGGACCGTCTCCTTGCCGAGATAGTGGTCGATGCGAAGGACCTGCGATTCGTCGAAGACGCCGTGGACGATCCGATTGAGATCCTGCGCGGAGATCAAATCGTGGCCGAACGGCTTCTCGAACACGATCCGCCGCCATCCGACGCCCGGCCCGGCGAGCCCGACGTCTCCGAGCCTCTGGACGATCGCCGCGGTCGCGGTCGGGGGCGTGGCGAGGTAGAAGAGGAGGTTTCCGTCCGTCTCGCGCGCGAGGTCGTTCGACCGGAGGTGCTCCGCCAGGCGGACGAAGCCGGCGGCGTCCATGTCCGGCGTGCGGAAGTAGCTGAAGTTCCGCTCGAACCGCGACCAGAGATCGCACAGCTTCGGGTCCGGCTTCAATCGGGCGTACGCCTTCACCCCTTCGAACAGGCGCCCGCGAAACGTTTCGTCGTCGAGCTCCCGTCGCCCGACGCCGACGACCCGCGTGCGCGGGGAGAGCCGGCCGGCGCAGGCGAGGCTGTGCAGCGCCGGGGCGAGCTTCCGCTGCGCCAGGTCGCCGGACGCCCCGAAGATGACGACCGCGGCGGGCGGGGTCCGAGCAACGCTCGAACCCTTCACGACGGTCCCGCGTTCCGACGTCGTCGGTCCGCGATTCTCGCTCACGGCGCGATGACCTCCGACAGGTCCGATCCCTTGGCGAAGTGCTCGACGCCTCGCTCCGTCGCGACGACGAGGTCGGTGGCGAGGTCGATGAACAGCCCGTGGGCGACGACGCCAGGGCGCGCGTCGAGCCGCATCGCCAGCTCGGACGGTCGCTCGATCGGACCGAAGTCGCAGTCGAGGATGAAGTTGCGTTGGTCGGTGAGGAACGGGTCTTCGCCGCCGCGACGGAGGACGTGCGCGCCGAGCGATTCGAGGGCGGCGACCTCGACGGTCCAGGCGAACGGGACGACCTCGACCGGAAGCGCGAATCGGGTCCCCAGGCGGGGCGACAGCTTCGAGCGGTCGACGACGATGATCTCCCGTTCGCTCGCGTCGGCGACGATCTTCTCCCGGAGGAGGGCGCCGCCGCCGCCCTTGATCAGGTTCATCTCCGCGTCGACCTCGTCGGCGCCGTCGATCGTCAGATCGATCGTCGGCCTTTCGTCGAGCGTCGTGAGGGGGATTCCGAGCCGCTCCGCCTGCCGCGCGACGTCCTCCGAGCACGGCACGCAGAGGACGTCCACGAGCCCGCCGCTTCGTAGGCGCTCGGCGATCCGCTCGACGGCGAACGCCGCGGTCGTGCCGTGGCCGAGGCCGACGGTCATCCCGCTCTCGACGAATTCGGCCGCCCGCCACGCGGCCCGGCGCTTCTGCTCGGCGACGTCCATCCTCAGCCTCCTTCCTCGAGCTCCTTGGCGACCCGGCGGATCGCCTCGGCCGCGTCCGCGGGGACGGCGTACGTCGAGACTTGGCGCCCGGCGTCGAGGAGCGCCCGCCGGTCGCCTCCGGCCTGCGCGGAGATGAGCGTCCCGAACGTCAGCGCTGACCCCGAGCTTTCGCCTTCGCCGGGGATCGGCAGGTCCGCGTCGTGCGGGGAGACGAGCTGGACGAAGCGTCCGTTTCCTCGATCCCCCTTGTGGAGCTGCCCGGTCGAGTGGAGGAAGCGGGGGCCGTAGCCGAACGTCGTCGCGAGGCCGAACCGGGCACGGAGTCCGACACGCAGCGCGGTGAAGGCGTCGGACAGCCGGTCGCTCGGCGGGAGGTACGCCTGCAGCGCGATGTAGTCCCCTTGTTCGGTGCCGGCGAGGGCGGCGACGAGCCCGTCGGCCGTGAGCGGCGTCGACTCGGTCGCGGGCGGGCGCCCGGTCCGTTGGAACCCGTCGACCAGCTCGCGGGCGAGCCGCTTCGCGGCCTCGACGTTCGGCTGATCGAACGGGTTGACCCGAAGAACGTGCGCGGCGACGGCCGTCGACAGCTCCCACAGGAAGAACTGCTCGCCGAGCGCGTAGAGGTCGTCGAGCTCGATCCGAATCACCGGGTGGCCGGCCCGTTCCAGCTCCGAGATTGCGCGCTCGTCCGGGCCTTTCCCCCCAAGTGAAAAAGAGACGAAGAGCCGATCGTCGCCGTACGCCGCCGGCGGGGCGACCGGCTCGCCGACGACCGGGAGGATCCCCGTCTCCTCCTTGCCGGTGCTCTCGGCGATCAGCTGCTCGATCCAATCGCCGAAGCCGGCGATCCTCGGAGGAAAGAGGAACGTCGCTTTGTCGCGCCCGCCGAGTACCGAAGCGGCGAGGGTCGCTCCGATCCGGACGGCCGGGTTCTCGCCCAACGGCTCGTGCTTGGCGCATTCGATCGACGTCCTCTGCGCGTGTTCCAGGAGGCGCGCGACGTCGATCCCGAGAAGGGCGGCCGGGACCAGGCCGAAGAGCGACAGGGCCGCGTACCGGCCGCCGATGTTCGGGTCGTTGAGGAACGTCTCGCGGAAGCCGTGCCGCGCCGCGAGGTCGACGAGCGGACTGCCCGGATCGGTGATCGCGACGAACCGGCGTCCGGCCTTCGCCTCTCCTTCCGCCTTCCGAACCCGGTCGTGGAAGTACCGGAACAGGGAGAGCGTCTCCGTCGTCGTCCCGGACTTCGTCGCGACGAGGAACAACGTGCGGGACAGGTCGAGCCGGCGCTCGACGTCGGCGATCGCCGCCGGATGCGTCGTGTCGAGGACGGTCAGCGCGGGGTGCCCCGACGCCGGGCCGAACGCGCGGGCGAACACGTCCGGGGCGAGGCTGGAGCCGCCCATGCCGAACAGCAGGACGTGCTCGGTCCCGTCCGAGCGGACACCGTTCACGAAGGCGTCGAGCCGGTCGAGCTCCTGCACCATCGAGAACGGGGCGTGAAGCCAGCCGAGCCGGTTCGTGATCTCCGTCGGCTCCGGCTTCCAGACCGTGAAGTCGTGGGCCCAGATGCGGGACAGAATCCACTCGCGCTCGAACCGGGCCAGCAGTTCGTCGTAGCGGTCGGGTGGGTTCACGACGCGGATCATCCGCGGGCCTCCTCTCTTCTCTCCCGCCTTCGCCTGGCCCGTCGATGGAAGATACCACAAACGGTGCGGCGTCGACAGGGCGTCGGGGGAACGACCCCGCGAGCGGGTCCCGGCCTCCGCCTCACGCCGCGAGGGATTCGATGCCGTGCCATGCGGCGCCGAGGAGGGCGGCGCGGGGGTTGAGGATCACGTGGACCGGGATCCTCTCGAGCAACGGCGCGAAGCGTCCCTTGGCGCGGATCGTCTCGAGGAAGCCCTCGTCCTGGAGGAAGGGGAGGATGCGAGGCGGGAGACCGCCGGCGAGGTAGATCCCTCCCGTCGCGAGGATCTTGAGCGCCAAGTTGCCCGCCTCGGCACCGAGGATCGAGACGAACGTACGAAGCGTCTCCTCGCAGAGCGCGGACCGTTTCTCGACGGCGGCGGAGACGATGAGAGGCGTCGGATCTGCGGCGTCGTTCAGTCGCTCGTCGAGCACCGCGGTCTCCTCGGTGCCGCGCCGGTCCCGGAGGAAGCGATAGACGTTCGGGATGCCGCTTCCGGAGGCGACCCGCTCGACGCTCACGTGCCCGAACTCCTCGCGCAGGAACGTCCACAGCTCGGCCTGCAGGCCGTCGTTCGGCGCGAAGTCGGCGTGCCCGCCCTCGGACGGGCGCGCGGTGTACCCCGTGCCGTTCCACGTCAAGTACGCCTCCCCTAGGCCGGTCCCGGGGGCGATCACCGCGAGCGGACCGTGCGGGTCGCGCTCTCCCGGATGGAGCGTGAGCAGGTCGAGCGGCGAGAGGTGCGGAATCGACCGGGCGATCGCCTCGAGGTCGTTGATCAGCACCGCCTGCTCGAGTCCGAAACGATCGGCGATCCGCTGCGCGTCGATCTCCCAGGGAAGGTTGGTGACCCGGGCGCGCTCCCCGGCGATCGGTCCGGCGACGGCGAAGAAAGCCCGGACGGCGGGCCGGTCGGTTTCGGTCAGAAAGGATTCGATGATCGATTCGAGGTCGCCGTAGTCCCGGCTCGCGTAGGTCCGCTCGGCGACGGCCTGATCCGTGTCGGGCCCGCCCGCGAACAGGGCGAGGACCGTTTTGGTCCCCCCGACGTCCCCGGCGAGAAGGCATCGACGCGGGTCCGGCTCGGATCGTCCGCCTGCTTGGGTCTCCATGATCTCCGGAGACCGTAGCGGGAAGCCGGCGCTCAGGCAACCCCATCTGCAGGGCTTCGCCTAGAGGAGCGTCTCCTGCGATTCCGGGTCGAAGACGTGGAGCGTGTTGAGGTTGACCTTCAGGTGGACCGCCGAGTCGATCTCCACCCGGCGATGCGGATCGAGGCTCGCGACGACCTGGGTCTCGTCGAGGTAGCCGTAGACGAGGAGCGAGTGACCGAGCTGCTCGGTGACGGAGACCGTCAACGTGAGCGCGTTCTCCGCGTCGGGGGACGGACCGTCGAGGTCCTCCGGGCGGACGCCGAGGACGACGTTTTCCGGGAGCGCATTCCGGGACCTCCCCTCGGGGAGGACGAACCGGAAGCCCGCTCCGCTGAGGACCGTTCGGCCGTTCTCGCTGGCGGCCTGCGCCGGGAGGAAGTTCATCGCCGGGCTCCCGATGAACCCCGCGACGAACTGGTTGCTCGGATGGTCGTAGGTCTCCTGCGGCTGCGCGTACTGCTGCACGACGCCGTCCTTCATCACGGCGATCCGGTCGCCGAGCGTCATCGCTTCGACCTGATCGTGCGTGACGTAGATCGTCGTCGTCTGCAGCTTGTGGTGCAGCTGCTCGAGCTCGGTCCGCATCTGGACGCGGAGCTTCGCGTCGAGGTTCGACAGCGGCTCGTCGAACAGGAACACCTTCGGATTCCGGACGATCGCGCGGCCGACGGCGACGCGCTGCCGCTGGCCTCCTGAGAGCTCGCGGGGCTTGCTCTTCAGCTTGTCGGTGATCCCGAGAAGGTCGGCCGCCTCGTGCACACGCTCCTTGATCTGCGCCTTCGGCGTCTTTCGGAGCTTCAAGCCGAAGGCCATGTTGTTGTACACGTCCATGTGGGGATAGAGGGCGTAGTTCTGGAAGACCATCGCGATGTCGCGATCCTTCGGGGGAACGCGGTTGACGACGCGCTCGCCGATCTTGATCTCCCCTTCGGTGATCTCCTCGAGGCCCGCGACCATCCGCAAGGTCGTCGTCTTCCCGCAGCCGGACGGGCCGACGAGCACGGTGAACTTCCCGTCCTCGATCTCCATCGTCAGGTCGCTCACAGCGGTGAAGTCCCCGAACCGCTTCGTGATGCTTGTCAGCGTGACTTCAGCCATTCCTCCTCCTTGATCGCCTTCTCCGTCCGACCATTGTACTCATTACCCCTTCACCGACCCAGCGAGAATCCCGCGGACGAAGTAGCGCTGCAGCGAGAAGAAGACGACGAGCGGCAGCGCCATCGAAACGAACGCGGCGGCCGTCAGCAGTTCCCAATCCTGTCCCCGATTGGTGACCAGATTCGCGATCGACACCGTCAGCGGCGCCACGTTCGGTCTGGCGCTCAAGTAGACGAGAGCGACGAGCAGGTCGTTCCAGATCCAAAGGAACTGAAAGATGAAAACCGACGCGAGCGCCGGAACCGAAATCGGGATCACGATCCGCCAGAAGGTCATCAGCGGTGACGCCCCGTCGATCGACGCCGAATCGAACAGGTCTTTGGGGATCCCGGCCATGAAGTTGTGAACCAGGTACGTCGTCAACGGAAGCCCGTACGCCGTGTGGGCGAGCCAGATGCCGGGGAAGGTCCCGGCGAGCTTCAGCTTGCTGTAGATCGGCAGGATCGGGATGAACGTCATCTGCAGCGGGATGACCATGAGCCCAACAAGGAGCATGAACAGGATCTTCCGTCCGTTGAACCTCATCCAGGCGAAGCCGAACGCGGCGAACGACGCGATGAACGTCGAGATCGCGGTGGCTGGAACACTGATGAACAGGCTGTTCAGGAACGAGCGCGCGAGACCCTCACCGCGCAGCACGCCGATGTAGTTCTCGAGCGAGAACTGCCCGCCACTGAACAGCTTCGGGAAGACGGTCCACCAGCCGGAGCCGGCGATGTTGGCCGGATCGCGGAACGAGGTGATGAGAAGGCCGAGCGTCGGGATGATCCAGATTGCGGCGAACACCAGGATCGTCAGGTGTAACGGCGTCTTGGCGATCAGCTTCCTTGGGTTCATCATCGCCCTCCTTCCTGCGCCGCGAATCGCCTGATGTTCAGAATCATGAACGGCACGATCAGGATGAGCAGCACCACAGCTAGCGCGCTCGCGCGCCCGTAATTGAAGAAGTTGAACATCTCTTTGTACATCCGGTTGGCAATCACTTCCGTCGAGTAGTTGCCGTTGGTCATGACGAAGATGATGTCGAAGATCTTCAGCACCTGAACGACCATCGTTGTCGCGACGACGGCCGCTGTCGGCGCGAGCAGCGGGAGGATGATGTTCCGGAAGACGCGCCACTCGGTGGCCCCGTCGATCCGCGCGGCCTCCAGCAGCGGTTTGGGGATGTTCTTGTACGCTGCGGAGAGGATGACCATGCAGAAACCGGTCCACATCCAGATCCCCACGACGATGAGGCAGAGGTTGTTGATCCAAGGGCGCTGGATCAGCCACCCGACCGGCTCGCCCCCGAATGCCACGACGATCGCGTTCAGAACGCCGATCTGATTCAAGTCCGCAGGCTTGTACGCGTAGACGAACTTCCAGACGACCGATGCCCCGACCATCGAGATGGCCGCCGGGATGAAGATGATCGACTTCACGAGTCTCTCATACCGGACGCGGTCGAGCATCACTGCGAGGACCAGTCCGAACCCGACGGTGCACGCCGTGAATAAGACGGCCCAGAGGGCGTTGTTTCGAAGCGCGGTCAGCATGACCGGATTCGTGAAGACGTACGTCCAGTTCTTGAGCCCGACGAACTCCACCGTCGGGCCGAACAGCGTCGTGCCACGGCCGAAGAACGAGCGTGCGACTGTCATAACGGTCGGATAGACGAGGAAGAACGCGATCAGGATGAGTGCCGGAGCGACGAACCCCCACGATCTCCATCGTATCGATCGAAGCCATCTCCAGACGGCTCGGCAACCCTGTAGGAATAGACGTCCGAGGAACAGGGTGATCCGCCGTGGGCTCCTCCACCCCTTTGCGCGAACCCCCATGAAGACCCACCTCCCTCCGTGGCCAGAGGATGAAGCCGGGGGCTGGAGCCCCCGGCTTCCTTGATGGCTCTGCCTAGTAGGCGTCGACGGCGGCCGCCTCGATGGCCTGAAGGACCGTGTCGAGGTTGATACCGCTGATGTAGTCGAGGACGCCGCTCCAGAACGCACCGGCGCCGATCTCACCGGGCATCAGGTCGGAGCCGTCGAAGCGCGACACGGTCGCGCTCAGCAGCATCTCCTGCGCCTTGCGTGTGATCGGGCTCTCGAACTGCGCCGGATCGGCGTTGACGTAGGCCGACAGCTCGCCGAGCTCCGAGCTCCAGATGTTCGCCGCCGTCTCCGAGGTCAGGAACTGCGCGAACTTGATGACCTCGGGCCGGTTGTTGAACACCGTGACGACGTCGCCGGAGACGAGCAACGGGATCGAGCCGTCCGGGGTCGCGGCCGGTGTGATCGTCGGCAGCGGGAAGATGTCGTAGTCCTCCGCGGCGACGAGCCCGTCGAAGTGGTCGTTGAAAAACCCCTGGATGAAGGTCGCCTGATGGTGCATGTAGGCGGCCGGTGGGTCGAGGAACAACGGATCAGCTGCGTCGCCGAAGTTGGTCGTCAGCGCGCCGATCGGCCCACCGAAGACGTACCCCTTGTCGAACAGGCTGCCGAACGTCTCGAACGCCTTCTTGACGCGCGCGTCGGTCCACGAGATCTCGTGGGCGACCCACTTGTCGTAGACGTCCGCTCCGGCGGTGCGGAGCATGATGTCCTCGATCCAGTCGGTTCCCGGCCAGCCGCTCGCCGCACCGGACTCGAGGCCGATGGAGAACGGGGCCCCACCGTCGGCGACGATCTGCTCGCACAGGGCGAGAAGCTGGTACCAGGTGGTCGGGATCTCGTAGCCCTTGGCCGCGAACTCCTTCGGGTTGTACCAGATCAGGCTCTTCACGTTCGGGAAGATGAACAGCCCGTACAGGCCGCCGTCGTACTCCCCGATCGGGACGAGCGCCGGGTTGATGTCCGACGTGTTGACGAGGTCGGTCAAATCAACGATCTGTCCGTCGTCGGCCCACTGCTTCATGAGGCCGATCCACGGGTGGGGTGTGAGGTCGGGAGGATTCCCGGCAGCGAGGCGCGTCGCCAGAACCGCTGGGCGATCCCGCCCGACGATCTCGACAACAACATCGATGTCAGGATTCGCTGCCTCGAACGTATCGACGATCATTTGGAAGGCCGGCGCTTGCTCGCCCGGCCAGCCGTGCATCACGTTGACCACCTTCTGCTGCGCAATCGCCGCCAGACCGACGAGCGAAAGCGCGAGAAGTGCAACAAGAACCTTACGCATGTCTTGCCTCCTTGGTTACGTTTCCATGGGTGCTTCCCAGCAGTTGGCCATGCTGTCCTTCGTGCGTACCACCTCCCTGTTCGATGTTTGGCATGAATCGGTCGTGGAGAGGCCGACATCGGTTCTGCGCTGGCGATTCCACGTCGCGCGCTTCGGTTCGCATTGGTCGGCGTCCCTCCGGTGATTCACTACGTCTTGTGGACCAGCTCCTTCACGGAGTAGTCCGCTTCGATCAAGATGTCGGCGTGGTCCCTGTGCCTTGATATGATTCCGTGCTCGATCTCCAGTACCCGATCGAGAAACCCGTCTTGAATCTCGCGGGCGCGTCCGGCCCTCGCGCCTCGTGTGTCTCTGAACGTGCGATCGATGAAGACCCGAACGTCGACGTTCCGCAGCAGGGACGTGTATGTCCCCTCCGCGATGACAACTTCCACACCCTCAGTGGATAGCCGCTCCTCACCGATTCGGTCCTCACTGTAGAAGACGAGCGGCTTGACGATCGCTTCGGCTCCGTCGATCAGTGCCTTAAGGTTCGCGTCGAGGAGGTCGAGTCTGACCTCCTGCGGTCCGACCCAGTCGATTCCCTCTCTCCGCTTCCGATCATTCGTCTTCGGCGGGTGGATGAAGTAGTCGTCCTGCTGGATGACGAGGGCCGGAACGCCTCGGGCTTGCAGCTCGTCGGCGAGGGCCGCCGCCAGTTCGCTCTTTCCACTCCCGGACTCTCCGCCGATGCTGACGATCATCGGCGCGTCACGATCGGAGAGTCGTTTGTTGAGGAGCGACGCGAGGTTTGCTGCCGCTTCTCGGTGATGGGGCTCGATGATCAACTTGTCACCGTGCATCGGATCTGTCCCTTGTCTCAAGTCCGTATGCCGCGAGATGCCGATTGGCGATGATCTCCCAGCTGTAGCTTCTCTCAATCGTTGCTCGTCCGCGTCGTCCGAACTCGTTCCGTCGTTCGGGCACTCGGATCAGTTCGGCGAGAGCGTCCGCGAGCGCCTCGATGTCGGTCGGATCGACGAGGATCCCGGTTACCCCCGATTCGATGACCGTCGCTGGGCCGCCGGTGTTCGTCGCGACGACAGGGACTGCGCAGGCCATCGCTTCGAGCATGACAATCCCGAACGGCTCGTACCGAGACGGCAGTACGAACACATCCGCCGCCCCATAGTAGTGAGGGAGGAGTGTCTCGGGCAAAACCGGCAACCATCGGAGGACGTCGTCAAGTTCCTCCGCATCGATGATCGCCTCAAGCCTCGTCCGTTCGGCCGCCTCCTGGATACTCCCGTCACCAGCGCTCATGACGAACAGCGTCGGGGGCAAGTCATCGCGTCGCGTGACACCTCCTGCCGCCTTCAGGAACAGGTCAAAGCCCTTTCGCTCGTCGAGCCGGCCAAGGGTGAAGACGATCGTGTCCTCTTCCGGCAGCCCGAGCACCCTCCGTGTCTCCTTCTTGTCGGCCGAGGGAGCGAAGACGTCTGAGTTCACGCCCGGAGGGATGACAGCGATCCGATCGGCCGGTACGTCGTACAGCTCGTGGATCTGCTGTTTCTCCGTCTCTGTCAAGGCGACGACACAATCGCAGCCGTGGTAGGTCTCCGTCTCGAACTGGATCCGCTTGTCGTAGTGGTACTGCTCCCCGTCAGGAAGCGCGGCTTGCTTCAACCTTCCGATCGAGTGGGTCGTGTGGAACCAACGGTGCCCATTCCGAAGCGCACCGGCGACGTACCCGCCGTCCCAGTAGTGTGAATGGAGGATCTCGCCGCCGGTGAGCTCCTTTTGCACGCGGTCGGCGAACTCGGGAAGATAGGGGGCGAGAACCTCCTTTGGAATGAACCCCGCTGGACCACACGGGACTCGGACCACCGTTGCGCCCGGCACGAAGCCTTCTCGCTCCGGCTTCCCCTCGCCTCGATCCCTCGTATAGACGTGGACCTCATAACCGGCCTTCGCCAAGTGAGCCGACAGCTCGCGGACGTAGACGCACTGCCCACCGATGTCCGGCTCGCCGATTCGGCCGAGTGGATCGCCGTGCGGCGTGATCATCGCGAAAGTGGCTTCAGGCAATTAGGACCTCCAGCCTCGGGTGAGCGTCTTTCAGGCGCTTCGACACGGGCGCGGGGATTGGCGTCTCCGTGATGAGGACGTCGACGCGGTCGAGCGGCTCGATCCGGACCAAGCTCTCGATGTCGATTTTCGATGAATCGGCGAGAACGATAACGCACTCGGCCCTCTCGATCATCTTCCGTTTGATTCCCGCTTCTTGCGGGTTGTTGACGGAGATTCCGTGCGCCGTTACGCCGTTGACTCCGAGTACTGCCTTGTCGAAGTGGAGCCGATCTAGGAACCCTTCGGCCAACTCGCCGGTGAAGCTGAGCGCGGGCATGTAGAGCGCCCCCCCGATCAGAATGAGCTCCACGTTCGGTGCGTCGAAGAGCTTGTTCATCGAGTAGACGGAGTTGACGGCGAGCTTCAGCCGCCTGTGGCAAAGAAGGTCGGCGAGGTATAGCGTCGTGCTGCCCGCATCGAGGATCACTCGATCGCCGTCTCGGATCGTCTCCGCTGCCTTGGCGGCGATCGCCTGCTTCGCTTCCCGATTGACGCTCGTTTGCTGCTGGAACGCCGGAGTGAACCGAGAGACGCGGTTGGCCACAGCGCCGCCGCGGTTCCTGGTGAGCATACCGGCGCGCTCGAGCGCCTCGAGGTCTGTCCGAATGGTGACCTGTGATACGCCGAACTGCTCGCTCAGATCAGCGACTGTGGCTGCCCCTTGGGCGATAACGGACTCCGCGATCAGGTGGCGTCTTTCATCAACTAGCATTTCGCTTGTGTTTGACAGCTGTTACCTTTCGGAATACTATCGAACGGTGGCCGTCTTGTCAAGAAACGATCCGACCAATCGAGTTTCCCAGAGCGCTGACGGACACGCGGGAAGGCGAATCCTGGCTGGTGGCGTGTCGTTACGGAATGTGGTGCGAGTGCGAGAAGCGGAGGCTGGCGATGACTGAACTCCGGCGCAGCAAGATTCGAGGGGAGTGGGTCGTTATAGCGGCTGGCCGAGCCAAGCGGCCGATGGTCGTCGAACCCACAGAGCCATGCGTCACGGATCAGGGAGCCGACGCGTGTCCGTTCTGCGTCGGGAACGAATCGATGGTTCCGCCGGAGATCTACCGCGTCGGCGGACCCGACGGCGCGTGGCGCGTTCGCGTTGTTCCGAACAGGTTTCCCGCGCTCGCAGGCGGCAAAGGCGGAAAGAGTTTGTCGCCTTCGGGGTTGCTCCAGTGTCGAGAGGGGAGCGGCGCGCATGAGGTGGTCATCGAGACCCCTGATCACAAGATACAGCTCGCGGATCTGCCGGAGGGTCAGATCGAGGCGGTTCTAGAGACGATCGCCGTTCGGGCCCGGGCGTTGATGGAAAGCCCCGAACATCACTACGTGCTGGCGTTCAAGAACCACGGACGGGAGGCGGGTGCGTCGCTGTCTCACTCGCATTCCCAGATCCTCGCGATGCCCGTCGTCCCAGAGGTCGTGCGGAGGATGCTGAGCACGGCATCGACGTACTACGAGTCGGAGGGACGATGCGTGTTCTGCGACACGCTGGCGGAGGAACTTCGCGCTGAACGCCGCGTGATCGACAAAGCCGACGGGTTCGTGACCCTGGCGCCGTACGATTCCCGAATCCCGTTCGAGATTGCGATCTACCCGCTGGAGCATGCGTGCGACTTCACGTCGATCGCAGATGCGGCACGCCGCGGGCTGGCACGTGCTCTGAAGCGGGCGCTGGGGCGGCTCCGGCGCGCGCGCGGGGACGTCCCGTACATGCTCGTTCTTCAGACGGCTCCGAATCCGAGGTCGACCTCCGACGAGTCGACCGGGTGGGAGACGTTGGTGCGCGCCTACCACTGGCGGTTTGAACTCCTGCCGCGAACGACGAAACTGGGGGGCGTCGAGTGGGGAACCGGCGTTCACATCAACACCGCTCCGCCAGAAGAGGCGGCTCGGGCACTTCGGGAGGCCGGCGTCGACGCTTGACGGATGCGGGGCGGACGACCACCGATGCGATGCGAGAGCGAGTGAGCGGGTCTGCGTTCGCAGGTTCGGACCAGTAAGATCGAGGCGAGGACCGGACCGGCGGCTCTCGAAGAGGTGGAGCATGTCAGCAGCTGTAGACGAACCAGCGGGCCTGGAAGCAGTGGTTTTCGATCTGGATGGGGTGGTGACGCTGACCGCGGCGGTTCACGCGGCCGCGTGGAAAGAGCTGTTCGATGAGGTCCTCGAACGGAGGGCCAAGGAGACCGGGAAGCCGTTCGTTCCGTTCGACCCGGAGGACGATTACCACACGTACGTCGACGGAAAGCCGCGGATCGAAGGGGTGAAAAGCTTCCTCGCGTCGCGGGGAATCGAGCTGCCCGAGGGAACGCCTGACGACGGTCCGGACGAGCCGACGGCGTGGGGGCTCGGGAACCGGAAGAACGGCTACTTCCGGGCGATCCTGGACGAGAGGGGCGCCGAGGTGGATGAACGGACGGTCGCGTTCGTCCGCCAACTGCGGGAAGCGGGGATCCGCGTCGCCGTCGCGTCGTCGAGCAAGAACTGCGGGCCGATCCTCGAGCGCGCCGGCCTGAACGACCTGTTCGAGGCGCGCGTCGACGGGATCGTCTCGGAGGAGATCGGACTCAAGGGCAAACCGAATCCGGACATTTTCGTCGAAGCGGCCCGAAGGGTCGGGGCGCCGCCGGAGCGGGCGATCGTGGTTGAGGACGCGATCTCCGGCGTACAGGCCGGTCGAGCCGGCGGCTTCGGCCTGGTCATCGGGATCGACCGGGTCGGCGCCGCGGCCGCGCTCCGCGAGCACGGGGCCGATCTGATCCTCGAGTCGTTCGGCGGTCAATCGTTCGAGCTGATCGAGGAGTGGTTCGCGAACCGGGATCAACGGCGACCGTCCGCACTGCGCGAGTGGGACGAGCTGAGCCGGCGGCTTCGAGGAAAGCGGCCCGCCCTCTTCCTCGACTACGACGGGACCCTCACGCCGATCGTCGGCCGGCCGGAGCTGGCCGTCCTCACCGACGAGCGCCGCGCCGTTCTCGAGAAGATCGCCTCCCGGTTCCCGACGGCGATCATCAGCGGTCGCGGGCGCGACGACGTCGAGCGGCTCGTCGGGATCCCGGAGCTCGCCTACGCCGGGAGCCACGGGTTCGACATCGTCGGTCCGGGCGGCGCCTCCGTCGGACACGCGGTCGCCGACTGGATCGAGCCGGTGATGGAGCGGGTGGCGCGCGAAGTGAAACCGAAGCTGGAGAGGATCGAAGGGGTGGTGATCGAGGAGAAGCGGTTCTCGGTCGCGGTCCACTATCGCTTGGTCGACGAGGCGGACGTGGCGCGGGTCGAGTCGATCGTCGACGGGGCGATCGCGACCGACGGGCGGCTGAAAAAGGCGCACGGGAAGAAGGTGTTCGAGGTCCGCCCGGACCTCGATTGGGACAAGGGGAAGGCGCTTCTCCTTCTCCTCGAGGCGCTCGGCCTGGGCGGCCCGGACGTCGTTCCGTTCTACATCGGGGACGACGTCACCGATGAAGATGCGTTCGCGGTCCTCCGGGATCGCGGGGTCGGGGTCGTCGTCTCCGAGGCGCCGCGGCCGACGGAGGCGACGTACTGGGTCCAGGCGCCGTGGGAGGTGTACGCGTTTTTCGACCGGCTGCTGAGCCTGGAAGGAGGCGGCGGGTGAACAAAGGCTGGAGGCTCGTCTACGAGGGGTTCGATCCGACGGAAGAGCCGCTCCGCGAGGCGCTCTGCACGCTGGGAAACGGGCGATTCGCCTCCCGCGGCGCGGCGGAGGCATCGAGCGCCGACGAGGTCCACTACCCCGGCACGTACATCGCCGGGGGGTACGACCGGCTGACGAGCGACGTCGCCGGGCGCGACGTGGTCAACGAGGACCTCGTCAACTTCCCGAACTGGCTCCCGCTGTCGTTCCGTCCCGAGGGCGGAGCGTGGTTCGGCGAGGGGGAAGCCGAGTTGTCCGACTACCGTCAGGAGCTCGACCTTCGTGGCGGAGTCCTGCTGCGCGCGTTCACCGTCCGGGACGCCGAGGGCCGCGAGACGCGCGTCTCTTCGCGTCGAATCGTTCACATGGGGGACCCACGGCTGGCCGGGATCGCGCAGGAGATCGTGCCGCTCAACTGGTCCGGAAAGATTGAGATCCGTTCGGGCCTCGACGGCGGGGTGACGAACCGGGGGGTCGCGCGGTACCGGGAGCTTCGTGGGGATCACCTCGAGACGATCGACGCGGGGGAGACCGAAGACGGTCCGATCTTCCTCCACGTCCGAACGGTGCAGTCTCGGTTGGAGGTCTGCCTTGCGGCGCGAACGCGAGTCCGGCTGGGGAACGAGCCGGCGGAAGCGGGCGAAGTCGAGCGCCGCAACGGAGCGATCCGGCGGACGTTCGAGGTTCGCGTCCGGCCCGGCTGCCCCGTGCGCGTCGAGAAGGTCGTGGGGCTCTGCACGTCACGCGATCCGGCGATCGGCGATCTCGTCGAGGACGCGCTCGTCGCCGCTCGTCGGGCGCCGGACTTCGACGGCTTGCTCGCGTCGCATCGCGCCGCGTGGGAGTCGCTGTGGGACCGGTACGACGTCGAGGTCGACGTCTCGCCGAACGTCGATCTCGAGCCGCACGCGATCCAGTCGATCCTCCGGCTGCACACGTTCCACCTCCTGCAGACGGCGTCGCCGCACACGGTGGGGCTCGACGCGAGCGTCCCGGCGCGGGGGCTCCACGGCGAGGCGTATCGCGGCCACGTCTTCTGGGACGAGATGTACCTCTTCCCGTTCTACCTGTACCGCGATCCCGAGCTGGCGCGCTCGCTCCTCCTGTATCGGTACCGTCGCCTCGGGGAGGCGCGGGCGAACGCCGTCGAGGACGGTCGCGCCGGCGCGATGTACCCGTGGCAGACCGGGTCGAGCGGGCGCGAGGAGACGCAGATCATCCATCTGAATCCCCGATCGGGGACGTGGGACCCGGATCGCAGCCACCTTCAGCGGCACGTCGGCGCGGCGATCGCGGTGAACGTGTGGGACTACGTGCGGGCGACCGACGATCGAGACTTCCTCGCCCGATACGGGGCGGAGATGCTTCTCGAGATCGCCCGATTCTGGGTCAGCATGACCGAGGCGGACGAGGACGGGCGGTTCGAGATCGTCGGCGTGATGGGGCCGGACGAGTTCCACGAGGCGTACCCCGGGGCGGCGGAGGGCGGGCTGCGGAACAACGCCTACACGAACGTGATGGCCGCGTGGTGCATCGGGAAGGCGCTGGAAGCGATGGAGCTTCTGGGCGAACGGGATCGATCGGCCGTGGCCGAGCGGATCGCTCTGGCGGGCGGGGAGACGGACCGGTGGCGCGAAGTCGTCCGCGGGATGAAGATCCCGGTCCTCCCGAACGGCCTGATCGAGCAGTTCGAGGGGTACGGACGGCTCGAGGAGCTCGACTGGGACGCGTACCGCGCCAAGTACGGAGACATCGGCCGGCTGGATCGGATCCTCAGGGCGGAGGGCGATTCGCCGGATCGGTACAAGCTCTCGAAGCAGGCCGATCTGTGCATGCTCTTCTACGTCTTCGATCGCGACGGGCTAGCGGAGCTGCTGGGGCAGATGGGGTACGAGCTGACGGAGGCGAAGCTGCGCGAGACGATCGAGTACTACCGGCGGCGGACGTCGCACGGATCGACGCTCAGCCACCTCGTCTTCGCGGCGATCCTCGACCGGCTCGACCGGGGCGCGAGCTGGGGACACTTCGTCGAGGCGCTGCGCAGCGACGTCGACGACGTCCAAGGAGGGACGACGCCGGAGGGGATCCACGCCGCGGTGATGGCGGGGACGGTCCGGCACGTGATCGAGCGGTACGCCGGCCTTCGGCTGGACGCCGACCGCCTGTCTCTGACCCCGAGACCGCCGACCGGGATCGATCGGATCCGGTTCTCCGTTCAATGGGGGGACACCGTCGCGGCGATCGAGGTCGATCGCGAGCGCGTCCGGATCGAGGTCCCTGTGGGCGCTCCCTCCGCCGTCCCCGTGCGAGTAAACGGGACGGACGGCGTCGCCGCGGCCGTCGAGCCGCTCGTCGTTGCGTACGCCTCGGCGGGGTGAACTTCCCGCGCGGAACGGTTGAGCAGCAGGATCTCGTCCCGGCCGACGGAGGGGCCGAACGGAGCTACTCGACGACTTCGACGCCCTTCCAGAAGGCGACGTGGTTCTTGATGTGACCGGCCGCCTCCTTCGGCTCCGGGTAGGCCCAGGCGGCGTTCTTATTCTCGTCCCCTTCCGCGACGATGTGGTAGTAGTGCGCCTCGCCCTTCCAGGGGCAGATCGTGCGATGCGGGCTCTCGCGCAGGAACTTCCTGCGGACCGAGTCGGGCGGGAAGTAGTGGTTGTTCTCGACGACGACCGTCCGATCGCTCTCGGCGATGACGTGGCCGTTCCATATGGCTCTCATGCTTCTCCTTCCCTCCTACCGCATCAGCGTCGGAGAGAGGCGTGAAGGAGACGTGGGGAACGTATCGCGAAGAGATGAAGCCGCGCCCGTCCCGAGGGAACGGGCGCCGGCGGCTCTTCATGCTGCGTCTCGACTCAGATGTTCAGCGCGTCGAGGATGATCCGGACGATCAACAACACCCAGCCGACGATGATCCCGATCCAGATGATCCGTCGGGCGAAGTCGAGCAGCCCGAACAGGAGCAGGATGAGCGTGATGAAGGCGAGGTAGCCGATCGGCTTCTCCAGGTCGCTCGAGACGCGGTCGTTGGTGATCAGGTTCAGGACGTACAGGACGCCCTGACCGAGGTACGTCGCGGCACTGTCGATGTAGGTGAGAAACTGGTCGATCGCCGTCTCGGCGGTCTCGCGGACCGGCTCGGAGACGGCCGGGGTCGCGTCCTGCCCCCCTCCGACCAGCGGGACGAGACAGACAACGGCGAGCAACACGTAGACAGCGGCACGCTTCTTCGTAATCATGAACCCCCCCTTTCTTTGGCCGCACAACTGTACCACGAAGCCCGACGGCGGTGAAAGCGGCGTCCGTCATTTGGCGAGCTCCCACTTGCCCCCTGCTCGGCGTGTACGCGTGTCCGTCGAGCGGTCCGGCCGGAGTCGCTACGGCTCGATCGGTTCCGCGACGCCGTGGGGGACCGTCGTGTCGAAGCGGTCCCGAAGCGCACGCATCGCCGAGACGAACATCAGCACGGTGACGACCGCGGCGAGGCCGTCGGCGATCGGGAACGACGCCCAGATGCCGTCGAGTCCGAGAAAACGGGGCAGAACGACGACGAGGGGAATCAGAAGGATGACCTGGCGAAGGAGCGCGAGGACCAGCGCGGGGAGCGGCCGTCCGAGCGCTTGGTACATCCCGGCCGCGACGACCTGGAAGCCGACTGTCGGGAAGGCGAGGATGACGATGCGAATCGCTGGCGTCCCCATGGACAAGACCTCGGCGTCCTGCGTGAAGATCCGCAGCAGCAGCGCCGGGACGCTCAGCAGGAGGATCGTCGTTCCGACCGACATCGCCGTGGTAACGAGGTTGGACAGGCGGACGGCGTGACGGACGCGCTCGAGCTGACCGGCTCCGTAGTTGTAGCCGACGATCGGCATCATCCCTTGGACGATCCCGAACATCGGGAGGAAGAGGAACATGATCATTCGGTTGACCACGCCGAAGGTCGCGATGGCGATGTCCCCACCGTACGTCGCAAGGCTCGTGTTGAGGATAATGACGGTGAAGCTGGACGCTGCCGAGCGCAGCCCGGACCCCAGGCCGACGGTGACGGCCTCCCAGAGAATGGAACGATTCAGACGGAAGTGATGCGGCCGGGTCCGAAGCGAGCTGCGTCCGCCGAAGAAGTAGTAGACCAAGTACACGACGGTGGTCGCCTGGGCGAGGACCGTGGCCAAGGCGGCGCCGCGAATGCCGAGACGGAGGCCGTAGATGAACAGCGGATCGAGGCCGATGTTGAGCAGGCCCGCGATGATCATCGTCCACATCGCGACGCGGGCGTTCCCCTCCGCTCGGACCACGGCGTTGGTCGCCATGGCGAACATGAAGAACGGCGTGCCGATCAGAATGAACCGCGAGTAGTCGGCGGCGTACGGGAGGATCCCTTCGGTCGCTCCGAAGAACCTTAGAAGGGCCGGCAGAAACAGGCTCCCGAAGACGGCGATGATCGTGCTGGACAGCACGACCACCGTGAACAGGTTGCCGAGGGCATGGCGGGCTTCCTCCTGGTCGCCGGCGCCCAACCGCCGGGAGACGATCGACGCGCAGCCGATGCCGAACAGCTGTGCGAGCGCCATCACGAGAATCTGGATGGGAAAGGATATGGCGATCCCGGCGATGGCCAGCGACCCGACACCCCGTCCGACGAAGATCGTGTCGGTCAGGTTGTACATGGCTTGCACCATCAGCCCGACCATCGCGGGGGCCGACATCTTGACCAGCAGCCGACGGATCGGCGCGGTTCCGAGCTGGGAGCTGTGGTCCATGATCCGATGCCCTCCGTCCGCGGACGCCCCGGGCCTCAGACCGAGTGCGATGTTGGCCCGCTTGCCGTAGAGCGATCATGATATCGCGCCGGTCCACGACGCGAAAGCGGCTAAGCGGGCGATCCGAGCGCTTCGGGGTCGAACAGCTCCGGCGGGAGGGGTTCGTCGCCGATCTCGAGGATCTCTGAGGTCGTCTCGCGGCCGACGAGGAACAGGTTGACGATCCTCTGACGGACGACGTAGAGGTCGTCTTCGTTTCGTGTCTGGTAGCTCTCGTAGAAGACCTCGTAGAACGGGATCCCGCTCAACGCGTACAGGACCGCCGAGACCGGCCGCAGCGTCTCCGGATCGACGGTCACCGTCGCCGCCTGAAACGCGACCGAGAAGTCCACCGCCTCCAGGTCCACCTCGAGGAGAGGGGTTCCGTCTTCGGTGACGATCGAGCGACGCTCGGCCACGGTGTAGTCGTCGAGGAATCGGATCCCGCTGGTCTGGGCGACGGCGGCGTCGCCGAAGACCTCGGTGGTGGCCGAGGTCTTGATCGGGGAATCGAGATCGGGCCCGAAGAAGTAGGTCGCCTCGGGCGTGCTGAGGTAGATCTGCCCCGCCAGTTCCTCGGGTGAGAGGAACTCGATCCGGGCGGTCTGTTCATCGGGGATGGGGGCGAACAGGAGTCGGATCTCGGCGTCCCGTTCCTCCTCCGGTGTGACGGCGTGGATTCGGACGCGGACGGTCGTCACGGACTCGGCGAAGAATCGGGCCTCGTCGAGGGCCGCGAGCAACTCGTCGTCGGACAGCGCATCCTGGCCGAACGCGGTGAGCCCGGCCGAGAAGAGAACTCCGAGGACGAGCACGATCGATGGTCTCATGTAGACTCCTTTCCTTGAGGGGGCGACTATGCGGTCTTCAATGCTTCGACGATCCGCTGTCGCGAGCTCTTCCACGCCGGGATCAACGCGCTCGTCAGCGTCGCGAAGATCGCAGTGACGAACGGCGTGACGGCGACCGAGGGGGACAGTGCGAGGCGAAGCGCCTGCGGGATGGGAGCGCCGGGCGGGGTCCATTCGACCCCGACGGCGTTGAACACCGCGGCAAGGACCGACCCCACCAGGACGCCGAGGGTCGCCCCGATCAGTCCGAGGAGGATCCCCTCGAGCAGGAACGTTTGGAAGATGCGGCCCCGCGACGTTCCGAACGCCCGCAGCGTGCCGACCTCGCGGGTCCGCTCCAAGAAGGAGAGCGTCAGCACCTCGACGACGGAGAAGAAGACGAGGGCGAACACCGCGATCCCGGCCAGCCCGCTGAACGCCGTGTAGAACGAGCTGAGCGATTCGTAGCTCGGGTTGAGCTCTTCCCACGTCCGCGTCGCGAGGGGAATCCCGGCGTCATCGAGCTCGGCCTGGAGGCTCGCCGCGAACGCCTCGGCGTCGTCCAGATCTTCGAGCCCGATGAGAATCCGCTCGACCCCGTCGGTCTTGAGTAGGCGCTGAACGAAGCCGATGGGGAACAACCCGAGCTGCGCCTCGAGTTCCTCGAGGCTGTATCGCAGGGTTCCGATGACGTCGACGGTCGCGGCGTTGAAGTTGCCGGAGACCGTCCCGGTGGCGACGTTGATCCGGTCCCCCGGTTCGACGTCCAGCTTCGCGGCCAGGCTGGCGCCGAGGATCGTCTGTCGAGAAGCGTCCTCGGGGAGCGGATCTCCGCTGACGATGATGCACTCGTACTCCTCGACGCAGCTGCACGGGACGATGCCCCGCCCGATGACGAGCGTGCTGCCCCGCTCGTCGCCGATGAGGCCGGCAAAGTTCAATTGCCACGAGGCGCCCGTGACACCGGGCCGGGCCGCAATGAGATCGAGCGTCCGCTCGCGAAGCTGTGGGGAAACGAGGACTTCGTAGGCGTCGGCGGTGTTCTCGAACAGCCGCTCGTCGGCGACCTGAACGGCACCGGTCTCGCAGGCGAGCGACCGCTTGGTGGAGTTCAGCGCTTCTCCGATGAACCCGAGAAGGAACAGGAACACCGAGGTGCCGACGACGATCACGGCCAAGCTGAACAGCGTACGACGACGGTTTCGGAAGACGTTGCGCAGCGCGATCTTGAATTGCATCCGGGCCTCCTACTCCACCCTCAGGGCGTCGACGACGCGAAGCCGAGCCGCCTGCAACGCCGGATACAGCGCGCTGAGCAGCGTCGCAACGAGGCTGACGAGAAACGGCAGCAGCACGGTCAACGGCCCGATGCGCGTGCCCAGGACGCTGGGCTCGACCGTTCCTGGCGGCAGCCATTCGATGCCGAGGGCGTTGAAGCCGAGGCTAAGCAGGATTCCGGCGAGGATCCCGATCAGGCTCCCGAGCACGGCCAGCCACGCGCTCTCCGAGAAGAAAAGCCGGAACACCTCTCCGCGGGTCGTTCCGAGCGCCCGCAACGTTCCGATCTCGCGGGTCCGCTCGAGGAAGGCGAGGGTCAGTACCTGGAGGATGATGAAGAAGACAAGCACCGAGATGGCGAGGGTGAGGAAGCCGAACAGCAGGTCGAAGTACGACGACAGCTGCTGGTAGATCGGACTCAGCTCCTCCCAGGTGCGCACCTCGAGCGGCAGTTCCGCGTCCGCCAGGCCGGCCTCGATCCGTGCGGCCGCGGCATCGGTGGCCGCGATCCGGTCGAGCTCGACGATCACTCGGTCGATCCCGTTCGTGTTGAGCAGCAGCAGCCCGAACCGGAGCGGTACGAGAAGCACCTGTGACTCGACCTGCTCGCTCGAGAACCCGTAGATGCCGGCGATGACGAACGGACTCGCGTTGTACGCGCCGTCCACCGTGGTGAGGGTGACCGTGATCGCGTCGCCGACTTCGAGCGACAGGAGATCGGCGAGCGCCCGCCCGACGAGGGCGGAGGCCAGGTCGTCGGGACGCAGCTCGCGGCCCTCGACGACGTACTCGCCGAAGTCGAGCAGACCGTTCTCCGGCTCGATCGCTCGGAGCCGGACGACTTGGGTCTGGTTCCCGGAGGCGGCCAACCCGGGGAACTCGAGCTGTACCGTGCTCGCGACGTACGACGGCTCGTTGCGAAGCAGCGCGGTGAGGGCCTCGACGTGATCCGGGGTCAGCAGGTACTCGTACCCCTCGGCCTCGTCGTCGAACAGCAGCGGCGAAGCGATTTGGAGGTTGCCGTACTCGGCGACGCTCACGTCGCGGATCTGGTCCCGCGCGTTGTCGAGGAACGCGAGGACGAACAGCGAAATCGCCGTCCCGAACGCGATGATCGCGAGAGAGATCAGCGTCCGTCGCCGGTTACGCCATAGGCTGCGAAGCGGGATCCACCACCACACGTCAGCTCTCCTCCCGCAGCGACCCGTCGTGGATGCGGATGTGCCGCTGGCCGTAATCCGACACGGCCGGATCGTGGGTCACGATGAGGAAGGTCACGCAGTGCTCCTCGTTGAGGCCGCGCATCAGCTCCATCACCGACCCGCCGGTCTCCGAGTCGAGGTTGGCGGTCGGTTCGTCGGCGAGCACGATCTTGGGTCGGGTGATCAGCGCCCGGGCGATCGCGACGCGCTGGCGTTGGCCGCCCGACAGCTCGTTCGGCCGGCGCCGCATGAGATCGGCGAGCCCGACCTCCGCGAGCAGCGCGGAGACCCGGTCCCGTCGCTGCGCCTTGTCGACCTTCTGGAGCAGCAACGGGTACTCGACGTTCTCGGCGGCGGTGAGGACCGGAATGAGGTTGAACGATTGGAAGATCAACCCGATCCGGGACTTCCGCAGCGCCGCGAGCTGTCCCTCGGTCTGCGTGCTCGTCGGCTGCCCTTCGATCAGGACCTCCCCGGACGTGGGTCGGTCGATCGCCGAGATCAGATTCAGGAACGTGGTCTTGCCGCTGCCCGACGGGCCGTTGATCACCACGAAATCCCCTTGTCGCGCGACGAAGTCGACCTCGCGTAGCGCGTAGATCGTCTCCGTCCCCATCCGATAGGTCTTCGTCAGCTCCCGCGTTTCGAGGAATCGCTCGCCGTGCGAGTGGCAGAACCGGCTTTCGTTGTCCATACGTCCCTCCCGCTCCGCGCCAGTCTATACGGTTCTCTTGGGCGTCGTGTAATCGGACCGGGCGTGGATACTCAGGAGAAGTGGGTACACTCTGAAATGGATCTGTGCGAGTTGTGAAGAAAGGAGCGACGCCGATGAGATCGATTCCGGTCGGACGGGTGATCTACGCGTTCGCGACGGAGATGGAACCGGCCGCCCACGTAGCGGCGGGAGAAACGGTGGTCTTCGAGACGCGGGACGCGTTCGGCGGGCAGGTGAAGAGCCCGGAGGACATCCTGGCCGAGCTCGACTTCGACCGCATCAACCCGGTGACCGGCCCGGTCTTCGTCGACGGCGCCGAGCCGGGCGACACGCTGGTTGTCCGCGTGGTATCGATCGAACCGGCCGGTTCGGGGGCGATCGTCACCGGACCGGGAATGGGTGTTCTCGGGAAGGAGATCGAACGACACGCGACGCGGATCCTCCCGGTCGAAGGCGACACCGTCCGCTTCGATGATCTGCGGATTCCCGCGTCTCCGATGATCGGCGTCATCGGCGTGGCGCCGGGTGAGGGAACCCATCCGACGGGAACGGCGCATCGCCACGGCGGGAACATGGACACCAAGGAGATCGGGACGGGCTGCACCGTCTACCTCCCGGTGGCACAGCCGGGCGCGCTCCTCGCGCTCGGGGACGTCCACGCCGTGCAGGCGGACGGAGAGGTCTGCGTCTCCGCCTGCGAGGTCGCCGCACGGGTGACGGTCGAGATCGACCTGATCAAGGGACGCAACGCGGACTGGCCGATCGTCGAGCTGGACGACGCCGTGTACGTTTTGGTCTCGCTGCCGACGATCGAGGAGGCGTTGAAGGAGGCGACGCGTCAGGCGGTGCGGCTGATCGAGGCGGCGCGCGACCTGTCGCACGAGGACGCCTACATGCTCGCCAGCCTCGCGGCCGACGTCGGGGTCAGCCAGCTCGTCGATCCGAACAAGACGGCGAAGGCGAGGATCCCGACCGCGGTCCTGGCGAAGCCGGTGGAGGCGTGGTTGTGAGCGCGCCCGCGGTCGGTACGATATGCGCGGGCAACGGATGCGGATTGGATCGGAAAGGGGTTGAGACCGAGTGATTGCGATACGTGGCGGCACGGTGTTGACGCCGACGGTGACGATCGAGGAAGGGATCGTCCTGATCGACGACGGGAGGATCGTTGACGTCGGGACGGGCGTCGAGGTCCCGACGGACGCGGAGGTCATCGACGCGTCGGGGCAGGTCGTCATGCCGGGGATGATCGACGCGCACTGCCACACCGGCGTGTTCGGCGACGGCGTCGGTTCGATCCACGCCGACGGGAACGAGATGACCGACCCGATCACTCCGCACCTGCGGGCGATCGACGCGATCCATCCCGAGGACCTCGCGTTCAAGGACCTCCGCGAGGCGGGCGTCACCGCGATCAACACCGGGCCGGGAAGCGGGAACCTGATCGGCGGCCAGACGGCGGCGATCAAGACCGCCGGCCGGACGGTCGACGAGATGCTGGTCGCGTTTCCCGTGGGGATGAAGATGGCGCTCGGGGAGAACCCGAAGCGGGTCTACGGCGAGCAGAAGAAGACCCCGTCGACGCGGATGGGGAACGCCGCGACGCTCCGCGAGTGGCTGACCAAGGCGCAGGGTTACCTCGACAAGGGCGCCCGCCACGCGGAGAAGCTCGCCGACTTTCGGGCCGGCGTCGAGGGGGCGGCCGAGCCGGAGCCGTTCGAGGTCGACCTGAAGCTCGAGGCGCTGGCCCGGGTCCTCCGTCGGGAGATCCCGGCGCACATCCACGCCCATCGCGCCGACGATATCATGACGGCGATCCGGATCGCCGAGGAGTTCGAGCTGGATTTCGTCCTGATTCATGCGACCGAGGGGTACAAGATCGCCGACATCCTGGCGGCGAGGATGATCCCGTGCGTGCCGGGGCCGATCCTCTTCTCTCGAAGCAAGGTCGAGCTGCGCGACATGACCCCGAAGAACGCCGGGGTCCTCGCGAACGCGGGCGTCAAGGTGGCGATCCAGACCGATCAGATGTCGGCCGTTCGGTACCTTCGTCTCGACGCGGCGATCGCCGTCAACGAGGGGATGCGCGACGACGACGCGCTGCGTGCGATCACCCTCACTCCGGCCGAGATCCTCGGGATCGACGACCGGGTCGGAAGCCTCGAAGCGGGGAAGGACGCCGACGTCGTCATCCTGTCGGCCCATCCGCTCGACGTCGCGCACGGCCGCGTGCAGCGGGTCCTGATCAACGGGGAGACGGTCTTCTCGAGGGCGTAAGCGGCGAGGGAGCGGAGGAATTCGGGTGAGCGTTGTGATTCTCGACTTCGGGTCGCCGAACCGAAGTGGTGGCGTTCTGAGGTGACGCTGCAATATCGAAGGGTGCGGTTCAGACTATGAGCGTCGTCATCCTCGACTTCGGTATCGCCGAACCGAAGTGCTGGCATTCTGAAGAGACGTCGCCATACCGAAGGGCGCGGTACGGATCATGAGCGTCGTGATTCTCGACTTCGGTTCGCTCGAACCGAAGTGGTGGCCTCGCAGGATGGGTATGAGCGGTGAGAGACAGGGGGACGTCAGGTGAGCGTCGTCATCCTCGACTTCGGTATCGCCGAACCGAAGTGCTGGCATTCTGAAGAGACGTCGCCATACCGAAGGGCGCGGCACGGATCATGAGCGTCGTGATTCTCGACTTCGGTTCGCAGTACACCCGCCTCATCGCCCGGCGCGTTCGCGAGTTGAACGCCCACTCGGTCGTCCTCCCCGGAACGGCCTCCGTCGAACGGATCCGCGAGGAAGCGCCCGCTGCGATCGTCCTCTCCGGCGGGCCGAAGCTCGTTTTCGAAGACGGCGCCCCGAAGCCGGACGACGCGATGTACGACCTGGGAATACCGATTCTCGGGATCTGCTACGGGATGCATCTGCTGGTGGAGCGGTTCGGCGGAGCGGTCGTCGATACGGGCGGGCGCTCGTACGGATCGGATCGGCTGGTGCGCGTGGGCGGACCGCTGTTCGACGGCCTGACGGCGCCTCAGCCGGTCTGGATGAGCCATTCGACCGCCGTCTCCGAGCTTGCTGCCGGCTGGTCGAGCGTCGCGGCGACGGCGACGAATCCGCACGCCGCCGTCGCTTCGGCCGACGGACGGTTGCACGGCGTGCAGTTTCATCCGGAGGTCGCCCACACGCCGGAAGGCGTCCGGATTCTCGCCAACTTCCTCGATCTCGCGCGGGTGCCGAGGGATTGGACGCCGGAGCGGAACCTCGAGCGGATCGCCGCGGAGGTGGGAGCGCGCGTCGGGCGGGATCGGGTTCTGCTCGGCGTCTCCGGCGGCGTCGACTCGTCGACGCTGGCGCTGCTCCTCGCCCGCGAGGGGGTCGATCATCTCGCCGTCTTCGTCGATCACGGCCTCCTGCGCGAGGGGGAGCGCCGGGAAGTGGACGCCGGGCTTCGCGCCCTCGGGATCAACCTCGTGACGGTCGACGCGTCGGATCGCTTCCTCGGCGCGCTGGCCGGGATCGTCGACCCGGAGGGGAAGCGGAAGGTCATCGGGCGCGAGTTCGTCGGCGTCTTCCGCGAGGAGGCCGAGCGGCACGGACCGTTCCGGTTTCTCGCCCAGGGAACCCTCTACCCGGACGTGATCGAGTCGGCCGGCGGCGAAGGGACGTCGAACATCAAGAGCCACCACAACGTCGGGGGGCTGCCCGAGGAGCTCGGGTTCGAGCTCCTCGAGCCGTTCCGCGCCCTGTTCAAGGACGAGGTGCGCGAGGTCGCGCGCCTTCTCGGCCTCCCGGACGGGATCCGGCTCCGACATCCGTTTCCCGGCCCCGGGCTCGCCGTGCGAATCCTCGGCGAGGTGACCCGAGAGCGCGTCGCGATCGTCCGTAAGGCAGACGATGTCTTCGTCTCGGTGCTGAAGGAGCACGGCGCCTACCACGACGCGTGGCAGGCGCTCGCCGTCCTCACGCCGATCCAGTCGGTCGGCGTCGCCGGTGACGAGCGGCGGTACGGACACGTCGTCGCGCTCCGGGCCGTCACCAGCCTCGACGCGATGACCGCCGACTGGGCTCGCCTCCCCGCGGAGATCCTCGACGAGGCCGCCCGGCGGATCACCCGCGAGATCCCGGAGGTCGGGCGCGTCGTCTACGACGTCACGAGCAAGCCGCCGGCGACGATCGAGTGGGAGTGAGGACGGCTCGATCGGTCCCAAGAGATTGCCCGCGGCAGGGGGATCGCGGTAGAGTGTATCGTGGATCGCTTCGGCGGGCCGCTGTCAGCGTAGATCGAAGGAGATCGAGATGATCAAGCGAGTTGTCCTGGGAGTGGTGGGTTCCCTCTGTCTTTCGGTGTGGGCTCTCGGGCAGTCCTGCGCGATCCAGGTCTACTTCGCGTCGCCGGGAGCGGGGGACGGCGCAAGGACGGCCATCGTCCAGAGCATCGACGGCGCCCGAGACACCTTGGAGATCGCCGTTCCGAGCTTCACGGACGATCTGCTGGGGGACGCGGTCGTGCGCGCGCATCGCCGAGGCGTCGATGTCCGCGTGATTCTGGCCGGAGGACGAGAACGAGAGGTCGGCAGCGAGTACGAGAAGCTGCTCGCCGTCGGTGTTCCCGTCCGCCTCTCCGACGGATCGGGGACGTTCGGCCATCGATTCGCGGTCATCGATCGGCGGATCGTTCTGACTGGATCGTACGAGTGGACGGACTCCTCGACCACGGCGAGATTCGACAGTCTCACGCGAATCACGTGCCCCACGGCGGCGCAGGCCGCACCGGCGGCGGCGTTCCTTGCGGAGTTCGATCGGCTGTGGGTCGGATGGGGGCAGAGTTCGTCCGCCGCTCTACCGGCCACCTCGGCGGTCTCTTCGGTCAGCATTCTGTCCGTCGATCGGACCGCGCAGTGCGTCTACCTGCTGAACACCTCCGACCGGCCCCTCGATCTCTCCTACTGGTCGCTCAACGATCTCGAGGGGCAGTATGCGTTTCCGCCTGGAACGGTGATCCCTCCGAACGATCCGTATCGGATCTGCGCCGACGTGTTCAATCCGGGGGGCGACATCGACGGACTGTACTTGGATCCGGACGGCGACGAGGTCTTCCTGGTCACTCCGGAGGGCGACATCGTCGATGAGCGGGTGTGGTGACCCGAACCGCGAGCGTTCCAGGGTTTCTCGTACGCGATGTCCTGTGAAGTGGGCCCATGAGACAAGTCCAATGGTTGCTGGCCCCCTTGACGGGACGTTACGATTCTACTAGAATGTCCTAGCTGCGGGCGAAGCATCGCAGTAATCGGAGCTGGCGGAGAGGAGACAAGGCCGAAACGTGGTCTTGTCTATTGGATTGAAGAGACGGCGGCTGGTGGTAAAGTGACCCTCAGCGGAGTGGACGCGAGACAGAAAGCTCCTTCGAAAGAAGGAGCTTCTTTGTTTTGTGGAGGAGGAGTGAGCACGGACTAGGCGGGAAAGACAAGAGGCACGCGAAGTGAGCCCCGTGAGACCGTCCCCACGGCAACACCCAGACTCGTTCTTGCGTACCCCTGTCTATTGCCATTCTTCCTTAGACCCAGCGGGTCTAGACAGGTCGATGCTACTCGACCCGGCGCACCCTCCGACTGGCCTCTGTCCCGCGGAAACGGGACATGGTGCCGCCGTCTTCGCGGACCAGACGGCTTCGAGGTGGGAAACGGCGCTGCATGGAGGGAGAGAATGAGAAGGGTGCCTGTCCAGAGCGTGCTGGTGGCGGGCCTGAGCGTCGTCGTTCTGGCTTTTGCCGCCTTGGGGCAACTGACCGGGCGCCTGGATCTCGACGCCGTGGCCCGGCGGATTCCTACGACCGTTACGGGGGAGATCAAGCTCGACACGCCGAGCGAGTTCACGATGCTCGAGTTCGCGATCGCGTCGAAGCTCGACCTCACGCTGAGAACCGGCTTCATCGATCCGCGGGTCAAGGCGGCGATCAACACCGCGGGGATCGAGCACTTCGTCCTGTCGAGTCCGTTCGAGTTCGGGGACCTGCCGCTCTACGGGGCTCGACTCGACGAGTTCACCCTCGTGCCGGAGGTCTGGGTCGCGGTTCCGTTCGAGAACGTGACCGACGTCAACAACCTCCCGAACTCCGTGATCATTCCGCCGGCGAATCCGCTGTTCGTCTCGGCCCGTGCGACGCTCAGCGCGGCGGTCGGGGGATTCGACATCGAGCATCTGATCATGCTGGAGGACGTGAACTTCCCGAACCCGAGCGGGTCGTACGATCCGCTCTACTACGAGCACTCCGACCAGGAGTTCGGCATCGGGAGCCTGACGTCGGCGAGCTGGCGCGCGAGCGTCGGGCTGTCGATGCGGGTGGAGCTCGGCCTGTCGGCCTCGAGTGCCAACAAGAGCATCAAGGGGCACTCCGCGAAGGGGAAGGTCACGCCGGACAGCTCGTTCGTCCGGCTCGGCATTGGAGGGATCCGGCTCGCGAGCGTCTCGCTCTTCGGCGTCGGCATCCAGGACGTCACACTCGGATCGAGCTTCTCCGTTGCGACCGGCACGGACGAGGCGTTCAGCACGACCGTGACGATCGCCGGCGGCGCGTGGGAGGGGACGAGCATCAGCCTGTCGATCACGCTCACGTCGACCCCTCCGACCGTCAGCGCGCTGATGCTGACGGTCACCGAGGGACCGTTCAGGCTGAGCATCGCGCTGGACGAGCTGGACATCACAGGCCTTTCCGCCAGCTGCGGGAACTCGCTGAACCTCGGGCCGATCAGCGGGTCCTGGTCGCTCCGCGCGTCGGGGATCGAACGCGGCCTGACCGGATTGGCGATGGGGCTTTCGCTGGCGCAGGGGGTGTTCTCGACGAACACGTCGATCACGTTCAGCCAGCGGGGAGAAGACTTCGGCTTCGCCAGTTGGTCGAGCAAGTTGAGCTTCCGGTTCAGTCCGGCGGTGGTGTCGGTCCAGGCGACGTTCGGTCGGTACGGGCTCACCCGAGCCGCGGTCGCGACGAGTGTGTCGTTCTAGGGGGATGAAGATGAACCTACGCACCAATCAGATGAACGACGGCGTTCGGCACACCGGGAGGGACCGGAAGAGATGCAGGACTTGGTATGTGCTGCTCCTGGTCTGTGGTCTGGTGCTGGGGCTCGGCCTGGCGCTATCGGCGCAGATCCCTGTCACAGTAGCGATTACGGGCTCTGATACCGAACCCTCCGTGGTCGGTGAAGGGTACTACGTCAGGTTCGAAGTGGTTCGGGCCGCAGCCAACCCCGACAGCCTTAACCTGTACGGCACGGTGACGGTGAATGACGGCGAAGGGAACACGTGCAGTCGCACGACAACGACTGGAGTTTTCACTGACGGCTGGTCTTGGGGCTGCACGCTAACTACGTACACGGCAGGCGCAAAAACGATCACCGCAACCTTCACACCGTTGAATCCAGCCGAGTTCGGCAGCGGCAGCGATACGGAAACCCATGTTGTCAATCGCGCCGACACGACGGTGACCATCACCGGTGACGTGCCGGACCCGTCCGTCGTCAATGAGGCGTACGAGGTGAGCGGGACGGTAACGGTCGACGACCCGGGAAGCGGCAGCCCGACCGGCACCGTCGACGTCGACGACGGCGACGGGAACACGTGCTCGGCAGCGGTTGCGCTCGACGGCAGCTGGAGCTGTGCGCTGACCTCGACGAGCGCGGGCAACAAGACAATCACCGCGGTCTACTCCGGCGACGACAATTTCATCGGGAGTACGGACACGGAAGATCACGAGGTCACGAAGCGGCTTACGAAGACGGAGGTCTTCTGCTCGGACACGCCGCTGGTGGTGAACGACACGGTGACCTGCACCTGCACCGTCAGCGACATCTCCCCGGGAATCCCCTCGGTTCCGACCGGCGACGTGAGCGTCTCCGTGACACCGAATGACGAAGGATCTCCCGCATCCTGGGGCCATACGTTGGTCGCGGGCGACGGCGGGCAATTCACGTTTACGTACACCCCGGACAGCGCGGAAACCACGCCGCACGTGTTCGCCGCGGCGTACGACGGCAGCGCCGTCCACGCAGCCAGCAACGTCGCTGAATGTGTCACCGTCGACTTCGATCAACAGATCATCCGGCGGGCCGTCGACATCGATGTCAGCGTCGCCCCGATGGCAGCGTACATCAACGAGGTCGTGACGATCGACATCCACGTCGAGGACGATACGACCGCAGGGACACCCGGCGATCTGAACGGGGAAACGGTCACACTGTCGACATCGAGTGGGACGGGGGTATTCGAGACGGGCGCTCCTGGAGCGGATCATGACGAGACGCTCGACTCGAACGGTGACTGCACCGTGAGCTACACGCCCGGCGCATTCGAGGCGGGGACCACGACCATCACCGTGACGTTCGCCAGCCCAGACCCCGACCCGCACCCCGTGTTCGCCGAGAAGTCGGTGACTGCGCAGATCGATGTGGAACTGCGTCCGACTGAGACCGTACTGGAGAACGCGTGCGGTCCGCTCCTCGTGAACGAGTCCTGCGGATTCACGGTTTCCGTCGCAGACATCGCCGATGCCGGCACGCCTATCGCCCCGGACGGCGCTGTGGCGATCACGAGGGAGCCGCCGCTTCCCGGAACCGCCACCGGCGTGCCGACCGTTATCGCCGTTACGGGAGGGGCGACGCCCGGCTTCACGTATACGGCCACTTCGCTCAACGAAGAGGCCGGCCACGAGCTGCTCGTCGCGGTGTATGCACCCGACGATGGTATCCACGCACCGAGCAGCGCGGGCTACGCGCAGCCGGTTCAACGACGGCCGACCGAGATTAGCCTCAGTTGCTCACCCACTGCCGACGGTTGTGACTGCTCCGTGACCGTAGCGGACAAGCCAGGCAACGACCCCGTCGCCAGCCCGCCCGTGGGCGACTTCTACATCTTGGACGATCCGGACGACATCCTGATCACGTGGGACCCCGCGGAGCCCTTCTTCAAGGTGGCTTCGGACGACATCTACGTCAATGTCGCTGTGAAGTTCGAGGCGAGTGATGCCGTTGGCGTCCATCTGGACTCGGCGGATGCGGTGGGCGTCGATCGAACGGCCTTCATCGAGGAAGATCCGGGCGACGGCACGACCGGAGCAACGTGCGACGAAGGCTGCGGCAGCGGAGGCTTCAACATCGATGCGCTTGTCACCGGAATCAACATCGCGGTCGAGACGATATCGTACCTTCAGCTGGGGCTGGACATCGTCGACATCCCGGTGAGCCTGATTCCGAACCCGGTCTGGTGCGCTGGACTCGGTGTGTGCTCGGGAAGCGAGGTCCCGATCCAGGAGATCATCATGGCGGTCACGGCCACTGCGAAGGCCGCGATGGAAGGCATCAAGCTGGAGATGGAGAGGGACTGGGACGGCGACGGTCTCCCGGCGATCGTCGAGGAGCTGCTCGGCACGAGCGACCTGTCGACGGACTCCGATGGCGATGGCATGGGCGACGGCGACGAGATCTCCGCAGCGGGCGGATACGCCGGCGGAACGCGCAGACCGTCCCCGATCAACGAGGACAGCGACGGCGACACCCTCAAAGACGGCGACGAGGCCGACATCTACAACACCAACTACTGCGTGGCGGACAGCGACTGCGACACGCTGACCGACGGCCAGGAAGTAGGGACATGGTCCCTTCCGGACATCCGAGACCACGCGAATCCGGGAATGCAGGACACCGATGGTGACGGCCTGCGTGATGACGTCGAGTACTACATGAACCACTCCTGCCCGTACGTCAACGACGACGACTCCGACGACGACGGTCTTCAGGACGGGTACGAGGACGCCAATCTGGACGGTTGCTGGGGCGGCCATACCGGCGACACGCTGCCTTGGACCTGCACCGGCGGGATCACGGTCGGCGGGAGCACGACGCAGGCGTCGAAGACGGTCGACGACTGGGAAACCGATCTGTGCGATCCCGACACCGATGGCGACGGGCTGATGGACGGCGAAGAGGAGGGACTGTTCGGTGCCGGGGAGGTGACCCCTACGGGCGTCTCCGCGACAGTCGGGGCCGAAGGTGCGAGTCTCGGTGTGACCGTCCCCGCGCTCGATACCGACATGGACAACGACGGGTTGACGGACTACGAAGAGGTCAACGCGTACCAGACCGATCCGACGGACGCGGACACCGACAACGATACCGTCTCCGACGGCGACGAAATCGCGACGTGGGACTCCGCCATCGCTGCGCGACTGGGAACGACCGCTTCCTCCGACTCTCGAGACCACGCCAATCCTCGGATGGACGACACCGACGGCGACGGCCTGACCGACGACCTCGAGATGGAGTACGGCTGCAATTGCGGCCCCGGCGGAGGTGCGTCGCGGGATGGCTACGTCAACGACGACGACTCCGACGACGACGGCCTCCAGGACGGCCCCGATTCGCAGCTTCATCTCGCCACGTGGGATCCTTCCGACTACGGCAAGGACGTCGATGCTGCCTCCGGAAACGACGGCGAGCTTCACGACGACAGCACGTGCGCGATCTGCGACGAGGACTCCGACGGCGACGGGTTGCTCGACGGCGAAGAGGTCCAGGTCGGGACGGACCCGCTCGACTGGGACACCGACGACGACGGCCTGTCGGACCGGGAGGAACTGCAGACCTACTTCACCGATCCGAACGACCCCGACACCGACGGCGACGGAGCGGCGTTGGAGTACGGTGCCACGTGCACCCTGACCGATCGGCCGACGTCCGTTCCTCTTGCTGGCTACGCCGGAGCGACCGCATCGACGAGCATCACGGTCTCACGCTACGAGCTCGATGGGAACACACCGACGTACACAGACGAGACGCAATCGGTCGAGTACTACGACGGGGTCACGCTCGGCTCGGACGGAATCGAGGCCGTCAGCCGTGAAGGAGTCTTCCCGTTCGACGATCTTGGGGATCAGTCCGACCCGCTGCAGAAGGACACCGACGGAGACGGAATTCAGGACGATGTCGAGTTCAAGCCGGGCTGCAACTGCAGCGGGGAAGGCGTGGAATCCGGACGGGACGGCTACGTCAACGACGACGACTCCGACGACGACGGGCTGCAGGACGGGGCGGAATACGACCGGTTTGGGTCGGACGACGTCGGCGAAGCCGGTGTCCTGCCCGTGCTCGGAAACGACGGGGAGCTTCACGACGATCCGGTCTGCTCGCTCTGTGATCCGGATTCCGACGGCGATGGGCTCCTCGACGGCGAAGAGACGTTCATCGGGACCGATCCGCTCGACTGGGACTCCGACGACGACGGGCTTTCCGATCGCGAGGAGCTGCAAACCTACTTTACCGATCCGAACGACGACGACACGGACGACGACCAGGCCGATGGGAACGTCGCGGCGCGGGATCCGGACACCGCTCCTCTTCTGGACGGATTCGACGGAACGGAGGCGATCCAAGCGCTCTCGGACTGCGAAGAGGCGCTCAGCGGGACGGCGCATCCGCCGTTCGGGAACTGGTACGACGAGACCGACCCGCTGCAGCGCGACACCGACGGCGACGGCCTCGGCGACGCGATCGAGTTCAAGGTCGGCTGTAGCTGCTCGACGACGGGCTGGTGCGACTGCCCCGCGGCCCCTTGGACGTACGCCGATCCGAACTACTACGGCGTCGTGTACGACCCGATTCGCGACGGCTACGCCAACAGCTCCGACTCGGACGAAGACGGGCTCCGGGACGGCGAGGACGTTTACGAGGATCTCGCAAAGGCCGACGTCGACTTCCCCGGGAAGGTGTTCACGATTCGAGGCGAGCACTGCACCGACCTACGCCTGCGCGAGCAGCAGGACGACGGGATCCACTCGATCTGCGATCGAGATTCCGACGGGGACGGGCTCCTCGACGGCGAGGAATTCGCGATCGGAACCGACTGGCTCGACTGGGACACCGACGACGACGGACGCAACGATTGGCACGAGCACACCGGCGGCGAGCAGGTGACGAGCGCGGACCCCATCCCGACGGACCCGTTCGATCCGGACACTGACGACGACGGGCTCCTGGACTCGGCCGAGGTGTTCGGATTGAACAACACGAACCCTCTCAATGCCGACACCGACGGCGACGGTCTATGCGACGGGGGAACGGGGACGCCGTACATGATGACCTGGCCTACCGATCCGACGGTCCACGTCAACCCGATCTGCAAATCGTGCGCCGAGCCGGGCCTCGACGCTTGTGGAACCATCGTACGAGGAGGAAGCGCCGACGGGATCGGCGATCACCCGAATCCGCACGGATACGGTGAGGACAAGAACGGAAACGGCGCGTGGGATCCCGGAGGGTACGACTACTGGGGCGACGTGTACGCCGGCGACGAGACCGATCCGAACCAGTACGACACCGACGGCGACGCGGACGGAGACGGCGTCGAGGTCCTCGGATTCTCGACGTCGCGCCAGAGCTGGATTCCGGCCACCGACCTGTTCGGTCGGCCGATCACGGTCACGTATCCAGCGTGCGGCTGCATGAATCCGCTCGATCCCGACACCGACGACGACCAGTTGGAGGACGGATACGAGGACCGGAACCACGACGGGAACTTCGACTTCCTTCCGAGCGAGTTCGATCACGAGGATCCGCTCCCGGGTCCGCCGATTCCGTATCCGACCGAGACGAACCCGTGCGATCCCGATACGGACGACGACGGGCTGACCGACTACGAGGAGCGCTACCAGTCGCAGGTCTACGTGCGCTACCCGGACCTCACCCGCCCGTTCAACCCGACGAATCCGCTCGACCACGACACGGACAACGACTGGATCCTCGACGGGCCGGAGGTGTTCTGGGAGTGCGTCGAGCTGGCGTACTGGACGCTCGACAACGACACCGACGGCCTGACCGACGAGGACCCGATCGACGGGATCGACAACGACGGAGACGGCTTGATCGACGAGGATCCGCAGGACTACTGGATCCGGTTCGTCCCGATGCTCGACCCGACCAACCGCGACTCCGACTCGGACGGGTTCATCGACGGCCTCGACGACGATCCGTGCAACTCGGAGCTGATTCCGCTCCTGGCGCCGGTTCAGGCCGAGCCGATCGACACCGACGGCGACGGCTTCTCCGACGACGACGAGCTGCTTGCGGGCACCCATCCGAACGACCCGGAGGATCATCCGATCCCGTATGTCGGGATGAACCTCGACCTCGACGACTGCTTCGACGACCGTCTGTGGCTCGAACCGACGATGTGCTGCGGAATCGCCAACTCGGTGGTCATCGACCTCGACAGCAACGTCCTCGTCGACGTCCGGGTGCAGATCGTGCAGCCCCGCGACGTGCGGGTTGGCGACTACGACGAGGACGGACACGAGGACGACGCCCGCTACGTCGTCGAGTACGCGTTCGCGCTGTATCGCGTCGTCCAGCGACGGATCGTCGCGACGATCGACGACTTCGACATGGATCTCGTGATCGACGCGGTGAGACTCGACCCGAGATAGACACAGAGGAACGGCACAGAGATCGAGCGCCTCGCTAGTGGCTCCGCGGGGCGCTCGGCACTTGTAGGGGCGTCGGCCGTCTCCCGAAGGACGGTGGATCGCCTCGGGGAGGAACGGGACGTCGCGCCTCAAGCCGTAGGCGATCGCCTTCCCCAGTGCCTCGTAGCGATGCACGGGCGGAGGATCCGCGGTCCACGAGCGGCCTCCCACGCTGCGCCCCGGCCCGATCGATGGTGCGTGCGCGTCGTCGAAGGGGTCCTCACGGTGACGTCCGAAGGGAACGCATTTCCCCTGCGGGGCTCCCCGCGATCCCCCCGCTGCGAGCCGAACTGCGGCTACGCTCGTTTCGTACACAAGCCGACACGTGTGGATCGATTCTGAGGCAGAGGAGAGTGCGATGAAAAGGGTGTATCTCGTAGGGCCGATCCTGGTTCTGGCTCTGGTTCTGCTGGCTGGCTGCATGCGCGTTCAGACGCTGGTCGTCACGCCGTTCTCCGGGATCGCGGAGGCAGGGGACACCGTCGCTTTCGCGGCGACGGATCAGCTCGGCAATCCTATCGTGGTGACGTGGGCGGTCGACGCCGGGCCCGGCACCATCTCGGCCGCCGGTGTTTATACCGCCCCGGCGACCGTGGCGGAAGTTACGACCGCGAAGATCACGGCGACCTACGGGGGTGTGACCGTGGTGACCGGCTCGGCGGTCGTGACGCTCGTCCCGCCTGCGACGGCGAAGATCGTCGATGCGGACGGCGACGCGTTCGGCCCGGCGACGTACGACGTCCACAGCATCTCGACGGCGCGGACGTCGACGGAACTGACGATCACCGTGGTCTTCGACTCGACGACTCCCCCCGACATCCCAGCGGCGAGCGCTGTGGTCGCGGCGGGCGAGCTGGCGGGGTTCATCGACTTCGACACCGACGAGTCGAGCACCACCGGGTTCGCGTCGGCCAACGCGGCGTTTTGTCCGTGCGCGCCGGTCTCCGCGATCGGCACCGAGCTGTTCATCCCGCTGTTCCAGCGGAACGCGGCGGGCAACTACGAAGTCATTCTGGCGACGACGCTCGTGGACGTGGGCGACGCGACGCCCAGCGTCTCGGGAAACGTGCTCACCCTGACGGTTCCCCTCGCGGACCTTAACGGCGACGACGGGATCACGAACCTGAGCTCGGTCCTCGGCGACTTCCTCGGCCCGACGGACTGCATGCCGGACGAGGGGGCCGCGGTCACGACCTCGCTCGAGCCCAAGGGGGTCGAGCCGGAGATCGACCAGATCCACGAGTACTACCTGTGGACGAAGTACAACGAGTTCGAGTGGGGGGTTCAGACCGAGCCGATCACCCTTTAGAGGTCAGGGTCCCCGCGAGCCGAGAGCGAGAGAGGCGCCGGCCCTCCGCTCGGCTTCGCTTTTTCGGCCGCTTTGTGTCGGCCCGACCGGTTTCGATCGCCTCACCTCTGCCGGTCGGTGGCGCCCGAATTGCGATCCCCTACAGACTTTCCGTATAGTGGCGTGGAGCCGTTTCCACACGAGAATCGAACGGCGGGTCCGCCTCGAGGGAGGGTGAGACGATGGCAGAAACTCGGGAGATGCCGGTGATCTGGATCCAGGCCGCCACGTGCAGCGGCTGTTCCGTGTCCGTGCTCAACTCGGCCGCGCCGAAGATCACGGACCTCCTCCTCAGCGAGGTGATTCCGGGGCGGCACATCAACCTCCGGTTCCAGGCCACGGTGATGGCCGGATCCGGAGAGCCGGCCGTCGAGGTCCTCGATGCGGCCGCGAAGGGCGATCCCGGAACGTACGTACTGATCGTCGAGGGATCGATCCCGACGAAGGACGGCGGCGTCTACGGGACGCTCGGCGAGGTGCCGATGGTCGACCGCGTGATCCCGCTCGCCGAGAACGCCGCGGTGATCATCGGGCTCGGGACCTGCGCGTCGTTCGGCGGGATCTTCGCCGCCGACCCGAATCCCGGGGGCTGTGTCAGCGTCGGCGATCTCCTGAGAGAGAAGGGGATCGATACGCCGTTGATCAACGTCCCCGGCTGCCCGCCGCACCCCGACTGGTTCGTCGGGACCGTCGCGACGATCCTGGTCGGGGGGGTGTCCGCGGTGAAGGTCGACGAGCTCGGGCGGCCGATCCGCTTCTTCGGGCAGCTGATCCACGAGAACTGCCCCCGACGCGCCTACTTCGACGAGGGGAAGTTCGCCAAGCATCTCAGCGACGAGGGCTGTCTGTACGAGCTCGGTTGCAAGGGGACGATCACCCACGCCGACTGCCCGCTGCGACGTTGGAACAACGGGACGAACTGGGTGATCGGCAGCGGTGCCCCGTGCAACGGATGCGTCGAGCCGGAGTTCCCGGACCTGATCTCACCGTTCTACGAGAGGCTCCCGGAAGAGGCCCTTCTGGTGCCGAGGAAGGAGTCCTGACCATGCGGACGATCGTCATCGATCCGGTCACTCGGATCGAAGGGCACCTGAAGATCGAAGCGACCGTCGACGACGGCGTCGTCGTGGAGGCGCGGAGCACGGGGACGCTGTTCCGCGGCATCGAGCTGATCCTTCAGGGGCGAGACCCTCGCGACGCCCCTCGGATCACCCAGCGGATCTGCGGCGTCTGCCCGACGGCGCACGCGACGGCGTCGACGTTCGCGCTCGACGAGGCGTTCGGGATCGCCGATCGGATCCCGGCGAACGGTCGGATCCTCCGCAACCTCATCCTCGGCTGCAACTTCATCCAGTCCCACGTCCTGCACTTCTACCACCTGGCGGCGCTCGACTACGTCGACGTGACGGCCGTCGCCGGGTATGAGGGGACCGACCCCGGCCTCCTCGCGGCGAAGGCGTTCCTCGGCCGCGGCGAGCTCGGGCCGTTCGTCCCCCGGTACGAGGGGGACTATCGCTTCCCGACCGACGTCGCGCAGCGGCTGGCGTCGCACTACGTGCAGGCGTTCGACGTCCGGCGGAAGGCGCACGAGCTCCTGGCGGTGTTCGGCGGGAAGATGCCGCACAACGTCGGGATCGTCCCCGGCGGGGTGACGCAGGTCCCCGAGGTCGACACGATCGCCGGCTTCCTATGGCGGCTAAACGAGATTCGTCATTTTATCGATCACGTGTACGTCCCCGACGTGCTCGAGGTCGCCCGCGCCTACGGCGACTACGCCGAGGTCGGCGGCGGTTGCGGGAGCTTCATCAGCTACGGGGGGTTCCCTCTCGAGAACGGCCGCTTCCTCGGCTCGGGGACGATCGCGATGGACCTCGCTCCGGAAGAGATCGGCGTCGGGAAGATCACCGAGTCGGTCCAGCATGCGTGGCTGGCGAGCGAGCGGGATCCACTGCATCCGTCGGAGGGCGTGACGGTGCCCGATCCGTCCAAGGAGGGCGCTTACTCGTGGATCAAGGCCCCCCGCTACGACGGCGACGTGTACGAGGGCGGGCCGCTGGCGCGGATGCTCCTCGGGTATGCGCGCGGGATCGAACCGATCGTGGCGCTCGTCGATCGGGTGCTGGGCGCGCTCGATGCCGGTCCGGCGGCGCTGAACTCGGCCCTCGGACGCCACGCGGCGCGCGCGGTCGAGTGCAAGGTCGTCGCCGACGCGATGGCCGACTGGGTCCTCGACCTCGTGCCGGGCGGCGAGGTCTACGCGCCGTACGAGATCCCCGACGAAGGAGAAGGGGCCGGGCTGACCGCCGCCCCCCGAGGGGCGCTCGGCCACTGGGTCCGGCTGAAGGACGGAGCCATCGACCACTACCAGTGCGTCGTTCCGACGACGTGGAACGCGTCTCCGAAGGACGAGCAGGGGAAGCCGGGTCCGATCGAACAGGCGATCGCCGGGACGCCGATCGCGGACGAGGAGAATCCGTTCGAGATCGTCCGGATCGTTCGCTCGTTCGATCCGTGTTTGGCCTGCGCCGTCCACCTGATCACGCCCCGAGGCAGAACGCTGGGGCGGTACGTGGTGAGCTAGGAGGCGCGATGAGAACCGCGATCGTCGGCGTCGGGAACGGCCTGATGAGGGACGAGGGGATCGGCGTTCACGTCGCCCGCGCGATGGCGAACGCGGAGCTTCCCGAGGGCGTCCTGGTGGTCGACGCGGGGACCGATCCGGACGTCGCGTTCGACCTCGACGGATACGAACGCGTGATCGTCGTCGACGCGGTCCTTGGCGGAGGGACGCCGGGCACGGTGTATCGGTTCGGCGACGAGGTCGAATTCGACGCGTCCGGCGCCCGAAGGGCGAGCCACGACGTGAGGCTGTTGGAGACGCTCCGCGCGGTCGGACTGCCGGGGGAGGACCCGGAGATCGTCGTGATCGGGGTCGAACCGGAGAAGATCGATTGGGGGCTCGACCTGTCACCGATCGTCGAGGCGTCGGTCCCGAGGGTCGTAGAGATCGTGAGACAGGAGATCAGGCGGAACGACAGGAGGTCCTAGATGCTCGTGACCGAACGAAAACCGATCGACGAGATCGTCGGATTCCTCGCCGGAGAGCGCTCGGTCTTCCTCCTCGGCTGCGACGGGTGCGCGGCCGCCTCCGGCACGGGCGGGGAGCCGGAGATCCTCGAGTTGAAGGAGGAGCTGGAGGCACACGGTACCGAGGTCGTCGGCTGGAAGGTCCTCGACTTCCTCTGCCAGAAGGCGCTGATCCGGACCAGCCTGAGGCCGTACGCGGAGACGCTGGAACGCGCCGATTCCGTCGTCGTCTCGACGTGCGGGATCGGCATCCAGGCGTCGGCGACGGTGATCGATAAGGCCGTGCATCCGGCGTGCAACACGGTCTCCCTCGGCGGGATCCGTGGCGAGTGGCAGGGCGAGGAGCGGTGCGCCGAGTGCGGGCAGTGCTTCCTCGAGTTCACTGCGGGAATCTGTCCGTTGACCGCCTGCGCGAAGGGGCTCGTCAACGGGCCGTGCGGCGGCGCGAAGGACGGACGGTGCGAGGTCGAGCCCGAGGTTCGGCGGTGCGCGTGGGACGTCATCTACGAGCGACTCGAGAGGCAGGGGCGGCTCGATTTGCTCCGTCGCAGTCCGGTGCAAGTCAAGGACCACGCGAGAATGCGGCCGCCGAGCGCGATCCGGGGGACCCGGACGTGGGCGATCGACATGAAGACAGCAGAGGACGCGACCTCATGAAACTGACCGATCTGTTCCGTGCCGGCAAGTTCGTCGTCACCTCCGAGGTCGCCCCTCCGAAGGGAACCGAGACCGCGGAGATGATCGAGAACGCGGAGCGGCTGAAGCCGCGCGTCGACGCGATCAACATCACCGATCAGCAATCGTCGGTGATGCGCCTCGGGTCGTTGGCCGCGTCGCGGATGCTGAAGGAGCGCGGGATCGAGCCCGTGTTCCAGGCGACGTGCCGCGACCGCAATCGGATCGCGCTGCAGTCCGATTTGCTCTCCGCGTGGGCGCTGGGGATCGAGAACGTCCTCTGCCTGACCGGCGATCACGTCACGCTCGGCGACTTTCCGGACGCGAAGGCCGTCTTCGACCTTGACTCGGTGTCGCTCCTCGCCGCGGCGAAAGGGCTCAATCAAGGGAGCGACATGGGCGGCAACGAGCTCGCGGGGAGTCCCGACTTCTGCCTCGGCGCCGTCGTCACGCCGGGTGCCGACCCGGTCGAGCTCCAGTTGATCAAAATGGGGAAGAAGATCGCCGCGGGAGCGACGTTCTTCCAAACCCAGGCGGTCTTCGATCCGGAGGCGTTCGCCCGGTTCATGGAAGGGGCGAAGGGGTTCGGCGTCCCGGTGATGGCCGGGATCATCCTCCTCAAGTCGCCCGGCATGGCGCGGTTCATGAACCAGAACGTCGCCGGCGTTTCCGTGCCCGACGGGCTGATCGACGAGATGGCGGACGCGGGCGACCGCCCGGCGAAGTCGGTCGAGATCGCCGCGCGGCTGGCCCGCGACGTCAAGGATCTCTGCCAAGGAGTGCACATCATGCCGCTCGGCTGGGAGAAGCGCGTCCCCGAGGTGCTGGAGGCCGCGGGGCTGTAGCGGGCGAAGCGTCAGAGCGTACTCTCGTTGTGTTGCCGGCGCCGGTGCCGTCACGAGGGTCGGTGCGGAGCCCGTGCGTTGCCGGGGACGTGGCGATAGGAGCAGTCGAGCCGTGGGCACCCTTCGCAGGAGAACGGATGCTTCGCTTGCGTGACCCGCTCGCCGATCCCGATGACGAACGACACGCTCTTCGACGGCCGCATCAACAGGTGGGGCGTGAGCCGGACGCCGAGCGGATCCCTCGGCAGGTGGGCGAAGACGAGGCGCTGGTTTTCCAGCTCCCAGCCGCTCGCCCCCGCGCCCGGAGAGAACGCGCGGCTTGCGGACAGACCGCGCTCCTCGGCCCAGTCGAAGACGGCGCAGCCGAGGCGGTCGCTGATCTGAGACAGGGCGGTCATCGCGATCGCGTCGAGGATCATCGAGTCGATCAGCTCGCCCTTCCGAGATAACGTGCGGGCGTGCTCTTCGATCGCCCGCCCCGCCGTGCACAGCCCGAAGCAGAGAAACCGGGCTTTCCGAATCGGCGTCGGCAATGCGTCGATCTCCGCGTTCGAAAGCGATCTTGCGGCGACGTGGTGTCCGATACCCCGCGGTCGGATCAGCGATCGGCCGATCGGAATGGATTCCCGCACCCGTCCCTCGACGATCGCCGATCGGGAGAAGCCACCGCGCTCGAGCGTCGGCCAGACGGCATCCGCTCCGAGGTCGACGTCCGCGCCGTCGAGGTCGAAACGGCCTACGAGGGGACCGTCATGCTCCGCCATGCTTCCTCCCCTCCTCGCGGTCGCCGAGGCACGCGAGCGCAAGGAGACAGAATCCAGGATTGTGATGATTGAATCCAGTGGTGGTCGGTTGCACGCATCGCCCAAGTGAGTGCCGGAGCCGCGGCCGGCGCTCCTTGCTCTGCCCGAGGGCCGACACTACGATGAACGGAGCCACTCCAAGGGAAGGAGAAACATGTTCTTGGTCGTAGGGGAGCTGATCAACTCGACGAGGAAGCGGGTCGGGCAGGCGATCGCCGACCGGAACGAGGCGCACATTCGCGACCTCGCCCGACGTCAGCACGAGGCCGGAGCGGACGTCATCGACCTCAATGCGGGCCAATCGATGGATCGGGAGCTCGACGATCTTCTCTGGCTCATCGAGGTGGTCGAGGAGGATCTCGGCCCCGACGTGCGGCTCGGGATCGACACGTCGGATCCTCACGTGATGGAGAAGGCGATCCGCCAGTGCTCCGGGCCTCCGCTGATGAACTCGGTCAGCAACGAGCCGTCGAAGCTTCCGCTCCTCGGGATCGCCGCGGACTGCGACTGCGACGTCGTCGGCCTGGCGATGGGCGAGGCCGGCATGCCGAAGACCGCCGACGACCGGGTCCGCGAAGCCGTGGCGCTCGTCGAGAAGTGCGAGACGGCGGGCGTGGCCCGCGAAAGGCTCTACGTCGATCTGATCTGCATGTCGGTCGCCAGCTCGCCGGAGCAGGGTCGGGAGGTGCTCGAGGCGCTCCGGCGGGTCCAGGGGGAGCTGTCGGTCAAGCCGCTCGTCGCGGTGAGCAACGTGTCGTTCGGGCTTCCGAATCGACGGCTCTTGAACCGGACGTTCCTCGGGATGCTGATCGAGGCCGGCCTCGTCGGCGCGATCCTCGATCCGACCGACCCGGGGATCTCGGAGACGATCTGCGCGGCTCGGGCGCTCCTCGGGACGGACGAGTACTGCATGGACTACATCCGGCACCATCGCGCGACGTCTCAGGCGTAGGCGAGCGGGGGGATTCGGGATGACGGAGGAATCCGGTAAGGATCGGCGCGGCACGGAAAGCGAGATCGTGCTCGTTCCGGACGGCGTGTCGCTGCGCGGTTCGCCCGGCTCGACGCTCCTTCAGGTCCTTCAAGAGAACGGCGTGCCGATCGCCGGCTCGTGCGGCGGGCAGGGAACGTGCGGCGAGTGCAGGGTCCGATTCGTGGGACGCGCCCCGGAGCCGACGCCGAGCGATCTCGACCTTCTCGATCCCGGTTCGATCGCCGCCGGATGGCGGCTTGCCTGCGCCCACGCGGTGCAGGGAACGGTGAGAATCGAGGTTCGCGCGCCGGACGGCGATCTCGATCAGAAGGCGCAAGGCGACGCACGGGCTCCGGAGGGCGAACTCGATCCGGCCGTAACGTCGCGAATCGTCGACGTGGCGAACCGGTCGCGGGAGGACCGGCGCCCGCTCGCGGAGCGGCTCGGGGAGGCGCGTTCCGGCGAGCCGCGGATCCCCCTCCACGTCCTTCAGCGACTGGCGAGCGCGCAGCGTACTGGGCCGCTGACCGTGATCGAGGCGGAGTGCGGGATTCTCGACGTGATCGCCGGACGGGTCGGTTCGGTCCACGGTCTCGCGATCGACATCGGGACGACGACCCTCGCGGTCTACCTGTTCGATCTCGAGACGGGCCGCCAGCTCGGCGTTGCGGCGTCGAGGAACCCGCAGCAGCGGTTCGGCGCGGACGTGATCTCCCGGATCGCGCACGTGCGCCGGACGAAGGGCGAGGGGCTGACGGAGCTTCACGCGTCCGCGGTCGAAGGCCTGAACGGGTTGATCTCCCGGATCGCGGGGGAGGCGTCCGTCTCGCCCGAGGTGATCTACCAGGCCACGGCCGTCGGCAATCCGACGATGCTTCACCTTCTCTTGGGGATCGATCCGAGGGGAATCGACGTGAGTCCGTACGTCCCCGTCTTCCGTCACGGGGTACGCTGTTCCGCGGGGGACATCGGCCTCGCCATCGCCCCGCGCGGCGTCGTGGAGACCCTCCCCGCGGTCTCGGCCTACGTCGGGGCCGACATCGTCGCGGGGATCCTCGCGACGGATCTGGAGGGAAGAGAAGGGAGCACGCTCTTCCTCGACGTCGGGACGAACGGCGAGATCGTCCTCGCGCTCGACGGGCGGTTGATCGCCTGTTCGACCGCCGCGGGCCCCGCGTTCGAGGGCGCGTCGATCGTCCAGGGGATGGCCGCGCTCGACGGGGCGATCGAATCCGTTCGGGTGGTGGACGGGCACGTCGAGTGCACAGCGATCGGCGGCGCGCAGCTGGTCGGGCTCTGCGGGACCGGCCTGGTCTCCGCGGTCGCCGAGCTTTACGCGGCGGGCGTCATCGAACCGTCGGGGCGGTTCCGCGATCCCGGATCACCGCTGGCGGATCGTCTCGAGGGGATGCGGAAGGATCGTCGGTTCCGCCTGACGGACGGTGCAGCGGTCTACCTGCATCAGAGCGACGTCCGCGAGTTCCAGTTGGCCAAAGCGGCCGTCCGCGCCGGCATCGAGGTTCTCCTTCGGGGGGCCGGTCTGCCGGCGGAGAAGCTCGATCGTGTGCTCATCGGAGGAGCGTTCTCGGCCCGGCTGTCCGGCGAGCACTTGACGCGGACCGGACTTCTCCCGGAGATCGATCCTTCCCGCATCCACGTCGTGGGGAACACGGCCGGGTGGGGGGCGAAGCGCGTCCTCCTGAACCGCCGTCTGACCGCCGACGCGAAGCGGCTCGCGCGATCCGTAGAGTACGTCGAGCTTTCTGCCGACCGGAGCTTCCGCGACCTGTACGTCGCGCAGATCCCGTTTCCCGACGGGTGAGGCGCCGTTTCCTCGGCGAAACGTGTCGAAGTGGGTGGATCAGTCGGCGCGCCGAACGAGCGACGGGAGGACGTAGGTCGTTCCGAGCTCCGGATGCTCGCCGACGACGGCGTCGACGCCGAAGACGCGGCGGACGTTCGCCTGCGTGAGGACCTCGTTCGGCGTCCCGCTCACGACGATCCGGCCGTCGCTCATCAGGGCGATCCGATCGGTCGCCTGCGCGGCGAGCGTCAGGTCGTGGATCGCGATCAGGACGGTCATCCCCGCCCTCGCTTGTTCCCGGACGATCGACATGAATCCGACCTGATGCCGGAGGTCGAGGTGCGTCGTCGGCTCGTCGAGGAGGAGGACGTTCGGCTCCTGGGCGAGGGCCATCCCGAGGAAGACGCGCTGGCGCTCGCCGCCGGAGACGGCGCGGATCGAGCGGTCGGCGAGCCCGTGGATGTCGGCGAGGTCCATCGCGCGCTCGATCGCCCTGCGATCGTCGCGCGACTCGCGCGCGAACCGCCCGCGGTGCGGAATCCGGCCCATCGCGACGACCTCTCGGACGGTGAAGTCGAACCCCATCGGTCGTTCCTGCTCGACCATCGCGAGGCAGCGGGCGCGTTGCCTCGCCGACAGCGCGACGAGCGGCGACGCGTCGAGGCGGACGGTTCCGCTGTCCGGCCGAAGGACGCCCGAGACGACCTTCAGAAGCGTGCTCTTCCCGGAGCCGTTCGGGCCGATCAGCGCGACCGACTCCCCGCTCCGGACGTCGAGCCGGACGCCGCGCAGCGCCGGCGTCCGGCCGTCGTACGCGAACGAGACGCTCCGAACTTCGACGCGCATCAGAGCCGCGCTCCTCGTGTCTTCAGCAGGTAGAGGAAGAACGGGGCGCCGAGAAACGCCGTGATCACCCCGACCGGCAGCTCGGCCGGCGCGAGGACCGTCCGTGCGGCCACGTCGGACCAGACGAGGAAGCACCCTCCGGCGAGGGCCGAAACCGGAATCAGCCGCCGGTGATCCGGTCCGACGAGCAGCCGCATCACGTGCGGGATGACCAGCCCGATGAAGCCGATCGTCCCCGCCATCGCGACGGCAGCGGCGGTCAGGGCCGTCGTCAGCACGAGGAGCCACCGGTACAGCGCGTCCGGGTTGACCCCGACGTGGAACGCGCCCTCCTCGCCGAGGGAGAGCGCGTTCAGATCGCGCGCGAGCACGATGACGCCGCCGATTCCGACGGCGACGATCGGCGCGAGGACCGCGACGGACGGCCAGCCGGCCCTGCCGAGCCCGCCCATGATCCAGAACAACACGTCGGACAGCTTCTCCCCGCCGGAGCTGAGGAAGATCAGGAAGCTGGTGACGGCGGAGAAGAGCGCCCCCACGGCGACCCCGGCGAGGATCAGGGTGAAGATCGACGTCCGGCGGTCCCGTCCCCGGGCGAGCCCGTAGACGATGGCGACGGCCGCCGCGGCCCCGACGAACGCCCCCAGAGGTAGGAGGAAGGCCGATCCCGTTGCGAAGAGGATCGCGAGCGCCGCGCCGGTCGACGCCCCGCTCGCGATCCCGAGGACGTACGGACTGGCGAGCGGGTTCCGGAACAGCCCCTGCATCGCGACGCCGGAGACGGCGAGCGCCGACCCGACGAGCAGGCCGAGCAGGACACGCGGGAGGCGGATCTGTCGGACGATCACGCGATGGACCGTCGAGACGGTCTCGTCGCCGAGGAGTCCCGCGAAGGCGTCGCGGACCGGGATCGTCACCGGTCCGATCACGATCCCTGCGAGAAGCGAGAGAACCGCGAGGACGGCGAGCCCGAACAGGATCCATCGTCCGCGTCGCCGGCCCATGCTACGGCGCGGTTCCGTGGAGCGCTTCGATCATCGCGAGGAGCGCCTCGACGACGCGGGTCGAGGCGGCGACGGACGCCCGGATCCCGACGACGCGGCCGCTGGCGACGGCGGAGACGCTCCGAAGGAGCGGATGGTCGACGATGTTCTCGATCTGCGACGGCGCGGTGAAGATCACCTGCGGGTCGCGCGCGATGATCTCCTCGAAGCTGACCTGCCCCTGGGTATCCGGGAAGACGTTCGATCCGCCCGCGCGGAGGATCAGCTCGTTCTCGATCGCGTCCGAGCCCGCGGCGTACGGTGGATCGTCAGCGGACGAGGCGTACAGGAACGCGGCCGGGACGGTCGGCTGCCCGAGGGCGAGCGCCTCGGCCTCGACGATCTCCGACGCGATCCGCCCGATCTCTACGTCACTCTCGTCGACCGCGTCGATGGCTGTGCCGATCGTGTGGATCGTCTCGAAGATCGACGCGATGCTGGTCAGCCACGGCGTCGTCAGGACCGTGACGCCAGCCGCCTCGAGCGCCGGTCGCTCGCCGCCCCAGTCGGTCGCGCCGAGGACGAGGTCCGGCTCGTGGCCGAGGATCAGCTCGACGTTCGGCGCGTACGTCGGGCCGACGGAAGGCAGGTCGGTGACGGCCGCCGGGTTGTCCTCCGTCTCGCCGATCGCGATCAGCCGGTCGATCGCGCCGAGATCGACGACGATCTGCGCGTACAGTGCGCCGATCGCGACGATCCGCTCGGGCGGGCGCTCGATCGTGATCTCCTGCCCGCGGTCGTCGACGACCGTGACCGGGAAAGCTTCAACGGTGGCCGAGAACGTGACGGCCAGGAGGACGACCGCGAGCCCGGCTGCGATGGTTGCTCTTCTCATCGGGACCGTCCTTTCGGAAGTGGGATGTAACATCCCAGTTGGGCGCTCCATCGTACCCGACGGGGGTGGGAGAGGCAAGTCGCGCGGGCTACCGAGCGGGTGCCAAAAGGGCGAGGACGGCGCGCCAGAGTCCGAGGCCGGCTTGCTTGACGTCCGCTCCGAAGGCGATCGGAAGGAAGTCTCCGTCGGACGGATCGGGGAACGCCGCACCGATCGCCTCGGCGTCCCGAGGATTGCGAAGGTCGACCGGCTCGCCGTCGTGGGCGAACGCCCATCCCTTCGGACCGTGCCGGAGGAGGAGAAGGCCGGTCGCTCCCTCGCGGACCGCTTCGTCACGGATCGCCCAGACGGAGTCCGTCACGCCCGACGTGAGGTGCGCCCCAAGGCCGACGTCGTCCAGTCGAAGGGACGGCGACAGTCCGACCGAAGCGACCCGGGCGATCGGGCCGAGGAGGCCGCGGAAGTGCCGTCGACCGGCGGCGGTCAGCTCGACGCCCGAGCGCCGAAGCGTGACGAAGCCGCGGTCCCGCATCCGCTCGAGCTCGATCCGCACCGCCATCTCCGACAGGCCGGTCAGGACGGCGAGTCGGCGTCGGCCGAGTCGCGACCGGCTGATGTGATAGGCAAGCTGGAGCGCGACCGATTCGTCCACACCGACCTCCCGGGTTTGAAGTCTCACTTCTCGCGTTCGACCGATCATACACCAACGAATCTCGAACCGGACCCGAGGACGCTGAGGACTAGACCTGCATTGCATTTTCACCTATATTGGGATCATGGGACACGTCGACAGCGATCCATTCCATTCGGCGGCCGTGCCGCCGAGTGAGATTGCGGACGCTCTCCGGATCGTCTGCGAGCGGAACGGTCGTTGTCGGCTTCAGGACGGAACGGAGGTCTGCATCCGGCTGATCGAACCGACCGATGTCTCCGCGTGCACCGAGATGCTCGCCGCCTGCACGCCGAGGAGCCTCTATTTCCGATACGAGCGTGTCGTCACCGAGCCGCTCGGCGCTCTGGCCGGGCGGCTCTGCTGCCCCGATCCGCAGACCGAGGTGACGGTCGTCGCCGAGACGTGCGTCGACGGAGCACGCTCCCTCATCGGGGTCGCGCAGCTGCTCGCTGAGCCGGCGCACGAGGCCGCCGAGTACGCTGTGCTCGTCGCCGACCCGTGGCAGAGCAAGGGGCTCGGAGGCGCGTTCACCGACTGCTGCCTCCGGCTCGCTCACACCTGGGGCGTACGGCGCGTTCTCGTCGAGTTCCTCCCCGGCAACATGCGGATCATCCGCATCCTCGAGAAGCGGGCCTTCGACCTGTATCGAGACATGCAGGAGCACGCCGTTTCCGGACAGAAGCACATCGACGAGGGCGACGCCGATCGGCTCGCCCGCTCCGCGCCGTAGCCTCCTGTGCCGGGGCTGTAAACCTTGCGGTGTTCGCAGCGAATGGCACTTCACACGCGAACTGCGGGACGGACGCCCCGTTCTCGCAGACCGCTCTGCGAACACGGTGCCGAGCCCCGCCTCTCCCGGCCCCTCTCGCGAGATCGAGCCCCTAGGCTTCGATCTGTCTTCCCTCGGATGAAGGCGGCAACCCTGTCGAAAGAAGCGACGCCGGGCCGAACTCGATCCGATCCCGCCTCTGCGGATCCCCGCACGAGATCGGCGAGGTTCGGCCGAACGCTCAGCCCGGCGGCGGGACCGCACCGAGCTGCTTCATCATGCCCATCATGTC
>CAYXLR010000002.1:131479-133288 GCA_964466035.1 uncultured Thermotogae bacterium
ACGCTCAGCCCGGCGGCGGGACCGCACCGAGCTGCTTCATCATGCCCATCATGTCCATCTCGCACCATTCTTCGACGATCTTCCCGTCCGCAAACCGGTTGATGCAGATGCCGGTCAGTGCCACCTGCTTGCCCGTCGGGGCGGCGCCCATGTACTCCCCCTTGTGGGTCCCGCGCCACGTCCAGCGGCTGGCGACCCGGTCTCCTTCCGCGACGATGTCCTCCGCGGCGCAGCTGACGTCGGCGAAGGCGTCGAAGTCCGTCTTCAGGAACTGCTTGTACCCCTCGCGATCGCTCCCCATTCCGGGGAGAGCCCAATGCCAGACGAAATCGTCTCCCGCAAGCTCGTCCACCACGGCCAGATTCCCCTTCCCCCACACTTCTTCCAGCCAACGACGAACCAACGCCTTGTTCTGTTCTACCGACATCGCGATCCTCCTTCGTCCCCTTGCGACCCGACGCCTCTTCCAAGACACCTGGGTTGCCGCCATGATCGTTATATCTCATTCCGGATAGGATTTGAAATGCTGCCCTCCGAATACGATGGCACAACACTCGTCGATCGACAGCGGCAGGCGCTGCCCGCTTCCACGGCGGCGTGGTCGAGGCGATTTACGCTGTGTCGGATTGCGGCGGAAGCGGCTCGCGGTAGAGCGCCATCAGTCCGGCCGCCGCGAGCGGGAGGAACGCGACGACCGTCATCACCGCGATCAGGCCGAACCGATCGGCCAGCCAGCCGATCGGGGTGAGCGCCAGGCCGCCGACGCCCCATGCCAGCCCCATGACCAGGCCGGAGACGAGGCCGGTCCGGCCCGGCAGACACTCCTGGGCCGCGACGACGCCGACCGGGATCGACGAGAGGCCGAACACGCCGGCGGCGGCGATGAACGCGATCGCGGCCGAGACCGGTCCGTGCAGGAAGAGGATGTAGAACGGCGTCGCGAGGACGAGCGCCGTGAGGATCACGCGCTTCCGGCCGAACCGATCCGACAGGTTTCCGGCGAGGAAGCCGGCGAGCGCGCCGGTGAGCAGGAAGACGGAGATCGCCGCGCCGCCGAGGAACGTCGATCCGCCGCGCTCTGCCACGAGCACCGCCAGGAACGTCGCGAACGCCGTCGAGCAGGTCGACGAGAGGACGACCACGAACCAGAGGAGGACGAGCCGGGAAGGGAACTCGCGAAGCCGCGCCCGCTGGACCTCCTTGCGCTCCGTCGGCGGAAGCGCGCGCCGAAACGGGATCGCGAACGCCGCGAGAATCAGCAGTCCGGGGACGATCAGCCAAGGCGTCCGCAGCAGCGAGAACCGTTCGACGAACGCGACGATGACGATCGGGGCGATCGCGCCGCCGAGCGTCCCGCCCGACGAGAAGAACGCCATCAGCAGGCCGTGGCGCTGCGGGCGATCGGCCGCGACCAGCGCCGCGGCGGCGGGGTGGAACAGCGCGGTGCCGACGCCGGAGATCAGCATGATGATCAGAAGCTGTAGGAAGCTGCCGACGCGGCCGATCAGCGCCATCGCGAGCACCGTCAGGAACGGGCCGGCGACGACCAGCCACGGCCGCTGGGCCCGATCGACGAGGTGCCCGAGGCCGGGCTGCAGGAGCGAGTTGGTGACGATCCGGATCGTCCCGAGCGCCCCGGCGAGGGCGAGCGACAGGTCGAGCCGATCGATCAAGAGCGGAAGCAGCGGCGCGAAGAAGCTGGCGAACCCGTCGTTCAGCAAGTGCCCGACGAAAAGCAACGCCGTCCGCTTCCACGGCGGGGAGACGGATGGACTCACAGGATTCGCCATGACGAGCGGAGATGGTAGT
>CAYXLR010000003.1:0-4619 GCA_964466035.1 uncultured Thermotogae bacterium
TTCCACCGCTACTCTGTGAGTTCCACTCTCCTCTCCTACACCCAAGCCAAGCAGTATCACCCGACCTTCCCCGGTTAAGCCGAGGGCTTTCACAGGTGACTTACCTGACCGCCTAGGCGCCCTTTACGCCCAGTAATTCCGGATAACGCTCGCATCCTCCGTCTTACCGCGGCTGCTGGCACGGAGTTAGCCGATGCTTATTCCTGGGGTACCGTCATCGGACGAGCATTTCCTCCCGACCTTATTCTTTCCCCAGAAAAGGGGTTTACGACCCGAAAGCCTTCATCCCCCACGCGGTGTCGCTGGCTCAGACTTGCGTCCATTGGCCAATATTCCCCACTGCTGCCTCCCGTAGGAGTCTGGGCCGTATCTCAGTCCCAATGTGGCTGGTCGTCCTCTCAGACCAGCTACCCATCATCGCCTTGGTAGGCCGTTACCCCACCAACAAGCTAATAGGGCGCAGCCCCCTCCCCTTGCGACGGCAGAACCGCCTTTGGAACGGGGCCCATCGACCCCGCACCACATCGGGTATTAGCCTCCTTTTCAGGAGGTTGTCCCCATCAAGAGGGCAGGTTAGCTACGTGTTACTCACCAGTCCGCCGCTCCGTGACCGGTCGTCGTACCCCGAAGGGTGGTCAGTCCGGTTCGATCGCACGACTTGCATGTGTTAAGCGCACCGCTAGCGTTCATCCTGAGCTGGGATCAAACTCTCTTGGTTGAAGATTCTGATCCGTTTGAGTCAGAGCAAGTGATTGGTGTGTCACTTCGTGAACACGTTACCACGCTATCCACTTTTCAAGGACCAACAGCTCGTGAAGTATATCGGCCTCCTCAAGGGGTGTCAAGGACGGATCGAGCGGTCGGAACGCTCTTCGTAACGCCATTTCCCCATTGAACGGAGACCGCGCGGCGCCTATACTCGGACCGTCGGAGGAGGACGCTTGCCGGGCAAACGGACGATCGGAGTGCTGGCCGGAGGGGACTCGCCGGAGCGGGACATCTCCCTCATCTCGGGCTCGCACGTCCACCGCGCCCTGGTGAAGAACGGGCACGACGCGTCGCTGATCTCGATCGACTCGCTCGACGACCTGGTCCCCCGGCTCGCAGGGATCGACGTCGTGTTCAACTGCCTGCACGGGGGCGCGGGCGAGGACGGCACCGTCCAGCTGCTGCTCGACGTCATGGGGATCCCGTACGCCGGCTCGGGGGCGCGGGCGTGCCTCCGGGCGATGGAGAAGCCCCGCTCTCGGGCGATCTTCGCGACGCATGAGATCCCGATTCCCGAGGGCCTCTGTCTCGAGAACGGCGATTTGGCGACCTTCCTGGAGAAGGCGATCGACGCCCTCGGCTTTCCGATGGTGATCAAGCCGGGAAACGCCGGCTCGACCGTCGCGGTGTCGTTCGTCGAGCGCGAGGACGATCTTCGGGAGGCGGCCGGCTCGATCCTCGGGGCGTTCTCTTCGCTGGTCGTCGAGGAGTACATCGAGGGGCGCGAGATCACCGTCGGCGTGCTGAGCCAAAACGGCTCGGATCGGGCGCTGCCGGTCATCGAGATCCGGATTCCGGGGAAGTTGTTCGACTACGCGGCGAAGTACACCGACGGGGTGGCCGAGTTCCTCGCGCCGGCTCCGCTCGATCCGGAGACCGCCGAGCGGCTGCAGGAGGTCTCCGTCCGCGCGCACGAAGCGATCGGATGCGCCGGGTTCTCTCGCGTCGACCTTCGTCTCGCGGAGGACGGGACCCCGTACGTTCTCGAGGTGAACACGCTCCCCGGCATGACGCCGATCAGCGATCTGCCACGCGCGGCGGCGGCGGCGGGGATCCCGTATGAGCGGCTCGTCGAGGTCATGCTGAGCACCGCGGACAAGGAGGAGGACGAATGAAGATCACGTGGGTCGGACACGCCTGCTTCCTCATCGAGGCGAAGGAAGCGCGCGTCATGACCGATCCGTTCCACGAGGACGTCCCGTATCGGTTCCTCGAGACGCCCGTCGACATCGTGACCGTGAGCCATGGCCACTTCGACCACAACGCGATCCATCGCGTCCCCGGCCGGCCGGCCGTGATCGAAGCGACCGGCGTGTTCGACGTTCGCGGCCTGCATCTGCAGGGGATCCCCTCGTTCCACGACGACTGCGGCGGGAAGGAGCGCGGCCCGAACATCCTCTACGCGATGACGCTCGAGGGGGTGGGCGTCGTCCACCTCGGCGATCTGGGAACGCCGCTCGACGACAGCCAACGCGAAGCGCTAGCCGACGTCGACGTTCTCCTCATTCCCGTCGGCGGGACCTATACGATCGACGCGCGACAGGCGGCGTCCCTCATCGAGAGCCTTCCGAACGTGCGGCTCGTCATCCCGATGCACTTCAAGACCGACGTCATCGCCGATTGGCCGATCGCCACGGTGGATGAATTCGAGTCTTTGGTGGACAATGCCCGCCGCGTCGGTGCGTCGACCGTCGAGGTGACTCGCGCGTCGCTGCCCGAACAACGGGAGGTGTGGATTCTCGATCATGCGTAGCGTCTCCGAGCGGACTCAGGCACTGAAGGGCTCGCCGATTCGGCGATTGGTCCCGTTGGCGACCGCGGCCAAGAAGCGCGGGATTCACGTCTACCACCTCAACATCGGCCAGCCGGACATCCCGACGCCGAGGTCGTTCATGGACGGGGTGCGGAACGCGCGGGTCGACGTGCTCTCCTACAGCCCGTCGCCGGGGATCGCCGAGGCGATCGACGCGCTGATCCGGTTCTACGCCGACATGGGCGTGGAGCTCTCCGAGGACGAGCTCCGCGTGACGATCGGCGGGAGCGAGTCGTTCGCGTTCGCACTGCAGACGACCTGCGATCCTGGGGACGAGATCCTGGTTCCCGAGCCGTTCTACCCGAACTATCAAGGGCACGCGATCGTCAACGGAATCAAGGTCGTCCCGATCACGACCAAGATCGAGGACGGATTTCACTTTCCTCCGATCGATCAAATCGAGCGCCTCGTCACCCCGAGGACGCGCGCGATCCTCTTCTCCAATCCGGGCAACCCGACCGGCGTCGGCTACACCCGCGGTGAGATCCAAGGGATCGCCGATCTGGCGCTCAAGCACGACCTGTACGTCATCTCCGACGAGCCGTACCGGGAGCTGATGTACGAGGGGCACGCCACGAGCATCCTCGAGTTTCCCGAGCTCGCGCAGAACGCCATCCTCGTCGACTCGATCTCCAAGCGGCTGTCGGCGTGCGGGGCGCGGATCGGCTGCCTCGTCAGCCGGAACCGCGACGTGATGGAGGCGGTCGACAAGCTGTGCCAGATCCGCCTTTCGGCGCCGACGTTCGAGCAGCTCGGGCTGATCGCGTTCCTGAACGACCCGGGCTACAAGAAGGAGATCGAGGCGATGCGGCGCAAGTTCCACGCGCGACGCGACACGCTGTACGACGCACTGCAGACGATCCCGGGCGTCTGCTGCCGAAGGCCCGAAGGGGCGTTCTACATCTTCGTCAAGTTCCCCCAGATCGACGACTCCGAGGAGTTCGTCAAGTTCATGCTCAACGACTTCGACCTCGACGGCGAGACAGTGATGGTCGCACCGGGGGCCGGCTTCTACGCCACCGAGGGGAGGGGGCACGACGAGGTGCGCGTCGCGTACGTCCTCGAGGAGCCGAAGCTCGTCCGGGCCGTCGAGGTCCTCAAGGCCGGCCTCGAGGCGTTCGCCGAACAGCGCCAGCGGGTCGCCGCGACCGCCGGATGAGAGAACGGCTCGACAAGGTCATCAAGCAGCGCCGTCTGATCCGCAGCCGCTCCCGCGCCCAGCGGATGATCGAGGCCGGACGTGTCAAGGTCGAAGGCCGGATCGTCGATCGACCCGGACACCCGATCGATCCCGAGGCCGAGATCGAGATCCTCGCGTTCGAGTCGTACGTCAGCCGGGGCGGGGAGAAGCTCGAGGCGGCGTTGGACCGGTTCCGGATCGACCCGCGCGGGAAGGTCTGCCTCGACGTCGGCGCCTCGACCGGCGGCTTCACCGACTGCCTGTTGCAGCGGAAGGCGGCGAAGGTCTACGCGATCGACGTGGGGCACGATCAGCTCCACCCCAGCCTCCGGCGCGATCCGCGCGTCGTCGTGCGGGAAGGGCTGAACGCCAGGTACCTGGAGCCGGAGGACATCGGCGAGCCGGCCGACCTCGCGGTGATCGACGTGTCGTTCATCTCGCTGAAGCTCATCCTGCCCGCGCTCATCGACATCGTCGATGAGCGCGCAGAGATCGTCGTCCTCGTCAAGCCGCAGTTCGAGGTCGGGGCGGAGAAGCTCCCGTCCGACGGCGTCGTCAAGAACGAAGCCGACCGCGACGCCGTTCTTCAGGATCTTCGGACGTTCATCGACCGCGAGACCCCGTGGCGGGTCGTCGCCGAGATGCGCTCGCCGATCGAAGGCGAAAAAGGGAACACGGAGCTCTTCCTACACATTCGTTAGCACCGATTCCACAAGCGCGGGCGCGCCGCGGCTTCAGGCCGGAACGCGCCCGCGCTGCTTCACGAGGCAGGTGCTCAAGCTGTCGCTAGATGTCACCACCCGTTTCAAAGTCCGAAAGGATCGTACGGTCGCCGCTGATTGGATCTACCCGAACCAC
>CAYXLR010000003.1:4719-105997 GCA_964466035.1 uncultured Thermotogae bacterium
TTTCAAAGTCCGAAAGGATCGTACGGTCGCCGCTGATTGGATCTACCCGAACCACAGCATCCAAGTCAGAATCAACAACCACCAAGCTGCCATCCCCCTCTACGACAATGTCAAACGGCGAGACGAAGTTTGGGCCACTGCCGGCACTGGCATCCGAGAGAATCGTGCGGTCACCGCTGATTGGATCTACCCGAACCACTGCGTGCAAGCCACGATCTGCTACCACCAAGTTGCCATCAACTTCTACTGCAATGCCGACAGGAGTGTCCAGGCTTGGACCGCTGCCCGTCGCAGCATCCGAGAGGATCGTTCTATCACCGGTGACTCGATCCACACGAACTACCGCGACCAGTCCAGTGTCTGTCACTACGAGCTGTCCACTGGCCTCCGCCGCAATGCCTTGGGGTCTCACGAAGTCTGGCCCGCTGCCGATGTCAGCATCTGACAAGATCGTGCGGTCACCCGTGATCGGATTCACGCGAAGTACCGTGTCCAGGGCGAAGTCCACTACGACTACCTGTCCATCGACGTCTATCACGATACCCAAAGGCGTGTCAAAGCCCAGGCCACTGCCGGTACTGTCACTCGATAGGATCGTGCGATCACCAGTGGCCGAATCGACACGTACGACGGCATCGAGACCGATGTCTGCTACCACCAAGTGTCCATCGGACTCCACCGCAATGACAAACGGTGAGGCAAAGACTGGACCGCTCCCGGCTCCCGCACTCGAGAGGATCGTACGGTCACCAGTGACCGGGTCTACCCGAAGGACAGCGGCCAGGCCAGCATCTGCCAGCACGAGCGTACCGTTGGACTCCGCTGCAACGCCAAGAGGCGACTGCAGACCTGGCGCACTCCCGCTGTCAGCATCCGAGAGGATCGTACGATCGCCAGTAACCGGATGCACCCGAACCACCGCATCTAAGCCAGGATCTGTGGTTACCAGCTCTCCGTCAGCCCCTGCAGCTATGCCAATGGGTGATGCAAAGGCTGTACCGACTCCGACGCCGTCATCTGACAGAATCGTGCGATCACCCGTGACCGGATCCACTCGTACTACGGCATCCAAGCCGGCATCCGGCACCACCAGCTTGCCATTATCGGCTTCTATTGCGATACAGCCAGGCAGTACAAACCCTGGGCCGCCTCCTTCGCCGGAGCCCGAGAGGATCGCTCGATTGCCGGTGAGTGGATCCACCCGGAGTAGCACATTGAGGCCGCGATCCGCCACTACCACCCTGCCATCGGCTTCTACAGCAATGCCGACAGGAGTGTCCAGGCCCGGACCGCTACCGATACCCATACCCGAGAGAATCGTGCGGTCACCTGTGACTGAATCCACCCGCACTACTGCATGCAAGCCAAGGTCTATCACCACCAGCTTGCCATCTGCCTCCACCGCAATGGCTCGTGGACTGCCAAAGGCTGGGCCGCTTCCGGCACCGACGCCCGAGAGAATCGTGCGGTCACCTGCAATCGGATCTACTCGTACTACCGCTTCCAGGCCAGCATCTGCCACTACAAGCCTGCCATCTGCCTCTACTGCAACGCTAGTAGGTGACTCAAAAGAAGGGCCACTTCCGACGTGAGCATCCGACAGGATCGTACGGTCGCCAGTGAGCGGATCAATGCGCACTACTGCCAACAGACCTTCATCTGCTACAACCAGGTCGCCGTCGCCTTCTACGGCGATGCCGCTCGGTGACTCGAAGCCTGGGCCGCTGCCGACGCTGTCAGGAGCAGCGCGGGTGCAGGCGAGAGCCCCCAAGATTAAAGCAACACTCCACACCGCCAGGAATCCCCGAACTACTTTATACATGTTACACACCCCTCTGGACTGACCCGCCTGCTATTTTTAGACTGCGTTCGGTCTCGCTCGGCTCATACCCTCGGTCGTTCGCAGTCGCGTCTCTCGCCCCCCCTTCCATCCTCCTATCGCTTCTGTGGATATTTATCATAATGCGCTCCTCTATTTGCTTCAAGATCATTCATGCGAGCGGACCGATCACGGCAGGAGGCGACCTCGTGGGTCGAGACGAGCCCCCCCTTCCGCTGGAGAACTGGCCCGTCGAGACTGACAGTGGCATTTCCACAGGAGCGTCGGGTTGAGTGAGGCGTTCTCTTACGACCTTCGAACGCTCATCGAGGCCAAGACCCCGTGGCACAAGGCGCCAATCTCCCAACATCATCGGAGCAACCGCCGGTGACACATATGGACAGGGCCATGCCGCAGCCGAAGGCGAAGGTTAGTCCAGCAGCCGCTCTGTCGTCGTCGCCTGCGGCAAGAGGACCCTGAGCGACACCATCCCGACGCGGCGGCACGCGTTCCCCTTCATCTTGACGTACATCGCCGAGGCTGGGTCACCCCCGACCAGGACCGTCGCGAGGGTCGGCGTGCAGTCGGCCTCCCTCTTCAGCCGCGCCACGTGCTCCGCGAGCGACGCCTCCAGACGCCGCGACAACGCCTCTCCATCGAGAACGATGGCCATAGTTCCTCCTCGGATCCCGAGCGGAGACCCTCGGACCGCTCCTGGCCCACGCTACAGGCCTCGCGTCGTGCCCGCCACCCGAGGGGGGACGCTGCTTGGCCGCAGGCCGCTGCCCCGGTATACTGAGACCTTTGCTCAAGGCCGACATCGGCAGCGCCTGCCGGCCGAACGGCTGAGGCGCCTCGCCCGACCGCACGGGCGACGACGGACCGAAAGGCCGTTTGAGCGCAGAGAACGGAGATGGCTGACACGATCGAGCATGCCGACGTTCTCGCGATCGTGCAGGAAGACATCTTGAGAATACTGGCCGAGCGCGACCGGCACGTGCCTCTCTCATCGATTCGAGCGGAGATCAGAGTGGCGTCCTCCTGTATCTCTCGTGCGGTGCAGAAGCTCGAGCACGAGGGGCTCCTGCTCGACGCCGATGGAACGATCGCCCTGACACCGACCGGGCTGGAGAAGGCGAGGAGAATCGTCGAGAAGCACCTCGCGCTGGAGGAGTACTACAAGCGCCGACGCAGCGAGGAGGAGGCTCACGAGATAGCCCACCTGCTCGAGCACTTCGTCTCACGAGAGGTCCTCAACACCATCAAGAAGCTCTCCACACTGAAGGACGAGGGGGTCTCCGTCGTCGACCTCGGGCTTCATCGAAAGGGGCTGATCACGGACATCCTCTTCACGGACTACGCGCTGTTCGAGCGGATGATCAGCCTCGGGATCACCCCTGGAGCCGCGATGGAGGTGACGCACCGGATCCCGAGCGGGCTCGCCATCAGGGTGGAGTATCAGAAGATCGCCATCGATCGGCGCATCGCCGAGGGGATCAAGGTTGTCGAGTATGCGCGAGACTAGGGTCCTCCTGATCGGCCAGCCGAACGTCGGGAAGTCCTCGCTGCTCAACGCCCTGGTCGGCTCGCGGGTCATCGTCTCCGACTACCCCGGCACGACGGTCGAGGTGACGAGGGCGGACAAGGTTTATAGCGATACGCGAATCGCCTTTCTCGACACACCGGGGCTCTACTCGATCTCCGACCGGAGCGAAGAGGAGAAACTGACCGAACGCGCCCTGTTCGAAGAGAGGTCGGACAGCGTGATCCTCGTCGTCGATGCCTCCGCACTCGAGAGGAGCCTCTACCTGGCCCTCCAGATCCTGGAGGCCGGCAAGCCGATGGTCATCGCGCTCAACTTCGTCGAGGAAGCGGCGGCGAAGGGAATTACGGTCGATCCCGAGAGGCTGGAGGGCATCCTCGGGGTCCCCGTCGTGCCGATCAACCCGCTCAAGAAGACGGGGATCGATCGGCTGCTCGACGCGCTGGTGCGGCTCGAGACGCCGGCGCCTTTTGAAGTCAGGTATGACGACCACATCGAACAGGCGATCGATCTCCTCTCTTCCCGCATCGCAGAGAGCCCCCTCCCGAGACGTTTCGTCGCGATCAGGATCCTGGAGATGGACAGCGACTTCTACCCCTACCTCGAGGCCGACGCGGCGATCGACGAGGCCCATGAGAGGCTGCTCGACCATCCTCGAGTAGAGGAGGATATCTCGATCACGCGATACGGCACCGCCTCGTTCATCGCGGAGAAGGTCACGCAAATCCTCCACGTGGAGCGAAGGGAAAAGGTGCCGCTCCAGGAGAGGTTCGACAGCTTCTTCTTCCACCGTATTACCGGCACGCTGGCGACCTGGGCGATCCTCCTCGGCATCTTCGCCCTCCTCCTCTACCTCGGAAGCGCGATGCAGGACCTCCTCCTCGGCGCCACGGAGCGGCTGCTCGAGCCTCTGGCGAGTAGCGGGGGCTCGATCGTCAGCACGATCCTGATCCAGGCGGCAAGCGGGGTCGCCGCAGGGGTCTCCATCGCCCTCCCGTACGTCTTCCTCTTCTACTTCATTCTCGGATTCTTGGAGGATGTCGGCCTCCTGACGCGGCTGATCGTCACGATGGAGGGGTTCCTCAAGCGCCTCGGCCTGCCGGGGAAGGCGTTCATCCCCCTCGCGCTCGGGCTCGGCTGCACCGTGCCGGCCGTGCGCGCCACGCGCGTCCTCTCCTCGGAGAAGTCGAAACGCTACACGGCGTCGCTGTTCGTCTTCGTCCCCTGTTCGAGCCGGATCGCGATCATCATGGGCGTCGTCGGCTACTACGGCAGCAAGGCTCTCGCCTTTTACGTCCTCGCCACGTCCTTCCTCGCCGCGTCGGTGTGGGCGCTCTGTGTCAGACGGCTCCTCCGAACGCGAGGCGATCCGCTCCTCCTCCAGCTGCCGCCGTACCGTAGGCCGATCATCGGGAACATCCTCACCAAGAGCTGGATCCGAATGAGGGATTTCGTCTACATCGTGATCCCCCTACTCGCGGTCGGGGGGATCCTCTACGCCATCCTGGAGCGGTTTGACATGACCTGGACGCTGGTCAGGCCGTTCGCGCCGATCACCGCCTGGCTCGGATTGCCGGAGAAGACGATCGTCCCGCTGATCTTCGGGTTCCTCCAGAAGGACCTTTCCGGCGCGATGCTCGTCTCAGTCCTCGGAAGCGATCTCCCTTCGCAGCTGACCTCTCTCCAGATCTACACGTTCGGCGTCGCCGCGACGATCGGCGTGCCGTGCATCATCGCCCTCGGGATGTTCATCAAAGAACTCGGGTACAGAAGCGCTCTCCTCTTGCTCGTCGGCTCCGCCGCCTACGGCCTCGTCGTCGCCGGCCTGGCGCAGAGGATCGCCTCGCTCTTCCTCTGAAGCCGGAGCGATCCGGCTCGCACGACCGGGCCCTGCGCTACGAGCGCTTCTCGATCTCCTCTTCCACTTCCTCCGCGCCCTCGGCGTAATAGCGCTCCTCGTCCGGGGCCAGCTCGCGAAGCAGCCGGAGGAACTCGCCAGCGTGGACGCGCTCCTCGTCGGCGATCTCCGTCAACACCTTGATCGCGAGCTCGTTGTCCGTCGACTCGGCGAGCTGCATGTACAGCTGAATCGCCTCATACTCCGCCGCGACCATGAACCGGATGGCGCGGACGAGTTCCCCCTCGGTCAGCTTCCTGTCGCTCTTCAACCCGGAAAACGGCGACCCGAACTCCGGCATGTCCGCTCCTTCCCTTCCGTCCTACCCGGCGGCCGACGCGTTGAGCAAATCGGCCTTCGACGCCCACCCGCGGCGAGCGGTCAGGACGCCGAGCCGCATGAAATCGAGCTGCTCCGGGGCGTGGGCGTCGGTGCCGATCGCCAGCCTCGCCCCGGCGTCAAGCGCGCGGCGGACGAGCTCGGCCCCGAGGTCAAGCCGGGGCGGAGAAGCTCCCGTCCGACGGCGTCGTGAAGCGCGAAACCGACCGCGACGCCGTTCTTCAGGATCTTCGGACGTTCGTCGAGATCGAGACGCCATGGTCCGTCGTCGGGGAGATGGAATCACCGATCGAGGGCGAGAGGGGTAACGTCGAGGTCTTACTGCACATCAGGCCGAAGCACTCATCAAGCTAGGAAGCGTCGACCGCAGACTCGCTACTCCAGCAGCCGCTTCTCGCCGGAGAGGGCTTGGAGCCCGGAGATGTTCTGACTGCACTCCAGGCAGCCGAGGTACTTCCCGGCCCCGTTGCGGAGCGCGCGGTACTCGATGAGGATCTTCTGTTTTGCTCCGCCCATGCCCACGGGGAGATCGATCCAGAACCTCGCGCTGTCCCGCGCTCCGGCTTTCATCTCGGCAAGGATCGTCTCGACCTTGTCCAAGCTCTTCTTCGGGTGACAGTCCCTCACGTTCCGACCGACGACTCCCTTCGGCCGCTTGAAGATCCGCGTCTCGTGCTTGTTCCACGCGAGGACCTCGTCGTTGGCATCGACGACCGAGAACTCGATGGGCATCGCTTCCAACATCGCATCGAGCACATCGTCAGACAGTCTACCGATCATCGTCTCGCTTCCTTTCCCGTCGAACGTGCAGCTCCCCACGGATTGGGGCCAGATTCGCGCGCCCTACCGTACGGCGCGGCTGGCACGGAGGCAAGCGATCCCCCGCCGGGCGCGAGAGGAGACGTCGGGTCTCACGCCGGAGGACCGAAGAGGGACGCCGCCAGCGCGATCAGAAGCTGTCCGGTGTAGTAGAAGATCAAGCTGATACGCCGGTACCTCCAGGGTTTCCAGAATCGGCATGCCGCCAGAATCGCATCCGATACGTAAAACGACACCGCCCCCACCGCGATCATCACCGCCTGCCCCGTGCCGAGGGCCGGGCTGGGCAGTGTCGATACAGCGCGGCTCACCATCAGCGAGATCGCCACGATGTACACGAGGACCGGTCCCTGCATCCCTTCCAGTCTCGGCCTCAACAGCCGGTAGAGGATCCCCCCGACGGCGAGCAGGACCGCCGCGGACAGCGCGTCCCACCAGGAGGCGCGCCCGAGGATCCCGAACGCCACCGCGTAGGCGACGTGCGCCAACAGGAAGGATCCCAGTCCTGCAAGAAGAGCGTTGCGTCTCTCCTCGAACATCAACGCGACGTCCCCTGCCAGCGAGAACGCAAGCCCCACCAGGACGCCGATCGTGTAGACCATGCTCCTCTCGGGCTGAAGGAACGACAGGGACGCGACTGCGATCACGATCAGCGTGGAGAGGGGCTTGAGCACGTAGACCTGCCGCCACTTCCCGAGGATCCCCGCACGAACGAGGAAGGGGATCGTCACAGCGAGCACAGGAATCGAGTAGAACGCTGGCGCCATCGGACCGCCTCTCTCCGCCTCTACAGCCTACTCAGGAGCGAGCGAAGAACCCAACGCTGACTCCGAGGAGAGCCCGGGGAACGAGGAGGATCGCTCACTTCTTCCCGCACAGGATCCCCGCGGTTCCCAGCATGAACGGGAGCTTGAGGGCCCTGGGGATGAACGCAGATTCGCTCGTGTCGATGAACTCCACGGATTCGACCCCCCAGCTCCTGACGGTATCGAGCAGGTCATCGATTTCCCCGTAAACCAGCCGCCAGAGGAAGAGGTCCTGGAACACGAACCACCCGCCCGCTTTCAACACCCGCAGGGCCTCGTTGAGCAGTCGGCGTTTGTCCCGAACGCCCCGCACTTCGTGGAACACGAAGTTGCTCACGACCAAATCGAACGCTTCGTCGTCGAACGGGAGCGACGCGGCGTCCGCGCGCTCGAACGAGACGCGCTCCGCCACCCCCTCGAGACCCGCGTTTCCCTCACAGAGCCGTTTCGAGGACTCCCAGCCTCCGCTCCAGCGGTCGATGCCGACGACTCGGGTGTTCAGGTATCTCTTCGCGATGTGGATCGCCAGCGCGCCGCTCCCGCACCCGATGTCGAGGACCTTTCCCTCCCCGTCCCAGTCCGGCACGTGCGACAAGACCAGATCCAAGACCTTCGCCTGGATGTCCCGCCCCTTCGGCGAGAACGCGTACCGAGCGTACGCGAAGTAGGCAGAAACGAGGAGGAAGAAGCCCGCGGCGATGCCCAACGGAGGGAGGAAAAAGGCCGAGCCCCCGAGGAGAAGAGCCAGCACGCCCGGCACAAGGACAAGTCTTGACGAAACCCAGTTTCCGTACTTCGCCGTCTTGTTCTCCACGGGTTCACTCCTTCCGGATCTCGGGCACCTGACGCTTCAGGCCGCACAAGTGTATCCACGCATGCTCGGCCTGGCGGCGGCAGACCTTGGTGTAGGTCCAGCGCTCGTTCGGGTCCTTGGTAGGGAAGCGGGTCGGGACGTGGACCGTCGCGCGCGCGGAGTACGGAACGGACAGCAGGTGCGACTCGGCAACGGCGAACAGCCGATCGATCCGATCGAGCATGTCCTCGCCGGCGAGCTCGTCCGGCTCGGGAAGGTCGTCATCGATCCGCGAGCAATACCACCAGACGCAGTTGCCGACGTGCTCGAGCGTCTTGTCGATGGAGCGTCGGTCCGGCGCCGGCCTCCCAACGCGATCGGACGCGGACAGAGGTTCGACCGCGTCCCGCATCCGATCGAGCACCCGGCGGACGAAGCGAAGGTGCGCGGCGATCGCGCGGTCATCGAGCGGACGAAGATCGTACCGGAAGAGAACGGCGGCGTTCCCCGACTCCCAGACCGGCGCGCCGGCGACGTGCTCCGCGACGACGACCCGAAGAGCGGAGGAGCCCTCCGCGGTCCCCGGCGTGAGATCGGCCAAGCCCTCCGCGCGGAGCCACGCGGCGTACTCGGCGATCCGGTCCGACGCGATCGCCTCCGCTTCCTCGGCGTTGCGAGCGCGGAAGCAGAGGCCGGGCAGCGCCGGGACGTGCCCGAGACAACCTTGGGTCCCTGCGTCCTCCACCAGAAGATCGAACGAGCTGCGATCGAACTTCGGTGTCATCCCCGCTCCTCCCCGTCCGGAAGGACGGTGAACGCCCGACGGATGGTCGCGGGGATCGCGCACGGCCGTCCGTCCTCCGCACGGACGAACACCCAGTCGGTCTCCCCTCTCGCGAGGACGACACCGTCGGACGGACGCACGAACTCGTACCGCCGCAGCGATCGGACGCGCCGGCAGTTGGCGACCCACGTGCGAACCTCGATCCGATCGCCCGCGAAGCCCGGGCGGAGGTACTCGATCCGGTGGGACCGCGCCACCCACGTCCCACCGGCGGCGCGCATCGGTTCAACGCCGCCGACCGTGGCGAAGTGCCGGACGGCGACGTCCTGCATCCATTGGACGTAGGCGACGTTGTTGACGTGCCCGTTCCCGTCGATCACGTCGTCCGGAACGACGATCTCTTCGCGATGGATCGCTTCCTCTCGCGCATCTTGGCGCGTGGCTTCCGCTGCTTCACGTCGCACGTCCACGGTTGGGATGCTAAAGAGGTGCGGCCGTCCGTTCAACCCGCGAGCCTCCGGGGGACTCGGGACAGCGAGCGGACTCGGGCCTCGCCGCGCTACTCGGTGTCCGGCCAGATGTCCCACTTCCAGGTGGTCTGAGCCTGTTGCCCTCCGCCGGGCGGCTTCCTCCCGTGAACGGTCGCCAAGCAGAGACGCTCCCCGTTGCTTCGCAGATGCACGATCCCCTTCAAGGACCTCGCGTAAAGCTCTCGCGTACCGGCGCGGAACTCCCGCATCTCCTCGCGCGACAACTTGCTGAAGCAGGCGGCGAGCTCCGTGCAGAAGACCGCCGGCCTGGGGTGCTTCGAGTAGCGGGTGATGGTCCCCATGAGAACGGCGCGCGGATGGCCGTGGGCGTCGTTCTTCGCGTCCCCCGACGAGATCACGGCGACGTTCGGCGCCAGGACCTTCAGGAAGTCGAGCAGGAAGTGCTGGCTCCCGTGGTGGGCGGCCTTGTACACGTCGGCGGCGAGCTCCTTCGGATCCTCGATCGTCGCCGAGAGGTCGTGCAGGACATCCTCCATCGACGGCTCGTTCAGATCGCCGGTCAGAAGGATCCGGTTGTCGCCGTGGACCACGCGCAGCACGATCGAGTTCCCGTTCACCGTCCGGGCGGCGTTCCCGTACCAGGGATACGACAGCTCGCCGTCCCTTCTCCTGGCCCGCGGCCAAAGGACTTCGATGGTCAGATACCGGTTGTCCGCGTCGAACGGCGGGACGTGGCCGTGCGTCCGGTCGAGGCGTCGGCAGACGAATCCCTCGGGCGGCAGATCGATGCGGGTGACTCGCCCTTTGCTCTCCTTCATCCTCCGGACGACGACCGGAAGATTCTCCTCGGCCTTGTCGATCGCGGCGAGGAGACGCTTCATGAGGTACTTCAGCTCCGGACGACCGTTCACCGACGGACGATCCTCCAAACCGAAGACGCGTTTGTTCGACGCCGATTTGGGCCCCGGATCCAGAGCGCCCTCCTTCCTCCGAAACAGGCCGTTATGGAAGACGCGCTTCACGGCGATTCGCGGGTGCCTGAGGATCTTGATCAAGCCATTGACGTGGTCGCTGTCGCTGTGCGTCGCGATCACGGCGTCGAAGTCGATGTAGTGGTCCCTCTTGTCGAGTCGGTACTTGTTGACGATGAATTCGAGCGCGTCGTCCGTCGCACCGCCGTCGACGAGGACGCGCCGGTCGTCCGGCGTCTGGATCAGGATCGAGTCGCCCTGATCCACATCGATGAAGTAGATTTCGAGCTGCCGCCTTCGCGTGATGTCCTCGGCAAGCGCGTAGCCGCTCCCTCCACGGTAGCGGACCGGAACCCGCTTCGTGGACGGGATCTGACCGCCTGGGGCATCGATCTTCAGCCACTCTCCCAGAAGAACCTTCGCCGCCTTTGAGCTGCCTCGGGCCTTCTGGTAGATGTCGACGAGCGGCTTGTTGGCGTAGACGTAATCGGGGTATCGAGGATCCAAGATCCGACTCAGATCTTCGTGCACCTCCGCCTCCCTTCGTTGCTCGACGCCGTCCCCGCTCCGAGCGCGAGGCGCCCTTCCCGCGTTTGCCCTCGGTTACCTGCGCTGTTCGCCGTCCATCCTACGTGCTCAGGTGTTTGCCGAACAACCGCGAAGCTCGATGCAACCCGGAGGGACGAAGAAGCCGCGTCCGTCGGCTCGCGGAGCGGGCGTTCGTCTAGCGGAGAAGGGCCGCGGCCAGATCGGGGAACGACTCGTAGACCGGGCAGCCGGTTGCTCGCAGCCGCGCGGCGCTTTGATGGCCTCCGGCGATCAAGGCCACGGAGATTCCCAGAGCCTGGGCGACCTCGGCGTCGTGATCCGTGTCGCCGATGAGGATCGCGGAGTCCGGCCGGATGGCGAAGCTCGCCAGTAGCTCGCGGCCGCGTTCGACCTTCGAGTCCCCCTCCAGATGCGACAACCCGTAGACCGCCGCGAAGAAACCGTCGATTCCCAGGTGCTCGATCGTGGCGGAGAGCATCCGCTCCTCCATCGCGGAGAGCACGAATTGACGCACGCCGACGTCGCCGAGAGCCGCCAGCGCACGGCGCACGCCGTCGTGAAGCGGGCAAGACGGGAGCCCCGGTGTGTACGCCTCGAAGAACTCCGCCGACAGTTCGCTCATCGGCTCTCTGTCCGTGTCGAGGCCGATCCGTCGGTAGTAGTCGGCGACCGGGAAGCCGAACACGTCCCGATACCGCTCAACCGTCAGCCGAGGCAGCTCCCGTCTCGCAAGCTGCGCGTTCACCGAGCGGACGACCAGGTCGACGTCGTCGATCAGCGTCCCGTTGAAGTCCCAGACGACCGCCTCGGCTACCACGGAACCTCGTTCCCTTCCCAGTCGAGGAACTCGCCGCTGTCATCGGGCCCCAGCGACTCGATCACGCGCAGCATCCCGCCGATCGACTCCTCCGGCGTCATCGGAGCGTCCTCGTTGCGCGTCATCCGCGTCTGGACCCATCCCGGATGGAAGGCCACGACCTTGATTCCTGCGTCGCGGAGTTCGAACGACAGGCCCTTGGTGATCATGTTGAGGGCCGCCTTGCTGGCGCAGTAGCTGTACTTCCCGGGCCGATTCCACACCGAGATGCTCCCGTTGAGCGACGAGATGTTGACGACGATCGGACGATTTCCCGACTTCAGCAGCGGGAAGAACTTCTCGACCATCATCAGCGGCGCGATGCTGTTGACGAGGAAGGCTCGCGCCAGCTCCTCTTGGTCGAGTACGCCGAATACGCTTATGTGCTCCTCGTCGCCGGAGATGATCCCGGCGCTGTTGATCAGCATGTCGAGGCCGTCGACTTCTCCGGAAAGCGCCTCGAAAAGGCTTCGACGCGACGCCTCGTCGCCGACGTCCAGCGGATAGATCGACAGCCGATCGCCGTGTTCCGCCTTCAGATCCCGCAGGTCCGCCGAGCCCTCGGCGTTCCGGCTCGTCGCGATGACCCGGTCGCCCGCCTCGAGGAGCTGTCTCGCGAACTCCAGCCCGATGCCGCTGCTCCCCCCCGTGATCAGAACCGTCCTCATCCACTCTCCTTCACGTTCTCACGGATTCAACGCTGAAGGGGCGCACCGTTCAGGCTCGGTCGGATCGAATGGAACACGAGCGCGAAACGGCGAGCGTCGACCGTGCTCGAAGCCGCGCCTGAAACCTCGGCCGGGCCGGGCCGTGCGTCAGAGCTGCCGCTCCTTCTCGGCCCGCTTGGCCTTCTTCGCGGCGCGCTTCTCCTTGATCGACTTCTGGGCCTTCTTCCTTCCGCTTCGCCTCTGTTTGTCCTGCGATTTCGCCATGACGCCCCCTAACGTGAAAGATGGATTCCCCAGTCTACCCCAACCCGCCGCGCGGAGCACCGGTCAACCGGCGAGCCCCAGCTTCCACGGCGTCTGCGAGCAGGTCGTCTCGAAGCCCATCGACCGGTAGAACGCCTGATCCGACCCGACGTAGGCAACCGTCGCGCCCTCGATGCCGCAGCGGCGAACCCCTTCGAGGACGACGGCGGCCCCGAGCCCCATTCGGCGGTAGTCCGGATCGGTCGCCACCGGCTCGACGTAGCAGACGCGGTTGCTGGGGTCCATCCACATGCCGCAGAACGAGACGTATTCGCCGCTCGGCGCGACCGCCACGATGGCGAGGTCCCGGCGGAAGTTGGGCGCCGACAGCTTCCTCCGTCGAGATTCGAGCCCGTCCTCCGGCGGCTCCCCGGCGTGGTTGAAGCCGCGGTGCATGACGCGGTGGACCTTCCGGACGTCGAATTCGTCCGCGAGGCTCTGGATTCGGAACCCCTCGGGCGTCCGAATAACGCAAAAAGGATCCGGAATCTTGAGCGTCGACGTCCGCTCGGCCAGGTCCGGTTTCGGCTCGTATCCGAGCTTCCCTGCGATCGCGTGGAGGCCCTCGTCCCGGTCGTCGAGGTAGACGTAGACCGCTCTCCCGTCCTTGAACTCGCCCCACAGTCGCTCTGCGGCGTAGTCGAGCATGTCGCGCTTGAGGCCGGCGTATCGAGGATCGACCTCGAGGTAGTTCACGCCCCTCCGGTGCTCGAAGTGGGCGACCCCGACAATCTCTCCGCCGTCCTCCCAGACGCCGCACGTCCCGAGGTCCAGCCCGGACTCCTCGAGGAGCGGATGGTAGTGCATGTACTCCCACCGCGGCTGCAGCCAGTTGCGATGGACCGCCTCGGGATCGTAGGTGCGAACGAGGAATCGTCCGATCGCCTCGAAGTCCCGGTCGCGATCGTACGGACGTACACGTGTCTCCATCTCGCGTCTCTCCCCCCTCGGAATCCGATGGCCGCATCCAGGGATCGTGGCCGCTTGCTTCTCGACGATCCGGTACACTGCGCGCATCATGCCCACACTCCGCAGCGTTGACAAGGCACAGATCCACTGCGCGTTCCTCGAGGCGTTCGCCGACTACGCCATGGACGCCAGCGGGACGACCGAGGAGGGGCTCCTCCTTCGCATGCGGAAGAACGCCGTCGACTACGGCCTTTCCCCGGGGCTGTACGACGGAGACCGACTCGTCGGATTCACCCTGATCGGAATCGACACGTGGGGAGGGCGCCTCTCGGCCTACGACGCCGGGACCGGCATCGTGCCGGCGTTCCGCGAGCAAGGTTGGGCCAAGAAGATGTTCGAGCACGCCCTCCCGCCGCTCCGCGAGAGGGGCGTCGAGCGGTTCGTCCTCGAGGTCCTGCAGCAGAACGAGCCGGCGATCAAGGCGTACAGGAAGAGCGGATTCGAGATCGCACGCGCGTTGCGGTGCTACGTCGGGCAGGCCTCCGAGCTGCGGACGCTCGACGCGCTCCCCGCCCTTGAGATCCGACCGATCGCGCGAGCGGACCTCACGAGACTCGAGCGGTCGGCCGATTGGATCCCGTCGTTCGAGAACCGCTTCTCGGCCGTCGATGCGACCCCCGATTCCGTTCAGCTCGCGGGGGCGTTCGTCGACGGAGTCTGCGTCGGGGCCACGGCGTACGCGCCGCCGCTCAACTGGCTGCTGACGCTCGTCGTCGACAGAGCGCATCGGAGACGCGGCGTCGGGACGGCGCTCGTCGCGCGTCTGGCCGGCACGCTGCCGGAGTCCGTGACGCGGCTATCGGCGCTCAACGTCGACGGAACCGACGCGGGGACGCAAGCTTTCTTCGAATCGTGTGGGTTCTCGCGCCTCGTCGACCAGTACGAGATGGTGCGGGACCTCTAGGCGGCCGTCTCGGTCTCCGTCAGGCCCTTCTCCGCCGCCTCGACCGTCTGGGTGATCAGCGTGGCGATCGTCATCGGGCCGACGCCGCCGGGAACCGGGGTGTAAGCGGCGCATCGGTCGATCACCGCCGAAAGCTCGACGTCGCCGACCCCCCCGGGATGGTAGCCGGCGTCGACGACCACGGCCCCGTCCTGGATCCATTCGCCCTTGATGAACTCGGGCTTCCCGACAGCGCCGACGACAATGTCAGCCTGTCTGACGATCGCCGGAAGGTCCTGCGTCCGCGAGTGGCAGATCGTCACCGTGGCGTTCTTGTTGAGGAGCATCACCGCCATCGGCTTCCCGAGGATCGGGCTCCGCCCGACGACCACGGCGTGCTTCCCCTCGATCGGGATCCCGTAGTGATCGAGGATCTTCATGATCCCGGCCGGCGTCGCCGAGCCGTACGCCGCCTCGCCCATCGTCATCCGACCGAAGCCGAGGCACGTCACCCCGTCGACGTCCTTCTCGAGCGCGATCCGGTCGAAGCAGGCGCGTTCGTCGATCTGCTTGGGCACCGGGTGCTGAAGGAGGATCCCGTGGACGTCCGGATTCGCGTTCAGCTTGTCGATCTCCGCGAGAAGCTCCTCCGTAGTCGCCATCTCCGGGAGGAGGAGCTTCAGCGACTCCATCCCGACCCGGTTGCACGCGTTCCCCTTCATCTTGACGTACGTCGCCGACGCCGGATCCTCTCCGACGAGGATCGTGGCGAGGATCGGCGTGCGGCCTCCGGATTTCTCCTTCAGCTTCGCGACCCGCTCGGTGAGCGACGCCTCGATCTGCTTCGACAATGCCTTCCCGTCGAGTACGACAGCGGCCATCGGACCATCCTTTCTCAACTCAGGTGTCTCGCAGCAATTTCCGACATCTAGTTCATCCTACCGGCGACCCGCAGTCTCAGCTAGTCTGCTTCAGCCATTCTCCACACTTTATACACGCCACGTTTCGGCGCTCCTTTGACGACGCAGGTCAGCGCTTCCTTCGCTCCGGGTTCGGCACCAACCGCAAGATCGCCGATGCAACGGTCGGCCCCGCGGTGATTCGGCTCACCTTCCTATGCTGGATTCATCCCCTGTTCCACGCGATGATGACTTTGCCTGGCTTCCAATCTGGTTCCGTCCTGTTCGGGAACTCCTCAACCTCGGTCGCTTGCCCGTGCCTCTCTTCGATCAGGATCTCCCATTCGCTCGCCGTCAAGAGGGTCGACCGCCTCTCAGCCCTCACCTTCCTGCCGGCGAGGAGAAGGCCCACTCTGAAAAGCGGCAAGAGAATCCTCGCTGGTATGGATCGCCATTTCTGGGGGGCACACAGGTCAACGACCACCGCTCTTCCTCCCGGCTTCAAGACTCTCATGAATTCCCGCAGCGCCTCTCGGATATTCGTATGCCGGATCGTGAACACGCACACCACCAGATCCTGCGTTGCGTCTTCCACTGGAATGTCCAGCGCGGAAGCCTTTCTCAAGACGACATTTTGCTCGACTTCTTCCTCCTTGACGCGAACCTCGGCCCTCTCGAGCATTGCATCGGATAGGTCGATCCCCAGGATGCTACAATCATTGGATAACCGCTCGGCAATAGAGATCGCAATGAGACCGGTCCCCGTACCGATGTCGACAACCCTTTGTCCCGCAGTTAGGTGGCAGCGATCGAGGATTCGATCCACGAACGCCTCTAACGAAATACCAACATCTCTCCTGATGAGTTCGGCTTTGTCACTGTCGTAGCTGTCCGCCCAGGACTCATATTGCCGAGCGACGCTGGTTTCGTTATCCACGTTCGTTCCCGCTTTCCTCGCGTTGAGGCCTTCACTGTTCGGCGTGCGGAGCGGCGGGAGTACCCTGCTCCGCACGGATTGGCTTCCCGTCCTCCGCTAGGTTCAGAACGCCTTCTCTTCCCATAGATTGGCATCGTAACTCGCGCACGACACCGTACAGCCGTGCCCCTGTTCGATCCAATTCATCGACCATGCCTTCTACCTACGCGATGCTCCATCCGAGACCTCTCGGCGGCGAAGGCCATCCGGTGGGACTCGAGCGACTCCTCCGGGCCGGACAGCACGCGGCTTGGGTCGTCGCGGCGCACGGCGTCGACGAACGCCTCCATTAGCCCGGCGTCGCCGTGCCAGGCTGGGCGCTCGCTCGTCGGATCGATCGAGAGAAGCGCAGTCCGGATCCGGGGATCTTCGTTCCCAATCCGCTCCCTTCTGCAGAGCCGTCCAGTCGTCTCCGATCCCGCTGGAACGATCTCAATGCGTGTGCCAATCGTTGTACGGGGTTCCGAGTTCGACGGCCACGTAGACCTCCAGGACAGTCTGTCTTGCCGGGTCTGGTTCCTCCACAGCCCGCACGTCCATCGCCCGAATCCTCGCTTTGGCGGCCTGGAACGCTTCTGTAAACTGGGGATCTCGCATCAAGTCGTGGCGCGATCCGGTTTCACGATACGCAGGTCGAACGCGTCCGGTTTCTTCTCGAGCAATCCGAAACGCGAGAGCTGCCATCCGATGTGTCGCTCCCGGGCGCGAATGGCGCCCCAACCGCTCTCTGATGTTCCGGCTCCGCCCCACGTAGAGGTGCTTCGGCCCTTCAGAGAGAAGGTAGACTCCGGAGACCGGGAAGGTCCGCGGAATCGATCCGATTCGCACTGGATCCATCGCCAGAAGCCGCTCGAGCGATGGTTCCAAACTCGCGATGATCCGCTCAAAGGGATGAACCATCTTCCTCTCCCATGGAGCGCGTCTTCGACGTCGACCGCTCCGCCTCTGTACGGGATGCCAAGCGACGGCCTACGTCCGGATTGCCGATCTCGTCGATCGTGAACGCCTTGCCGTGGCCGGAGTAGACGATCCGGACACCGAGCCGTTTCACCCGCTCGAAACTGGCCTCCAACGCCTCGGCGTCGTCGACGAGGGTGGCGAGCGACGGGCGGGTCCGGTTCTCGAGGAAGTCGCCGGAGAACAGGACGCCGTCGGCGGTCAACACGGCGATCGACCCGGCGGAGTGCCCGGGGACGTGCAGGACCGTCGCATCGAGCCCGTACTCGTCGAGCCGGTCGCCGTCTTCGAGGAAGATATCCGGAGTGAACCGATCGCGCCTGCGAAGCCGGAACAGCCGCATCGCCGGCTTCATCAACCGACGTGGCAACGACAAGGAACCTCGACTGAGGAACATGTCGCCTCGTTCGACCGCCGGCGCCTCCGCTCTGTGCATCGCGATCTTCGTCCCGTACGCCTCGCGCAAGGAGGCGGCGTTGCCGCTGTGATCGGGGTCCCCGTGGGTGATCACGATCAGCCGGAGATCGCCGGGGCCGCAGCCCGCGGTGCGGAGCTCCGCTTCCAGTCGTGACCGGTCGAAGCGGAATCCCGTGTCGATCAGGACGAAGCCCGTGTCGCCCTTCACGAGGTAGGCGTTGCTCATCCGAAGCGCGAGGGTTCGGATCGGTTCGGTCATACTCCTCCCCTTCCGTGACGATCTTCCGAGGACGGCCGCTTCCCGTCCGTCGATCATGCTCGCTCCGGCCCACCGTGCGCAAGCCGCGGGGTCCGGTCTCCGGCATTGGATCGATACGAAGCCCGTCGCCCGGCTGAAGCGTGGACGACGCGTCCCTCGCTCTCGAGAAGACGACTCCAATGAGGAAGCAGCCGACGTGTGGCCCACGTTGACTTCGCTGTAGATATGTGATAGGGACTGAGCGTGTTCTAGCTGGCAGGTTCAGCAAGAGAACATCTAGGAGGTCTACGATGCTGTCTCGGAAAACCGGACGATTCAGGAGGAACGGCCTCGCCCTCCTCGTCATCCTGACGCTGATCGGCCTCACGTTTCCGGTCCATGCGACGGAGCTCAACGTCGCGCTCTATCCGTACGTGCCCCGCCCGGACCAGTTCAAGACGGTCCTCTCCGCGTCATGGAATCGCATCCACCCCGACGTACCGCTGAACTTCGTGACGTGGGACTGCTACTCGGCCGACCCGCCGAGCTCACTCGACGTGTTTGTGTTCGACGCGATCTTCCTGTCGTCCTTCCAGGCCAGGGGGTACCTGGATCCGATCCAGAGGTGCGAAATCGACGGTGTCGACGACTACCTCAGCTTCGCACTGGAGGGATGCCGGCTCGGCCAAGCGTACGGGGCGATCCCGCAGCTGGCGTGCACGCACGTCCTCTTCTACCGCAAGGGAGACGACGAGATCGCACGCGCGGAGACGCTCAGCGGCTTGACGCGGGTCCTCGGAGAGCACACCTACACGGGGATAGTCCCTCCCGAGGGCGTCGGGTTGATGGTCAATCTCTCGGGGAAATCGACGGACGCGTGCCTGTACGTCGACGCGCTCGAGGACATCTACGGCGTGTACACGAGCGACCCACCGCTCGCTCCGGACGCGTCCAAGATCTGCTCCTGGTCCATCCAGAACCTGCGGCAAGTCCTTCGCATGGCCAGCGTCACCAACGCGCAGTACTCCGACAGCGACTCCTACATCCGGGGAGAGTGGTTCGGCGCCGGGTACGGACGCGCCCTGGTCGGGTTCACGGAATCGATCTCGGTGATGAGCGATCGCGGTCGGCAAACCGTCGCGTTCAAGCCGATGCCGCTGGCCGACCGGACGAACGTCTGCCTGTTCTACGCGGACGTGATCGGAATTCACCCCGCCACCCGCGACCGGGGAACGCGTTCGCTGGCGCTGGAGCTGGCCAACCTGATGGCCTCGACATCGGTCGTGGTCGATAGCATCGGGCCCAGAACCGGGGCGCCGTATCCCCAGTATCTCCTCCCGACGCGCCACAGCGTGTTCCGGTCGCTCGAACTAGCGTTCCCGCTGTACGCGGAGATGTACGAGATGGTCAAAAGCGACGAAGCGGTCCTGTTCCGGCTCGGGGCGGACGGCAGAGCGTGGCTGCCGGCGATGAAGGCGGTCATCTACCGCTTGATCTTCGAGTGAGATCGACCGCGACGGCCGCGGCCTCCTCGCACGTCCGTTCGGAAAACGGGTCGGGAGTGCCGCCGTGCTTGTCCCCTTCTCACCGACGCAGCTTGCCGGCGGGGAGCGCGTTCAGGACGTCCGCCTTCGTCGCCCAGCCGCGGCGGGCGGTGAGGACGCCGAGCCGCAGGAAGTCGAAGTGCTCCGGGGTGTGGGCGTCGGTGCCGATCGCCAGCTTGACGCCGGCGGCGATCGCGCGGCGGACGAGGTCGGCGTTCAGGTCGAGCCGGACCGGGTTGGCGTTGATCTCCATCGCCGTCTTGTGATCGGCGGCGGCCTCGAAGACGGCGTCCCAATCGGCCTCGTACGCCGGGCGCTCGCCGATCTTCCGCCCGGTCGGATGGGCGAGGACGTCGACATGCTCGTGCTCGATCGCTCGGACGAGCCGCGCCGTCATCTCGGCGCGACCGAGTCGGAAGTGAGAGTGGACCGCGGCGGTCACGACGTCGAGCCGCGCGAGGAGCTCGTCGGGCACGTCGAGCGATCCGTCCTTCCGGACGTTTACTTCGACCCCGGCCAGCACGCGGAATCCCTTCAGCCCTCGGTTGAGCGCCGCGATCTCGTCGATCTGTCGGCGGAGGTCGTCCGGCGTCAGACCGCCGATCACCTCGGCGAACTTGGCGTGGTCGGTGATCGCGACGTACGACAGGCCGCGCGCCCGGGCCGCGTCGACCATCTCCTCCAGGGTCGCCTTCCCGTCCGATCGATCGGTGTGGACGTGCAGGTCGCCGCGGACGTCCACCGGCTCGATCAGCTCGGGCAGCGAGCCGGCCTCGGCGCGCTGGATCTCCCCCTCGTCCTCGCGAAGCTCGGCCGGGACGAACTGAAGCCCGAGCCGCGCGTAGATCTCGGCCTCCTCCGGCCCGGCGAGCACGCGATCGTTCACCCCGAACAACCCGTACTCGCTCAGCTTCCAGCCCCTCGCCACGGCCCGCTTCCGAAGCGCGATGTTGTGCGCCTTCGATCCGGTGAAGTACTGAAGCGCGGCGCCGAACGACTCGGGCGGGACGATCCGCAGGTCGACCTGGACGCCGACGACGAGGCGGACCGACGACTTCTTCGCCCCGCGCGCGAGGACCTCTTCGACGTCGGCCAGCCCGACGAACGCCTCGGCCGCCTTCGGCGCTTCCTCCGGCTTCTCCGTCACGGCGAGGAGATCGAGGTCGCCGATCGTCTCCCGGCCGCGCCGGAGGGAGCCGGCGGCTTCGATCCGGGCGAACAGGCCCGTCTTCGAAAGTCGCTCGATCAGGTCGTCCGCGAGGTCGGACGCCCGCCCGAGGAGGATCCGCCCCTCGACCTGCCTCGTCTCGCCGAGCCCCCGGAGGATCTTCTCCTCCGTCTTCGCGCCGAGCCCCTTCACGTCGCGGATCTTCCCCGCCCGCGCCGCCCGCTCGAGGTCGGCCAGATCGCGGACGCCGAGCTCGTCGTAGAGGAGCTTCGCCGTCTTCGGGCCGACGCCGTCGACCTGCGTCAGCGCGAACAGGTCGATCGGCAGCTTCGCCTTCAGGTCGTCGTGGTACTTCAAGCGGCCGGTCTCGACGATCTCAGCGATCTTCTTCGCGATCGCATCGCCGACCCCGGGAAGATTCCTGTGCGTCCCCGACGCGACGAGGACCTCGATCGGCTCGCCGAGCGTTTCGACCGCCTGCGCCGCCCGTCGGTACGCCTGCGGCTTGAACGCGACGCCGTCGAGCGCGAGCAGATCGGCGATCTCGTACAGGATCCGCGCCACGAAGTCGTTCTTCATCGAATCCACCTTCCTCCGTTCGGCGGCTCAAGCCACGTTGTCAGCGGACCGCGTCCGATCGATCCGCCTCGGCCCCAGGGCCGACCGGATCCGCGGCATCAGGGCGGGATGGTACTCGGCGAAGCCACACAACACGTCGGGCCCGAACCGATCGACCCCCAGGACCGCCCTCTCCACGAGGTCGGAGTCGTCCGCGGGAATCCCGTCGATCCGCTCCGGGTACCTCACCAACGCGAGCTCACCGGACCGCGAGAGGGCCTCCAGGTATTCGCACGCGTCCTCGACGCGGATCTCGGACAACGGACGTACGACCCGCCCGCTGACGTACTCCTCGTCCCAGGGCGTGCGTCCGGCGAGGAACCCGTCTCCGTCCAGCACGTAGATCGAACCGGCCGCGCCGGCGTAGCGCCGCTCGAACGCCCCCTCGAACCGCTCGCAGAGGTACGGGCGACCGGTCCGTCGATCCCGCCCGACGGCGCACGTGAGGTCCCCGCCGGTCGTCGACAGAAAACAGGCAGCGAGGATCGGATCGCCGACCGCGTACACCCACGTGCCGTGGGTGCTCTGGCCGGGGACCAACTCCCTGCGTCCCCGCACGGCCGACGCATGGTACAGCCGGTCCGGCACGTCCATCCTTCGCCTCCTACAGCGGCCGCTCCAGGAACTCGACCGTCGGTCCGTAGCCGAGGCACCGCCACGCGGATCGCGCCGCGTCGTTTCCCGCTCCCACCCGCAGTTCCACGACGTGACATCCGATGTCCCTCAGATGCGCCGACGCGTCCGCCTCGAGTTCCCGGAGGATCCCGCGCCGCCGGAACTCCGGCTCGACGAACGCGAGTTCGATCGATCCGCGACCCGGCGCCGCCTGCGAAACGACGATCATCCCCACCACGCGTTCGCCGGCCGCGGCGACGAACGCCTTTCGATCCGGATCCTCGAGGAACTCGTCGACCCGCGTCGACAGGCGGGCCGCTGAAGTCGTCGAACCGGACAGCTCCTCGTCGTGCATCCCGAGCAGTGCCGCGAGCTCGCGATGGTCCGGTCCGGCGGCGGGGCGAATCTCCACTTCGAAATCCTGCGGTTCGTACTCGGAGAACCGCTCCTCGATCCATCCGACCGCGTACTCCGTCAGCCCGGCCGCGTCGAGCAAGTAGCTCAGCGCTGCGCCGACGTGCCCGACCCGGCCGCGGCCCTCTTGAAGGTAGTCGCGAACGATCGCTTCGAACATGTCGGTCGGCCCGTGCCACGGAAGGCAGCCCTCTCCGCCTGTGTCGAACTCCTCGATCTCGACCCACGTCTTCTCGCCGTCCCGGAGGATCGGCGCCCAGTACCGGACGATCCCCTTGTTCGGAACCTCGGCGAGGTGCTCGGCGTGATGAAGGAGGGTGACGTTCGACAACGGCGAGCCGAGGAGCGCGACCTTCCCCCTTGCCTCGCAGAGCTTCGCCAGCGGAGAGCCCGGCCCCATCCCGTATTGCAACGGATGATCGCGGGTCAACTCGTCGGACTTCGCGCCGACGGCCGCGAACGAGCCGTCCGGATGCGCGCTTCGCCTCGCACCGGGGCAGGTCCGCAGGTACTCCGCGAGCACGCCCCAGTCGCGGACGGCCCGCGACGTCTCCGGATCGTAGGCGGGCCACGCTTCCGCCAGCGCCGACGGGAGCGCCGGAGCCCCGATCGTGACGTCGTACGGCGACCCGTCCCACCCGACGTACATCAGAAGCGTTCCCGCCTCGCCGACGACGTCGAGTACCGCCGCCAGGACGCGATCCGGACTCCCGACGATCCAGCCGATCGCGCCGACCGCCGCGTGGAGCATCACGGTATCGCCGGGCGCGACGCCCAACTCCGCCAGATCGGCGGCGATCCGCTCCCGCGTGACGAGCCCCGGTGCGCGCCGTCTCGAGCATCCGGCCATGTCGCGTTCAGCCTCCGTGGATCTCGGCGAACCGACGGAACGAGCGGTCGTACGAGCGCTCGACCTCCGGCGGGAAGCAACAGCCGGGCAGCTCTTGGCACGCGAGGTGGTACCGCAAGCAGTCGCAGCAGGCCCCCTTCCGCGGACAGCCCGGATAGGTGCACGGGCAGTCTTCGAGGTTCGACTCCCTGTTGGTGCAGTTCGGCATTGCGTCTCCTCCTTCGTCCCATGGTACAGGATTTGCGCCGAGCGGAAGCTCCCTTACCATCTGGTGCACCATGGCATGGAAGACCCGCTACGGTTCTCTCGCCGTCCGCTTCTATCGGGCGTTGATCGATCCGCTGTTGTGGCCGCTTCGACCGAAGATCGTTCGGACCTGCCGGGAACTCGGCGCTCGCGAGGTCCTCGACATCGCCTCGGCGACCGGGGCGCAGTGCCGCGCCCTCGGTCGGGCCGGAATCCGGGCGACCGGCGTCGACCTGGCCGAGGCGATGATCGCGACCGCCGAGCGACGTAGGGACGCGAACACCGACTACGTCCTCGGCTCGGCGTACGAGCTGCCGTTCCCGGATGGCTCGTTCGACGCGAGCCTGCTGATTCTCGCGCTGCACGAGCACACGGAAGACGAACGGTCGCTCATGGTGCGCGAGGCGCTTCGGGTCCTCCGACCGGACGGCGCCCTCGTCCTCACCGAATACACCGAGCCGCCGCGTCCGGCGACCCACGTCCCGTGGCAGGTCATCCGATGGATCGAGAGCACCGCGGGCCAGGAGCACAGCGCCGGGTTCCGCGACTTCGTCGCCCGCGGCGGCCTCGACGGATTCCTCGAGCGGCGCGGCCTCGCCGTGCTTCGGCGGGCGCGGTCCCACTTCGGGACGATGGGGATCGCGGTGGTCGGTGCCGTGGCTCGTGTTCCGTCGCGCTAGCTTTCGAGGAGCCGTCTCGCCTGCTCAATCTGTCGGGCGACGGCTCTGCGATGGCCGGCTCGGTGGCTTGCGACACGAGGTCGGATCTCCGAGGGCAACCCCACGACATCGACGGATACGCGCTCCCGCTAACGGGGATGTAACGATCCGCTGACGCGATCCTTATCGCCACGGTGAGGCGTCGCTGCCAAGATCAACGGGTGAACTTCCAGCGAGGAGGAACCCCGATGAGCCGATCTGGACATCACGTGCCCGACCGCGGTACGGAGACGGCCCGACACCGAGGAGACGGATCGTGCTGACCTACGTCGCCAAGCGGGTCCTGTTCTCCGGTTTCGTCTTCGCGGCGATCGCCTTCGTCTCCTTCGGCGTTATCTGCATGTACCCCGGCGATTTCTACACACCGCTTGACTGGGCGGTCCGGGTGTTCGGGCTGGATCCCGAGCTCCCGGCAATCCTCCGCGCGGAGAAGGCACTCGACAAACCGTTCTTCGTCCAGTTCTGGATCTGGTTCGAGGGCGTCGTCACCCGGGGAGACTTTGGGATTTCGTTCCGGACCAACGGACCGGTCGGTCCGTTTCTCTTCCGACCGGGCGGCCCGGCCGAGGTGAGTCTGATCGTGTCCGTCACGTCGATGGCCGTTGCCTGGATGCTGGGGATTCCGGTCGGCGTTCTGTCCTCGCGCTTCCGTGGCCGGCGAGCCAACGTCGTGTTCGGCCTCCTGACGTACCCCGCTCTGTCGGTCCCGACCTACATCACCGGGATCCTCATCCACTGGTTCATCTACAAGTTCATCGATCCGCTGATGGTCGGCTCGGGGCTGTGGGGGATGTGCGGTTGGCGGTTCGTCGGCGCGCCGATGTCGCTCGCGAAGTTCGGCAGCTGCATCCTGCACCTTCTGCCGATCTGGATCATCGTCGGCACGCCGATCTTCGTCACGGTCGTTCGAATCACGCGGATGAGCATGGAGGACGTCATGTCGTCGCCGTACATCACGGTGGCTCGGGCGAAGGGCGGTTCGGAGCTTCGCGTCATCTTTCGCCATGGGCTCCGAAACGCACTCAACCCGCTGATCAGCTCTTTCGGCGTCATGCTCCCGATGGTGCTGATGAATTCGATCATCGTCGCCGCGCTGTTCGACATCCCGTCGTTCGCGCAGATTCTGCTCCAGTGGGTGAGCTACCAGGACCAGCACGTGGTGACGGCCGCGCTGCTGTTCTACGGGACGTTCCTGATCGTCGGGAACCTGATCGCCGATGTCGCCCTCGCGGTCTCCGATCCGCGCATCCGCATCAGCTGAGCGGAGCGACGGATCGATCGGACCCGTCACAACAGCGAGGGAAGCGTTCGTTCCGGTTCATCGCTTGTTCCGCGATCCGCCGTTCAGTACCGTAAACAATGACATGGCGACGATCTGGTTTCGTCGAACCGTCGCTGTCGGAGGGATCGCGGCGGCGACACTCGTCCTTGCGACGGCGTACGCCGCGGTCCGGATCCACCATGCGTACCAGAACTGGACCGAGACCGCGACCGCCGACGCGTACGTGTCGACGTTGGCGTTCGCCGAGGCCGCAGAATCGTGGCTCCAGCGTCACCAGCAGGATACGCTTCGCCGCGTCGTCGATGTCATGGTGTCCGGTCCATACCGCTACATTCAGCTGGTCGTCGAAGGCGACGCTGTCCTCGCCGCCGGCGAGGACGGTACACTCCAAAGCGATCTCGCATCTTCGAGTCCCGGCACGCAGCACGAGGTCCGAACGTCCCTGGAGAGGCGCGAATCCCGATGGGTGCTCGACGTGCGGGTCCCCTTCGCGTCGCTCGAAGGCTACGTCCGGGCCACGCAAGACGTCACGGCCTCCCGGGCGGCGATGATCGGCGAAGGGCTCCGAACCGCGGCCGTCTCCTTCGGGGGATGGTCGCTGCTCAGCGCGCTGTTGTGGGCTCTGGGGAGACGGATCGAGCGCCGGCGTGGAGAACAGGCGGTCGAGCCTGCGGTGTCTTCGGAGCTAAGGATCGATGCTCGGACAAAGTCCGCGTATCTGGGTGGAAGGCACGTGAGGCTCTCGCCGAAGCAGTTCTCCCTTCTGGCGCTGCTCTCGTCAGAGGCGGGAAGGGTCTTCTCCGACGACGACATCCTGCCGGCTCTCTGGCCCGAGTCCCCCTACGCGGACTCCAACGACATCCGCCAGTGCGTCTACCAGCTCCGACGGCGGTTGGAGGCGGCCCAGCCGGGTGGAGCCCTCCACGTCCACAACGAGAAGGGATTCGGCTACAGCTTCCTGCCGAATCCTCCGGGCGACATGCCGCGGCCCCAGCGGCCGCTCCCAGGAAAGGAGGAGAGACACGATGCGCTCGACGCTCCGTAGTCTCAGACAGCTGCTCCCTACCCGAGCGCTTCTCCTGGTCGGATTCGTCACGGTTCTCTCCCTTCAAGGAGCGGGAGCTGCCGACGGTCCGTTCCTCGTTCAGCTTCAGGATCTGATCGACACGGTCGAACTCGCGATGTACTACGCGAAGGCCGCTCTGCTCGCCGCCGATCCGCAAGGATTCGATACCTACTTCGACGAGATGATGGAGGCCCTGAGCCCTGCCGGTGACCCGTCCCAAGGGGGAGCTGCGCTCGAAGACCGCGCAGCGGAGCTGCTCCTATCGGCCGAGGCCGTTCCCATGAACAGGCAGGACCGGGCGGAAGCGACGGCCGCGCTGGAAAGCATCTCCGCCTTCGCCCAACTGATCCAGGTGGAGTTGGAGAACCTCCGATCCGCTCCGTCAGGAAGCGGAGCGGAACGCGTTCGCGCCGTCCGGAGGATCGTCGCGTACTTATCCGCCGCGCGAGGAGGAACCCCTCTTGCCCCTCCCGGACTGGTCGACGTCCGAGCGCTGCTCCCGAACGCGGAGCGAACAGCGCGACCCGCCGACTCACTGCAGGAGCACGTCGACCTCCTTCTTCCCGGGGGAATCCTCTATCTGGAACCGGGCACCTACGAGCTCCCGGACGGACTGGTGATCGAAAAGTCGATCACCCTCCAGCCCGTCTCCAGATCATCGGATCCCGTGTTCATCGGCCTGCGCGGAGGGGGCGAGGACGCGGTCCTGTCCATCAGCGCGCCCACAAGCCAGCCGATCCGTATCAGCATTCGGGGGTTGACCGTCCGTGGCGGCCGAGACGGGATCTCGGTCGGCCAAGTGGCCGGCGTCGTCTCCTCGGGAGCGGTCGACGTCCGACTTGAAGACGTCTCGGTGCTCGAATGTGCCCGGTCCGGCGTTCGACTCGGCTCCGGGGAACTCCAGTTGATCAATTGTCGTCTGGAAGGAAACCACGAGTACGGTCTGGTCGTCCCATGGACCGGAACGGCGCGACTCACGGCTTGCACGATCTCCGGCAACGGGACCGGCGAGATCCGCGCGCTCGGCTACCAGCCAACCGGTGGGATCCACGTGACCGGAAACGGGTCCATCGACCTCCGCTCGTGTACGGTCATGGACAACATCGGTCCCGGCCTCTGGGCGGCCGATGCGGCGACCGTCAGCGCGCACTCGACGCACATACACGGCAACACCGGAGACGGAATCCTGGTGTGGGACAGGGCGACCGTGACGGTACGAGACTGCACCCTCACAGCCAATCAGGGTTTCGGGATCCTGCTCCTCGGCGAAGACTGCCCGTCGCAGAGCGATGCCGCGGCACTTCATCGCTTCGAAGGGGAGATTCAAGGCTCGGGGAACAGGATCCCCGCCAGCTCGGCGGAGGACGGGAATCAGCGCGGAGCTGTGTGTCCCTCGGCGTACGGGTTCCTGGCCGAAGACGAATAGATGTGACGGTGACTACCCCGCCCGGGGCTTCCCATCTATACAGGGAGACCCCGTGCGCGAGCTTGACTTCGGTGCGTCTCTCATGATAGACCGGGGGGGAAAGCGAGATTCAAACAACGTTTAAGGAGGCGGGGCATGGATCGAATTCTTCGCGTCAACATGACCGACCGGACGGCGGCGTTCGAGCCGCTGCCGGAGAAGTACCAACACCGGGCGGGTCGATGGCTGACGTCCAGCATCGTCCACGACGAGGTGCCGGCGACGTGCCACCCGCTGGGGCCGAACAACAAGGTCGTCTTCTCGCCGGGGATCGTTACCGGAACGTCCTCTCCGACGTCGTCCCGGATCTCGGTCGGCGGGAAGTCGCCGCTCACCGGCGGGATCAAGGAGGCGAACGCCGGAACCGGCTGGGGGCGGAGGCTCGCCCGCCTCGGGATTCGAGCGATCGTCGTCGAGGGCCAGCCGAAGGACGACGGGTTCTGGCTCCTCAAGGTGACGAAGGACGACGCGTCGTTCGAGCCGGCCGATGCGTGGACCGGGAAGAGACTCTCCGAGGTCTACCCGGACGTCTTCGCCGAGCACGGCGGTCCGAACACGGTCGACGTCTGCTCGATCGGCGTCGCCGGCGAACACCGGATGGCGGCCGCCGGGGTCTGCTTCAACGACCAGGAAGGACGCCCGAGCCGCTACGCCGGCCGCGGCGGCCTCGGAGCCGTCCTCGGAAGCAAGGGCCTTAAGTTCATCGTCGTCGACGACGGTAAGGCGGACGGGGTGGAGATCGCGGACGAGGAGCTGTTCGACGAGGGGCGGAAGAAGCTGGCCGCGGCGCTGACCGAGCACGCGATCACCAAGCCGAAAGGGGCGTTGAATACCTACGGAACCGCCGTCCTCGTCAACATCATCAACGAGGCCGGCGCGCTGCCGACGAACAACTTCAGATCGGGCCGGTTCGACGGCGCGGCGAAGATCGCCGGCGAGGCGATCTTCGAGGGGAACAAGGAGCGCACCGGCGGTGAGCTTTACAACCACCCCTGCTCGCCGGGCTGCGTCATCTGCTGTTCGAACACGTGGCATCGCGAGGACGGGACCGAGCACACCTCGTGCATCGAATACGAGTCGGCCTGGGCCCTCGGCGCCAACTGCAGGATCGACGATCTCGACCAGGTCGCCGAGCTCAACCAGCTGTGCAACGAGTATGGCCTCGACACGATCGAGATCGGCGGCGCGATCGCGGTCGCGATGGAGGGCGGCGTCGCGCCGTTCGGCGACGGCGCGCGCGCGATCGAGCTCGTACACGAGATCGGCGAGGCGACGCCGCTCGGCAGGATCCTCGGCGGGGGAGCGCTGACGACCGGGAGGACGTTCGGCGTCGCCCGCGTCCCACACGTGAAGGGGCAGAACATGCCGGCGTACGAGCCGCGGGCGATCAAGGGGATCGGGATGACCTACGCCGTCTCGACGATGGGGGCCGATCACACGTCCGGCTACACGATCGCGCCGGAGATCCTCGGCGTCTCCGGGAAGCTCGATCCGCTCAACCCGGACAAGGCCGAGCTGGCACGGACCTTCCAGTACGCGACGGCGTTCATCGATTCGACCGGCCACTGCCTGTTCATCGCGTTCGCGATCCTCGACATCGCCTCCGGGTTCGAGGGGATGATCGACGAGTGCAACGGCGTCCTCGGAACCGAATGGACGGCCGACGACGTCGCCCGGATCGGGAAGGAGATCCTCGAGCTCGAGCGCGACTTCAACCGCCGCGCCGGGTTCACCGAGCTCGACGACCGGCTGCCTGAGTTCATGACGTACGAGCCGCTCCCGCCGCACGACGTCGTCTGGGACGTCGCCGACAGCGAGATCGACAAGGTGTTCCAAGCGTGAGCAGAAGCTCACGCTGGCCGTCCGGGAAGGCGAGCTCATCAGAGCCCGCCTTCCCGCGTGGATGACGACCCGCAGCTACGAGTAGTAGATACTCAGGACATGGTCGAGGCACACCTGTACGGCAAGCCGCGAACTCGGCTCGTCGCCGAGTTCGTGTCGCGCCGTGATGACATACGCCGATGGGATGGGGTGACTTCGGGATGATCCATGTTCACTTGTACGGAAAGCTAAGGCGGTTCGCGGAGGAACGAGACGCGCGCTTCGACTCGATTGTCTCGGTTCCTTGGCGGGCAGGCGATACGGTCGAAGCCATCGTCGAGCGGCTCGGAATCCCGATCGAGGAGCTCGGCAGCAACCTCTTTCTCAACGGCCGCTACGCGATCCTCGAGTCCCCGGTTGCGGACGGAGACCGCCTCGGCCTCTTCCCCGACGACATGCAGCTTCTGTACAAGTGGTACTTTGCGCCGAGCTCCGGCTCGGCGGCCCCGAACCTGAGCACCGACGATCCGGCCCCAGGTTCGGGGAAGTCGGAATCCGGGAGCGAGGAGCCCGAGAAGTGAGGGTCCAGGTTCGCCTCTACGCGGCCCTCGTCGCGGCGTGGCCGGGGGTCCGCGCCGGCGAGCCGATCGACGTCGAACTCCGCGACGAGGCCCGCCTTCCCGATCTGCTTCGGAGACTGCGGATCGAGCCCCGCGCCGTCCACCTCGCGATCCTCAACGGGCGACCGGTCCACGATCGCGCGTGCCGTCTGTCGGACGGCGCCGCCTCGGCCTCTTCCCCCCGGTCGGCGGCGGCTGAGCGGTCCGCCGCGCCGTGTGGTACCATGGAGGATCGCCAAGACGCATCAGGAGGTCCCGAATGAAGGCAGTCGTCGTTCCCGCAGTGTTGGTGCTTTCGTTGGCCGTCCCGATCCTCGCGCTCGGAGCCAACGCATACACGATCGTCCCGGCCGGCGCGGCAGGACCCGGCCTGTACCTCGACAAGGTCGGACCGCTCCTCGAGGGGAGCGAGAGCCTTCCGGTCGTCGAGCGTCTCCCGCGGATCGCCAGGCAGCCCTTGTGGGCGGTCTACGAGATCGGCGAGCCGGTCACCGGCGGCTGCAAGATGTACGACCAGGATGACATGCTCGTCCGCGGCTCCTCGATCATCGTCGAGCTGTATCGACTGTCCTTCTATCGCCAGGTAGCCTATTACGAGCTCCTCTATCGCGAGCGGGTCCGCTGCGACATGCCTTCGGGGATCTACCGGTTCTCGGTCCCGACGGACGGGCTCGAGGCGGCGTTCTACCAGATCCGTCTCGGACTCCCGAACGGAACCAATCTGGATCCCGAGTTCCGGATTCAGATCGGCGACGCGGTCTTCACCAACGACGTGCCCCCGGAGGAGGGAGCGGGATGCGGCTGCGGCTAGCCCGCAGCGCGCCGGCGGTTCCGCCGACGGTTCGGACCGCTTGAACCACCGCGTCGACGTCCTGCCGGCTACTGGACGGTTTCGCTATCATCCTATCCAGCTCGTGTGCGGAGCGGACCTCGATGACAGAACCGAACAAGAGCGGCGAGAGCGACGTGTTCGACCGGATCCGAAGCGCGTGCCGTATCGTGGCCGAGCGGGCCGAGCACGTCCGCATCCGTGCGGAGCGCATCGAGACGTACGCCGCGGCGCTTCCGGCCGGTGAGCTCGGTCCCCCTCCGCTCGACGCCGATCGGCACTTCGTCGGCGACGAGGCGGAGACCGTCGCCTACTTCGTCACGCTCGACGCGATCAACTTCGGCTCCGGCTACTTCCCGTACCTGGCCAAGCGGGCGGGGATGTCGGGCTACTACACGATCGCCGCCGGTCTCGCCGATCGATTCCGTGCGAACGGACCGTTCTCGGCCTCGGAGCTGGCCGCGATCGCGCCGCGCGACTGCGCCCGGACGTTCGGGCAGGACATGAAGTCCTTCCTGATTCGGGAGCTCATGGGGCTGTTCGCCCGCGCGTTGAGCGACCTCGGGGCGCACGTCGAACGTCGATTCGACGGCCGGTTCGACGGACCGATCGAGGCGGCCGATCGATCGGCCGGCCGGTTGATCGAGATTCTCTCCGCGCAGCCTCTCTTCCGCGACGAGGTGCCGTATCGCGGCCTCGCCGTCCCCTTCTACAAGCGCGCCCAGCTCCTCGCGTCCGACCTGGCGCTCGCCTTCGACGGAGAGGGCCCCGGCCGGTTCCGCGACCTCGATCGGCTGACGATCTTCGCCGACAACCTCGTCCCCCACGTCCTGAGGGCCGACGGCCTGCTCGAGTACTCCGATCCGCTGGCCGATGCGATCGAGCGCGGAGCGCTCATTCGGGCCGGATCCGACGAGGAGATCGAGATCCGAGCCTGCGCCGTGCACTGCGTCGAGCTGATCCGAGAGGCGCTGGCCGAATCCGGCCGCACCGTCTCGTCTCGGGACCTCGATCAGACCCTCTGGCATCGGGGCCAGGAAGCCGCGTACAAGCGCAGGAAGCGGCATCGAACGCGGACCGTCTTCTACTGAGCCGCCTGCTCCTCGTCCGCTTCGATCGTCACCAGCTCGCGGAACCCCTCGAGGACGACCGGTCCGATCCCGCTGACCGCGACGAGCTCTTCGATCGACGCGAACCGACCGTGCGCCTCGCGATACGCGACGATCCGACCGGCGAGCACCTCCCCGATCCCCGGCAGCCGCACCAGCCCCTCGACCGACGCGGTGTTCAGATCGATCTTCCGCGCGTCGTGGTACGTCGGGAGGACGACGAGAACGTTCTCCAAGACGATCGGCTCGCTGTGCAGGGCGGCGGGCGGGCGCTCGCGCGCGAGATAGAAGACGACGCCGCTCGCCAGCAGCGCGATCGCGATGAGGAGGATCAGCCCCCGCTCCGGAAGCGGGAGCGACCGCGCCTTCATCGGAACAGCTCGTTGATCCGCTCGATCCCGGCCGCCTCCCGCTGCAGGCGCATGACCTCGGGCAGCCGCTCGTACCGGCGCCACCCGAACTTGTCCGAGAAGGCCTTCACGAACAGCGCCCGCAGCGCCCCCCGCAGCCCGGGGTCCCGATCGAGGAGCCCGCCGTGCCGATCGGCGAGGCGCTCGAGATCCGGAACGTAGACGTCGATCCGCGCGGCCTCGCGAAACGTCGCGATCGCCCGTTCGGGCTCCTCGGGCAGGATCTCCGCCGCCGCCTCGAACAGCCTCCGCCGCGCCATTTCGGCCTGGGCGGCGGCACGCATCCGGCGCCTATTCTCGCGATACTCCCGTCCCTTCCGCGGTGGAATCGGCAGGATCGCCCGCGCGCAGTCGTCCGCGGGATCGGGGAACGCGCCCGGATCCTTCCGGATCTCACCGTGCCACGCCAAGCAGTCTTCACACGTCAGGTAGTTGACGTTGGTGTAAAACTGGTATCTCGTCTTCCGAAACATGAGCTCTCCGCCGAGTGTAGTGACGGACGCTCGACCGCGCAAGACGGGTCGCAGGATCGCTCCTCGTCGGCGCATGGACGATCTGGAAGGCCTAGCCCGTCGTCCCCTCGAGCCGCGACTCGAGGCCGCGGAGGCCCTCGAGGACGGAGTGCTCGGTCATGTCGAGGTGGATCGGGGTGATCGAGACGAATCCGGCGGCGATCGCCGCGATGTCCGTGTCCGTCTCCTCCGGCGGGACGTTCGTCAGCGGATCCCCGGAGATCCAGTAGTAGTTCCGCCCCTGCGGGTCCTTCCCGGTCACCAGGTAGTTGGTATACGCTTCCCCCCCGAGGCGCGTGATCTTCGCCCTCAGCGCGCGCTCCGACGGAAGGTACGGCACGTTGACGTTGAGGACGATCCCCCTCGGAAAGCCGCCCTCCCTCAAGAAATGCGCCGCCAGCCGGGCGGAGAACGCCGCGGCGCCCGAGTAGTCCGGCGCATCGGTCCGATCGCTGACGGTGTCGTACGAGACGGCGATCGCCGGGACGTCGGCCCGCGCCCCTTCCATCGCCGCAGCGACCGTACCGGAGTACGAGACGTCGCGGCCGAGGTTCAGCCCGTCGTTGATCCCGGTGACGATGAGGTCGGGAGGCGCGTCGAGAAGCCCGAGGAGGGCGAGGGAGACGCAGTCCGAAGGCGTGCCGTTGGTGACGTGCCCGACGCTCCCGTCGAGCAGGCGCACCTCGTCGACGCGGAGCGGTTTGTGGAACGTCCGCGTCCGGCTCGCCGCCGACCAGTTCCGCTCCGGCGCGAAGATCTCCACCCTTCCGATCTCCGCCAGCGAACGGCGAAGCGCGAGAAGCCCCGGGGCGTTCACCCCGTCGTCGTTGGTCACCAGGATGACCGGTTCTCCCACGATCCCCTCCTTCGTTCAGTCCTCGCCCGTCCGATAGAACAGGAGCCGATTGTCGCCGTAGCGCCGCGCGTCGACAAGGCGCAGCGCGCCGTACGCCTCTCCCGCCTCCTCGGTCCGGTGAATCTCCCCCACGACCACCGGATCTTCAGCCAACGCGCGCCCGTCTCCCAGCACCGCGAGCGTCTTCGGGACGAGCTCGCGGAAATACGGAGGACCGACGAAGACGACGTCGTAGCGGCGTCCGCGCCGCGCGAGCTCCTCGACCATTCGGAGGGAATCCCCCTCGAACACCTCGCCGACCGAAAGGAGGTCGAGCGCGTCCAGGTTCCGGCGGACGATCGAGCACGCCTCGGCGGACGCATCGACGAAGGTGCACGACCGCGCGCCCCGGGAAATCGCCTCCAGCCCGACGCTCCCGGTCCCGGCGTACAGGTCGAGGAACGCCGCGCCCGGAACGAAGTCGGCCAGAATGCTAAACAGCGCGCCGCGGACGAAGTCGCGCATCGGTCGGATCCGGCCTTCCTCCCAATCGACCAGCTTCCGTCCCCGATGGCTCCCGCCGATAATCCGCATGCTCCTTGCACCTTCCGAACCCCGTAGCTAAGATCACAACGCGATTTGACGCGCGATAGTTCCGGCAAGGATAGACGAGGGAGGTTCGCCATTCAAACGGATCCGCTCGACGGCCTCGAGGCCGTCGTCTTCGATCTGGACGGCACGCTCTGCCGGTACACGATCTCCGTCGAGGAGGTCTTCCGCGTCGCGCTCCCCCGCGCCGGGATCGACCCGGACGTCCTCGGCGATCCGGCAGAGGCCGCGGCGGAGTACGCCCAGCTGTGGGGCGAGGTCCAGGCGACCCTCGAATCGACGGACCGGATCCGCTTGCACATCATCGAGCGGCTGTTCGGCGAACGCGGCGGCGTCGACGTGACCCGGGCGGCGCACCTCTCCGACGCGTACGGCGCGGTCCGCGACGAAACGGGCATCCGCGCGTTCGACGGGGCCGGGGAGCTTCTCGAGGACCTGAAGGGACGGTACGCGCTCGGGCTCCTGACCAACGGCCCGTCGGACATGCAATGGGAGAAGATCCGGTCGCTCGATCTCGGCCGCGCGTTCGACGCGATCGTCGTCGCCGGCGACATCGGAATCTACAAGCCGGACAGGCGGGCGTTCGAGACGCTCCTCTCACGGCTCGACGTCCGGCCGTCCTCGTCGCTGTTCGTCGGCGACAACCACGAGCTGGACATCGTCGGCGCCCATCGCGCCGGGATGCGAACGGCGTGGGTCAAGAGGGACGGGGCCTGCCCGAGCGAGGACGTCGCCCCGGACATCGAGATCACCGGCGTCACGGCCCTTCGTGAGGTGCTCCTGTGAGTCCCGGGGCGCGCCGGTTGCTGGTCGGCGGCCTCGCGTTGGTGCTTTTCGCCGCGACGGTGCTCGGACAGGGAATCGAGCTGCCGCGAGATGTCCCGCCGTTCAACCAGGCGTACACCGACGGGCCGGACGCGTGGGGGGACTGCGCGCTCGGCACCGAAGGATGTCCAGATCAGGTCTGCACCACCGGTTGCCTGACGACGGCGTTCGCCTCGGTCCTCGCCTACTACGGGGTCGAGCTCTCCGTCGCGCCCGAGGAGTCCTGCACCGGCCGCGCCCGATCCGGGATGAATCCGGGGATCCTCAACGATTGGCTCCGCGCGAACGGGGCGTACGGGCGCTGCGTCCAGGATCCGGTCGGGAACTGCTGCCTCGTGTGGGGACGATTGCCGGACGGCGTCGAGCTGACCTTCCACGTCAACCGGAGCGACGTCGGCCTGAACCCGGTCGCGTCGGTCGTCATCGACCACGCGCTCCGTCAGGGGCGTCCGATCGTCGCCGGCGTCCATTGGGGCGCCTCCTGCCACGGCGACACCGGCCAGACCGAGGACTGCCACTGGGTCGTCCTCACCGGGAAGACCGCCGATACGTATTCGATCATCGATCCGTACAACGCGGACCCCGCGAGCCCGTATGGGATTCGGACCACCCTCGATGCGGGCGTCCACGGCGCGTACGTCATCGATCGGTTCGTCGTCGTGGAGTACAGCTCGACGGCGTCGACCGCCGCGCAGGCTTCTCAGTCCGCAGGAGAAGCCGAGCCGGAGCGTCCGTCCGAACCGTCCGCGCTCGTTCTCCTCGCCGCCCTCGCCCTCGTGGCGGCGCTCGTCCTCCTCGTCACGGCGACCGGCAACGAAGCCGCCCCTTAGAGCAGGTCGAGAATCAACACGCTCAACCCGACGCCGGCGCAGTAGATCGAGAAAAACCAGAGGCGCGAGCGCCGGACGATCGCCAGCAGCGCGCGCACGCCGAGGATCCCGACGACGAAGGCGACGGCGGTCCCCACGGCGATCCCGCCCCAATCCCCGCTCCACCCTCCCCCTGCCGACGCGTCCCACAGGTTGAGGAGCGCCGCACCGAGGAGCGCCGGGATCGACAACAGGAACGAGAACCGCGCCGCGCGCGACGGCTCGATCCTCCGCGACACGCCGGCCGAGATCGTCACACCGCTTCGCGACACGCCGGGAAGCAGGGCGAGCGCCTGGGCGATCCCCACGATGAGGGAGTCGACGAACCGCGGTTCGCGACGGGTCGCCCTCGCGCGCAACCGCTCGGCGGCGATCAACGCGAGCGCCGTGAACAGCAGCCCGCCCCCGACGACCGCAAGCGAGGAGAAGACCGTGTCGGCCACGGGACGGAAGAGGAGCCCGGCGACGACGATCGGGATCGTCCCCGCGATGAGGAGGCCGATCTCCTTCCTCCGCTCGATCGTCCCCCGCCGGGTGAACGCCAGGGCAAGCTCGGCCAAGTCGGCCCGGAAGACCCAAAGGACCGCCCCGAGCGTCCCCAGGTGGAGGAACGCCTCGAGGAGGACGCCTGGAGGATGGAGGCCGAGGAGCCGTTCGCCAATCACCAGGTGCCCGGAGCTCGACACGGGGAGGAACTCGGTCAACCCCTGGACCAGTCCGAGCAGCGCGTAGCGGATCATCGCTTTCCTTGCGGGCCGTACCGGAGGGACAACGCCCCGAGTTTGCAGGCCTCGACGCACTCCCCGCACTTGATGCAGTTGTGGTTGTCGTGGTCGATGTGAGGATCGAGCCCCATCGGGCAGGACTCCGCGCACACGCGGCAGCCGGTGCAGCGGTCCGGGGCCAGGCGCAGATGCAGGAGGCTGACGCGGTTGAACAGGGAGAGGATCGCGCCCATCGGACACAGGTAGCGGCACCAGAACCGGGCGATGAGGACCATCCCGACGAGCGTCGCTCCGAGGGTCGCCATGTGAATCAGAAACGGCTGATTCACCTTCGCCACGCCGAGGAACAGGTACGGAATCGACGCCTCGATCGACGCCGCCGGACAGAGCTTGCAGAACATCGTGTCGGCGAAGACCCACGCCGCGACCAGCGTCCCGATCAGGATCGCGAACTTCGAGTAGGAGACCGAATCCCTGATCCTCACCTTCCGGAACGCCAGCAGGTCGTTCAGCGTTCCGAACGGGCAGAACCAGCCGCAGAAGCCGCGCCCGGCGATCAGCCCGTACGCGACGATCGCCCCGATCCAGAAGAACGGGATCGTGCCGAAGACGACCATGTTCTGAATCAGCCCGACCGGACAGACCGTCACCGCCAGCGGGCAAGCGTAACAGTGCAGGCCGGGGAAGATCAGGTGCGTCATCCCGATCCCGGTGGCCCCGAACAGGCCGAGCAGCAGGCCGGCCGCTTGCGCGATTCGACGTCGGCTCCCGAGCCTCACGGTCCGCCCTCCAAGAGGTCGATCAGCCTCGCCTCGAGCTCCTCGGCGCCGAAGACGATCTCCCCGGTGTCGACGCGGAGGATCGCCGGGACGACCGTTCGCCCGGATCGGGTCACCCCGCTCCGTTCGGCCAGCTCCGGCTCCTCTCCGACGTCGACGGACCGATATCGGATCCGCGGGTTGTGCCCCGCGGCCTCCTCGACCATCGCTTCGGCGTACGGGCAAGCGTGGCACCAGACGGCGTGAAAGACGAGGAGTTCGATCTCGCGGTCGATCCCCTCGATCGCCGCGATCCCCGCCGGGGTCAGCTCCGGCTCGCCGCGTTGCGCCTCCTCGATCCCGACGCAAGAGGTGCACAGGACGGCGCCGATCCCCTGCGCCTGCTCGTGCTGGTTCAGGACGACGCCGTAGGCCAGCCCGCCGAGGACGAACAGGATCAACACCGCGTACAGCGGCCAGCGGACGGAGAACGCTCGGCGGAACGCGACCGCCGCCGCGAGAAGCAGGACGCCGAGGCCGAGGCCCCCGAGGCGGTACCAGAGCGGCCGGGCCGGCTCGATCGGCAGGGCCACCGGAACCTCGACCGGCGTCTCCGAAGGCGGTTCGACGGTCACGGTGAACGGGATCTCCTCGGAGACCTGGTAGCACAGCTCGCCGATGCAGTAGGTGTACAGGACGACGAGCGCGGGCGACGAGGTGCCGAGCGGGAGCTCCGCGCTCGCGGACAGGCGGAGCGCGATCGCCGCGGCGTCGAACGGGGCGAGCGCCTCGATCGCCTCCGGCTCGGCCACGAGCGTCAGCCCCTCGACCTCGAGGATCGGCTCGATGTCCTCGCCAGGGTAGACCGACCCGTTCTCGACGCGGAGGATCGCGACCGCCTCCCCTCCCTGCGGGACCGCGATCTCCGACGGGTCGAGCGAGAAGGCGAGGATCGGCTCCTGGCCGACGGCGAACGCGCCGACCGCCAGGAGGCTCAGGCCGACGAGCGCGAGCTCCCTACGGATCACCTGTACCGCCCTCCTCCGGGTCGACGAGGGCCGCGACCGCGTCCGTCAGCTGCTCGCCGTGCAGACCGCGTCCTCGGATGATCCCGTCCCGATCGATGACGTAGGTCATCGGAATCCCCTCGATCCGGTAGAGCGTGTTAACCGGCCCGTTCGGACCGTCGTAGACCTGTCGATAGCCGACCTCGTGCTCGGCCACGGCCTCCAGGAAGTCGGCGAGACTCCGATCGATGTTGATCCCGAGAACGACCACCCCGGCGTCGGCGAACGCCTCGTCGATCGCCATCAACGTCGGGATCTCGTCGAGGCACGGTCCGCACCAGCCGGCCCAGAAGTCGAGGACGACGACGCTCCCCCGCAGCCCCTCGATGGAGACCGGCTCGCCCGCCGCGTCCGCCGCGTCGAAGTACGGAGCGGGAAAGCCGACGAGGAGCGGCGGCTTCGGCGGGACGTCTTCGTCCGATTCCTCGACCCGGATCCGGCTGCCGTCCGGAGCGACGGAGACGACCCGATAGACGACGCCGTTGAGGTTGAACGGCGCGTCGAGCGGGAACCGCTCGTGCGAGTCGCTCGACGCGATGAGCTCTCCGTCGCCGTCCGCGTCGATCAGGAGGACGCCCGCATCGAGCTGGTCGTACCGCCCGTCGGTGTCCTCATCGATGATGGCGAGATCGTACGTCCGGCCGTCGAGCTCGACCGTCCCCTCTCGGTACGTGTCGCGACAGTAGGTGAGGATCGCCGGCGTGAACAGGCTCCACATCACGAACAGCCGGTACGGGGCCGTCGCCCCCTCCTCATGCGCAATCTCGAGCCGGACGCTCGCGAGCAGCCTCCCGTCGGCGAGCATCCGCTCCCATTCGAACGCCGAGAGGTCGCCCGACCGATCCGCGTCGACGTACAGCCGGACCCTCTCCTCGGTCCGATCGATCATCACCGAATGCCGATCCAGCGCGAGCCGGATCTCGCCGTACAGCGGCTCCCCTTCCGCCTCCGGCCAGTCGATCCCCTCGGGAGGGGTCGTCCCCAGCCGGATCCCTCGGACGAAGCAGGCGCCGGTGAGCTCGATAATCCCTTCGGCGTACGACAGGTCCGCCTCGTAGCCGACCGCCGCGACGGCCGACGCGAGCGCGAAAACGAGACAGACGACGAGCCCGCGCGTCAACCGCCACCCCTCCCGGCGAACGACCGGAGCCGATCGGCGACGACGGGCGCGCCGATCGGACTGAGGATCTCGAAAAGGCCCGGCCCGGCCTTCCGCCCGGTCACCGCGATCCGGCAGGCGAGCGCCACGTCCTTCAGCACCGCATCCCGTTCGGCGAGGGTCCCGCGGATCGTCGATTCGATCCGCTCCGGCGTGAACGGATCGGCGCCCTCCAGCGCCTCGGCGACGGCGATCAGCAGCTCGGCCTGGCTCCCGTCGATCTCCATCCCGTCCTGGGCGTCCAGGGAGACCGGGAAGAGCATCTCCATCGCCCACGCCAAGTCCTCCAGCGTGTGCGACCGATCGCGGAGGAGATCGACGCCGATCCTCAGTCGATCGCGGTCGCACGCGGACCACATCTCCGCGGTCACGGCGCCGCGCGTCAGGACGAACGGCTCGACGAGATCGACGAGCCGGTCGAGATCCGAGCGCTTCATGTGCCGCTGGTTCAGCCAGCGCAGCTTCGCCTCCTCGAACACGGCGGCCGACTTGTTGATCCCCTCGAGCGAGAAGAGTTCGATGAGGTCGTCGAGGGAGAACACCTCGTCGTCGCCGTGGGACCAACCGAGACGAACGATGAAGTTGACCAGCGCCTCGGGGAGGAAGCCGCGGTCCCGGTACTCCAGCACCGACGTGTCTCCGTGGCGCTTCGACAGTCGGGATCGGTCCTCTCCGAGGATCAACGGGACGTGCAGGAACCGGGGCACCGGTTTGCCCAATCCGCGGTAGAGGAGGATCTGCTTCGGCGTGTTGTTCAGGTGCTCGTCGCCCCGGATGACGTGCGTGATCCCCATGTCGGCGTCGTCGACGACGACGGCGAAGTTGTAGAGAAAAGAGCCGTCGGACCGACGGATGGCGAAGTCCTTCAGCTGGTCGTTCGGGTAGGCAACGTCGCCGAGCAGGTCGTCCTCGACCACGGTCTCCCCTTCCGTCGGGACGCGGAACCACCAGGCGCCCTCGCGCTCGTAGGCAAGCCCCTTCTCGATCAGCCGCTCGGCCGCCTCGCGGTGGGCTTCGGTCCGGTCGGTCGTCCGGTCGTACTCGTCCCAGTCGATCCCGAGCCAGCGGAGCGACTCGAGGATCTGCTCGATCGACGCGTCGGTCGAACGCTCGCGGTCCGTGTCCTCGATCCGGAGAACGAACGCGCCGCCGGTGTGTCGAGCGTACAACCAGTTGAACAGCGCCGTGCGCGCCCCGCCGACATGGAGGTATCCCGTCGGGCTCGGAGCGAATCTGACTCGGACCATCTTCCCCTCTCCTTCCCCGTGAACCGGAATTGTACCCGATCGGATCGTGCCGTCGGAACCGCTTCTCGGGTCGTGGGCCCGCGAAAAAGGGCCCGTTAAAGAGGCCAGGGGAGAGGGACCGCTCGGGTCCCTCTCCCCGGAGGGCTGGTATCGGGGGTGCGAGATTTTGTACTCGCGATTGTCCTACAACCGTACCCACGCTTTGTGTCGGATTCGTGAAGAGACGGTGGCGATCTTGCGAGGACGCCGGGCGGCCGGGTCCGACGGACGAAACCCGGCCCGCGGTTCGGTGTTGATACGCGTGCAGACTTGCCAAGATCGCTCGAGCCGGCTATCAGTGGTACGAAATGAGCGACCGAAGACTTCGCAGGGGGCGAACATGAGCGTACGTGCGAGACGGGCAGCATTCCTTGTCGGTTCGGCATTCGGCCTTTCCCTTCTTGCCTTGGTTTCTGCGACCGCGTTGGCGGATGCGCCGGCGATCGTCCGGCGATCTCCCGCGGCCGGCGAGGAGCTCCGGGTCGATTCGCCGGTCGTGGTCGCGTTCGACCGGGCGATGGACCGCGCCGCCGTCGAGGCGGCGTTCTCGCTCTCGCCGGCCGTCCCGGGGCGGTTCGACTGGAGCGACGAGCGAACCCTCCGATACTTCGCAGACGCGGGTTGGACACACAACACGGAGTACCGTGTGGCGATCTCGACGGCGGCGACGAGCCGGGACGGCGAGCCGCTCGGCGAGGCGTTCGCGTTCCGGTTCCGGACGGTCGGCTACCTCTCCGTGACGCAGACCCTCCCGATCGACGGATCGGCGGGCGTCGCCGTCGACAGCACGATCTTCGTCATGTTCAATCGACCGGTCGTCCCGCTGATGGCCCTCTCCGACCCGAGCCACGCCGATCTGCCCGTCCCGCTGCGCGTCGAGCCGGCGATTACGGGAACCGGCGAGTGGCTGAACACCTCGGTCTACTTGTTCACGCCGAGCGAGCCGATGCGGGGTGGAACGACCTACACGGTCACCGTTCCCGCCGGCACGATCGACACGACCGGGGGAATCGTGCCCGAGGACGTGACGTGGCGGTTCACGACCGAACGACCGAGGGTCGTGTGGAAGAGCCCGGAGGACGGCGAGGATCTCGTGCCGATCGAGGCCGAGGTCCGCGTCACGTTCAACATGCCAATCTCGCTCGCGAGCGCGCGCGAGCGATTCCGGATGCGAGCGTCCGGCCTCCTCAGCGACCTGTTCGCCGACGACGTCGCCGGCGAGTTGACGACCGACGGGAGCGTCCTCGTCTTCGTCCCGTCCGAGCCGCTTGCGTTCGACCGCTCCTACGTCGTCACCCTCGAGGCCAGCGTGACCGGAGTCGAAGGCGGCCTCGGAGCGAGGGAGGGCGTCGAGTGGCGGTTCCGCACGGTCCCCCTCCCGCGGATCCTCGGGACGGATCCGGAGGACGGGGAGACCGGCGTCTATCCGTACTCGTCGTTTTTGATCCGTTTCAACGCGCCGATCGATCCGGATTCGGTGCTGGCAAACCTGACCGTGGACCCTGAGCCCGAGCCGGACGACCTGCGCGGCTACTTCCGCTCGTGGGACAACACCTACGTCCTCCAGTTCGGGTCGGGTCCGAGTCGGGAGTACGTCGTCCAGATCGGACCGGACATCGCCGATCCCTACGGGAACACGACCGGCCAGTCGATGACGGTCCGATTCCGCACCGGTCCGCTCGATCCGACGGCCTGGCTCCACGTCCCCGGCTGGGTCGGGACGTTCAGCACGTACGAGCCGGCGCGGCTGTTCGTCGCGCACCGAAACGTCGAGCGCGTCACCCTGACGCTGACGAGGATCTCGATCGACGAGTACTTCGAGGCGCTCGACGATTGGTACGACTACGATCCCCCGGAGAGCGGTCGGATCCGGCGCTGGTCGGTCGACGTGTCCGCGCCGCTGAACGAGGTCGGCTACGCCCCGGTCGATCTCCTCCCCGGCGGGGAACCGATCGAACCGGGGATCTACGTCGTCGACCTGAGCGCCGAGGGGGTGTCGTGGAACCGGTGGCAGCACCGCCACGTTCTCGTCGCCAGTCCGGTCAACCTGACGCTGAAGACGGCCGAGGACGAGACCCTCGTCTGGGCGACCGACCTGGACTCGGGGACCCCGGTCCCGGGGCTCATCCTCCGCGCTTACACCGCCGACGGGGACCCGGTCGACGTTTCGATCACCGACCGCGACGGGCTCGCCACGTTTCCCGGCGGCACCGACTGGCGCGGGTTGACCTTCGCGAGCGCTGTCCCGTTCTCGATGGGCAGCCCGCAGTGGGACGACGGGATCTCGATCTGGGCGTTCGGCTATTCCGCGAGCACCCCCGGCCCCCTGCGCCTCTTCCTCGACACCGACCGACCGATCTATCGCCCCGGTCAATCGGTCCACTTCAAGGGGATCCTTCGCGCCGAAGACGACGCGAGCTACGCGCTTCCGCCGAGCGCGCCGGTCGTCGTCTCCGTCTTCGACGCCGCCTGGGAGCCGATCTACGAAACGACCCTCGCCGTCGACGGCTTCGGAACGTTCTCCGGGACGATCGAACTGGCCGAGGACGCCCCGCTCGGCACCTACCGGATCGAGGTGACGTTCGAAGACCGTTCCTTCGGCGACACGTTCGTCGTCGCCGCGTACCGGCCGCCGGAGTTCGAGGTCACCGTCACCCCGGAGCGCGGCGAAGCGCCGCTCGGGGAGGCGGTCGACGTGGCGATCGGCCTCGAGTACTTCTTCGGCGCCCCGGTCGCCGACGCGCCGATCGAATGGCGCGTCTTCTCCGCCGCGTACCGCTTCTCGCCGCCTCGGCTCGAGCGCTACACCTTCACCGACGAGGACGATCCGTGGGTCTGCTGGTCCTGCTGGTGGCGGACGCCCGAGCCGCCGACGCCGATCCTCGAAGGAAGCGGCCGTTCCGACCGCGACGGGAACCTCCTGATCGAGCTGCCGAGCGACGTCGGGGCCCTCCACCTCGAAGAACCCGAAGCGTGGCCGGGAAGCCGGACGCTGACCGTCGAGGCGACCGCCGTCGGGAACGACGGGCAGACCCTCTCCGGGCGCGACACGCTCGTCGTGCACGCCGGCGACTTCTACGTCGGCCTCGCGACGCCGCGAGCGATCGGCCGAGCCGGCGACCCGGTCGACGTCGAGGTGATCACCGTCGATTGGACCAGCGAGCGGATCGGCGATCGGCCGCTGACCTACACCGTCTATCGGCGCGAGTGGGACAACGTCTTCGAGGAGGACGACACCGGCGGCGGGCGGTGGACGTGGACGACGATCGACACCGAGATCGCCGCCGGACCTCTCGCGACCGACGGAGGCGGCGACGGCCTCTTCTCGTTCGTTCCGCCGGTCGGCGGGACGTACAAGGTCGTCGTTTCGGGTGCCGACGCGCTCGGGCGGACGGTCCGGTCGAGCCTCTTCCTCTGGGCCAGCGGTCCAGAGTCCGTGTCGTGGCGTCGGAGCAACGACGATCGCATCACGCTGATCAGCGACAGGGCGGAGTATCGCGTCGGCGACACCGCCGAGATCCTCATCCCGAGCCCGTTCGCCGGCGAGCAATGGGCGCTGATCACGGTCGAGCGCGCCGGGATCCTGTCCCGCGAGGTCGTCCGCCTCGAATCGAACAGCTCGGTCTACCGGCTTCCGATCTCCGAGGAGCACGTCCCGAACGTCTACGTCTCCGCTGTTCTCGTCCGCGGTCGAGAGGCGGCGCTCGCGGCGCTCGACGGGTCGCCGCCGGTGGCGGAGACGAAGGTCGGGTACGTCGAGCTCGCCGTCTCGCGCGCCCCGAAGATCCTCCGCATCGATCTGACCCCGTCCGATCCGCTCCCCCAGCCGGGCGAGTCGATCGCGTACGACGTCCTTGTCACCGACGACAACGGTCTCCCGGTCCGCGCCTCTCTGGCGTTCGATCTGGTCGACAAGGCCGTCCTCACCCTCATGCCCCGGAGCCCGGACGCGATCGTCGACGCGTTCTACGGCCGTCGCGGGCTCGGCGTCGACACCGCGAGCGGCCTGACGATCTCGATCAACCGTCTCGTCGTCGAGCAACTCGAGGAGGTCGAGGCGGATCTGCCGGCCACGTTCGACACCGAAGACACGACCGGCGCGACCGCTCCGATGGCCGCGCAGAGACTCGGCCTCGAAGAAACGGCCGAAGGCGCCGACGACGACGCCGGCCAGTTGCCTCCGGGAATCGAGCTCCGAGAGGACTTCCAGGACACCGCCTACTGGAGCGCCCACGTGACGACCGACGAGAACGGACGCGCGACGGTTCCGATCGACCTTCCCGACAACCTGACGACCTGGGTCGCGCGCGGCGTCGGGGTGACCGTCGAGACGCGCGTCGGGGAGACGACGAGCGATCTGCTCGTCACCAAGCCGCTCCTCGTCCGGCCGGTGACCCCGCGGTTCTTCGTCGTCGGGGACCGCGTCCGCCTGGCGGCGAACGTCTCCAACCAGACGACCGAGGACCGCGACGTCGAGGTGACCGTCGGCCAGACCGGACTCGACCTGGAGTCCGCCCGGGCGCAGTCCGTCCTGATCCCCGGCGGCGGCGAGGCGACCGTCGTCTGGTGGGCGCGCGTCCTCGACGTCCCGGCGGTCGATCTGGCGTTCTCCGCCGTCTCGGGCGAGCTGTCCGACGCGGCTCGACCGCGCCTCACGACCGGCCCGGACGGGACGCTCCTCGTCTATCGCTATACCGCGCCGGAGACGGTCGGGACGGCCGGGCAGCTGAGCGACGCGGGAAGCCGAACCGAGATCGTCGCGCTTCCGCCGAACGTTGAGGCCGAACGGAGTCGGCTCCTCGTGCGGCTCGAGACGTCGCTCGCCGCTGCGATGCAGGAGGGGCTCAGCTACCTGGAGCACTTCGAGTACGAGTGCACCGAGCAGGTCGTCAGCCGGTTCCTCCCGAACGTCCTGACCTTCCGCGCGATCGATCGCCTCGGGATCGAGAACCCCGAGCTGGAGGAGAGGCTTCCCGCCCTCGTCGCCGAGGGGCTCGAGAAGCTGTATACCCGCCAGAACGGAGACGGCGGCTGGGGATGGTGGGCCCTCGACGAGTCGAGCCCGTACCTCACCGCCTACGTCGCCTTCGCCTTGACGCACGCCGAGAACGCCGGCTACGTCGTGAGGAGGGACGTTCTCGATCGGGGCCTCGACTTCCTCGAGCGAAGCCTCGTCTCCGCGAGCGGACTGACCTCCTCCGTCGTCGCGAACCGGCAGGCGTGGATCCTGTACGTCCTCGCCGAGGCGGGGCGGGATCGCGCCGCCTCGAAGCACGCCGGCGACCTGTACGACGACCGCGCCAAGCTGAGCCACTACGCCCGGGCGTTCCTCGCGATGGCCCTCGACGTTCTCGGGTCGCCCTCCGGGTGGATCGACGTGCTCGTCTCCGACTTGTACGACGACGCCATCGTCTCCGCGACCGGCGTCCACTGGGAGGAGGCGGAGTACGACGGGTGGGCGATGAACACCGACACCCGCTCGACGGCGGTCATCCTCGACGCCCTGACCCGCCTCGATCCGGACCAGCCGCTCCTTCCGAGCGTCGTCCGATGGCTGATGGTGGCGCGGCGCGACGGGATCTGGGAGACGACGCAGGAGACGGCGTGGGCCCTGATCGCGCTGACCGACTGGATGGACGCCACGGGCGAGCTCGAGGGAGCCTACGACTACAGCGCCACGCTCAACGGGGACGAGTTGTACGCCGGAACGGCATCGGCCGAGACGTACCTCGATCCGACGTCGATTACAGTCCCGGCCGAAGCCCTCTCCCCTGACATCGGGAACCGCCTGACGGTCTCCCGCGGAGACGGACCGGGGACGTTGTACTACACCGCGCACTTGTCCGTCCGGCTCCCGGTCGAGGACGTCGAGCCGCTGCACCGCGGGATCATCGTTCAGCGGCAGTACGTCCCGGTCGACTGCCCGCTCGACGAGAACTGCCCCGAGCTGACCGGAGCCGCGGTCGGGGAGACGATCCAGGTGCGGCTGACGATCATCGCGCCGCACGATCTGTACTACGTCGTCGTCGAGGATCCCTACCCCGCCGGATGCGAGGCGGTCGACACGACCCTCGCGACGACGAGCCTGACCGACCTCGAGCCCGGCCTCTACCGGGAATCGGACGGCGGATGGCCGTGGTTCTACTACTGGTGGTGGCGCTGGTACACGCGAAGCGAACTGCGCGACGAGAAGCTCGCCCTGTTCGCCGACTATCTCCCCGCGGGGACCTACACCTACCAGTACACCCTCCGCGCGACGGTCCCCGGCGAGTACCGCGTCCTGCCGACCTCGGCGCACGAGTTTTACTTCCCCGAGGTGTTCGGACGGACGGACGGACGGATCTTCGTCGTCGAAGAAGGGGAGTGAGCCAAGCCGACCGCAGGAAGGCAACGTACCAATTCCCGCCTTCCTGCCCGTCCAGCGGAGGCTGAAGCCTCCGCTTGGACGAAGACGATAGCGAGGACGGTGAATCACCGGCCACGAAGCATCTGCACCGCGCGGCCGTTGTCGGAGCAGGAGAAGACCACCACGCCGGTGCCCCCCTCTTCCGAAACGGTCGCGTGTAGGTCGACGAGCGAGATCTCCTTGCGGGCCAGCGCCTCGCTAACGCGGCCGAGGAACCCCGGGTGATGCGGAAGCTCGATCACGACCACGTCCCGCTCCTCGACGGAGAATCCCGCGTCCTTCAACGCTTCCCTGGCGTAGGATTGGGACGTGGCGAGAAGCCGAATGACCGCGGTCCCGCCCGCGACGTCGAGCGCGATCGACAGGAGGTTGATCCCCATGTCGCCGAGGAGCCGGCTGATCTCGGCAAGGAGACCGGTCCGGTTCTCGGTCTTCACGACGATCTCACGGCGCAGCTGAGCGTCCAGCACGCGACTCACCTCCCGTCGACTCCGGGGTTCCTTCGGTACCTTACCCGTCGGCTCCGAGCCACGACGCCATCGAATGGCCGGGCGCATCGGGACATTTGGCCGTCGGTCGGAAGCGAACGAATCGGGTCACCAGCGGGTCAGACCAATGTCATCTTCGAACCGCGGTCCGGTCCCCTGCCCGAATCGGCACAAACCCTATCCTGTTGACAAATGCAGGCGTGCCTGAGGGGATACTGGGGGGCGGTCATCCTGTCCGCCCTCCTGATCGGTGTCTGTTGGCTGGCGGCTTCCGCCGTGGAGATCTCGGTCCTTTCCACGGCGAAGGAGGAGGCCCCCGGTTCGTTCGTCACCCACGTCTTCGCGGTGACGAACGACGGGCCTGCGGACGACACGTTCACGCTCGCGTTCGAGGCGCCGCCCGGTTGGGGCGTCCTCGGCGCGCCGGCCTCGATCGCCGTGGGAGGAGGCGCGGAGGAGACCCTGTTCGTCACCGTGACGATCCCTCCCGGTGCGCTCGCCGGCGCGTACGACGTCACCCTGACCGCCACGTCGCAGGGTGACCCGTCCGCGATCGCGACCGCCGTCGCGCTCGTCATCGTCACGCCGACCCGCGAGATCGAACTCCTACCACCGACCGGGACCGGCGTCGCACCGGGCGAGAGCGTCGAGTACGAGTTCGTCCTGATCAACCGCGGCAACGCGCAGGATTCGTTCTCGCTCGCGGCGTCCTCGTCCGAGCGCCTGACGATCGGTCTCTCCCCGACGTCCGTCGATCTGGCGCCGCAGGAGCGGGTCACGGTTCGCGTCCGACTCGACGTCCCGATCGACACGCCCCCCGGCCCGGACGTTCTGACCGTCACCGCCGTCTCGACCCTGTACGAGGGCGTCGAGGCCGAAGCGACCGTCTCCACCACGATCCTTCCCCCCGGCCCGGAGCGCGTCGGCGGGACGTTGATGGAGATCCTTCCCGCGCGGATACGCCTCTCGCTCGACAAGGACGTCCTGACGGGGGAGTTCTCGAGCCGGTTGACGTTCTCCGCCTCCGGCCAGATTCGGAACGGCTTCTTCTCCTCGAACCTGAGCCTCGACGACCCGCTCGGGACCGATCCGCTCGAGGTCGGCTCGTTCTCGATCCTCTACCGACGGAGCCCTACGACGTACACGATCGGAAACGTCTCGCAGCGACTGACCGATCTGATCCGCCTTTCCTGCCGCGGCGGCTCGGTCGTGATCGACGAGGACCTGTTCGACCTGGCGGTCATCGGCGGCGGCTCGGACGACGAGACGCGGTTCGCCGGGCGCGTCGCGCTCGGGCCCGACGAGGCGAACCTCGCGATCGCCTACCTCGGGATCCGCGACCCGGCGCCGACGTACAAGTCGGTCTGGAGCGCGATGGCGAGCGCCGAGCCGCTCGAGGATTGGACGATCCGAATCGAGGGGAGCCTCGGCATCGACGGGCCCCTCTCCAGCCGCGCCGTCTTCTTCGGCACGGAGATCGACGCCTCCGGCTTCTTCTTCAGTGGGACGGCCTTCTCCGTCGGGACCCACTTCCCCGGTTCGCGGGCGGACTCGGCGGGGATCGAGGCTTCCTACCGGCTCCGGCTGCAGGCGCTCTCCCTCAGCGTGTCGCTCGCCCACGTCTGGGACAACGTTATCCGCGACCCCCTCGTCGACGCGCTGATCGAGGACGAGCTCGGGTTCAATCTCAGGACGACCCCGCTCGCGGACGGCCCGACGCTCAGCTCGACGGTCGAGTTCACGTGGGACCGATACCCGGACCTCGGCGCGAAGAGCGAGATCGACACGCTCTTCGCCGTCAGCGTCACCGAGACCGCCGGGGTCTTCCCCTACGCGTTCTCGGGAAAGATCATCGACCAGATCGATCACGTTCTCGACACCCACGTCCGCCGGTCGACGTTCAGCGAGGGGGCCGGGCTGTCGGTCGACTCGCTCTACCTCTTCCTCCAGTTGACGCAGGAGAAGCGGGTCGACGTGGTCACCGACCTCGTCCTGTCTTCCTCCTCGGACGTCAGCTTGCGGTTCCGACCCGAAGGGTCGTTGCACGAGGCGTCGATCGCGTTCGGGAACACGCTCGACGAGTTCGACCTGTCCGCCTCGCTCTACATCCGGTTCGTCGAGGACCTCGACATCGTGTTCGACGGCTCCGTCTCGTGGGACCGCGTCGACTCGACGTCCGTCTCGTTCGGTTGGGGGATCTCCCTGAACGCGAACGTCGACGTCCCAATCCCCTTCTTCGTCACGAGAGGGCGGATCGAAGGGCGCGCGTTCATCGATCGAGACGGAGACGGGTTGTACGGCCTCTACGATCGCCCGCTTGACGGGATCGTCATCGAGGCCGACGGCGGCGAGGCGTCGACGAACGCCGATGGTCGGTTCCGATTCGCGCCGTTCTATCCCAAGACGTACACGCTGACCGTCAGCCGGCTCCCGGCCGACGCGAAGGCCGGCGACCCGATCGACGTCGAGCTTCCCGCCGGCGCGACCGTCTGGGTGGACGTCCCGTTGACGCCGGTCGTCGTCGTCTCCGGGAGGCTGTTCGACGACGAAAACCAGGACGGGATCGCGGGAGCGGACGAAGGAGGCTTCGCGCAGGTCCGCGTCCTGCTGCGCGACGAGGCGGACGTCGTCGCCGACGCGCGCACCGACCTGACCGGTGGATTCAGCTTCACGGACGTGCTGCCGGGGCGGTACACGGTCGCGTTCGACGCCGAGACCCTCCCCGACCGTTTCGCCTTCACCACCGCCGAGGAAGCGGAAATCGACGTCGAGGCCGAGGCCCCGCCGACGATCCTCTTCGGGGGGTTCATCCGACCGCGCGACGTCATCGTCACCTTCCAGCCACCGACGGCCGACTTCGCCTTCTCCCCTGCGGCGCCGGCTGCGGGGGGGGCGATCACGTTCGACGGGACGGCCTCGTTCGATTTCGACGGCGAGATCGTGGCCCACGCGTGGGACTTCGACGGCGACGGCGAGCCCGACGCGACCGAGGTCGTCGCGGAGCACACGTTCTCCGAGCCGGGAATCCACGACGTCTCCCTCACCGTGGTCGACGACAGCGGAAACGCCGACATGATCACCCGGCCGATCGAGGTGCGCGGAGAGGACGCCGAGGCCACACGACCGAGCGGCGTCTCGACGTTCCAGCCGCCGATCGCCGACTTCGCGTTCATGCCAGCTTCGCCGATCGCCGGCGACGCGGTCCAGTTCGACGGGACCCTCTCGTCCGACTTCGACGGCGAGATCGTCGCCTACGCATGGGACTTCGACGGCGACGGCGAGCCCGACGCGTCGGGCTCGGTCGCGGAGCACGCGTTCGCCGAACCCGGGGTCTACGCCGTCTCCCTCACCGTCACCGACGACGCCGGGAACATCGACACCGTCACCCTTTCGATCGAGATCGGCGGGGACGCGGACGACGAACCCGGAAGCGGCCTCCCGATCGCCGGATTCCGGCGGTCTCCGACCGAGCCGATCGCCGGGGAGCCGATCCTGTTCAACGGAACGACATCGATCGATCCGGACGGCCAAATCGTCTCCTTCGCCTGGGACTTCGACGGCGACGGAGCGGTCGACTCGACGGCGCCGATCGCCGAACACACGTACGACGAAGCCGGCACCTACACCGTTTCGCTCACCGTCACCGACGACGGCGGGAACGCGAGCACGACCGCCGAGACGTTCACCGTCGCTGCGCCGCCCGAGGCGCCGCACGAACCCGTTTCCATCCAACCGCCGATCGCCGATTTCGCCTACATGCCCGCCGCTCCGAGTCCCGGCGATCCCGTCCTGTTCAACGGGACGTTCTCGTCCGACTTCGACGGCGAGATCGTCGGCTACGCGTGGGATTTCGACGGCGACGGCACGATCGACTCGACCGATCCGGTCGCCGAGCACCGGTTCGCCGCGCCCGGGACCTACCCCGTCTCGCTCACCGTCACCGACGACGGGGGGAACGCCGACACGATCACGATCTCGATCGACGTCGAGTGACGCCGCCCCTCTCTCCCCAGAAGCTGCACGAATTGCAGAAGTGCCCTAAGCAATCGGCGTTTCTTGACACCCCGTCGATCCCCCCGGTAACATAAGCCGGCTCGACGGGAAAGACAGTTCAACCGCTGATTCCGTCGGGAATTGTTCTATCGGGAGGGTGGGAATGCTCGCAACTCTGATCACTGCCGGCGTTGCTTTCGTCTTCTACCTTCTGCTGACGTTCGGAAGCGGAACGGTGGGGGTCTGGAGCATCGAAGAACTGATCACCGGGGCGATCCTTTCCCTCGTCGCCGGGCTGATCGCCGGGCGGGTCGCGGTGCGTCGAGAAGAAGGAGGAAGGGGTCATCCGCTGAGGATGCTCAACCCCCTACGGATCCTGCTGTTCCTGGCGTATCTCGTGGGGCCTTTCTTTTTCGCCATGGCCAAGGCGAATCTCGACGTCGCGTACCGCGTCATCACCGGAAGGATCCGCCCGGGGATCGTCCGACTGAAGCCCGGTCTGAGCACCGACCTCGGAGTCACGCTGCTCGCGAATTCGATCACGCTCACGCCGGGGACGCTGTCGGTCGACGTCGACGAGGAGAACAGGGATCTGTACGTACACTGGATCAACGTCACCGATCCGGAGCCGTCCGCCAAGGCAGTCTGCGGATCGTTCCCGGACTGGGCAAGGAGGATCGCGGAATGATCATCGACCCGATCACCTTCTTCGTCGTCGCGGCGTGTCTCGTGTTCTTCGCGCTGTTCTCGATGGTGCGAATCGGCCTCGGCCCGACCGCCGGAGACCGCGTCGTCGGGCTCGACACGCTGAACACGCTGGTCGTCTCCGCGATGGTCGTCTTGGGCGCGGCGTTCGACCAGGTCATCTTCATCGACGTAGCGATCATCTACGCGCTGCTCTCGTTCGTCGGAACGTTGTACATCGCCCGGTACTTGGAGAGAGGGCTGTGATGCACATCCTCTTGTACGTCCTGTTCGGTATCGGGGTCGCCTTCAACGGGCTGGGCGCGCTGGCCTTGCTCCGGTTTCCCGACGTCTACACGCGATTGCACGGTGCGACCAAGTGCACGACGTTCGGCTCGATCTTCACCGCAGCCGCGGTGATTGCGTACGGCTTCGCGCGCGGTGGGACGACGTACCACACGTTGGCCATCCACGCGATCGTCGCGCTGCTCGCCCTGCTGATCACCAATCCGACCGGCTCCCACGCGATCGCGCGCGCGTCGTACCGGAGCGGGATCAAGCCGAAGGGGGCGGTCGTGGACAAATTGGAGGACCGATCATGATCGTGCAGAGCGTTCTTCACGTCATCGTCCTCGTGCTGATCGCGGTCGGCGGGGCGCTCGCGGTCTGGTTCAAGGATCTCATCTCCTCGGTGCTGGCCCTCGCGGCCGCGAGCCTGCTGGTAGCGCTCGAGTTCTACATGCTGCAAGCGCCCGACGTCGCGATCGCCGAGGCCGGAATCGGGGCCGCCCTGACCACGGCGATCTACGTGATCGCGGTGCGACGCACGCGGAGAAAGGAGGAGGAATGAGAAAGGCCGCCGTTCTTGTCGCGTTCCTGTTCGTCGGCGCGTTCCTCCTGCTGGCCGCGACGTCGATGCGGCCGTTCGGTGAGCCGTCGTTCGCCGACATGGACGACTACTTCATCGCCAACACGCAGGTCGAGGTCGCCGCGAACAACGTGGTGACGGCCGTCGTCTTCGATTACCGCGGATTCGACACCCTCGGCGAGGCGACCGTCCTGTTCGCCGCCGTCGTCGGCGTTCTGGCGCTGTTCCGGAAGCTACGGGAGGACGAGGTATGAACACCGGAATGTCCATCATCGTCCGAACGATCACGCGGCTCGTCTACGGGCTGGCGCTCGTCTTCGGCTTCTACGTGATCATGCACGGCCACCTGACGCCGGGCGGGGGGTTCCAAGGCGGCGCCGTCGTCGCGAGCGCGTTCGCCCTCCTTCTCGTCGCGTTCGGCGCCGCGGGGATCAAGGGCCACCTGAATCAGCATCTGCTTCAGACGCTCGAGGAGATCGGCGCGCTGGCGTTCCTGGCACTCGGATTCGTGGGAATCGGCACCGCGTTCTTCTACAACCTGCTCGCCAATTCCGGTCCGCTGTTCGGCGGTTCGGTCCCGATCGGACCGAGCGCCGGCGTGTTCAACGCCGCCGGGACGCTTCCGCTGATGAACTGGGCGGTCGGGCTGAAGGTGATGACCGGGATCGCGGCCGTCGTCATCGTGATGCTCGTCGGAGCTCGAAAGGAGGAGACCGAATGAACATCGGGAACCTCCCGTTCGTCGTCGCGGCGCTTCTGGTCGTGTTCGGAATCTACACGTTCTTGTTCAAGCGCAATCTGATCAAGCTCGTGATCGGGGTCTCGCTCGTCGAGACCGGCGTCAACCTGTTCCTGGTGACGCTCGGATACCGAACCGGCGGCATCGCGCCGATCTGGACGTTCGCCCCGGAGGCGGAGCGGATGGTCCTGCCGACGCCCCAGGCGTTGACGCTGACGAGCATCGTCATCGGCCTGGCGACGACGGCGCTCCTCCTCTCCTTCGCGGTGTTCATCCACCGCCACTACGGGACGCTCGACGTTCGGAAAGTAAAGGAGCTCCGAGGATGACCGCACTGACGAATCACGCACCCGTGCTCCTGATCGCGATCCCACTGCTCGGAGCGTTCGCCGTTCCGCTCATCGGGAAGCTCGGTCGGACGGCGCGGAACACGTTTGTCGGATTCATCGCGGCGATCACCGCGGCGTTCGCCGGCCTCCTCGCTGCGAGCGTGTTCGGCCAGGCCGGCGCTCCGAGCCTGTACGTGCTCGGCGGGCACGGCTTCGCCGTCCCGCTCCCATCGGGGATGAGCGTTCCGATTCGGATCCTCCTCGAAGTCGACGGGATGGGCGCGTTCATGGCCCTGATCACCGCGCTGATCACGCTGACCGGCGCCTTCTTCTCCTTCTCGTACTGGAAGGGGCGTTCCGGCGGGACGCTGTTCTACTCCCTGCTGATGCTCCTCACCGCGGGGATCTTCGGGATGGAGCTGACCGGCGACATGTTCAACTTCTTCGTCTTCCTGGAGGTCACGTCGATCGCCGCCTGCGGCCTGATCGGCTTCCGCGTCTGGCTGAAGACCTCGCAGGAAGCCGGATTCAAGGTGATGGCGCTGTACACGCTGTCCGGTCTGTTCGTCCTCCTCGCCGTCGGACTGCTGTACGGGCAGTACGGCGGGCTGAACATCGCGTACCTCGCGGGCGCGTTGACCGGGAGCACGATCGACATCGTCGCCCTCGGGCTGCTCCTCACCGGTCTGGCGCTGAAGGCCGGCGCGGTGCCGCTGCACATGTGGGCGCCGGACGCGTACGGCGAGGCCCCGGCCCCGATGTCGGCGGTCCTCGTCGCCAACAGCCAGGCGAGCCTGTACGGGCTGTTTCGGGTGCTGTTCACGCTGTTCGGCCTGACGATCTCCGTCGCGGCGCTCGGGTGGATCCTGATCGTCCTGGCGCTGCTGACGATCTTCGTCGGGGTGACGATGGCCCTGATCCAGAACGACATCAAGCGGTTGATCGCCTACGGCGCCGTGTCGCAGATCGGGTACATGCTCCTCGGCGTCGGCGTCGGGCTCGCGGTGAGTGTCGCCAAGCCGGACTACGGCTTCGTCGCGATGCAGGGCGGGATCTTCCACATGCTGAACGACGCCGCGTGCATCGGCCTGTTGTTCTTCGCCAGCGGTGCGATCGTCCGCGCGACGGGGACACGGGATCTGAACCGAATGGGCGGGCTGGCGCACTCGATGAAGTGGACGAGCGTGTTGTTCCTCGTCGGCGCGTTCGCCCTCGCCGGCGTCCCGCCGTTCAACGGATTCGCTTCGAAGTTCCTGATCTACGAGGCGTCGTTCAAGCTGAGCCCGTTCCTGGCGGTGATCGCGATCCTGTCGAGCATCCTGTTGCTCGCGGTGTTCGTCAAGGTCTTCCAGGCCGCGTTCCTCGGAGCGAGGCAGGAGGGGCTCGGCGGCGAGGCCCCGATGGGGATGATGGTCCCGATGGTGGCGCTGGCCCTCGTGGTCGTCGCCTTCGGCCTCTTCCCCGGCTTCTTCGTCGACCGGATCGTCACACCGGCGGTGAACGCCTTGTGGTACGGTCGCGAAGCGTACATCGGGCTCGTTCTGGGAGGAGGATAACGATGAACGGAATCTCATCCGGTTTCGGCGCGTGGAATCCGATCGCCTGGGCGCTCCTGTTCCTCGGCGTCCTGGCGGTCGGCTTCGCCGTGCGCTCCCTCGGCAAGAAGAACTACAAGCGGGGGACCGGGCAGACGAAGGTCTTCCTCTCCGGAAACGAAGAGCCGGAGGACTCCGCGGCGTTGCACGTCCGCGGTCGGCACCTCTACTGGGGAATGGTCGAGGGCCTCTCCGGCTACTACCGACGGGTGCAGGCGCTCCACACCGGCGTTCTCAACGACTACGCCGCGTGGTTCGTCGGGGTGCTCGCCGTGGTCTTCGTGATCCTCGTACTGGCTAGGTGAGTGATATGGCGCTACCACGATCGTTCAAGAAGGCGTTGTGGGTCTTCCACGTGGCCACGGGGTCCTGCAACGGGTGCGACATCGAGATCGTCGCCGCGCTGACGCCGCGGTACGACACGGAACGGTTCGGAATCATGCTGACGGGAACGCCGCGGCACGCGGACGTCCTGTTGGTCACCGGCGGCGTCACACGGCCGATGCGCCCGCGGCTGAAGCGGATCTACGACCAGACGCCGGACCCGAAGGCGGTGATCGTCGTCGGCGGCTGCGGCGCGACCGGTGGCGTCTTCTACGAGTCGTACAACATGGTCGGACCGGTCGACGAGGTGATCCCGGTCGACGTCTACGTCCCCGGCTGCCCGGCGCGACCCGAGGCGATCATCGACGGCATCGTCAAGGCGGTGGCCAAGCTCGAGACACTGGAGAAGACAGGGGTGAGCGGATGAATCCAGAACAGATCCTCTCCTCCTTCAAGGAATCCCTGGGAGAGAAGGTCCTCGACGATCGGACGGTCGAGAGGAAGGTCGGGACGGTCGCTCCGAAATCGGTGTACGACCTCTGGCTCACGGTCGACCGAAGCGATCTCCACGACGCGGTCGCCTATCTGTGTGCGGAGTACAACCCGCACCTGACCGTGATCTCGGGCGACGATCTCGGCGACGACGTCGCGTTCAACTACCACTTCACGACCGGCTGGGGGGAGCGGTACGGCGAGGCGACCCTCACGATCCGGACCGTCGTGCCGAAGAACGACTTCCGACTCCCGACGATCTGCGATCTCCTTCCCGGAGCGCAGACATCGGAGCGGGAGAAGCACGAGTTCTTCGGACTGGAGGTCGAAGGGATCCCCGACGACCGGAACCTCTTCCTCCCCGAGGACATGACGATCCATCCGTGGCGGAAGGACCTCCAAGCGGAGACCGACAAGCAGGTCAAGCGGTTGGTGAAGTGGGAGGAGCGCGATGAATAACCGTTCGATCGACCTCGAGGTCGGTGGGAGCACCGCGTGCTACTCCGTGCCAGTCGGGCCGGTCCATCCGGCCCTGAAAGAACCGATCCGGTTCCAGTTCGAGCTCGACGGCGAGCGGATCGTCGGCGTCGACATCAAGCCCGGCTTCGTCCATCGCGGGATCGAGTACATGGGGATGCGGCGGAACCTGATCCAGACGCTGTACCTCGCCGAGAGGATCTGCGGGATCTGCTCGATCTCGCATCCGCTGGCGTTCACGCAAGCGGTCGAGAACGCCGCGGGGATCGAGGTCCCGCCCCGAGCGCAGTACATCCGAACGATCATCGGGGAGCTGGAGCGGATCCACTCGCACCTGCTCTGGGCCGGGATCGGCGCGCACGAGCTTGGGTTCGACACGCTGCTGCACCTGGTGTGGAAGGTCCGCGAGAAGGCGATGGACCTCCTCGAGCAGCTGACCGGGAACCGCGTCGACTACGCGATCCCGATCTTCGGCGGCGTTCGGCGCGACATCCCGAAGGAGAAGGCGCCGCTCGCCTACGAGGCGCTCGACTACTACAAGCGTCTGCTGCAGGACCTGATCGACGCGTTCCTTCACGACAAGTCGGTCGAGATGCGAACGCGCAATATCGGGGTGATGACCTACGATCAGGCGGTCGCGCTATGCGCCGTCGGTCCGACGACCCGCGCGTCCGGCGTGAAGAAGGACGTCCGCGTCGACATGCCGTACCTCGCGTACGCCGACATGGACCTGCACGCGATCACGCCGGAGGACTACGGGACCGAGCCGATCGGCGACGTGTTCGACAACATCATCGTCCGTCTCCTCGAGGTCGGCCAGGCGATCGAGATCATCGAGTTCTGCCTCGAGAACCTCCCCGAGGGCGAGCTGACGTCGATCCCGAAGGTCCCCGCGCTCCTCGCCGCGCTGAAGAAGGCGAGCGGCGAGGGGATCGGGCGTCACGAGGCGCCGCGCGGAGAGGTCTTCCACTACGTGCGGCTCGAGGAGGACGTCGAGGAGATGGCGGTCTGGAAGGTGAGGGCGCCCACGTACGGGAACTTGATCGGTTGGGTGCCGAAGTTCCTCGGCGACGAGGTGGCCGACATCCCGATCGTCGCGGCGTCGATCGACCCGTGCATGTGCTGCATGGACCGGGTGCACCTGGTCGACGGTGTCGGAGCGGAGTCCGTGAAGACGAAGACGGAGCTCGTCCGGCTGTCGCGGGAGAAGACAAGGAGGATCTGCGGATGAGCGCAACCATCGTGCACGCCGTCTGGCAGGGGATCGTGATCCTCTTCGGGGGCGCGCTCCTCGGGATGGTGTACAAAGGGTTCGACCGGAAGCTCGCGGCGCAGATGCAGGGCCGGATCGGCCCGCCGCTCAGGCAGCCGTTCTACGACGTCGTCAAGCTGATGGTCAAGGAGAACGTCGTGCCGGATCACGCGGTGGGGTGGCTGTACAACCTGATGCCGCTCCTGTCGCTCGCCGCCGTCGGGACCCTGCTGTTCTACCTTCCGCTCGGCGGATTCAAGCCGCTCCTCGGCGGATACGGGGACCTGATCCTGATCCTCTACCTCCTCGCCGTCCCTTCGCTGGCGATGGTCGTCGGCGGGTTCGCCGCCGGCTCGCCGTTCGCCACCGTCGGCGCGCAGCGCGAGATGGTGATGATGATGGCGTACGAGTTTCCGCTCGCGATCACGTTCCTGTCGATCGCGTGGCGGCTGTCGGTCGTCCTGCCGGGCCAGCCGATCTTCTCCCTGACGACCCTCGCCGCCAACCCGCTGTGGGGGCTCGTCGGACCGATCGGATTCATCGGGCTGCTGCTACTGTTCCTGTCGCTGTTCATCGTCACCCCGGCCGAGCTGGCGAAGATCCCGTTCGACATCCCCGAGGCGGAGACGGAGATCGCCGGCGGGCTGCTGGCCGAGTACTCGGGACGGAACCTGGCGATGTTCTACCTCGGCGACGCGATCAAGATGGTCGCGATGGCGTCGCTGATGGTCGCCCTCTTCTTCCCGTACGGGCTGGCGAACCTGTTCCACGTCACGGGCGCCTGGGGCGGGCTGATCGACGTCGCCTTCTTCCTGGTGAAGGTGTTCGTCGTGATCTTCGTCGCCGTCATTACTGTGCGGGTCGGATTCGCCCGGCTGAAGGTCGGCCAGGTGACCCGCCTGTTCTGGCTGCCGGTTACCGGGGTCTCCCTTCTCGGGATGCTCCTGCTGGCGCTCGATCGATTCGTCTAGGAGGAACCGTGATCTTCGGAACGCTCATGAAGCAGCTGTTCAGCAAACCGGCGACGAACCCGTTCCCGGTCAAGTACATGCCGCGTTCGGTCACCGCCATGTTGAAGAAGGTCGCCATCGGCCAGGCGACGATCCATCCGCCGATCCCGACGCCGAAGGACCTGCGGGGGAAGATCGCCTACGACCGGGAGACGTGCATCGGGTGCGGGCTGTGCGCGCGCGTCTGCCCGGCGCGCGTGATCGAGCTGTACAAGCCGGAGGGGGAAGAGAAGAACAAGATCCGAATGTACGTCGCCCGCTGCACGTTCTGCGCGCAGTGCGTCGACGTCTGTCCGGTCAACGCCCTTCAGACGACCGAGGAGTTTCTCCTCGCCGACACCGATCGCTTCTCGGAGAACCTGATCGTACAGTGATTCGCTGAAGGCCTGCCTTCAGCAAGGAAGAGAGACATGGGCGGGCGCCACCCGGCGCCCGTCCTTTCGCAACTCGCAGGATGGCCTCAGTCGATTCCCTAGTGCCCGACGGAGGCGTCAGGCTCGCCCGACTGGTCACTGCCGGAACCTCCTTCATCTGCAGTCTGGTCGTCTTTGGTGTCTGACGAGCCTGCTTTCGCGATTGCATCGGCGAGGCGCCCTAGGGCTTCCCGCATGCTCTGGGGCTTCTCACGCTTGGATTTCCTATCCTTTGCCTTGGTCTCTCGTTCTTTGCTCTCGTTCCAGAGGTTCAGCAGGATTTGCCTAGTGTCTAGGATGTGTGAGTTCGCTTCGCAATAGTACTCATTCCTCCTAACGGAGAGGCTGAAGAACAACGCGCCAGGTATCAACGCGACAACGAACACCGAAGACGCATGCTGGATCCCTTGCACGATGAACGCCGGCCACGCCACGGGTACCATAGTACCGCTGGGAGCGGTCACACCGACGCTGAGGGCATAGTAGAGGGCAATGGGCAGTGATACAGGACTCGATGCATGGAATGCGCTCTTCGCCTCCCACATTGCGTAGTACGAGAACCCGAACCCCAGTGAGAGGACAAGGAACAGCGTAGCCAGCCCGGCGAGCGATACTGGGATGCAAAGGTGTCGGACCGCACGTGACACGCCGGATTCGTGGTTCTCATCAAGAAGCGATTTCGCAAGCCATCTTCCGGCTGTCTCGATCTTGCTCCGGGTCTCCTGCTCACTAATCTCAAGCTGCACATTCGCTGCAGCCCAAAGCCGAATTGCATGAAGCGAGGTTCTGAGAAGGAGGCCTGGCAAGACAAACGGGTCCATCGCCCAGCGCAACCCGACGATCGTCACCAACGGGATACCCACTCCCAGTGCTGCCCACGCAAGGGGCCACAATGCCGCCTTGCTGCCCAAGAGCGAGATAGCCAGCAGTATTGCTCCATACACAAGAGCAAGCAGCCAGACGAAGAGACGGCTTCGTGTAGCTTGGCGAGCACCGGTAAACGCTGTTCGAAACAACGTTAGGATCGTGTTGGAAGCGTCGTAGACCATCACACTCGGGAACCCAACGAAGTAGTAGAACGGCAGAGAGAGTGGGAAGGATGCAACGAGGATCCGAGGTTTCCCGAGGAGAAGCCCCACAATGGGAAGAAGGGCAAGCACCCACACGTGCTTCAGCCAATCGAGTTCTGTCTGTCTTCCCTGTACTGCAAGGAGCCAAAACCAGAAGGCGAGGGCCGGAATCCTCCAGAAGACGACCTTCTTGATCAAGCCAACTGCGCGCTTGCTGGCTTTGCGGACTCGCTCTCGCACTGAGGGTCTATCTGTCATATCCTTGAGATTGTAGTCTACATATGACGCTGTGTCTGATCCAAGGATTGACTCCTCCCTCCTCTTTGCGTTTGTCGAAGCAGCAACTCGATTGCGAAGTCTCAAGCTCGGCGAATCGGAGAACCCTTACCGCATTCATCGGACACACGGAAGCTGTGCCACAGCGTGAGGCCCTTCGAGGTCCCGGCGGCGATTCTTACAGCTCGTCCGGGGCACGGACGTCCAGCCAGGCGCGCAACTTCCCTGCTAGGCTGGTCGCTGCATCGATCGCATCGGCGACGTCCGAATCCGTCACGGGTGCGGCGTCGTAGATGTCGTTGTGTCTCTCTCCTGACAGACTGAGGAAGTAGTCGATGTCTTCGGCTTCCGCACCCAGTGTGTCGGCCAAGGCTTCCAGCGCGACTTGGTGGTGCCTTCGCGCGGAGTTCCGGGGACACAATACCTAACCCGCGTGAGGGCTCTCGCTCTTCCTTGAACTACGTGCCCTAACCCGACTGCATCGTCAGCGGCGATTCTTACAGCTCGTCCGGGGCACGGACGTCCAGCCAGGCGCGCAACTTCCCTGCTAGCCGAGTTCCGGGGACACAGTACCTAACCCGCGTGAGGGCTCTCGCTCTTCCTTGAACTACGTGCCCTAACCCGACTGCATCGTCAGCGGCGATTCTTACAGCTCGTCCGGGGCACGGACGTCCAGCCAGGCGCGCAACTTCCCTGCTAGGCTGGTCGCTGCATCGATCGCATCGGCGACGTCCGAATCCGTCACGGGTGCGGCGTCGTAGATGTCGTTGTGTCTCTCTCCTGACAGACTGAGGAAGTAGTCGATGTCTTCGGCTTCCGCACCCAGTGTGTCGGCCAAGGCTTCCAGCGCGACTTGGTGGTGCCTTCGCGAGCTGGTCACGCGATAGCCCTCAACCCGGAGGGCAATCCGGGCGCTACTGAGAATGGCGCAGTATGCCTGTTCGAGCCGGGTCCTGTTGGGATTGGCTTCGAGGTTGGCAGCTTGAAGCCTCTCCTCGATCGCCCCCAGATGGCGGGCGACCTCGCCTGACGTGAGTGCCTCACGCGAGAGCTCACCGCTCAACTCCATGTCCTGCAGGCTCATGGCCCGAGTCTACGTACAGATCGATCCGTTTGCCATGGTGTACCCTTGACACAAAGGAGTCGCTGTCTTGGAGCGCCTGGCCGTACTCGGCGGGCTGGTAGAACATCGCGTTGATGTCGCGCTGTAGCACCCTCTCGGTCCTCCGTATCGCCGTACTGAGTTCCCTTCTCGTAGCTAGGCCGACGACCATCAGGTCTACATCGCTGTCAGCTCGCTGCTCTCCACGCGCGTGACTACCGAAGACATAGGCGAGCTCAATCCCGCCGGCAAACGGCTTGAGCATGTCCTTCAGGACATCTGCAAGCCCCACGGTCTTTCTCACAATGCCTTGAAGGTCTTCGTAGATCGGGCATTCGGGATCGAACCTGTAGACCACTACGTTGCCAACCCGTGTTGGGGCGATGATTCCGGCATCGCGAAGGGCATGAAGCTCGCGAATGAGCTGCCGGCTGTTGATTCCGGTCGTTCTCTCGAGTTCTCGCAGGTATACGCCTTCTGGCTTCCTGAAAAGCTCGCCGAACACGGTGCTGCGTGTTCTCGAGAAGAGGGTATCGGCAAGTGATTTTGTAGACATATCTGTCTTCAATTGTAGACAGATATGTCTTCAATGTCAAGCGGCCAGCACCCCGCCGAAGCCGAATGGCCGTGAGCCGGGCGGAGTTCCAGGGACACAGGCGGCTTGTGCCAAGTCGCTTGCTTCGTGGGTCAGATCTCTACTTCTGAATTCTGATCGAAGGCGCAACAACGATTCCAAGGTCCTCTCCGCCCGACCTGGACGAGGACCAGAAGATCGAGTGGGATAACAGGATCCTGGGACTCGGCCTCCGCCGGGCTGGCGGAATCGGCGGCCGGGATTCAAGATACGGCTCAGAGGAAACATGAAGCGTCAAGTGACGGCTGCGGCCGGTCCGGTGGAGGCAGCGAGATTCAAGAAGGGAGACGGATGGACAACGAGAAGATTTCGTTTCGCGCGATCCGTTTCATGCACGAGACCCTGTACGGGCTGTTCCGAGACGCCGAGCGCCCGTTGCGCGATGCAGGCCTGAAACCGGGGATGCAGGTTCTCGAGGTCGGCTGCGGACCGGGCTTCTTCACCCTGCCGGCGGCGCGGATCGTGGGCGAAACCGGCTCGGTCTTCGCCATCGACCTGAACCGGCACGCGGTCGAACACGTGCGGCGGAAGATCGCGCAGGCTCGGGCGACGAACGTCCAGGTCGCGCGGGCCGACGCGTCGTCGACGGACTTCACCGATGGCTCCTTCGATCTCGCGTTTCTCTTCGGCTTGCGCAGAACTGTCGGCGGCATCGCCGCGGTTCTGGATGAGATGCACCGCGTCCTTCGCCCCGACGGTCTCCTGGCAACCGAGGGTCCGCTCGTCCCCTCGGAGGCCCCGTTCCTCTTGCACGCGAGCAAGGGGCGCATCCGGCTGTACGAGAAGGCGTCCGTCGAGTTGTAGCGTCGTAGCGTCGTGGTCCTCTTCGAGGATCGGGGGACGCAAACTGCTGATCTGACGTTCTCCGCGCCCTCTGCGTTTGAGCTTGTGCGGTTCCTAGACGATCTCGACGAACGACCGCTTGCCGACCTGGACGAGAACCGGCGTCGACCAGGGAATCGGAGTCGTGTCGAGCGTCCAGGTGTCGTAGACATCGCGGTCATCCCACCTCGATGAAAGAACGGACATCGTCCATACTTGGTGCATGCGCGCGCATCGTTTCCGGCTCATCGGGCTCCTCCTGATCCTCGCCTTCGTCGGCATCGGGACCTGTCTCCTGTCCGGATGCGGCGACGCTGCATCCGGCCGCGTCCTCGTCGTGCTCGACGCCGGCCACGGCGGCCGGGATCCGGGCGCCGTCTGTGACGGCGTGAAAGAGGCCGACGTCAATCTCGCGATCACGGAACGCGTCGCGTCCCTGATCGAGGCCGACGACCGGCTCGACGTCGAGAGAACGCGAACGCTCGACATCTACCTAACGCTGGAGGATCGGATCGCCGTCGCCAACGACGCGAGCGCGACGCTCTATCTCTCGATCCAGAGCAACGCGTGCGAGTATCCCGACGCCGCGGGCGTCGTGACGCTGGTCTCCGACACGCTCGAGGCCGGGGCCCCGAGCTGGCAGTTCGCCGAGATCCTGCAGGACGCGGTGACCGACGCGACCGGCGCGCGCGACCGGGGCGTCCGCGCGCAGGACCTGTATCTCCATCGCGCCGAGATGCCGGCCGCCCTGATCGAGGTCGGCTTCCTGACCAACGACGGAGAGCGGACGCAGCTCGCCGATCCCGACTACCAGCAGACGATCGCGCAGGGGATCTACGAAGGGATCGTCGCCTACCTCGAGTACGCCGACCTGTCGTTCGCTGAGCCCTAGCCGCCCGACTGCAAACCCTCCTCTACCGCGAGGAGTCGGGGGTGAAAGACTATACCTCCGCCGTTCTCTGCGCTCCTCCGCGCCCTCTGCGCTTGAGCTTGTGGTGTTTTTTCTAGACCAGCTCGACGAACGACCGCTTGCCGACCTGGACGAGGACCGGCGGGTCGAACGGCACGTCGAGGTCCTGGGAGTCGACCTTCTCTTCGTTGACCTGGACGCCGCCTTGCTGGATCAGCCGCTTCGCCTCGCCGCGGCTCGTCACCAGGCCGGACGCCTGGAGGAGATCGATGATCCAGACCGTCCCGTCGCCCTTGAGGAGCGAGCGGTCGAGCTCGACCTGCGGAACGTCCGTCGGCCGCTCGTGGTGAACGTGGATCCGATCGAACTCATTCTCTGCTAACCCCGCTGCATCGGGGCTGTGATACATCGCAACGATCTCCCGCGCGAGGCGCCGCTTCGCGTCCCGTGGTGCGTCCGCGATCGACCGCTCCAGATCCTCGTCGAACTCGGCGTCGGTCAGCCAGTCGAAGTACGGACGGATCAGAGCGTCCGGGATCGAGAGAAGCTTTCCGTAGATTTCGTTCGGCTCCTCGCTGATCCCGACGTAGTTCCCGGTCGTCTGGCTCATCGCCCGTTCTCCGTCGAGGCCGATCAGCAGCGGAACGGTCATCACGACCTGCGGCTCTTGCCCGTACTCCCGCTGGATGTCGCGGCCGACGAGCAGGTTGAACAGCTGGTCGGAGCCTCCGAGCTCGACGTCGGCCTCGATCGCCACCGAGTCGTACGCCTGCGCCAGCGGGTAGAGGAACTCGAGGACGGAGATCGGCTGCCCGTCCGCGTACCGAACGGAGAAGTCGTCGCGCTCGAGCATCCGAGCAACGGTGTACTTCGCCGTCAGGTGGACCACGTCGGCGAACGACAGCTTTCCCAGCCACTCGGAGTTGTAGCGGAACTCAGTCCGGTCCGGATCGAGGATCATGAACACCTGGTCCCGGTACGTCTCCATGTTCCGCTCGATCTCCTCGGCGGTCATCAGCGCCCGAGTCGACGACTGGCCGGACGGGTCTCCGATTCTCCTCGTGAAGTCGCCGACGACGAGGACGCCGACGTGGCCGAGGTCCTGGAACTGCCGCATCTTCCGCAGCGGGACGGAGTGGCCGAGGGTCAGGTGCGGGGCGGAGGGGTCGATCCCAAGCTTGATCCGAAGCGGCTTTCCGGTCTCCTCCGATCGGCGCAGCTTGCCGATCAGGCCCTCCCGCGGAATCAGATGTTCGGTCCCGTGCGCCAGATCGTCTGCCAGCGAGGCGAAGCGATCGCTCATGTCGTCCTGACGACGGAGACGATCCGATCGTCCTCCTCCAGCTGAACCAGCCGGACGCCGCGCGCGTACCGCCGGTAGACGTTGATGTCGCCGGCGAGGATCCGGATGACGTGCTGCTCGGTCGTGATGATCAGCTCGTCCTGATCGGAGACGACGCCGACCGAAACAAGGTCGCCGGACTCGGCGTCGAGCTTGATTCCTTGCACGCCCTTCCCGCCGCGTCCTTGAAGCGGGAAGTCGTCGAGCGAGACGCGCTTTCCGTAGCCGCGCTCCGTGACCATCAGAATCTTTTTGTCCATCGTGATGTCGCGGCCGAGGCAGGCCATCCCGATGACCGCGTCGCCCTCGTCGAGGCGGATTCCGATCACGCCGCGCGACGGCCGCTTCGTCAATCGGACGTCCGATTCGCGGAAGCGGATCGTCTGCCCGTTGAGCGTCGCGAGGACGATGTCGCCGCCGCCCTCGGTCACCGCCACCCAGACAAGCCGATCGTCCTCGTCGGCGTTGATCGCGTTGATCCCCGTGATGTGCACGTTCGAGTAGTTCGCCAGCCGGTTCTTGTTGACGATCCCGTTCGCCGTGGACATCACGATCAGCTCCTCCTCGACGTCGTCGAAGCTGCGCACCGGCACGATCGCTCGAACGACCTCCTCCTGCTCGAGCGGGACGAAGCTTCGCAGGTTCTTGCCGGCCGCGTCGCGATTCATCGACGGGAGCTTGTACCCCTGGGTCCGGTAGACCTTCCGCTGGTCGGAGAAGAAGAGGAGCTGGTCGCGCGCGTTGACGAGGCTGCACAGGAGGACGTAATCGTCCTCCTTCGTCCGCTGGCCGATGACCCCCTTCCCGCCGCGTCCCTGGCTCCGGAAGTCGATCGCCCGCGGCGCGTTGACGTAGCCGCGGTTCGTCACCGTCACCATCAGGTCGTAGTCGGGGATCAGCTCGTTGAAATCGACGTCGCCGTTTTCGTCGGTGATCACCGTCCGACGGGCGTCGGTGTGCCGGTCGGCGATCTCCTGGAGTTCGCGCACGATCGTCCCGTCGAGCACGACGTCGCTGCCGAGGATCTCCTCGTAGCTGGCGATCGCCTTCAGCTTCTCGTCGTACTCGGCGTCGATCTTCTCCCCTTCGAGGGCGGTCAACTGCGACAGTCGCATCCGGAGGATCGCCTCGACCTGTTCGTCGGACAGGGCCAGTTCCCCCTGGAGCGTCCTCTGCGCCATCGCGGTGTCCTTCGAGCCGCGGATGATCTCGATGACCCGTTCGATGTTGTCGAGCGCGGTCCGATATCCCGCGAGGATGTGGGCCCGCTTGCGCGCGGCGTCGAGCCGATGCTCGGTCCGGCGGCGGACGACCTCGCGACGGAAGTCGATGAAGCAGTTGAGGATCTCCTTGAGCGAGAGCGTCCGCGGATTCCCGTCGATGATGACGAGAAAGACCGCGGCGAACGTCCGCTCGAGCGGCGTGTACTTGTACAACTGGTTCAGGACCACGTTCGGGTTCGCCGAGCGCTTCATCTCGATGACGATCCGCAGTCCTTCGCGGTCCGACTCGTCGCGGAGATCGGAGATCCCGTCGATCTGACCCTCTCGAACCTTGTTGGCGATCGACTCGACGATCGTCGACTTGCGGACGAGATACGGGATCTCGGTGATCACGATCCGGTCGTCGTCGATCGCCGCTCGGGCCCGAACGGTCATCTTTCCGTGGCCGGTCCGGTACATCTCCTCGATTCCGTCGCGCCCCATGACGAGTCCGCCGGTGGGGAAATCCGGCCCCGGGATGTGCCTCATCAACTCCTTGACCGTCATCATCGGGTTGTCCATCAGGGCGATCACGCCGTCGATCAGCTCCCCGAGGTGGTGGGGCGGAATCTGCGTCGTCATCCCGACCGAGATCCCCCACGCGCCGTTCATCAGCAGGTTGGGCACCTTGGCCGGCAGGACGACCGGCTCTTCGAGCGAGTCGTCGAAGTTCGGGACCCAATCGACGGTCCCTTCTTCCAGCTCATCGAGGAACTCCATCGCGATCGGGGCGAGCCGCGCCTCGGTGTATCGCGTCGCCGCCGCCGGATCTCCGTCGATCGAGCCGAAGTTCCCCTGACCGTCGACGAGGGGATACCGGTAAGAGAACGGCTGCGCCATGTTAACCATGGTGTCGTAGATCGCGAGATCCCCGTGCGGATGGTACTTTCCCATCACCTCGCCGACGACGCGTGCCGATTTCCGATGCGGCTTTCCGGGGGTGACGCCGAGCTCGCGCATCCCGTACAGGATTCGCTTTTGAACCGGTTTCAGCCCGTCGCGGACGTCCGGGATGGCGCGACCGCGGATGACGCTCATCGCGTAGTTGATGTACGACTGCTCCATCTCGTCTTCGATGAACGTTCGCTCGATCCGTTCCATGCCCCACCCCCTCACTCAGACGAACACCATAGGATACCGAAACTCCTGTCCCCAAGCAAGTTTAGCGGCGTTCCGCCGACCCCAAAGAAGAACCCTCGCTCTCGACGAGCGAGGGTCGATGTGTGCGCGTGCCTCGGGCTAGATGATCGAGTACGGATCGACCGCGTCTCGCACCGCGTCGCCCATGAAGTTGAACGCCAGCACCGAGATCACGATGAAGACCCCGGGGATCAGGATCCACGGGTGCTGCTCGATCGCGCCGATGTTCGTCGCGGCATTGAGAAGGGCCCCCCAGCTGGTCATCGGCTCCTGAATCCCGTAGCCGAGGAAGCTGAGCGCCGCCTCGGTCAGCATCATCGCCGGGATCGTCAGTGTGGCGTTGACGATCAGGTAGCTCGTCACGTTGGGGATGATGTGCCGGAGGATGACGCGCAGGTCCTGTGCTCCGGCGGCCCGCGCGGCGGTGACGAAGTCCATCTCTCGGATGGCGAGGACCTGCCCGCGGATGACGCGCGCCGTTCCTCCCCATCCAGTAATCGCCAAGGCGACGATCATCCCCATGAAGACCATCCCCGCCGACAGGCCGAACCCCCGAAGGGCCGCGCCCATCGCCATCAGGATCGGCAGGGCGGGGATCGCGAGCATCACCTCGCATGCCCGTTGGATGAACATGTCGACGCCGCCGCCGTAGTACCCGGACAGACCGCCCAGGACGATCGCAATCGGCAGGACGCAGAGGATCACCAACGGTCCGACGGAGAGCGAGACCCAGCTCCCCACGAGGCAGCGGGTGAACAGGTCTCGGCCGAGTCCGTCCGTCCCCAACGCGAAGACCTCCGCCGCGGAGCCGTCCTCCGCGACCGCGCCGAACAGGTGGACGTTCGTCGGAATGAGCCCGAACAACTGGTACTCCGCCTCGCCGCGGACGAAGAACCGGATGTAGTACTTCGTGCTCGTGTCCTCGACGTACGTCGTCTGGTACGTCGCCCGGTCGAGCGTCCTCTCGGTCTTGTAGACGAACGGCCGCGACAGCGAACCGTTCTCGTCGCGGAAGTGAACCGTCGACGGCGGCGAGTACGGATAGGCGCGGTACTGCTTCCCGTAGTGATACGGGGCGACGAACTCGGCGAACACCGCCAGAAGAACGAAGATCAGGACGACCACCGTGCCGACGTTCCCGACGCGGTGGCGCTTGAACGCGCGCCAGATCATCTCCCCCTGCGAGCGACTGACGAACTCCTTCGGGGCGCCGTCGACCGGGATCGGTTCGGTCTCCTTCTTTCGTCGTAGCCATCGTGCCATCTTGGTCCCTCGATCTCCTTATGTTTGCCCGCTCAGTTGTAGCGGATCCTCGGATCGACCCACGCGAGCAGGAAGTCCGCGATCAGGTTCCCGATCAACAGGAACAGGCTGAAGAAGAGCAGCGCCCCCATGATCACCGGGTTGTCCTGCCTCTGGAGCGCACTGAAGAACGCGCGGCCGACCGTCGGGAGGTTGAGCACGATCGCCGTGATGACCGAACCGCCCACCAATGTCGGGAGGGTCAACCCGAGGACCGTGACGAGCGGGTTGATCGCGTTACGGACCGCGTGCTTGTAGATCACCACGCGTTCCGTGAGCCCCTTCGACCGAGCCGTCTGTACGTACGGAAGCTGCAGCGTGTCGAGAAGGTTCCCGCGCATCAGGCGGATCAGGCCGGCCATCCCGCCGGTCCCCAGGACGAGCCACGCCGGCCACAGGTGCCAGAGGTAGTTGCAGAACTTCGCCCAGGACATCGACGCGTCGTAGAAGCGGCCGTCGAGGAGACCGCCGACTCCCAGCCCGTGGTCACCGACCCTGAACACCACGACGAGCAGCCACAACAAGACCAGCGCGAAGAAGAAGTTCGGAATCGACAGTCCCAAGAACCCCAAGAACGTCACCACGTGATCGCTCGGTTTGTATTGATGCGTCGCGGAGTAAATCCCGATGGGGATCGCGAGGAGCCACGTCAAGACCAGCGTCGTCGACGCCAGGATGATCGTCCACAGGAGTCGGTTCCCGAAGAAGAGCGTCTTGAACACGCCCATCCGCGTGTCGAAAGACTTGCCGAAGTCGCCGCGAACGACGTTCTTCAGCCAGAACCAATACTGAATGATAAACGGTCGATCCAAGCCGTACCGCGCCACTTGGGCCCGGAACGTCTCCTCGGTGATCTGCGGGTTGAGACGGGCCGTCGTCATGTAGTCGCCCGGCATGAGATGAATCAGGGAGAACGAGATCAGCGAGACGATCAGCAACAGGGGGATCATGTACAGCGTCCGCCGGAGGATGTATGTCAGCATCTGTCTACCTTCCGATTGACAACGAGCGCGGGATAAAGACGGGGTGCGGCGCGAGGCGAAGCCCCGCGCCGCATCCCCAATGCTCGCTTCCTGGTTAGATTCTCCTGTCGAAGCAGAGCTCCGTCAGCAGCCCGTTGTTCCCACCGGGGGTCGAGATCGGGCTCGCAGCCTGAGCGTTCCCGACGTAGTTGTAGTGCGCGTACTGGAAGGTCCGCAGCACCGTGTACACGTACCCCAGCTGGTGCGCCAAGAGCTGCTGGTACTCCTTGTAGTACTCGAACGCCTCGTCCAGGTCGAACGTGTTCGCACCCAGACCGAGTAGCTCGTCGATCCGCAGATCGACCTCGTCCGGGTCCTCGCACGCCGAGTATCGATAGGCGTGCAGGGAGCCGCACGAGTTGTAGACGTTCGAACCGCTGTTCGGCTCGTCTCCACCGGTCAGACCAAGGTAGATCAGGTCTCCGGTCGAAGAGAACAGCTGACCGACCAGCGTGTTGAAGTCGACGACCTGGAAGTTGCAGTTCAGGTCCACCGCGCGGAAGTCGTCCTGAAGGATCAGGCAGTATCCGACGCGGAGGGTGTTGTCGTTGGTGTTGAGCTCGATCGTGAGCGGGGCTCCGCTCGGGAGATCCCGCCAGCCGTCGCCGTCTGCATCGACGACACCGAGGTCGTCGAGCTTGCTCGCCGCCAGCGCCGGGTCGTACTCGAAGATGACCGCGTCGGTCTCGGTGATGGGGCCACCGTAGTAGTCACGGCCGGCGTAGAACGGGGACGGAACGGACAGCGGGCCCCACTGCGGGGCACCGAGGCCGTTGAGGACGTTCTGGATCATCGTGTCCTTGTCGATCAGGTGCGCCAGCGCCTCGCGGAACTCGACGGTTCGGTACAGCTCACGCTTTTCGTCGTCGGTACCGTCCGCCAGCCCGACGTCCTGGTTGATCAGGAACCAGGTCGTCCCGTAGGTCGCTAGGTCGGTGATCATGACCGAGAAGTCCTTGCTCGCCGACTCGGGGAGGAGGATCGGAATGTCCTCCGGACGGAGCCCGTAGACGTCGACCTCACCGTTGCGGAACTTCAGCATCGAGACGTCTTGGTTCGCCACGATGTGGGAGACGATCTTGTCGTAGTACGGGAGCTGCGTCCCCGCCGGGTCGTACCCGTAGTAGTAGGGGTTGCGCTCCATCGTCACGCTGACGTTCACTTGGTAGTCGGTGACGATCCACGGACCGTTCCCGACCAGCTCGTCAAGCGGCGTCTCCAGCGTCCACGTCTCGTTGAACGTTCCGGCCGGAACGTCCGGGTTGAGCTTGTGGACGTACTGCGCCAGCTTGTGCTTCGGCATGATGTTGACGCCGATCGAGTTGAGGATCGGGCGGAAGATCGTCGACAGCGTGAACGTCACGGTGTAGTCGTCGACCTTCTCGCAGATCGGGTAGGTCCCGTCCGGAAGAAGCTGTCCGTCGCGAGAGTTACAGTCGACGTCCTCGTTCAGAACAACGTCGTTGTACGTGAAGAGAACGTCATCGGCCGTGAGCGGCGTCCCGTCGGACCACTTGATCCCCTCGCGAAGGTGGAAGGTGAGGACCAGACCGTCCTCGGAGATCTCGTAGCTCTTGGCAAAGTCGGGCACGATCGCACCGGTGATGTGGTCAAGCGCGACCAGACCCTTGTGCATCCGGTACGTGAACCACGTGGTGCTCGTCTCGTGAGCCGTGTGGTTGTTCCACGCTTTCGGATCCTCGATGTTGGCGATGTTGAGCGTACCGCCCTGGACACCGAGCTCCAGGTCCGCGTAGGCCGTCCCATCGACGCCGATTGGAATGACGTGGGCATCCGCCGGCATCGCGTCGTAGCCCTGTCCGAAGACAGCGAGCGACGAGACGAGAAGCAGGCCTGCCAGAATCAGCACATTCTTCATTGAGAACCTCCTTCGTTCCCGCCTATCCTAGAGTTCGAGGCTGAACTGATACGCCAAGTACCCCTGATAGGCCAATGCAAGTTCCGGATAGACCAGCGTGACCGACAGGATCTCCTTTCGGATCTGATCGATCGTCAGCGGCTGATCCATAATCCAGATCGCTGTAAGCGCAGTGGCAGCAGCGACTCGCAGTCCGAGGCTCTCGCCGTTCTTCGCCAGCTCGACCAGCTCGTCCTCCGTCTTCGCGCCGATCGGTGAGCTGGGAATGTAGAAACCTCCGAGAAGTTTGCCGGCGGCGATCTCGAGGGTCTCCACCTCAGCAGTGGCGATGTACTCCTCGACGAGTTCCGGCCGCGTGAAGCTGCTTCGGTTGTGGAAGAACCACATGTCCGCAGCGTCCTGGTCCCCGGCTTCCGCCAGGGCGAGCAGCGCGTCGTCGTCCATCGCGAAGAGTTCCATCTGCTTTTCGTTGAGGACGAAAAGCGCCCGGTCCGCAGCGAGTCGGACGCCAGGGGTCCGGCCGGTGGCCGCCAGCTCCTCCAGCTCTTCCAGCGTTTTGAGGGTGTAATCTCCGACCAGTGCCAGCCCGGCTGCCTTGCTGATCTCCTCGATCAGTTCGTTCTCGACGATCGACGCCACGTCGACCGCCGCGAAACCGATCAGCGAAACCAGAACAACCGCGCAGGTCGCTAGTCCTAGTGCCCGAAGGCCATTACGCTTCATTATTCAACCTCCTTGTGCTCTCGCCCGAATGATGATAGGCACTCCTTCTACTCGTAGACCACCTCCCAGGCAGAGCTCGATCTAGTGTGGAAAGGCATACTCGCCTGAAATACGATTATACAGTTCGTTTCAGAGACTGTCAATCCTCTCGCCCCTTTCAATCGCAAACCAGAACGGAATTCAACAACACCTGTTCGATGTCCCGTCTCGACGTTCCGGCAAGCTCCAGAATCGCACTGTCGAAGGACATCCCGCCTTCCCGTGAGGTCGCGCGCCACAGCTGCCGTACGATCTCCAGGCCTTGACCATCGATCAGATACCGAATCATCAAGCCCGTCTGGGTTCGAAACTGCCCGGAAGTGACCCCGCCGAACCCCAACTGCCACAGCGGTGTCCATTCCCCGTCGGTGAGGATTCGACACCCCTGTTCGGCGAGATCCTCCGCCTCGACCGTGACCGCTGTTGCGACGCCCGTCCGTAGGAGATTCGACGCCGTGCTGACGCGGTACGCGTAGGCCGGCAGCGTGGACGCGAGGGCCCATGCGACGTCCTCTCCGAGGACGACGTGCCAGGCCGTCTGATGCATGCTGGCGGCCGGCGTCACGCTCTCCCCCGCCTGCCGCGTCTCCGCGTCTTCGTAGAGGAAGACCGTGATCCGCTGCGGAAGCTCGTCCTCCGTGAACGCCAGCCCCGTTGCGACGCGCTCGCGGGCTTCCTGCACCTCGGCGAGCAAGCGGGTCAGCTCTTCTTCGGAGCGGTCACCGAACACGCTGACGTCCTCCCCCACGACGCGCCGCCAGCCGCTGAACAGCGCGACCCAATCGGCCGGCCGACCGGAAGACAACCCGGCACCCTCGATCCACTCCGAGGCCTCCTCGAACTCGCCGACGGAGATCGCGCATCGGGCGGCCAAGACGACGTCCTCGTCGGTCAGCGCTCCTCTCCCCCACGCCTGCGTCAGTCGATGGGCCTCCTCGAACTCACCGGCCTCGAACAGGGACAGCGCGCGATAGTAGTCGTACAGCGCTCCCGTCTGCCCCTCGGCGATCGCCGTCCGATGCCACGCCTCGCCCAGATCGGCCAACGGCCCGCTAGCGAGTTGCTCGAACAGCGCCCGTGAAGCCCCGGGGCCCCATACCGCCTTGAGCGCCGCCATCCCGTCGCTGCACTGAATCAGATACTCGACCAGCGAAGCCGACTGAAGGGAGGCGAAGTCCTCTTCGGGAACGAGATTCCCCTCGTCGCCGAACAGGGAATAGAAGACCGCGATGCTCTCAAACGAGCCGAACGCCATCCGCTCCGAGTACGGGGAGTCGAACTGCTGATACAAAGTCTCGGAGAAATGGCCGTTCGCATCGAGCTCTAGCAGCGCCTCGAGCGAGTACCGGAGGCGCGACGGTGCGGCCGCGACCGTCGGATGAAAACTCCGATCCGGATCGGCCAGGAGCATGGTGGTCCCGGTGTAGAGCAGCTGCGAGTAGCATTGCCCCCAGCCGAAGGCCAGGACGAGCTCCGCGAGGCGGGGGTACGGATCCTCCCCGGCGAACAGGTCGATCACGGCGGCGCCGAACGTGTAGGTGGCGAGGGAAGACTTCCGCTGGATGATGCTCGACTGCAGCTGGCCCGGATCGTCATGAACCAGCACATCGATCGGCAGCGGAATCTCGGAAGAATCGACGTCAAGCCGCACGAGCAGGTCGTCCAGCGACTCCTCGAGCCGCGCCTTGAGTTCGGTATACCCGGCTCGCTCGGGAGATCCGTCGTGGTACCAGACGTTGAACCGATCGTCGCGAACCGCATAGATGCCGCGGGTTTCCACCGACATCTGGGGTTGGATTACGTAGTTGAGGAGCACGACGAAGATACCCGCACCGGCCGCGCCGAGGAAGAGACCCCCGATCGTCATGATCCAAGGCTTCCTGAGTTTCGAGAAAACTCCCTTCCAATGTGCCTTTGGGCGCATGGCGCGATCATTGTAGCGAGCGAGCACGGCGGGTGCAATCGATCGAAACGCTCTTCACATTGCGCTCACATCCTCTCCATAGGAAGCCCACAGATCCTCTCAGCAATTGACACGGGGAAACACCGAGAATATACTGGCTGCGCTGCTTTGGGAGACGTCGTACACCACAGGAGGAGGGGCATGGAGATCCTGAAGGTCGCTTCCCGCTCGAACCCCAACTCCGTCTCCGGGGCCATCGCGGGAGCGCTGGAGCAGCACGGTGTCGTGGAGCTCCATGCGATCGGCGCCGGCGCCGTCAACCAGACCGTGAAAGCGATCGCTATCGCCCGACGCCTGATCGAGAAGGACGAGTCCCGGCACATCAAGGTCATCCCGGGATTCATGGAGCTCGACATCGGCGGCGAGAAGAAGACCGGAATCCGGTTCATCGTCGAGAAGTAGCCGGCGGCAGCGTACCATCTGAGCATGCCAACGTATCGGAATACGCGCCTCAAAGACTTCGTTGAAGATCAGGTACTTCGAGCCTATCGCACCCTCCACGCCGTTTCGAAAACCGTCGCCGTCGACATTCGCCAGAGCGACCGCCCTGAATTCGGAGACTACTCGACCAACGTCGCCATGATCGAGGCGAGCAAGAGCGGCGCGAATCCGCGCGCGCTGGCCGAGGATCTGTCTCGGGCACTGTCGGCGTCCCTTCCGAAGGAGGACTTCGTCAAGTGCGAGGTCGCAGGCCCCGGATTCATCAACCTGTTCCTCACGCCGCAGCGAATCCAGCGGGCGCTCCAGTCCGTCCTCGCCGAGGCCGAAGAGTACGGGAGGCAGAACCGCGGCGCAGGCGAGAGGCTTCAGGTGGAGTTCGTCAGCTCGAACCCGACCGGACCGCTCACCGTCGGGCACGGGCGGCAGGCGGTCCTCGGCGACGTCCTCGCGACCCTCTACGAATGGCTCGGCCACGACGTCCATCGGGAGTACTACTTCAACGACGAGGGGCGCCAGATCGAGCTTCTCGCCGAGTCGGTCTGGGTCCGGTACCGGGGGCTGCTCGGGGAGACACGGGAGATCCCCGAGGGCGGCTACCACGGGGACTACCTCGTCGCCGTCGCCGAGGAGGTACGCCGCGATCTCGACGACGGTTGGTCGGTGTTCGACGACGACACGCGGCAGCGCTTCCGAAGGGAAGCGGTGGCACGGATGACCGATGGGATCAAGCGGGACCTTGCAGCGCTCGGTGTGGAGTTCGACACGTGGTTCAGCGAAGCGAGCCTCCATCGCTCCGGCGAGGCCGCCGCGGCGCTCACCGCGCTTCGAGAACGCGGCGGCGTCTACGAGAAGGACGGCGCGGTCTGGCTGAAGGCGGAGGCGCACGGAGGGGTCAAGGACTCGGTCCTGATCCGAAGCGACGGCTCGCCGACGTACCTGATGGTCGACATCGCCTACCACGTCAACAAGCGGGACCGCGGGTTCGAGCGGGTGATCGACGTCCAGGGCGCCGATCACCACGCCGAGCAGGCGTGCGTCAAGGCGGCACTCCGGATCCTCGGCGTCCCCGACGGCTTCCTCGACTACGCCGTCCACCAGTTCGTCTCCCTCAAGGAGAAGGGGGAGGTGCTGAAGATGTCGACCCGGGCCGGCCGGTTCTTCACGCTTCGCGACCTGATCGACGAGCTCGGTAAGGACGTCGTCCGCTACTTCATGATCTCCAGAAAGCCGGAGGCGCACCTCGACTTCGACCTCGATCTGGCCCGCGCCGAATCCCTCGACAACCCGGTGACCTACATCCAGTATGCCCACACGCGGATCGCGTCGGTCTTCCGAAAGGCGGGAGAGCCGAAGGCCGACTGGGCTCGCGTCGACCTCTCGCCGCTCGTCGAGCCGGAGGAGCTCGAGCTGATCAAGACGCTCGACCGGTTCCCCGAGGTCGTCCGAACCGCTGCGTACGACTTCGCGCCGCACCTGATCGCCGAGTACGCGCTCGACCTCTCCCGTTCGTTCCACGCCTACTACGACAAGCACCGCGTCCTCACCGACGATGAGAAGCTGACGCAGGCGCGGCTTGCTCTCCTCAGCGCGCTCCGGACCGTCCTCCGCAACGGGCTCGACGTCCTCGGCATGGACGCCCCATTGGAGATGTGATGCCCTGGATCGACCGGTTGAAGGCCGGCCTGAAGAAGACGCGAACCGGGCTGACCGAGCCGATCGGCAGGATCCTCGCCGGCCGCAGGAGCCTGACCGACGAGGAGACCGAGCGACTCGAAGAGGTCCTGATCCGAGGGGACGTCGCCGCCGGACTGGCGATCGATCTGGTCGAAAACCTCGCCGAGGAGGCTCGCCGGGGCGGCGAGCGCGATCTCCTCGCGGCCCTGAGAGAACGGATCCGAGAGCGCCTGGCGGGATGCGAACGCACCCTCTCCCTGCGAACGGACGGCGGCCCGACCGTGTTGCTGATCGCCGGCGTGAACGGGACCGGGAAGACGACGACGATCGCCAAGATCGCCGCACACCTTCGCGAGGAGGAGCCGAACCTGCCGATCACCTTCGCCGCCGCCGACACGTTCCGCGCCGCGGCGATCGAGCAGCTCGCCGTCTGGGCCGATCGCGTCGGAGCGAACCTGATCCAGCATCAACCGGGCGGCGACCCGTCCGCCGTCGCGTTCGACGCCGTCGATCACGTCGTCCGAACCGGCGGGGTCCTGTTCGTCGACACGGCCGGCCGCCTCCAGACGAAGCACAACCTGATGGAGGAGCTGAAGAAGATCGAGCGGACGGTGGCGAAGAAGCTCGGACGCGGATCGGACGAGCGACTCCTTGTGCTCGACGCGACGACCGGCCAAAATGGCCTCTCGCAGGCGGAGCGCTTCCACGACGCGATCGATCTGACCGGGATCGTCCTCACGAAGCTCGACGGAACGGCGAAGGGCGGCGGGATCCTGACGATCTGGGACACGCTGAAGATCCCGCTGATGTTCGTCGGTGTCGGCGAGACGACCGAAGACCTGCACGCGTTTTCCGCGGACGACTTCGTCGAGGCGCTCTTCTCGGCGTAGCGAGAGACTGAACGACGACACGGAGGTAGCACGGATGAAGAACGTCTTCTTCTTCAGCAAGGGGCAGACGGACGGCGACGCCACGATGAAGGAATCGCTCGGCGGCAAGGGGGCGAACCTCGCCGAGATGGCCGGGATGGGGATCCCCGTTCCGCCGGGCTTCACGATCACGACCGAGGTCTGCGCTTACTACCAGGAACACGACGGGGCGTTCCCCGAGGGCCTCGAGGCCGAGGTCGCCGACGGCCTTCGGAAGATCGAAGAGGCGACCGGGAAGGCGTTCGGCGATCCGTCGAATCCGCTCCTCGTCTCGGTCCGATCCGGCGCGGCCGTCTCGATGCCGGGGATGATGGACACGATCCTCAACCTCGGTCTGAACGACGAGACCGTCGCCGGGCTGGCGGAGAAGGCGGACAACGAGCGGTTCGCCTACGACTCGTACCGGCGGCTCCTCCAGATGTACGGCGACGTCGTGATGGGGCTGAAGCCGGAGACCGAGTCCGATCCCGATCCGTTCGAGGAGATTCTCGACGCGGTCAAGGAAGAGCGGGGGGCGAAGCTGGACACCGATCTCTCCGCGGACGATCTGAAGACGCTCGTCGACCGATTCAAGAAGGCGATCGAGGCGAAGGCCGGTCGGCCGTTTCCGCAGGATCCGACCGAGCAGCTTTGGGGCGCCATCGAGGCGGTCTTCCGGTCGTGGGACAACCCCCGCGCGATCCGGTATCGCGAGCTGAACGACATCACCGGGCTGCTCGGGACCGCGGTCAACGTCCAGGCGATGGTGTTCGGGAACATGGGCGAAGGCTGCGGAACCGGCGTGGCGTTCACGCGGAACCCGGCCACCGGGGAGAACGTCTTCTACGGCGAGTACCTGATGAACGCGCAGGGCGAGGATGTGGTCGCGGGGATCCGAACCCCCCAGCCGATCAAGGCGCTCCAGGACGAGATGCCGAAGGTCTACGACGAGCTCCTCGCGATCCGATCGAAGCTCGAGGAGCACTACCGCGACATGCAGGACATCGAGTTCACGATCGAGGGCGGGCACCTGTACATGCTCCAGACGCGAACCGGGAAGCGGACCGCTCCTGCCGCCGTCCGGATCGCCGTCGAGATGGTCGAAGAAGGGATGATCGACAAGGAGACCGCGGTGACCCGCGTCGCGCCGGAACAGATCGATCAGCTGCTGCATCCGATGTTCGACCCGAAGGAGGAGGAAGCGGCGGACCTTCTGACGAAAGGGCTGCCGGCGAGTCCGGGGGCCGCGTCCGGCGCGGTCGTCTTCTCGGCGGAAGCGGCCGAGCAGGCGGCGGCCGAGGGGAAGGACGTCATCCTCGTCCGCATCGAGACGTCCCCGGAGGACATCGGCGGGATGAACGCGGCCCAGGGGATCCTCACCGCGCGCGGTGGGATGACCAGCCACGCGGCGGTCGTCGCCCGCGGGATGGGCAAGTGCTGCGTCGCCGGGGCCGGGGACCTGGCGATCGACTACGCCGCCCGCCGGTTCCAGGTCGGCGGGAAGACGGTCGAGGCGGGCGACGCGATCAGCCTGAACGGAACGACCGGCGCCGTCTACCTCGACCGGATCGCGACGATCGAGCCCGAGCTCTCGGGGACGTTCGGGACGCTGCTCGAATGGGCGGACGAGTTCCGGACGCTCGGCGTTCGGACCAACGCCGACACGCCGGGGGACACGGAGACCGCCGTCAAGTTCGGGGCCGAGGGGATCGGCCTCTGCCGGACCGAGCACATGTTCTTCGAGGGGGACCGGATCATCGCCGTGCGCGAGATGATCCTCGCCGATGACGAGGCCGGACGGCGAAAGGCGCTCGACAAGCTGCTCCCCGTCCAGCAGGGGGACTTCGAGGGGATCTTCCGCGCCCTCGACGGACGGCCGGGGACGATCCGCCTCCTCGATCCGCCGCTGCACGAGTTCCTCCCGCACGACGCGGAGGGTCAGAAGGAAGTGGCCGACGTCCTGGGGGTCCCTCCGGACGTCATCCGCGAGAAGGTGGAAGCCCTTCACGAGTTCAACCCGATGCTCGGCCATCGGGGATGCCGCCTCGGGATCACCTACCCCGAGATCTCCGAGATGCAGGTGCGCGCGATCCTGGAGGCCGCGTGCGCGGTCCACGAGGAAGGGATCGCCGTTCGCCCGGAGATCATGGTCCCGCTCGTCGGCCACGTGAAGGAGCTGAAGCTCCAACGCGAGCTGGCAGAGCGCGTGGCGCAGGAGGTCCTCGCCGCCCACGGGCTGAGTCAGGAGGAGATCCCGTACCTGATCGGAACGATGATCGAGGTGCCTCGCGCCGCCGTCACCGCCGACGAGATCGCCGAGGAGGCCGAGTTCTTCAGCTTCGGGACGAACGACCTCACCCAGATGGGCTGCGGCTTCTCGCGCGACGACGCCGGCAAGTTCCTCAAGGAGTACGTGGCGCTCGGCATCTACGGCAAGGACCCGTTCCAGGTCCTCGATCGAGCCGGCGTCGGCAAGCTGGTCGCGACGGCGTGCGAGCTCGGCCGAAAAAGCCGTCCCGAGATCAAGCTCGGCATCTGCGGCGAGCACGGCGGCGAGCCGTCGTCGATCGCCTTCTGCCACCAAGTCGGATTGAACTACGTCTCCTGCAGCCCGTACCGCGTTCCCATCGCACGGCTGGCAGCGGCACAAGCCGCGATCGAGGAGTAAGCGCGCGAAGGTCGCTCGGCACTGGAGGCGCGAACGCCCGCGTCTTCTTGAGGATCTCTTGTCCGCGCCGAGGCCCCGACGTACAATCCGCCCCGGCCGAGCAGGAGGAGGGGCAATGTCCGATCGCAACGTCGTTCTCGGCGTCACCGGATCGATCGCGGCGTACAAGGCGGTCGACCTGGCAAGCAAACTGACCCAGGCCGGCGTCTCCGTCCATACGGTGATGACCGAGAGCGCGACGAAGCTCGTCGGCCCGGCCTCCTTCCGCGCGATCACGGGGCTTCCGGTCTCGACCGACCTGTTCGAGCTGACGAACCCGTTCTCGATCGAGCACGTCTCGCTCGCCGAACTCGCGGATCTCGTTCTGATCGCGCCGGCGACGGCGAACGTGCTCGCGAAGCTGGCCGGCGGCATCGCCGACGATCTGCTTTCCTGCACCGCGCTCGCCACGCGGGCACCGATCCTCGTCGCCCCGGCGATGCACACCGCGATGTGGGAGAACCCGGCGACGCAGGCGAACGTGAAAACGCTGCGATCTCGCGGTGTCGCCTTCGTCGGCCCGGTCGAGGGCCGTCTCGCCTCCGGCGGGGTCGGCGTCGGTCGATTCGCGCCGGTCCCGGAGATCCTCGGCGAGGCGCTCCGGATCGTCGGCCGCAAGGGGGACCTCTCCGGGACGCGGATCGTCGTCTCCGCCGGCGGGACGCGGGAGCCGATCGATCCGATCCGGTTCGTCGGGAATCGCTCGTCGGGGAAGATGGGCGTCGCCGTGGCCGAGGCGGCGCGCGACCGCGGAGCGGACGTAACGCTCGTCTCCGGCCCGATGCAGGTCGCGCCCCCGGCGGGGCTGACCGTCGTCGACGCCGAGACGGCGGCGGAGATGTGCGACGAGGTCGCGGCCGCCTGTCGGACCGCCGACGCGTTAATCATGGCCGCTGCGGTCGCCGACTACGCGCCGAGCGCGCCCGCCGGTCGGAAGCTGAAGAAGGACGCCGAGAGGCTCTCGATCGAGCTCGAACGGACGGCCGACGTCTTGGCCTCGGTCGACGGCCCGCGGGTCCGCGTCGGCTTCGCCGCCGAGACCGAAAACCTGATCGAGAACGCGCGGAGGAAGCTCGCCGACAAGCGGCTCGACTTCGTCGTCGCCAACCGCGTCGGCGCGGAGGAGTCCCCGTTCGGCTCCGACGTCAATCGCGCGATCCTGATCGACGCGGAGCGCGAAGAGGAGCTTCCGCTCCTCGCGAAGCGGGAGCTCGCCGACCGGATCCTCGATCGCGTCCGCGACCTCCTCGCCGCCGAGTAGGAAACCATGGCGACTCGAAGCAGACCGCGTCTCGGCTTCATCGGTCCCGGCACCGTCGGCAGCGCCCTCGCGCGGGGCCTCACCGCGGCCGGCTACCCCGTGTCGCTGTTCGGTCGAAGACCCGAGCGGCTACGCCGCGTCCTCGACCGGATCCCGGGCGGCCGCCGCTCGGCGAGCGCTCAGGCGCTCGTCGACACCTCCGACGTCGTCTTCCTCACGGTGCCGGACGACGCGATCCGCCCCGCGGCCGAGTCGCTCGCCTGGGACTCCGGAAAGAGCGCGGTCCACTGCTCCGGCGCGTCGTCCCTCGACCTGTTGGCTCACGCTGCGGACCAAGGCGCGGCCGTCGGCGTCTTCCATCCGCTCCAGTCGTTCGCCACCGCCGAGCAGGCCGAGAGGAACCTGCCGGGGAGCGCGTTCGGAATCGAGGCCTCCTCCGACGCCCTCCTCGCGGACCTCCGGGAGATGGCCGCGTCGCTCGGCGGAACGCCGCTCACCGTCTCCGGCGACAAGGCGATCTACCACGCGTCCGCCGTCTTCGCGTCGAACTACCTGGTGACCCTCCTCGACGTCGCGTCGAGCCTGTGGCGGACCTTGGGGCTGTCGCAGGAGGACGGCCTGAGGGCGCTGCTGCCGCTCGTCCGCGGGACGATCGAGAACCTCGAGACGATCGGCCTCCCGGACGCGCTCACCGGCCCGATCGTTCGCGGCGACGTCGGGACGATCGAGCGGCATCTCTCCGCCCTCGCGGAGGTTGCGCCGGACGTGCTCCCGCTGTACAAGGAGCTTGCCCGAAGGGCGATCCCGATCGCCCGCGCCAAGGGAGGGCTCGACGAGGAGGCGGCGGACCGGGTGAGCGAGCTCCTCGATCGCCGGGAGGGAGGAGGATCATGAAGAGAGTCACCATCGCGGACGTCCGACGGATGAAGGAGAACGGCGAGCGGTTCGCCGCCCTGACGGCGTACGACGTCGTCACGGCCCGGCTCGTCGACGAGGCCGGGGTGCCGGTCATCCTCGTCGGGGACAGCCTCGGGATGGTCGTGCTCGGCTACGACAGCACGATCCCCGTCACCCTCGACGCGATCGTTCACCACACCCGTGCCGTCGTCCGCGGCGCGCAGCGGGCGCTGGTCGTCGCCGACCTCCCGTTCATGACCTACCACAAGTCGGCCGAGCAGGCGCTCGACAGCGCCGGCCGGTGCATCCAAGAGGGCGGCGCCCAGGCGGTCAAGCTCGAGGGCGGACGACCGGTCGCCGGGACGATCGCGCGGCTGACGTCGGCCGGGATCCCGGTGATGGGACACCTCGGGCTGACGCCGCAGTCGATCCACCAGCTCGGTGGGTACAAGGCACAGGGGAAGACCGAGGCCCAGGCGAAGGCCCTCGTCGAGGACGCGCTCGCGGTCGAGGCGGCGGGCGCCTTCTCGATCGTCCTCGAGTGCGTACCGGCGGAGCTGTCGCGCCTGGTCACCGAGCGGCTCGCGATTCCGACGATCGGGATCGGCGCCGGGCCTCACTGCGACGGCGAGATTCAGGTGGTCAGCGACGTTCTCGGCTGGTTCTCCGATTTCGTCCCGAAGCACGCGCGCCGGTACGCGAAGCTGTCGGAGGCCGCGGCCGAAGCGATCCGCGAGTACGCCGACGACGTGCAGGGCGGACGGTTCCCGACCGAGAAGGAGTCGGTCTCGGTCCCGGCGGACGTGATCCGCCGAGTCGAGGAAGCCTTCCCGATCGAGCCATGAAGGTCGCGAAGACGATCCCCGACTTCCGCCGCCTGCGGCGGAAGCTTGCTGCCCCGGTCGGATTCGTCCCGACGATGGGCTTCCTCCACGACGGCCACCTGTCGCTCGTCCGCAGGGCGGGCGCGGAGTGCGCCTCGGTCGTGGCGTCCGTCTTCGTCAACCCGACCCAGTTCGCGCCGAACGAAGACCTCGCCGACTACCCCCGAGACCTGGACCGCGACGTGGGCCTCCTCGAGGAGGCGGGGACCGACCTCGTCCTCGCGCCGCCGGTCGAGGCGCTCTATCCGGAGGGGTTCGACACGTGGGTCACCGTCGAGCGGCTGACCGAGCGGCTGGAGGGGGCGTCCCGCCCGACCCACTTCCGCGGCGTCGCGACGATCGTGGCGAAGCTGTTGAACCTGGTCCGTCCCGAGCGTGCCTACTTCGGGCAGAAGGACGGCCAGCAGGCGCTCGTCGTCCGGCGGTTGATCCGCGATCTCGACTTCGACATCGATCTCGTCGTCTGTCCGACCGTCCGCGAGCCGGACGGGCTGGCGATGAGCAGCCGGAACGCGTACCTGTCGCCGGAGGAGAGGGAGGCGGCGACGGTCCTCTATCACGCCCTGCAGCGCGCCGAGACGATCTACGCAACCGGAGAGCGGGACGCCGTGACGCTCCGCGAGGCGATGACGGAGATCCTCGAAGGTGAGCCGCTGGCCCGACCCGCGTACGTCAGCGTCGCGGACGCGGAAGACCTGGCCGAACTGGAGACCGTCGACCGGAAGGCCCTCGTCTCGCTCGCGGTCCGGATCGGGAAAACTCGGTTGATCGACAATACTGTCCTGCCACCGGGACAGGAGTTGACCTAGAGGAGGTCGCGATGCTCCTCACATTCGACGTCGGCAACACGAACACCGTCGTCGGGTTGTTCGACGGCGACGAACTGACGGCGCACTGGCGGTTCACGACCGAGCGCAACCGGACGGCCGACGAGCTTCGCCTGACGACCCGCACCCTCCTCGCCGAGAACGGCGTCGGGCCCGCCGATACCGAGGGGATCGCCGTCGCGTCGGTCGTCCCGTCGATCGACGCTCCACTTCGGAAGGGGCTCGAGCGGTTGACCGCCGGGGAGATCCGGTTCCTGACGCACCGGTCCTCCCCGATCGAGCTGCGGGTCGACGAGCCGTGGTCGGTCGGCGCCGATCGGATCGCCAACTCGTTCGCCGGATATGCGCTGCACGGCGGGCCGATCCTCGTGATCGATTTCGGGACCGCGACGACGTTCGACCTCGTCTCCGAGGACGGCGCCTTCCTCGGCGGCGCGATCGCCCCGGAGATGCACCTCACCGCCCGCGCGTTGACCGACCGGGCCGCGCAGCTCCCCTCCGTCGCGCTCGATCTCCCCGACTCCGTCGTCGGCAAGACGACGGCCGAGAACCTCCGCGCCGGGATCGTCTTCGGCTTCCTCGATCTCGTCGACGGGCTGATCGCCCGCTTCCGAGCCGAGGTCTCGGGCGATTTGAAGGTCGTCGCGACCGGCGGGAAGGGCGAGCTGTTCTACCGCGAACTCGACGCGATCGGGCTGTACGACCCGCACCTCACGCTGACCGGCCTGCTCCGATGGTGGCGAACGACGGCCGGACCCGCCCCGGTCGCCTAGAACCGCGACGCGTAGATCAGGCCGCCGATCACGCCGGAGACGATCCCCGTGAGGCCGCCGAAGACGAGCCCCGCGAACAGGCCGGGTGGGTTCAGGACGAATCGGAAGATCCCGGCGTCCGGGGGCACGACGGCCATCGACGATACCCAGGCGATCATGACGGGCACGACGGCCGCCAAGCCGCCGCCGACCGCCATCGCCGAGAAGCCGTCGTCGCCGCCGTTGCGGATCGTGGTCCGTCCGAACAGGAAGCCGATCCCTCCGCCGAGAGCGACGTTGAAGATCGCTTCCACCCTGGGAACGTGGACGAGCCGGAAGAGGAGGCTTCCCGCAATCGCGACGACCAACCCCCACACCGCCGCCTTCACGATCGACCGCACGTCGAGCCGCATCGAGCCTCCCTCTCCCTGCATAGGTTCAGGGATAGGGTAGCTCCATCTATTGGTCGAGGCAACCGGTAAGAACGGTCCGATCCCTGTCCTCTCACCCTTCGGCCGTCGGCTCGAACCACATCTTCGTCCCGTACTGGTAGAACTTGGCCCAGTCGGCGGCGAAGCACAGCACGGTGTAGTCCAGGTCGTCGATCCCCTGCGGGTAGTACCGCTCGCAGCCGTCCTCCCACAGGCGCTCGCGGGAGGCACGGTCCCGGAGGATCTCCATCCGCCCGCCGAGCGTCAGCCCGCGCCACGGCTCCCGTGCCCACTGCGCGAAGTAGACGCAGGCCCGAGGATCCCGCTCCAGCTGCCCGACGTGCTCGCTCGACGTGTTCGTGGAGAACCAGATCGTCTTCATGCCGTCGTGCTCGGCCACGATCATCGCCACGATCCGAGGCGCTCCGTCTTCATCCAGCGTGCCGACCGTCGCGATCGTCGATCGCTCGACCAGCTCCAGCGCGCTCGCCTTCACCTCGTTCTCGTTCATCGCGCCTCCCTCTTCTCCCTGCACCGTTTACGGATCTCCGTCTTCGAACGCGATCAGGTTGTCGAGGATTCGCCCGAGGGTTCGCTCGAACGCACCGATCTCCTCGTCCGTGAGACCGCGATAGAAGACATCGGACATCGCAGCCGAGACGCGTTCGTACGCCGCCTGCGCCGCGCGGTCCTTGTCGGTCCGCTTCACGCGGATCACGCGACGATCGGCCTCCGAACGCTCCCGCACGACGTACCCGGCCTCCTCGAGGCGATCGAGCATGCTGGTCAGCGTCGACTTCCCGAGCGACGTCCGCTTCGCCAGCTCGCGAATCGGAATCCCGTCCTCGCGCCAGAGGACGAACAGGATCCGCCCCTGCGCCGGGTTGATCTCGATCTCGCACTCCCGCAGCATCCGCGCGAAGACGCGCCCGGTGAGCCGGTGGATCTTCGAGAGGAGAAAGCCGCCCTGACGTTCGATTCTCATCGATCGAGCGCGAACTCGAACGTCTCGGAGCCGGTCCACCCTCGCGCGCCCTTCGGGAACAGACGCAGCAGCGTGTAGTCCGGATCGTCGGGTCGGCCGGTTGTCCGAAAGTACCTCTCCCATCCGTCGGCCCAGACCGCCTCCTTGATCTTCGCGTCCTCGACGATCTCGACGTCGCCGACCAACGACATCCCGAAGAACTCGGTCGGTCTGCAGTAGTACAGGCCGATTTGCGGGTTCGCCTCGATGTCTTTTCTCTTCTTCGACGACGTGTTCGTCGAGACGTAGACCATGAAGTCGTCGTCGTGCCCGTCGTACAGGTGGACGTGATCCGGATACTGGCTCCGATTGCGCAGGTTGAGCATCGCACGGGTCCGCGGGTAGCCGTCCGCATCGACGGTCGACAGGTAGACGACGTCGGCTGTCGCCATCAGCTCGAGGCACCTCATCCGGAGTTCCTTCTCTTTCATCGGTCCCTTCTCAGTCGTTCGATGGCGTATCGTACGATATAGAACTATAGAAGTCAATACTCCGAAGGAGTTCGCAGATGCCGAGGCTTACGAAGATCAGACGGTAGCGGCTCGACCACCCAGGAAGGAAATCCTCCGCGACATGGACATCGGACGACGCCAACCGCCAGCGCCGCCCGATGACCCGGGCACAACCAGAAGACTGCACATTCCCGGGCGGAATCAGTCTACAGGGCGTTTTCCTCCGGTGTCAAGTCCCTACTGTGAAGCAGTTCCCGCGCGTGCTGAGTTCCGCTGCTTGTCTGTCCGATCCGGATCATGGTGGGCCTCAAGAACAAGTGCTCACCACAACAACAGCAACCAGCGACACCGTCGGCAAACGACGTGCGTGGAATCGTCCCAATGTGCGGGGTCCCCATGCGCGCGATAGCAACCGCCCCAACTCTCCGAAGCACAACACAACTATGGAAACAGAAGAAGGCCGTGAGGCCCCGCGCCTATCCGAACGCCCCCGACCCGGTCAGTCCCGGATAGAGGCGGACGAACCGACGGTACAGGTCTTCGTACGCGGCAACGAGAACGGGGTCCGGCGCCTCGACGTCCTTCCGGACACGCACGGCGCGGGCGACCGCCTCGCCGACGTCGGCGTACACGCCGCTCCCCACGCCGGCGAGCAGCGCGGCCCCGAACGGCGCCCCCTCCTCCACCTCCAAGCGCCGGAGCGGCGCGTTCAGGACGGCGGCGAGGATCCTCCGCCAGAGCGGGCTTCGCATCCCGCCGCCGACGGCGCGCAGTTCGTCCGGCGACAGATCGAGCGCCTGGATGCGGACCAGCGAGTCCTTCAGGGCGAACGCTACGCCCTCGAGGATCGATCGCACGAGATGGGGACGGCCGTGCGCCAGGCTCAACCCGATCCACGCGCCGCGTGCGTTCGGATCCATGTGGGGCGTCCGCTCCCCGGCCAGGTACGGAAGGAAGAGCAGGCCCTCGGCGCCCGGAGGGACCGGCACGGCCTCCTCGCACAGGAGCTCGTACGGATCGCGGCCGAGCCGCTTCGCCGCCGAGGTCTCCTCGGACGCGAGCGTGTCGCGGTACCAGCGCAGCGCCCCGCCGGCCGAGAGGACCACACCCATGAGGTGGTACTTCGAAGGGACCGCATGACAGCAGGCGTGGATCGCCCCGGCGGGGTCGGTCTTCGCCTCGTCGGAGTGGACGAAGATGACCCCCGACGTGCCGAGGGAAAGCAGGCCGGTGCCGGACCGGACGACCCCGGCGCCGACGGCCGAAGCGGCGTTGTCCCCGCCGCCTCCCACCACCGGCGTGCCGGCCGGGATCCCGGTCCGCTTCGCCGCGTCCGCGTGCAGCTCGCCGGTGACGTCCGGCCCCTCGAACACCGTCGGGAACCAGTCCTTGGGCAGTTCGATCGCATCGAGGATCTCGTCCGACCAGTCGCGCTCGATCAGATCGAGCAGCAGCGTCCCGGCCGCGTCGGACGTGTCGGTGGCGAACCCGCCAGTCAACCGGAATCGGACGTAGTCCTTCGGCAGCAGGATCCGGCGCACCTTCGCGAAGCGGGTCGGCTCGTGATTCCTCAGCCACAGGATCTTCGGCGCCTGGAAGCCGGCCAGCGCGGGATTCCCGGTGATCTCCTGGAGGCGCTCGCGGCCGACGCGCCGCTCGAGCTCGGCGCACTCCTCGCCAGTGCGCGCGTCGTTCCAGAGGAGGGCCGGCCGGATCGATCGACCGCGCTCGTCCAGGAAGACCGAACCGTGCATCTGGCCGGTGAGGCCGATTCCGACGATCCGGCGCCCGTCCGCCTCGTGGGCCAGCTCGCGAAGAACGGTCACCGCCGCCTTCCACCAGTCCTCCGGGCGCTGCTCGGACCAACCGGGGCGCGGCGTGTGCAGCGGATACTCCGCGAACGCGCGCGCCAACACGGATCCGTCCGGGCTCACAAGAAGCCCCTTCGTCCCGCCGGTTCCGATGTCCAGTCCGATCAGGAAGCCGTCACGCATCGCTCTCGTAGGGCAACCTCGGGCCCCCTTCTCCTTCCCCCAACTACGGCCGGTGGCGTCGCTCCTCGATGATCCGGCCGACGTACGCATCGTCCAGGCCGAGGACCTCGTAGACGATCTCCTGGCCGCGCACGGCGTCCTTGTTCCGCCACGCCGCCTCCAGCGCCTCGTCGTCGATCTTCGCCGCCAGATCCCAGATGAACTCCCACTGGAGGAGCGCTCGGCGGACGGCGGCCACCTGGTCCTCGGTGTAGGGAAACAGGTCGGCACCGACGCGCTCGCCGCCGGCCCCGTAGCCCGTCCGCTGGAGGACCTTGGCGAGCTCGAGCGTCTGCATGAAGAACGAGGCACCGGTGATGTTGTCGTCGTCGAAGCTCCCCCACCCGCTGTTCGCGTGGTGATGCCCGAGGAGCCCGTCGTGCGCGAGGAGCGCCGCGTACTCGGCGAGGTTCTCGCCGTTCATGATCAGATGCTGCCAGTCCATGTTGATCTTCAGGTTCGTCGTGTCGGTGCCTCGGTCCTTGATCTTGTGGATGGTGTAGATCGCCATCCCGATGTTTCGCATCAGGATGTTCATCGCCGGCTCGCTGTTCTTGTGCTCGAGGAGCACGGTCACGCCCCGCGCGTTCGCGTGCTCGACCGCCTCCTGGATTCCGCCGAGGAACCACTCCCACGCCTGAACGTAGTCGATCTGGAAGTTGTAGTTGTACCCCTCTCCGCCAGGCCAGATGATGAACTTGGCGCCGATCTCGGCGGCGAGGTCGATCCCCCGTTGGGTGATCCGCATGTTCTCCTGCCGGAGTCGAGCGTCGGGATTGACGAACGTCCCGAGATAGAAGCTCGGGTCGTTGAACGTCCCGAGCGCGAGGGCGTAGATGTCCTTCTCGCCGAGCGTCTCCCGAATCGCGTCGATGCTCTCCTCGTCGACCTCCCCGGGGAAGTGGTACTCGAACCCGTCGACGAGATCGCCGAGACCTTCGGCGGCCCGCCGGGTGCGCTCGATCATCGTCTCGGCGCCCTCCGCGACGTGGTATCCGTCGGGCATGAAGCGCGTCGCGTTGGCGCCGAACGCCCAGATCCCCACGCTGTTCTTCAGTCGCTGCATCGCTCGTCCTTTCGCATCCGCTGCCTCCACCGGTCGTGGCGGAGCGCTCACCGCCCTTCGCCGACCCGACCGTCCTTCCTATTCTTCCACGTTCGCCGCGCTGAAGTAACTTCGCGGCCCGCTCAGCACGTGCGTCTCGCCGGCGATTTCGAACCGCCCGCGCAGCCGGACGTCGGCGGCCGAGCCGCCGACCAGAACCTCGTACTCCCCCGGCTCGACGACGCGTCGCATCTCCGGATCGTAGAACGCGAGCGCGTCGAACGGCACGTCGAACGCGACGCGACGGGCGTCGCCGGGTTCCAGGCGGATCCGCCGGAATCCCTTGAGCTCCTGAACCGGTCGCGTCACCGAGGCGTGCTCCCGCTTCACATAGAGCTGCACGACTTCGTCGCCGGCGCGGGCCCCCGCGTTCCGCACGTCGAGGACGACGCGAACTGCCCCGTCTTCCGCCGCGCCCCGGACGTCGACGGCCAGGTTCGAGTACTCGAACGCCGTGTAGGAGAGCCCGTGACCGAACGGGAAGAGCGGCGCGGCGCCCTCGTCGACGTAGTCGCCCCACCACTCCGTGTGGCCGCCGGACGGCTTGTGGGCGTAGTAAATCGGGATCTGCCCCGCGCTGCGAGGGAACGTCACGGGCAGCTTCCCCCCCGGATTGGCGATCCCGAACAGGACCTCCGCCAGCGCCTCTCCGCCCGTCTCGCCAGGGAGCCAGATCTCGACGATCGCCGCGACGCGATCGACGAGCCGCGCCAGCGCATACGGCCGGCCGGACGCCAGGACGAGCACGACTGGGGTCCCGGTCTCCGCGACCGCGAGGACGAGCTCCTCCTGCACGCCGGGCAGCTTCAGGTTCGCCAGATCGCGCGTCTCGCCGGAGGTGCATTCCGCCGTCAGCCCGGACCGGTCGCCGACGACCACGACGGCGACGTCGCACGTCCGCGCCGCCTCGATCGCCTCGTCGAACCCGTCCCGACGATCGCCGGTCACGTCGCAGCCCGTCGCGTGGACGATCCGATCGCCGGCGACGTATTGCGAGACCGCGGCGAGGACACTCGTGACCTCGACCGACGCCACGATCTCGTCGAGATCGACCGGCGGACGGACCGAGCCCTCGCCGCGCGTCGCGAACATCAGCTCCATGTGAGCCGGGTACGCGTAGTCGCCGAGCAGGTTCCTCGGCTCGTCGGCGCTCGGGCCGATCAGCGCGATCCGTACCTTCTCGGCGTCCAACGGGAGGACACCGTCGTTCTTCAGCAGCACGATCGACTCGCGCGCCAGCTCGAGGGCGGTCTCCCGGTGCCGCGGGACCTGCGCCGCCTTCGATCGCTCGACGTCCACGTACGGGCGCTCGAACAGGCCGAGGCGGAACTTCGTTCGTAGGACGCGGAGGACGGACCGGTCGACCGCCGCCTCGGGCACCCGACCGCCCCTCACCGCAGCGATCAGCGGCGCGGCGTAGCAGTCCGGGTCGGGCAGCTCGAGGTCGAGACCGGCCTCCAGGCAGCGCGCCGCCGCTTCCTGCCTGTCCGGCGCCACGCGGTGATGCTCCACCAAGCGGAGGATCGTTCCGTAATCGGCGACGACGACCCCTTCGAACCCCCACTCGTCGCGCAGGATCTCGGTCAGGAGCACCCGCGACATCGCACAGGGGATCCCGTCGATTTCGCCGTAGGAGTTCATGACGCTCATGGCGCCGGCGGCTCGGATCGCGCACTCGAACGGGAACAGGTAGACCTCGCGCAGCTCGCGCTCCGGGATGTGAGCGGGGGCCATGTTCATCCCCCCTTCGGAGGCGCCGTAGCCGGCGAAGTGCTTGACCGTCGCCACGACGCCCTCCGACGGGTCCTCGCCCTGGAGGCCGCGGACGTACGCGACGCCCATGGACGCTACGAGGTACGGGTCCTCGCCGAACGTCTCCTCCACGCGTCCCCAGCGCGGGTCCCGGGCGACGTCGAGGACCGGCGCGAGGCCCTGGTGGACCCCGACCGCGCGCATCTGCCGTCGAAGGACTTCGGTCATCCGCTCCACGGCGTCGGGATTCCACGTGCTCGCCAGGCCGATCGCCTGGGGGAACAGGGTGGATCCTTTCATCAGGAATCCGGAGAGGCACTCGTCGTGCATCAACGCCGGGATCCCGAGGCGCGTCTCCTCGATCAGGAATTCCTGAATCGCGTTGCTCAGTCGCGCTGACTCCTCGGCCCCGTATCCGGATCCCCCCGCCGGCCGGGCGATCTGCCCGATCCCGTTCGCCAGGACCTCCTCCGCCCGCGAAGGGGAGTACGCCCCGTTCTCGAACAGCCGGAAGCTCCAGAGCCCGGCGAGCTGCGCGACCTTCTCCTCCAGGCTCATCCGCTCCAGCAGATCGTTCGCTCGGTGCTCGATCGGCCGCGACGGATCGCGGTACCGTTCATCCGACATCGGCGGCCACCTCTCTTCCTTTCGTTCTCATCGTCGCCTCGTCGTACAGGAAGCACTTCACCTGGACGCCGTCCACGTCGACGTCGGGCGGCACGGTCTCGCGGCAGACGTCCATGACCTCCGGGCACCGGCCCGCGAAGCGACAGCCTCGCCTCAGGTACTCCTCGTGCTCGATGTCGGTCAGGCTGATCCGCGCCTTCCATCTCTTGCTCGGATCCGCCTCCGGGATCGAGGCGCGCAGGAGCTTCGTGTACGGATGCCTGGGGGACATCAGGACGCTTTCCACCCCGCCCATCTCGACGACGTTCCCTCGGAACATGACGGCGATCCGGTCGCAGACGTAGTAGGCCGTCGCGAGATCGTGCGTGATGTAGATCACGCTCACGTCGAACTCGTCGCGAAGCCGCTTGAACAGGTTCACGATCGACATCCGAAGCGACGCGTCGACCATGGAGACCGGCTCGTCGGCGAGGAGGAGCGACGGCTTGGTTAAGAGCGCCCTGGCGATCGAGACGCGCTGTAGCTGGCCGCCGGAAAACTCACTCGGATACCGGCCCGAGACCTCCCTGAAGCTCAACCCGACCGCCTTCAGCGTCTCGTCGATCAGCGTCTCCGCCCCCTTGCGGCCGCTCGAGAGCCCGTAGTTGTGGACCGTCTCGAAGAAGTAGCACTCGACGCGGCGCAACGGATTGAACGTCTCGAACGGGTTCTGGAAGATCGCCTGAACCCCCTGCGTGAACCAGACCTTCTCCCGCTTCCTCCGTCGGCCTTTCCGGTTCGCCCCGTGCAGGATCGAGCCGGCGGTCGGCTCCTCGAACCCGAGGATCAGCCTCGCGGTCGTGGTCTTGCCGCACCCGCTCTCTCCGGCCAGCGCGAAGATCTCCGCCGGCATCACGTGGAAGGAGACGTCGTCAACCGCCGTGATGCGGAGGCGAGACAGCAGGCTGCCGAACGCGAAATCCTTGCGGAGGTTCCTGATCTCAAGCAGCGCGCCCATCGCGATCCCCCTCGACCAGCCAGCAGGCGACCTTGTGATCCTCCCCGATCGTGACGATGTCCGGCATCTTCTGAACGCAGACGTCCATCGCGTGTGGGCACCGTGGATGAAACGGGCAGCCGCCAGGCAGCTCCGCCAGGGACGGAGGGCTCCCCGGCGCGCTCTGCTTCAACGACTTGTCGCCGAACTTGGGCAGCGAGTCGATCAGGTACTGCGTGTACGGGTGAAGCGGCTTCTCGAACACCCGCTCGACCGCCGCCTCCTCGATCATCACCCCGGCGTACATGATCCCGATCCGGTCGGCCACGTTGGCGTGAACGCCCATGTCGTGCGTCACGAGCACGATCGTGTTCTTCAGGGTCTCCTGGACGCTCTTCAACAGCTGAATGACGCCGCGCTGCACGATCACGTCGAGCGCCGTCGTCGGCTCGTCTCCGATCATGATCCTCGGTCCGAGAAGCGCCGCGAGCGCGATCGTAACCCGCTGCCGCATGCCGCCCGAAAGCTGATGCGGATACGCGCTCAGGACCTTCGGCGGCAGCCCGAGCTGGTGCAGATGCTCCCTGGCGATCGCCAGCGTGCCGCGTCTCGTCTTCCCCGCCACGTGGCTCTCGAGGAAGTCGCCGTAGGAGTCCTTCAGCCGCTTCACCGGATTGAGCACGCTCATCGAGCCCTGCGGGACGTAGGAGACGTACTCCCACCGCAGCCTCCGCTTCTCCTCCTTGCCGAGCGAGTAAACGTCGATCTCCTCGCCGTCCCGGACGTAGAACACCTTCCCACCGATCCGTCGAAGCGGCGGCTCGATCGCGGAGTACAGCGCCTTGAGGAGCGTCGTCTTGCCGCAGCCGCTCTCGCCCGCGATGCCGTAGACCTCGTTCTCGCGAATCTCGAGGTCGACGCCGTTGACCGCCTTGACGATCTTCTCGGTTCCGAACGCGTCGAGGACGTAGAACGTCTTCAGCTCCTCCGTCCTGAGCACGAGCCCGCCGCCAGCGCCCGTCATCGCGCACCGACCCTCTGAATCCGCGTCCGCGGATCCAGGTACTCGCTGATGCTGACCGAGAGCCAGTACAGCGCGACGAACAGAAAGATCGCCAGGACGATCGGCGTCAGCAGCCACCACCACCAGCCGAGGAGGAGCGCCTGATAGCTGATCGCCCACTGCAGCATCGTGCCCAGCGTCGGGATGTCCATGTTCGACAGCCCGAGGATCGCCAGCGTGATCTCCATTCCGATCGCCCACGCCATGTTGTTGATCAACGTCGAGAAGATGAGCGGCGTCGCGAACGGCAGGTACTCCTTCATCACCAAGCGCATCGTCTTCGTCCCGGACAGGATCGCCGTCTGGGTGAACTCGCGCTCCCGCAGGGAGAGAATCTGCGAGCGGATCACCCGCGCGTCCCACGCCCACCCGAAGAACGCCAGCAGGAGGCCGAGGTTGACCAGATTCATGTGCTCTCGAACCAGCATCGCCAGCAGCACGATGATCAGGAACAGCGGCATCACCAGGAAGCTGTCGCTGACGAACATCAAGACGCGGTCGGTCAGCCTTCCTCGATACCCGGCGATCATCCCCACGAGGATCGCGATGACCCGCGAGACGGTCCCGGCGATGACCGAGATGATCAGCGAGTTCCGCACGGCGTACGTCGCCTGCCAGAAGACGTCCTGGCCCTTGGAGTTCGTTCCGAGGAAGTGCGTCCAGGAGGGCCTGAGATCCCTCGTCGCGTGCCACCAGAACGTCGGGTCGTACGGCGAGAACGCCGACAGCAGCGCCAGAATCAACAGCAGGCAGAGGATCGTGAAGCTGAACGCGAACCGGTAGTCCTTGAAGAGGTCCCTCAGCACTCTCACGGTCTTCGCCCCCTACATCAGCCTCACCCGCGGATCGAACAGCGGGTAGACCAGATCGATGAGCAGAATCGCGGACGTGATCGCCAGGATCGACAGGGCGGTGATCCCCATGATCAGGTTGTAGTCCCCGGTCACGATGGCGTTGAACAGCAGCGTCCCGAGCCCCGGATAGGAGAAGACGATCTCGGTGATCAGCGCGCCGCTCAAGATCTGCCCGAGCGCCAGCGCCAGGTTGGTGATCTGCGGGAGCATCGCGTTCCGGATCACGTACCTCGACACGATCCGTCGTTCCTTGACGCCGCCGAGCTTCGCGTACTGGACGAAGTCCTCCGCGTTCACGTTCTGCACGATCAGCTTCATCGTCTGGAAGGTGGTCGCGGTACCGAGGACGATCATCGAAAGGGCGGGAAGGAACGCGTGTCGCAGCACGTCCGAGACGAAGGCCCAGCTGAGCGCCGCCCTGCGCCCGATGTCCGTCCCGCCGGCGATCGGGAACAGCCGGACGACGTACGCGAAGAGGATGAGGAGCGACAACGCGAAAATGTAGTACGGCATCGGCCGGACGACCATCGCGACCGTATCGAGCGCCCTCGACCATCGGCTTCGCGCGTAGTAGCCCGCCAACCCGCCGAGCAGGTTGCCGACGATCCACGAAAGCAACGTCGCCCAGAGGAGGAGACCGGCGGTCCACGGAAGGGACGTTCGGATGAGGTCCATCACCGGCGTCGGGAACTGGAAGAACGAGACGCCGAAGTCGCCGGTGAAGACCCGCTTCCAGAACGCGCCGTACTGCTCGAGCATCGACCCCTCGAGGCCGTACATCTCCCGCAGATCCTCGACCATCTCGTCGATCGAGCCGGGATCCAGATACGAACCGTGCGATTGGAGCTCGGCGATCGTCCGTTGGACCGGATCGCTCGGCGTGAACCGGGGAATGAAGAAGACGGCGGTGATCCCGAGGAAGATCACCAGCACGTACTGGATGAATCGCGGAAGAAGGTACCGCCTGACGAATCGCATCCCCTCCTCCTCAGGACCCTTCGCTCACGTCCGGATGAACAGGCCCCCGGGCAGGGCCTGACCCGCGCCCGGGGGCAGCCGTTTCCTGCGTCTAGTTGCCCGTCGGCTCCAGGAATGGAGTCATGTACTTGAACGTCCCCCAGTGAGCGTACGGTCCGATGTAGGAGTTCTCCGCTCCGGGCCAGTTGGCCCAGTAATACTCGTCCCACGTGACGAAGCCGATGTACCCGAACGTCGGGGTTCCCGGCATTTCCGTGAACGCGATCTTCAGTCCCTCGATGCCGAGGGCGATCGTCGCTGCCGTGTCGGCCGGATCGGTCGCTCGCAGGTCGGCGAGGACCTCGTCCATCTCGGGGCTCGACCATCGGGAGTGATTCCCGTTCGTCAGTTCCCCGATCGGCCGGACGTAGGTGGAGTTCCACGCGTTAAGCGTTCGATAGAGGTCCGGACCGGCGCCCCACGGCTCCTGGGCCGGCCAGTTTCCGGCGATGTCGAAGTCGCCGTTCTGCGTCAGGGTCGCGGCAGCGTCCGTCGGGACGTGCACCGCGTCGATCCCGAACTGCTTCCACTGCTGAACGGCAGCCGAAGCGTTCTTGAACTCGAGATGCGACGTGTCCGACCGGCTGACGACTTCGATTCGCCAAGGCGTGCCGTCCGGCAGCAACCAGTTGCCTTCGGCGTCCTGCGAGAAGCGGTTCTTCTCGAGCAGCTTCGCCGCCGCCTCGGGCGCGTACTTGAACCAGCCGAGGCCGAACGCCTGCTCCTGTGCTTCGGGATCGTCGGAGACGATGTATCCCCTGCTCCGCGCGTACGCGACCACGCCCGCGGGCGCGTCGGGATCGTACGGCTGGAACGTCTCACCGTTGCCGAGATCGAGCGTGAACGCCTCGAGCCAGTCCTCCATCGGCTTGATGAAGTTCGCGGGATAGGAGCCGAGCGACGGAATGTGCACCGGGCTCAGCGTTCCCATCCCATCGACCGCCTGGCCGGCGTACTCGACGATGTCGATCGCCAGCGTCAGCGCCCAGCGGACGTCGGGGTTGTCGTACGGCGCCTTCGCCGTGTTGAAGATGAACCCCGTGATCGCCGGGTCGTTGTTGACGACCCAAGGGAAGCTGAGCTGGTACGCCCGGACCGTGTCGCCCTGCGCCAGCGCGGCCTTCAATCCCTCCGCAGAGAGATCGACCCCATCGAGTTGGTGGGTCAGCTGCGCGATGATCTTCGCGCCCTCGTTGGCAAACGCCTGGAGGACGATGTACGTCGGCTTCGGCTCGCCGTAGAGGATCCCCGTCGGGCTGTTCGCCCAGTCGTCGCGCTTCTCCCAGACCGTCCAGTAGCCGGCCGGATCGTACGAGTGCAGCTTGTACGGCCCGCAGCCGATGAACGGATCGAACTCGAACGTGATGGGGTCTTCCACGTCCTCGAAGATGTGCTTCGGCATGATCCAGGTGCAGCCCCAGCGATCGAGGAACGTGGTATGGAACCGAGAGTTTGCCAGCTTGAGATCGAAGCCGACACGGTAGTCATCGATCCTGTAGACCAGTTCGACGTTCTCGGCGAAGAACGCGTGGTTGTTGAACCCCGGTGTGTCCATCAGGAGTTCGACCGTGAACACGACATCGTCCGCCGTGAACGGTGTACCGTCCGACCACGTGACCCCCTCGCGCAGGGGAATCTCCACGTGGAAGAAGTTGCTGTCGTAGACGGGATCACCAGCGGCCAGCCCGTTGATGATCTCGCCCGTCGCGAAGTCGATCGACCAGAGCGGCTCGTTCGCCAGGTTCTGCATCCCGCGATCTCGCCACTTCCAGCCGACCCACTCGTTGAAGTTGCCCGGCGTTCCGACCCGGCCGGTGAGGATGCTCATGATCAGCGTCTCGCTGCGCGGAAGGTCCGCGAGCTGCGCGACACCGACCAATGGGAGCACCAACGCCACGGCAACCGCTAGCGCCAAGCACCAGTGCTTACGCCACATTCAGTCCACCTCCAGCTTGCTTATCGGTTATTCTCAAGGTCCGAGGAGCTGGTCGCGGTTTCGGTCCAACACTCGTGCGCGTACGTCCCACGTTTGCGGGACACGACAAGTCACGATGCGGATCGGCGTTGCCGCGGCCAGTTCTTCTTCCTCAGTCTTTGCATCATCCTTCGTCTCTGTCCTCGTTCTTCCCTTGTTGCCCGTTCTCGTTCCACCGCGTCCTGCGCTCCGATCACCTCCTCGCGATCCAGATGGAGAGGTATTGCTCATGTCCGTCGATGGCTCGCTCCCTGAGGCACCCGTGCCGACGACTCGCGCACCCGCAACGTGCACTCAAGGCAGACTTGCTCTGGCGGACTGGAGTTTCCTTCGATCCGCCGAACGAGCATGTCCGCCGCCTGGTAACCCATCTCGAACGGCTGCTGCGCCACCGACGTGATCCCTGGGTAGAAGGACGACGCCCACGGAGGATCGTCGAAGCCCACGAGCGAGACGTCCTCCGGATAGCGCAGCCCTGCGGTCTTCAGATGCCTGAGAATGCCGAGCGTCATCAGGTTGTTCGAGCTGAAGATGGCCGTCACACGATCGGCCGTGCCGAGGAGCGCCTTGGTCGCCATCTCGGCGCCTTCGATCTCGAGGCCGGCTTGGCGCACGTCCCCATCGCGGACCTCGATTCCGGCGTCGGCGAGACCTCGCCTCCAGCCGCGGATCCGATCGTCGAAGCTGCGAATCCCCGAGATCTCGACGATCGCTCCAATGCGGCGGTGACCGAGCTCTACGAGGTGCCTCGCGGCTTCGTAGCCTCCGCGTTCGTTGCCCGAGAAGACCTGATCGACCGGAAGCGTCACCGGCCGATCGACCACCACCAGGGGGGTCCCCTGGCTGACGAGCGGCTCGAGGGTGCGAACCCCCTCCAGCGTCGGCGCGACGACGAACCCGTCGACGCGCTGCTCGGCCATCATCGCGAGGTTTCGCTCCTCGACCGACGGATCCTCGCCCGTGTTGCACAGCATCACGTCGTATCCGCTCTCGAGGACCCGATCCTCCACGCCGCGAATGATCTCGGAGAAGAACATGTTTCCGACGTCCGAGATGACGACGGCGATGGTCTCGCTACGACCGCGGCGAAGGCTTCGCGCGCGGCGGTCGGGCTGGTAGTTGAGTTCGGCCACGGCTTCGCGAACGCGAACGACAAGGTCCTCGCTGACGAAGCGAGTGCCGTTGATGACGTGGGAGACTGTTGTAAGGGACACTCCAGCGTGTTCCGCGACATCACGCATCGTCGCCATCCGGCAGCCTCCGTCCTCGGAATCGGTGATGCAAACCTTTGCGCAAACTATTGCGCAATCGTTTGCTTATAGCACGGATCGGCCCGTATGTCAACAGGCAAGGGGGAATCGAATGCGGGAAACCCTTTGCAGGTCTTGCAATCCGACAGCCATTGTGCCCGAGTTCGCCGCGCGGTCGGGTCGGAGGCCGAAAAGCGGCCGTCCTTGATGCGGGCGGGCGCCCCCTCGTGCGCGAACTCACGGCACCGCTATTCCGAGGCGAGCTAGCCAGCGAGCTGAGGAACAGCAAGAACAAGTCCCGCCTGCAATCCGATCCGGCATGCACAGCCAACTTCGCGCGTGCAGCCAGTCTCAACACGGCTATTCCGAGGCGAGCTAGCCAGCGAGCTGAGGAACAGCAAGAACAAGTCCCGC
>CAYXLR010000003.1:106097-131039 GCA_964466035.1 uncultured Thermotogae bacterium
CCGATCCGGCATGCACAGCCAACTTCGCGCGTGCAGCCAGTCTCAACACGGCTATAATCCCGCCATCTCTGCAACGGGGCGGGAGGCTTCCATGACCTACAGAATCGCGCTGCTCCCCGGCGACGGCGTCGGAAGCGACGTTCTGGAGGCGGCCAAGGGCGTGCTCGACGCGATCGGCTTCGACGGCGAGTACGAGTACGGCGACATCGGGTGGGAGTTCTGGAGAACGGAAGGGAACCCGCTTCCCGACCGGACGATCGACCTGCTCAAGCGGACCGACTGCTGCCTGTTCGGGGCGATCACGTCGAAGCCGAAGGACGAGGCGGCGGCCGAGCTCGCTCCGGAGCTGCGGGGCGAGGAGCTCGTCTACTCGAGCCCGATCGTCGGGCTCCGACAGCGGTTCGGACTCCACACGAACCTCCGTCCGTGCAAGGCGTATCGAGGGAACCCGCTCAACCTCCGCGACGACATCGACCTGGTCGTCTTCCGCGAGAACACCGAGGGGCTGTACTGCGGCGTCGAGTGGCACCCCGTGCCGGAGAACGTCCGCGCCGCCTTCGACACGCACGCGAAGATGAAGCGCTTCGAGTCGGTCGCCGACGACGACCTGGCGATCTCGACCCGGATCTTCACCCGCGAAGGCTGCCGGGCGATCCTCCGCGACGCGTTCGAGTACGCGAAGAAGCACGGGTACCCGACGGTGACCGTCGTCGAGAAGCCGAACGTCATCCGCGAGACCTCCGGCCTGATGGTTCGCGAGGCCCGCGCGATGGGGAAGGAGTACCCGGGGATCGAGCTGTGGGAGACGAACATCGACGCGATGTGCATGTGGCTCGTCAAGAACCCGCAGGACTACGGCGTCCTTGTCAGCTCGAACATGTTCGGCGACATCCTGTCCGACCTGGCGGCGCAGATCGTCGGGGGGCTCGGCTTCGCCTGCGCCGGGAACCTCGGCGACGACTACGCCGTCTTCGAGCCGACGCACGGCTCGGCGCCGAAGTACGTCGGGCAGAACAAGGTCAACCCGATCGCGACGATCCGCTCGGCGAAGATGATGCTCGACTACCTCGGCGAGACGGAGATGGCGGGCAAGATCGAAACGGCCGTGGCGAACACGATCCGCGAGGGGCGGCTTCGGACCTACGACATGGGCGGGACGACGACGACGACCGAGATGGCCGAGGCGATCGCGAACGCTGCCGAGGAGGCCTGAGATGACGACCGGAGATTCGATCAGCCGGGGGATGGCACGGTTCGCCCTTTCGCTCGACTACGAGCGGATCCCGGAGCCGGCGCGGGCAGAGGCGAAGCGGTTCCTCCTCGACTCGGTCGGCTGCGCGCTCGCCGCGCTCGACCACGAGGACATGCGGCAGGCGTACGAGTTCGTCCGCGGCCTCGGCGGCGCGGAGCAGGCGTCGATCCTCGGCCACGGAACGAAGACGAACATGGGGAACGCCGCGCTGATGAACGCCCTTCTCATCCGGGCGATGGACTACAACGACATCTACTGGAAGCAGGACCCGTCCCACCCTTCGGACGTCATCCCGGCCGCCCTCTCACCGGCCGAGTACAAGGGCCGCAGCGGGAAGGACCTCCTCGTCGGGATCCTGATCTGCTACGAGCTCGAGATGCGGCTCTGCCTCGCCGCGAATCCGGGCGTCCGCGAGGTCGGCTGGCACCACGCCTCGCTGACCCAGTTCGTCTCCCCGCTCGTCGCCGCCCGGATGCTTGGCCTGAACGAGGACCAGGCCGTCGCCGCGTGCGGGATCTCCGGCTCGAGCCATTTCACCCTCGGCGGGGTCGTCGCCGGCCACCTGACGAACATGAAGAACACCGCCGATCCGATGGCCACCGAGGCCGGCGTCCGCGCCGCGATGCTGGCGTCGACCGGCTACACCGGTCCGGTCGAGCTGTTCGAGGGGAAGGAGGGCGTCTTCGAGGTCGTCCGCAACGTCGCGTGGGACTCGACGAAGATGCTCGACGGGCTCGGATCCGAGTTTCTGATCACCGACTGCGGCTACAAGGCGTTCCCGACCGAGGCGCTGACCCATCAGCCGATCACGGCGGCCCTCGAAGTGATGAGCGCCAACAACATCGACCCGCACGACGTCGCCGAGGTCCTGGTCAAGACCACGACGCGCGGGGCCGACATCCTGTCCGACCCGTCGAAGTACGAGCCGCGGACGAAGGAGACGGCCGACCACTCGCTCCCGTACTGCATCGCCGTCGCCGTCACCAAGGGGAACGTCCTCCCGTCCGACTTCGAGGAGGCGGCGCTCTCCGACCCGTTCGTCTGGGAGACGCTGCCGAAGATCAAGGTCCTTGCAGACCCCGAGATCGACGCGATGTTCCCGGGCGTCAAGCGGGCGATCGTCACGATCACGACCGAGGACGGGCAGAGTTACACGGTCCAGGAGGACCACGCCAAGGGCCGCGCCGAGCGGCCGCTTTCCGATCAGGAGCTGATCGACAAGTTCCGCGCCAACGCGTCCGGCGCGCTGACCGCCGGCGCGATGGACCGGGTCGTCAACGCGACGTTCGCGTTGGAGGAGATCGCGACCGTCGGCGACTACATGAAGCTCCTCGTGAGGGACAAATAGGGGCCACAGACGGGCCGCGGTTTTCCTCTTCACATGACGACCGACGACAGCCGCACGAGCGCCATCCGCGAGCGCCTTCTCGGCTGGTACGACGTCGAGGCGCGCGACCTCCCTTGGCGCCGGACCGACGACCCGTACGCGATCCTCGTTTCGGAGGTCATGCTCCAGCAGACCCGAGTCGAGACCGTCCTGTCGTACTACGCGCGGTTCCTCGCGCGTTTCCCGACGATCGGGGATCTCGCGACGGCGCCGATCGACGACGTGCTGAAGGCGTGGGAGGGGCTCGGATACTACCGCCGCGCGCACAACCTGCATCGCGCCGCCCGAATCGTGGACCGAGACCGCGGCGGCCGGATCCCGACGACGGCCGAGGAGCTTCGGGGCCTCCCCGGGATCGGCCCGTACACCGCGGCGGCGATCGCGTCGATCGCGTTCGGGCTCGACGAGCCGGTCCTCGACGGAAACGTCGTCCGCGTCCTCAGCCGCCTGCACCGCATCGGGGGAGACCCCGCGAGGGCCGCCACCCGGAAGAAGCTCCGACAAACGGCGGAGCTCCTTCTTCCGCGGAGCGAAGCGTCGCGCTTCAACCAAGCGATGATGGATCTGGGGGCGCGGATCTGCCTGCCCCGCTCCCCGCGCTGCCACGACTGCCCCGTCGCGGACCAGTGTGATGCACATCACACTGGACAGGAGGTCCTCTACCCCCAGAAGCCGGCCCGTCGAGCGGTCCCGCACGTCGACGTCGTCGGCGGGATCGTCTGGGACGGCGAGCCGCTCGCCCCGGGGGCGAGGCACCTGATCGCCAAGCGGAAGGCGGACGACATGCTCGGCGGGCTGTGGGAGTTCCCCGGCGGACGGGTCGAGGAGGGGGAGACGCACGAAGAGGCGCTCGTCCGCGAGCTGCGCGAGGAGCTCGGGATCGCCGTCGAGGTGATCGCCCCGTTCGTGCAGATCGATCACGCGTACACGCACTTCCGGATCACCCTTCGCACCTATCACTGCCGGCACGTCGGAGGGGAACCGCGGGCGATCGACTGCGCCGACTGGACGTGGGTCCGCCCGAACGAGCTGGACGCCTACGCGTTTCCGACCGCCGATCGGAAGATCCTGGAAGCCCTGGCCGCTCAGCGTGGGTGAGCCGTTCCACAAAAATAAGCATCAACGCAGAGCGTGTACGCGGAGGTCGCAGAGAGATCCCGGAAGGTCAGGGCCAGACCCAAGCGAGCAAGCGTGAGGCCGCTTCCACCTGAGGTCTCGGGGTCTGAAGTCCCCCTCAGCGCTCCTCTGCGACCTCTGCGTTGGAAGGGGATTCGGCCAAGAACGTCGCCCCAGAGGAGGAGATCACGAGGCTGTGCTGCCTGGTTCGCCTTTGTCTTTTCCTATGGCGTCTGCGGTTCCTTTGTCGCTTCTCTGCGACCTCTGCGTTGAATGTCGTTCAGCCGGGGCTCAAAACGCGATCTCGAGGCCGAGGCCGAGAGACGCCGACCCATCGTACACGTCGATGACGAGGAGAAGCCGCGCGATCGGCGCGAGCCGGAGGCGCAGTCCGCCCGCGATGTAGCCTTTGAATTCGATGCTCCCGCCGGTGATCGTGTCGAGCGGGAGGATCGACCGATAGGTGACGAAGGCGGGCAAGAACGGGGAGTGGCTTTCGAAGAGGAGCTGCAGGAAGACGCCCCATCCGTTCCCGAGGAAGTCGAGGCCGAATCCGCCGCCGGCTCCCCAGGCGAGGGTGTACATGTCCGGGACGTGAACCGACGTGATCTTGACGTCGACGAGCGTCCCCAGCCATTCGGCCGTTCCCGTGCCGATCTCGGCCGACCAGCCGCTTTGGATTCCGAGGTCGAGCCCCTCGAGAAGGCCGATCGTCAGTCGGCCCTGCGGCACGAGGTGCCACGTGCCGCCGGCGCCGATCTCGGTCGTCGCGAGCCCGAACCCGAATGTCAACGCGACGACCTGTTCCCCGATCGGCCCGGCCGTCTCGAACAGGTTGAAGGCGATGGCCCCCGCCGACCAGGCAACGACCAGGACGAACGCCAGAAGCAGACAACGCTTCCCCATCCCCACGACTCCTTCCGACCGAGTCAGTCTCCTCCGGATCCCTTCGAAGCGATGCTATCACGAATCGGGACCACGAACCGGCGGCCGGTGCCCGATGTCGAAGGCGAAGCGACAGCGGACGGGACGCGTCAAGAGCCCGCGCCGGCCGCGTGCCTCGACGGCCAAATCGGGGACGTCACGCAGGCAAGCGCCCAACAACGCCCGATCCGGCCCACACCGCGACCTTTGTGCGGTGCTACCTCGGCTCCTCCTAGAACCCGACCTCCAGCGCAAGGCCGAAGCTGAACAACCCGTTGCGATAGTCGACGACGAGAATCAACGCGCTCGTCTCCGAGATCGGAAGGGCCAGTCCGCCGGCGACGTGATGCCAGACCGCGAAACCCCCTCCCTGCAGCGGGATCGTCGGCTGGTACGCGAGGAAAATCGGGAGCGTCGCGTTGACGTTGAACAGGACCTCGCCGAAGAGCCCCCAGTTGAGAAACTCGACTCCATAGCCGGCGCCGAAGCCCATCGCCAGCGAGAACGTCTCGGGATCGTCGAGGATCGAGAACGTCAGATCGCCCTTCGCGCCCATCCATCCGAAGTCACCCGTCGACAGCGGGACCATCGCCCCGGTCTGGAAGCCGAGATCGACGCTGTCCGACAGGCCGAACGCAACTCTCGCCTGCGGCGTGAGGTTCCAATTCGGGTCCTCGTCGACCACGATGTCCATCAGCCCGGCTCCGATCGTGACGGCCATGTTCCCTGCTCCGATCATCCGCGCTGTCTGAAAGATGTTGAACAGGCAGCCGCTCAGCATCAGCGAAGCGGGAATCAATCCAAGGCAGAGGACCCACCGGATTCGCTTCTTCATATCGTCCCCCTCACTCCAATATTCGGGTCGACCGTACTCTGCCTCAGCGTGGCCGACGAAGTCAAGCGACCCCGGCTCTCGTTTGCCCGCGCCAACGGCGGTGGCTATGATGTGTCGATTCCGACCGCGCGATGGGGGAGGCGTATGGCAGGGCATTCCAAGTGGGCGAACATCAAGTATCGCAAGGAGCGGCAGGACAAGAAGCGCTCCGACCTGTTCGGCAAACTGATCAAGGAGATCACCCTCCAGGCCCGCAGTGGGGATCCGAACCCGGAGCACAATCCCGGCCTCGCCCAGGCGCTCGAACGCGCCAAGGCCGCGAATCTGCCCAAGGACAACATCGAGCGGGCGATCAAGCGGGCGACCGGCGAGCTCGACGGGGTGAACTACGAGGAGGCGACCTACGAGGGGTACGCCTCCGACGGTATCGCCGTCCTCGTCCGCGTCGTGACCGACAATCGGAACCGCGCCTCCGCCGGGGTACGCCACATCTTCAGCAAGCACGGCGGGAGCATGGCGTCGGCCGGGAGCGTCGCTTGGCTGTTCGAACGGAAAGGGATCGTGGTCCTCGCCGATCTGGCCGAGGGCGTCGATCGCGACGAGCTGGGGATGGCGTTGATCGAGGCCGGAGCCGACGACATCGACGACCAGGGCGACACGATCGAGGCGACCTGCGATCCGTCGCTCCTCTCCGATCTGAGCGACGCGGCCCGCAGGCACGGTGTGACCACGATCCGATCCGAGGTCACGATGGTCCCGAAGAACACCGTGCACGTCGAAGAGGGCTCGGCCGAGAAGGTCCTCAAGCTGATCGACGCCCTCGACGAGAACGAGGACGTGCAGGAGGTCTTCGCCAACTTCGACATCGACGACGAGGTCCTCGAGAGGATCAATGCGTAGACGGGAAGGACGGACGCAGGAAGATTGGGAAGGAGGAACCCAATGAAGAAGCGTGTGGGGGTTGTGTGTGTGGTTGTCTGTCTGTTGGCGCTGACGTTCGGCGCTTCCGCGCAGCCGAACCAAGCATGGATTCCGGGTGTCGCCTCGTTGGCCCTTCCGGGGCTGGGGCAGTTCCTCAACGGGGAGGTCGACAAGGCGTTCCTGCATCTGGGGATCGCGATCGCCCTCGACATCGGCGCGTACTACGCCGCGTCGCTCCTCCCGTTCAGCTATTACACCTACCCGATCGTCGGGCTCGTGCATCTCGCGTGGGGACTGTACAGCGGCTTGGACGCGTACAACGTCGCCAAGGAGCAGGGGTTCACGATCGGAGTCGTCGAGAACGGCTTCGCCTTCTCCGTCAACTTCTAGAGCAGGACGAGGAGCGCGGCCGCGACGGTGGCCGCGGTGACGGCGAGCAACCGAAGAAGGCCCCGACCGACGTCGGTCGGGGCCTTCTCCGTCGGGATCAGCGCGTGGCCGACCAGCCGGTGCGTCCCCGTCCCCGGGTCGACGTCGAGGGCGAGCCGCCCGAGGTGCTCCCCGAACGCCCCCGACTGGACGATCAGCGTTTCCCCGACGCGAACCGGATCGCGCGTCTCCTCGTGCGAGTGCCCGGTGACGAAGACGTCGATCTCGGGGACCCGTCTCGCCACGCGGATCGCGTCGGCGACCGGCAGGTGCGCGACGACGACGATCAGGTCCTCGGGGAGCGCCGCACGTTCGATCTCATTTGCTGCGGCGACCGCCGGAGGCATCAGGCGAAGTCCCGGGTACGCCGAGTACGGCAGCAGCTCCTCGGTGATCAGACCGATCAGCAAGGCGGAGATCCCGCCCACGTCGATCCGCGTCGAAGGCACGAACGGCAGTACGGCACGGTGCTGCGGCACGAGGTTGGCGCAGAGGACGGGGAAGCCCGCGGCGCCAGCGAGTTCGTCGAGCCGTTCCGCGCCCCAATACATGTCGTGGTTTCCGAGCGCCATTCCGTCGTAGCCGACGCGGTTCATCCACTCGACCATCCCGTCGGCGCCCCAGACGGCAGCGAGCGGGCGGCGGAAGTCCTGCCACGCGTCCCCCGCGTCAAGCAACAGGACCGGTGCGCCCGCGGCGCGTTCCTCGGCGATCAGCCGTTCGATCGACGCCAGGCGGCCGAAACGGAGATGGAGATCGTTCGTGTAGAGGATCGTCAGCGGAGCCGAGGTGCCGCCGAGCGCGACGATCAGCAGGGCGGCCGCGAGAATCGACGCGCGTCTTACCATGAGGCTCCCCCCACGGAAAACCGGATCCCGTCGAATCGGACCGAGATCCCGATTTCCCACAGCCCGTGCCCGCCCGGGAAGACCCGCACGCCCCCAAACGGCTCGAACCGATTCCCGCGCCGTTCGACGCCGGCGAGCATCGAGAGGAACGGATTCGCAGCAAGCTGCACGCTTCCCCATCGGTCGGGCGCTTTGCCCCACGTTCGGCCCCCATCGATCCGGACCGGCCCGAAGAAGAGGGTCGAGACGACGCCGATCCCGTCGTCGGTCCCGAGCGTCGCCGCGACGAACAGTGGGACGAGCTTCTCGACGAGGACGACCTTGACCCCGAGACCGAACGGCTCGCTCGTCCCTGTCGACGCGGCGACCCCGATCCGCGGCGTCACGATCCGCTCCACGCGCGCCGTCGGCCCGAGGGGGCCGCAGGCCACGTCGATCCGCGTCGCCCCCGGTGGGAGGAGGATCATCCCGCTCGATCGCCCGAACCAGGCTTCCGGGGGCGCCCCAACGACCGCGAGGCCGACGCAGCAGAACAGGAAAAGGAGCCCCCACCGTCTCATTCCGACCGGAGGATACAGCCGGCGCCTCATCGGACCAAGCGTTGATTTCGCGGGTTCGCGTCGACACAATCGGAACCATGCTCCTGAAACGGGTTCGCGCCACGATCGACGAGTACCGGATGCTGAGTCCCGGAACGACAATCCTCGTCGCCGTCTCCGGCGGGATCGATTCGGTCGTCCTGCTCGACCTGCTCCAGCGAATCGCGGCCGATTACGAGGTCTCGCTGCACGTCGCGCATCTCGATCACGGCCTCCGCCGGTCGTCGTCCGGCGACGCCCGCTTCGTCGAGCGGCTCGCCGAGGGGCGCGGTCTTCCGCTTCGCGCGTCGCGCCTCGACCCCGAGTCGCTCGCCGCGCATCGCGCGCACGGGGCCGAAGGGGCGGCCCGAGCGGCGCGGTCCGCCTTCCTCGAATCGGCCGCCGCGGAGATCGGGGCGGAGAGGATCGCCCTCGGGCACACGGCAAACGACCAGGTGGAGACGATCCTCCACCGGCTCGCCCGCGGCACGGGCACGACGGGGCTTCGCGGCATCCCGTCGGTCAGGCCTCCCTACATTCGGCCGCTGATCGAGGCCACGCGAAGGGAAATCCTCGAGTACGCGCGGGCCCGGGAGCTCGCCTGGCGCGTCGATCCGTCGAACGTCGATCCGTCGTTCGCCCGGAACCGGATCCGCCATCGGGTCGTCCCGGAGCTGGAGAGGATCAACCCGAGGGCCGGCGAGGCGATTCGTCGTGGAGCGCGCCTCGCCGCGGAGGCGGACGAGGCAAGCCGGTTCCTGATCGCGACGCTCTGGGAAGGCGTCTGCTCCGACGAGGGAGAAGGCCGGCTGGCCCTGCGACGGGACGTCCTGAGCACGTATCCCCATGCGGTGCAGAAGCTCCTCCTCCGGGAGGGCGCGCGGCGGGTGCGCGGGGATCTCGCCGGGATCGAGCACGACCACGTCGAAGCGGGATCCCGGCTGATCGCCGGAGGCGCCTCGCACGGTAAGCTGTCTCTGCCCGGACTGCACCTCCGCGTGCAGGCCGACGAGATCCTCCTGGCGCGAGCCGACGAAACCCCGCCCGAAGCGTGGTCGTACCCGGTCGACCTCGGGGAGACCGTGGTCCCCGATCCGCCGCTCACGATCCACCTCGCCATCGCAGGCGAGGGAGACCCCCGGACGGTGGCGACCGATCGCTGGACCGAGTTCGCCGACGCCGATCGGATCGCCTTCCCGCTGGTGGTGCGATCCCGACGCGAAGGGGATCGCTTCACGCCGCTCGGCTTGGGCACGAACGTCAAATTGAAGGACCTCCTGATCAACGAGCGCGTGCCGTACTACGACCGCGATCGCGTCCCGCTCCTCTGCGACCGCGAGAAGATCGTCTGGGTCGTCGGGGTCCGCCTTTCCGACGAGGTCCGGATCACCGACGCCACGCGGCGGGTGCTGACGATGAGAGCGAGGGAGCGCGCATGATTCTCACCCTGCTGATCTTCCTCGGTTCGATCGTCGCGCTCGTCGGCCTCCACGAGGCGGGGCACTTCTTCGCCGCGAAGCTGTCCGGCGTCCTCGTGAAGGAGTTCGCGATCGGGTTCGGCCCCCGTCTCCTCTCGTACCAAGGAAGGGAGACCCGATACTCGATCCGGGCGATCCCCTTCGGCGGGTACGTACGGATGGCCGGCGAGGATCGCAGGGAGGCCGACGCGGAGATCGCCGCCGACCGCGTTCTCTACAACAAGCCGCCGTACGTCCGCGCCGCGATCAGCCTCGCCGGGCCAACGGCGAACCTGATCGGGGCGTTCCTCATCGGGCTGCTCGTGCTCTGGGGGTACGGCGCGCCGATGCTCCAGGTCGCCGACGTGATCCCCGACGAACCCGCCGCCGAGGCGCTCCTCCCCGGGGACCGGGTCCGCTCGATCGACGGGACGCCGATCTTCGACCGCGACGACGTCACCGCGGCGATCCAGCGCTCCGGCGGCGCGCCGATCGAGCTCGAGCTGGAGCGGAACGGCGAGGCGATCCGGCGGGCGGTGACGCCGCGGTACGAGGCGGACGAGGAGCGATACGTCATCGGCGCGTACTTCCTGACGAACACCTTCACCAACGAGCTGACGGACCTCGCTCCTTCGGCGCCGCTTCGACTCGCCGGGGTCCGCAGCGGGGACCGGGTCGTCTCCATCGACGGGGAACCGGTCGACACGGCGGTCGACCTGCTCACCCACTACGACGATCAGGACGCGCTCGTCGGCGGGACGCTCACCGTGGACCGCTACGGCGAGATCCTCGAGCTGCCGCTCTCCCTGACCCAAGCGACGGCGGGCGAGCTCTTTTCCGGCGCGACGTTCGGGGAGCTGGGCGTGGTCCGGCGGCGTCCGGGACCGCTGGCGGGTCTTCGACTCGCCGGGGAGCAGTTCGCCGGGAACGTCGGGCTCCTCGCCACGTGGGCGCGGCAGCTGATCTCCGGCGAGGTCGCCGCGGAGGAAGCGATCGCCGGCCCGGTCGGCATCGCGCGGCTCCTCGGAGAAGGGGCCCGAATGGGCGGGACGGTCTTCTTCGGCCTCCTGGCGTTCCTGAGCATCAACTTCGGGCTGCTGAATCTGATCCCGTTCCCGGCGCTGGACGGGAGCCGCGTCGCGTTCGCCCTGTACGAGTGGGCGCGAGGAAGGCCGATCCCGCCCGAACGGGAGGGAATGATCCACGCGATCGGCTTCCTGATCCTGCTCGGCGTGATGATCCTGGTGACCTACCAGGACATCGTCAAGCTATTTCGATAAGAGAGACGGCGATCGCCGCGATCCCCTCGCCGCGCCCGAGAGCCCCGAGGCCTTCGGTCGTCGTCGCCTTCAGCCCGATTCGATCCGGCGGGAGCCCGAGGACCCGACCGAGAGCCTCCTTCATCGCGGGAAGGTGCGGCATCAGCTTCGGCCGCTCGGCGATGACCGTCGCGTCGACGTTGACCGGCGCGCAGCCGGCCTCTCGGACGAGCCGGACGACCTCCTCCAGCAGCTGCAGGCTGGAGATCCCGCGATACCGCTCGTCCGCGTCGGGGAAATGGACGCCGATGTCGCCGAGGCCGGACGCCCCGAGGAGGGCGTCGCAGATCGCGTGCGTCAGAACGTCCGCGTCGGAATGGCCCAGAAGGCCGAGCTCGTACGGGATCGCCACACCGCCGAGAACGAGCTTCCGACCGGACGCCAGCCGATGGACGTCGTAGCCGATCCCGACCCGTCGCTCACTCATCGGCGATCCCCCGCTCGACTTGCCGAACGATCTCACAGGCCAGCCCTCGCGTGAAGCCCCGTCGCATCAGGTGGTTCACCGTCCTGATCCGCCGGCGCTCGCGGCCGATCCCCCGGAGCCGCTCGTAGCGCGTCTCGGCGAGATCGCGCGCGATCTCGATCTCATGGACCTTCGGATACAGATCCCCGAGCGTCGCGTCGACGATCGACGGATCGACCCCCTTGTCCCGCAGCTCCTGCGCCAGCGCGGCGCGCGACAGCGGATGATGCCAGAGCCGATCCGTGACCCACAACTTGGTGAAGGCGCGATCGTCGAGGAGCCCGGCGTCGAGCGCGGCGCCGATCGTCTTCCCGACCGAGCCCTCGTCGTGCCCGCGACGCCGCAGTCGCTCCCGCGCCTCGTGGACGCTCCTCGGACGCACGCGGAGCAGGCGGGTCAGGTCGACCCACGGATCACTCCTCGACGTCCGTTTCTCCCGCATCCTGCTCGGCCTTCGCCGGCTCCCTCTCCTCGAGTCCGGCCTTCGCCCGGATCGCCGCCTCGAGCTGGTCGGCCAGCGCCGGATCCTCCTCCAACGCCGCGGCGCTGTTGCCGATCCCCTGGCCGAGGCGCTGATCGCCGAAGGAGTACCAGGATCCGCTTCGGGAGACGAGGCCGAGCGCCTCTCCGGTGTTCAGCAGGTCGCGCGAGCGGACGATCCCCCGGCCGTAGATGACGTCGAACTTGGCCTCTTTGAACGGAGGAGCGACCTTGTTCTTCACCACGCGCACGTTGATGTTGTGCCCGACGCGCTCGGTCCCTTCCTCGATCCGCCCGGACCCCCACAGCTGGAGTCGGACCGACGCGTAGAACTTCAGCGCCCAGCCGCCGGAGGTCGTCGTGGACGGTCCGAAGCGCGACGCGCTGATCCTCGAGCGCATCTGGTTCGTGAACACGACCATCGTCTTCGACTGCGAGATCGCGCCGGAGAGCTTCCGCATCGCCTGGCTCATCAACCGGGCCTGCAGCCCGACCGTCGGCTCGCCCATCTGCCCCTCGATCTCGGCCGTCGGCACGAGCGCGGCGACCGAGTCGATCACGATGATGTCGATCGCTCCGCTGCGGGTCAGCTGCTCGGTGATCTCGAGCGCCTGCTCCCCCGAGTTCGGCTGCGAGATGAGCATGTGATCCAGGTCGACGCCGAGCGCCCGGCTGTACGTCGGGTCGAGCGCGTGCTCGGCGTCGATGAACGCCGCCGTCCCGCCCCGCTTCTGCACCTCGGCGATGATGTGAAGGGCGAGGGTCGTCTTCCCGCTCGCCTCCATCCCGAAGATCTCGACGATCCGCCCGCGGGGAATCCCCCCGACGCCGAGTGCGATGTCGAGCGCGAGCGATCCCGAGGGGACGGACTCGACCTGGAGAACCTGGGCCCCGTCGCCGAGCCACATGATGGAGCCTTCGCCGTACGCCTTCTTGATCTGTTTGAGCGTGCTTTCCAGGACCTCCCGCTTGCCCATGTTCCCCCCTAATTCGACTCTTTCCGCCATTCTAGGTCATGCCCCGAGGCGGTTCAAGCAGTTTTTCCGATACTTTCTGACAAGAAGTACGTCTCATTGATTCGATGTAAGGCGTCGCGGAGGCCTACGGATTTCCGGGTCGGATCTCCTTCGCCTTCTCGACGAAGCCGGCCGCGGCCCCGCGATCGACGCCACGGAGCCGGAACGTCCCGTCGGGCGTCTCGACGCTCAGCACGTCCCCCCGAAGCGAGAACGCCACCCGCTCGACCGCCTGCTCGCGCTTCATCCCGAACACGCCGAGCGACACGCCGACCAGCCGCTGCGTGAAGCGAGCGATCGTTCGCTGCAGGAAGGCGGAGAACGCCCCCTCCTCCTCCGCGCGGGCCTCCTGGAGCCGATCGAGGGCGTCGCGGATGTCCTGCTTCGCGTCCTTCGCCAGCTCCACGACGATCGTCCCGCGCTCGGTCAGGACCAGCGTCAGGCGATCGGCCGCGTCGGAGATCCGCGCGACCTCCTTCATCCACGCCACCTCGACCACCCGCTCCGCGCCGATCCCCTTCAGGTTCAGCGGGCCCATCGGAACGTAGAACAGCCCCCCACCGAGCGTAGCGAGCTCCCGAACCCGCTCGGTGACGAGGATCTGCCCCCCCTTGGCGAGCCCCGAGAGGCGCTGCGCGAGGTTGACGGCGTGGCCGATGAAATCGATGTCGGTCATCACCGGAAGCCCGCTGGAGATTCCGATCCCGACGTCGATCGGGTCGTCCGGCGATTCCCGGTTCCGCTCGCGGATCGCCTCCTGGATCCCGCCCGCCGTCCGGATCGCGTCGTCCGGCGTCTCGAACGCGGCCATCACGCCGTCGCCGAGCGACTTGACCAGGATTCCGAATTCGTCGATCCGTTCGCGGAGGATCTCCTCGTGCAGCTGGGCCCGTCGATAGGCGGCGCGGTCCCCCTCGCGCGCCGTGTACGTGGTGAAGCCGCGGAGGTCGCTGAACAACAGGGCGATCTCCTCACCGGCCTCGAGCTGGGCGCGGATCGTCTGCCGCAACTTGAGCGTCCTGCTCCACGACATCGACCCCCCCTCTCTCGCATTGGAAAAGCGAATCGGCGTATTATATCATCGCTTCCGGTTTCGAGTGGCGGCGAAAGGAGCGGCCGAATGGATGACAAGCAGATCATCTCCCTGATGAAGGGAACGCCGATCTTCTCCAGGTTGAACGAGTCGAGCCTCAAGAGCGTGCTCAAGTCGGCGGTCCAAAAGAAGTCCCCCGCCGGGACGAAGATCGTCGAAGAGAGGAAGGGGGGCGTCGGCTTCTACCTCATCCTCGCGGGCACCGCGGAGGTCGTCCGAGAGGGCGAGAAGCTCGCCGAGCTCGACGCCGGCAACTTCTTCGGGGAGCTGGGCGTGATCGACGGCGCGCCCCGCACGGCGGACGTCGTCGCGATGACCGACACGAGCTGCCTCGTGATCACTCAGTGGGCCATGAAGAGCCTCATCGAGAACCATCCCGAGATCGCACAAGGGATGCTGGAAGAACTCGTTCGAAGACTGCGCGCGACCGACGAGGCGCTCCACGCCGCAGACTGAGACGCCCTTGAGCGATCGAATCCCGCTCACGTGCCTCGGGTCCGGAGCGGCGCTGACCGACGGGCGTCGGTGGAACTCGCTCCTCATCGACGGCCGAATCCTCCTCGACCTACCGCCGACCGCCGTCGTCGAGCTGCAGCGTCTCGATCTCGAACTGACCGACATCGATGTCGTCTTCATCAGCCATCTTCACGCCGATCACATGTTCGGTCTCCCGTTCCTGTTGCTCGAATATTGCGTCCGTCGCGAGCGGGATCGGCCCTTGTACATCGTCGGTCCTCCGGAGATCGAGGAAAGGACGGAAACGCTGTGCGATCTCGCGTGGCCGGACATGCGCGACGCCGGGTTCGTGCCCCGCGTCCCCGTCACGTACGTCGAGGTCACCGAAGACGGCGAGTACCGGGCCGGAGACCTCGCCTTCTCCGCGGTTCGGATGGAGCATTTCAACCTGACCGCGTTCGGCTACCGCTTCACCTACAAGGGTCGGACGATCGCGTACACCGGCGACACCGGCCAATGCGAGCAGTTGGGGAAGCTCCTCGAGGGGGCGGACGTCGCGATCCTCGAGTGGACCCATCCGAAGAGGTCCGAAGACCCCGGACATCTCGACGCCCCCGCGGTCGCCCACTGGTTGAAGAGGCTGCGCGAACAGGGAACACGCGTCTTCGCCACCCACATGATGGGAACGCCCGACCCGATCGAAGGGCTCGAAGTCTGCGAGGACTGCCAGACGTACTACATCTAGGAGCGAAGGCGCGCCGGAAAGCTCAACCGCAGAGATCGCGGAGAAACGCTGAGGAAAAGACAGAAACCACGGAGCGACGGCCACTACAGAGGTGTCGAATCATCCCCTACGCTTGGGTCTTGTCCTTGCCTACCTCTGTGTCGCTCTGCGCCCTCTGCGGTTGAGAGGTCCCGTGGTTTCCTACCGCTCGTAGCAGGCGCGGCAGCGGGCTTCGTAGCTGCCGATCCCGCCGACCTGGATGACCGGCCCGTCGACCGGGGCCGGCTTCCCGTCGATCAACCGCTGCGACCGCGTCGCCACCCCGCCGCAGACGACGCAGACCGCCTGAAGCTTGTCGACCCGATCGGCGAGCGCCATCAGCTTCGGCATCGGCTCGAACGGCTCCTCGGCGAAGGTGAGGTCGAGCCCGGCGACGATCACCCGCTTCCCCATCCGGACGAGCTCCTCGCAGAGGTCGGGCAGTCGCTCGGAGAAGAAGTTCCCCTCGTCGAACGCGACGACCGCCGCTTCATCGAGCGCTTCGTCGCCGACCAGGCTTCGCAGCGCCGCCATCGTCTCCTCGCCCGGCTCGAGGAGGTGCGCGGCGAACTCGCGTCCGTAGTGGGTCACGATGGCTTTCAAGTCGTAGCGGTCGTCGATCGTCGGCTTGAACAGGAGGATCTTCCGCCCCGCGATCCGGACGCGCTCCAGCCGCCGGATCAGCTCCTCGGTCTTCCCCGAGAACATGCAGCCGACGATCACCTCGAGCTGTCGGTTCGCCGTGTGCACGGCCCCCTCCTTTCGCCCCGCGCGCTGCGCTTCCGATGACCCCATGCTATGCCTCCGGAGGACGGAGGGCAAACAAGGGATCAGCCTCCGCCCTCCCGCCTGACGGGGTTTGTAACTAGAACTGAAAGCCCCCAACCACAGAAAACCCTTCCGCGAGGTCGCAGAAGGGCTACAGCGTTCCGACTGGCGGTCCCAAGGGGATTTGAACCCCTGTCGACGGGATGAGAGCCCGCTATCCTAGGCCACTAGACGATGGGACCGGACTTCGCGTCAATTATCTCGCAACGGTCGTTGTGCATCAAGCGGATTCGGTGCCTGCCCCGGAGCTTTTCCGCTTGACGATCTCCTCCTTCGCCGCCCCGAGTGCTTCGATCAGCTCGTCGTAGAACTCGACAGGAATCGCGATCCCCTTGCGCGTCGGCTTCCACTCGCCGTCGTCGGTCTCGTAGAAGTTGCGGATGTCGAGGTAGTCGCGTTCGCGAAACCGCGACAGGCGGACGTGGATCCGGTTCCCGAGTCCCTTGTCGATGGCACGGACAAGAATTTCGTCGGCGCTTTCGATCTGTTCGGCCATCTCTCCTCCTTTGGAATGGTTTATCCGATAAGTATACAGCATGGCACCGCGAAATGAAGAATGGGCCTGCCTGGATTCGAACCAGGGACCTCCCGCTTATCAGGCGAGCGCTCTAACCAACTGAGCTACAGACCCGGGATTTCGGCAATGGTAGCTGCCCGTGTAAATCGTGTCAAGCGACCGAATGCGGCGGAAACCACGATGTGAACGAAAGTTCAGTCCTCTTCGCTCAGCTCCGCCGCGGCCTGAAGCGCATCGAGAAGCGGGTCGAGGTTCCCTTCCAACACGCCCGTTAGGTCGTAGAGGCTGAATCCGATCCGGTGGTCGGTGATCCGGTTCTGCGGGAAGTTGTACGTTCGAATCTTCTCGCTCCGATCGCCGGAGCCGATGTGGCTTCGGCGCTTGGCCGACAGCTCGGCCTGCTTTTCCTGCTCGTGGCGGTCCTGCAGCCGGGCCCGGAGGACGCGGAGGGCCGAGGCCTTGTTCTTGTGCTGCGACTTCTCGTCCTGGCAGGTGACGACGATCCCGGACGGGATGTGCGTGATCCGAACGGCCGAATCGGTCGTGTTGACGGACTGTCCGCCTGGCCCGGACGAGCGGAACACGTCGATCCTCAGGTCGTTCGGATCGATCTCGATCTCGACGTCCTCCGCCTCCGGGAGGACGACGACGGACGCGGTCGACGTGTGAATCCGCCCCTGCGACTCGGTCTCCGGCACGCGCTGCACCCGGTGCACACCCGACTCGTGGCGGAGGAGCCCGTAGGCGCCGCCCCCCTCCACAGCGAACGTCAGCTGCTTGAAGCCGCCGAGGGGCGTCGGGTGGCTGTCCATCAGCGTCGTCTTCAGCCGGCGCTTTTCGGCGAACCGCGCGTACATCCGGAACAGGTCGGCGGCGAACAGGGCCGACTCGTCCCCGCCGGTTCCGGCCCGGATCTCGACGATCGCCGTCTTCCGGTCGTTCGGATCCGGAGGGACGAGCATCCGCCGGATTTTCGCTTCCACCGCGGCGGCGCGTGCTCGGTCTTCGGCGAGCGCCTCCTCGAGTTCGTCGCGGAGCTCCTCCTCGCTCTCGAGCATCTCCTCTTCCTCCGCGATCGAGGACTGCAACTCCTCCCACTCCTCGCCCAACTCGACCAGCTCGCGCAGATGGGCGTACCGCTGCGTCAGGTCGCGGTAGTCCGGCCCGGCGATCACCGCCGGATCGGTCAGGCGCTGCTCGATCTCGGATCGCTCAGCCCGGGCCTCATCGATCTTCTCGCGAATGGAAAGGGGAGACATGACGATCTAAACGTACGGGAAAGGGGGAGTCCGTTTCAACCGGCGGAGGCCGCAAGCTGTCCGCGGAGGAAGCCGATTTCCTCGCGGAGGGATTCGATCTGCTCGTCCTTGTCATCGAGCCGACTGTAGAGCTGGCGAATGACCTCGTGCGTGCCGAGGACCGAGCCCTGCTGAAGCGCGCGGACGAGGTCGCGGAGGTAGACGACCTGCTCGGCCAAGATCCTCTCCACGTCGCTGGCGAGCTCGATCGCATCGAGCGAGCTCTCCTCGAGGAGCTTCTCCACGAAGTCGTTCGGCTCCATGGATCGAGCCTACATCGCGTCCGAGACGGCGAACCGGACAGACGACCCGCTTCCGGCGGACGTTACGCACATCACACTCGACGCCGGCGACGGCGGACGAAGATCGAGGAATCCGACCCGGTTCCGCCCGCCGGCAGTCCGCTTCGGATGGGCGAAATGTCCCCGCCCCGTCTTACCCCTAGTGCGGCACGACCGACGGACATCCGGCAGGATCGTGGAAATGGCCATCATCAGCGTCGATCGAAAGGCATGCATCCGCTGCGGAGCGTGCGTCGAGACCTGTTGCATCGCGGAGGTGTTCGAGCTCACCGACGAAGGGTCGTCCGCCGTTCGCCCGGAGGCCTGTTGGCAGTGCGGACAGTGCGTCGCCGTCTGCCCGACCGACGCCATCGACCACGACGGATTCCCGCTCGAGGACTGTCCGATCATCGGCGAGAACGACGTCCCGACGCTCGACGCGCTCACGACCGCGTACCGGGCGCGCCGCTCCTGCCGGACGTTCGAAGACAAGCCGGTTCCTCGAGAGGTCGTTCGCGATCTCGTCACCCTGGGCCGATGGGCCCCCACCGCCAGCAACAGCCAGTCGCTCGACTGGATCGCGTTCGACGACCGAGAGAGGATCGCGGAGCTAAGCGACGCCCTGCTGTCGGAGTTCCGGCGATTCGCCAACCTGGCAGGCAACCCGATCCTCAGACCGTTCGTCTCGCTGGCGATCGGCCGCGAGGCAACCCGGAGAGCGAGGAGCGAGAGGGCTTCGATTGACCGCCTTCTTCGGCGGCACGAAGACGGCGAGGATCCGATCTTCTACCACGCCCCCGTCGTTCTCCTCGGCCACAGCCCCGCGAGCAACGACCTCGGCCGCGACGACGCGATCTACGCCGCCTACAACATGATGCTCGCCGCCTCGCGGTTCGGCCTCGGAACCTGTCAGATCGGCCTCTTCCAGATCGCGTTCGAGAAGAGCGCGAGGTTCCGGAGGAAGGCCACGCTCCCCGAGGGGAGGACCTCCCAGGTCGTCCTGGCCGTCGGCTATCCCAAACATGCCTTCCGGCGCGCCTTGCCGCGGCGATCGCCGAACCTGACGTGGAATCCGCGGTAGTCCCGCGCTCATTCCTGTAAGATGACACAGTTCTGTCTGTCCGCTGGGAATTCTCTATGCTCCCGTCAGGCAGGCAAAGGGGCTTGGATGAACATCGAACGGCTTCGAGCGTACCTGCTGTCGTTGCCCGCTGCTGTGGAGGAGTTCCCGTTCACGCCGGAGCTTCCCGTTTTCAAGGTGATGGGGAAGATGTTCGCCTACGTGTCGCCGAACGAGTCGCCGCCCCGCCTCACGATCAAGCTCGACCCGCTGCACAGCCAGCTGCTTCGCTCCACCTACGCCGCCGTCCTCCCCGGATACCACATGAACAAGGAGCACTGGAACACTGTCCTGCTCGACGGAAGCGTTCCCGAGGAGGAGATCCTGTCGTGGGTCGACGAGTCGTACGAGCTGGTCGTCGAAGGCCTGCCGCACCGACTGAAGAAGAACCTCGCCGATGAACGGAAGGCGTAGCCGCGTTCTCTTCGCGCTCTGCTTGTGCTTGGCGACGCTCGCCGCGCTCGGGGCCGGCCTCTCGACGGACTCCCCGACGCCCGTTCCGTACCCGTTCGAGAACCGGAACATGTTCTTCGGCCTCAGCCTGATCGACCCGACCCGGCACGCCGCCATCGTCGAGGACCTCGGGATCTCCTGGCTGTCGCTGCAGCCACACGTCCTCTGGATGGCGATCGAGAAGGAGCCCGGTGTCTACGATTGGTCGAACCTCGACGAGGAGGTCCGTGCCCTTCAGGCGCTCGGCCTCGACGTCACGATGGTCCTCTCGCCGCTGATCAACGCGTTCGGCGCCGAGCGGGAGGAGATCGTCGACGTCATCGCCCAGTACCCTTCGTTCCTTCACTTCATGCGACAGGGCGTCGGCAGCGAGTACCGCCTCCACCCGCAAGGCGAGACGCTGCCGCTCTGGCGGGCGTTCGTTCGCGCCGCGGTCGACCGGTACGACGGGGACGGATCGAACGACATGCCCGGCCTCCGGTTCGCGATCCGCAACTGGCACGTCGTCGAGGAGTATCCGACCCCGTCGCTTCCCGACGAGCGCGACTACATCGACCTCCTCGGCCAGGCGTACGGGATCATCAAGGAGGAGAATCCCGACGCGAAGGTGATCCTCGCCGGCCTCGCCGGCAACTACGCCCACTGGTTCGCGTTCATGGGCGGATTCATCGACGATCCGGCCGCCGGGGTCGTCGACGGCGCGCTCCTCACGCGCGAGGAGATGAACGAGAGTCCGGTCTGGTCGTTCCGGAAGGCGCGGTACGAGTGGATGGTCGAGAGCGCGTTCGACGCCTTCGACGTGATGGACCTGCACGCCTACATCCCGATCGAGTCGTTCCTCGAGGGGGAGATCGCCTACCTGAACGACCTGATGTCCCGATTCGGCGAGCCGAAGCCGATCTGGATCGTCGAGGGCGGCGGCCCGCACAAGAACTACCCCGGCTATCCGGCGGTCAACTCGCCGGCCGACGAGTACTTCGGCTGGGGCAGCTTCGAGGAGAACGCCGAGTTCGTTGTCAAGCTCCACGCGATGAGCGCCGCCGCCGGGGTCGAACGACAGCACTGGGGCCTCGGGGGGATCAAGGGGGAGGACGCCTACTGGGACGGCCCGTGGTGCGGGATGGGCCTCCTCGACTGGTACGACGACCACCGGAAGCCGTCGTACTACACGTTCCGGCTGACGGTCGAGGCGCTCGACGGCTTCACGGACTGTACGGACGTCAGCTTCGCCAAAGTCCGCGCGTTCCGGTTCGACGTCGAAGGGCACCCGGTGTACGTCCTCTGGAGCGACGATGAGGAGGAGACCCCGGTCGACGCGTCTCCGATCCTCGGCGGCACCGACGCCCTCGTCACGCGGATCGTCACCGAGCTCGACGAGGAAGGCGATCCGATCGTCGCGCCCCCGGAAGTCATTCCGTCGACAGCGCTTCCGATCAGCATCACGCCGATCTTCGTCGAGCCGCTGTAGCCGCAACAGTCTCAACGCGGAGAACGGGGAGAGAACGACTAGATGGGTTCATGGGGTTTCTTGGGTTCGTTGGGTTCGGCAAAGACGCGTCCGGAGTTCGAGGTCTGAGAACCAGTTCGCGGCTTGTATGATCCCCCTCCCCCTTCGTGACGGGGGAGGCTGGGTGGGGGTGACGGCCCAGCGTTTCCATAGCCTTCCTGAAGCGCGTTACCGGTATTCCGCTCCCCTCCCCCTCCCCCTCGCCTTCCCTGCCACGGCGAAGAGGAAGGCGCTCCCTCTCCCACCGAGGGAGGGAGAAGGAGAACGGGGTGTTCATGGTTGAGGCTTCTTCTCGTTCCCCTCAGCTCCCTCCGCGTTTCGTGCTTCTCTCGATTCCACGGAGAGCGGTTCATTGCCCCTCCGGAAGGCGATGTCGATAATCACCCCAACCCGCCGAGCGAGGAGCGCCATGAGGAGCCGGATCTACAGCTTCGAGTCCGAAGAGATCGTCGTCCATTGGGACTACCATCGGTGCATCCACGTCGAGGAGTGCATCCGCAGCCTGCCCGAGGTCTTCGACTTCCACCGCCGTCCGTGGGTCGACCCGACCCGGGCCACCGCGGAGAAGGTCGCCTGGGCGTGCGAGCGCTGCCCGACCGGGGCGCTGCACTACGAACGGCTCGACGGCGGCCCCGCCGAACGGACGCCGGAGAAGAACGAGATCGTCGTCTCTTCGGACGGCCCGCTGTACGTCAAGGGAGACGTCCACGTTGTCGGCGAAGGCGGCGAGACGATCCTTCAGGACACGCGCGTCGCGCTCTGCCGGTGCGGTCGCTCGCGAAACAAGCCGCTTTGCGACGGGAGCCACGAGAAGGCGGAGTTCAGGGCCGAGGGCGCGCTGACCGAGGCCCACGTTAACCGCGGTGCCGGGGGCGAATCGGAGGGCGGAGAGCTGCTGATCCGAGTCGCCGACCCGGGCCCGCTGACGATCAAGGGATCGGCCGAGATCCGCGGCGATCGATCCGACAGCTGCAGCCACGTCCGGGTCGGCGCGCTCTGCTGCTGCGGCAAATCGAAGAACAAGCCGTTCTGCGACGGGAGCCACGCGGAGGGCTAGCCGCTTCGTCCGCGGTGAGCCCTCGCCAGAAGCGTCTACTGTCCTGCTGGCGACGCCGGACCGAATTTCCAGTCGATGAACTGGCGGATCCCGGCGAGGATCCCCTCGGCGATCGTCTGCTGGTACACCGGATCGACGAGCTTCGCCATCTCGTCGGGGTTCGTCAGATACCCGACCTCGGCGGAGACGGCCGGCATCTCGGTGCGCTGCAGGTACGACTCCTGCGACCGGGTCCCACGGTCCCGGGCGCCGGTCGCGTCGATGAGCCCGTCCTGGATCAGCTCCGCGAGGACCCAGCTGTCGTCGTCCAACGGACGCTCGGCGGCGACGATCGTCTCGACCCCGTAGGCTTCGTCCGTCGAGTACGAGTTGACGTGGACCGACACGTAGATCACCGCGCCGGCCTCTTCCGCGATCCGGATTCGGTCCTCCAGCGAAACGAAGATGTCGAGCGTCCGCGTCGGCACGGCGACGAGGTCCGTCTCCGCGTCGACCAGCGCCTGCAGCCGCTCGACGATCTCGAGATTGAGGTCCTTCTCGAGCACGTCGCCGACCGTGGCCCCCGGATCGCGGCCGCCGTGCCCGGCGTCGAGCGCGATGACGTAGACCGGGGCCGGCTCCGGCTCCTCCGACCTAAGCAGGCGCGGAAGCGTCAGAGCGAGAACCACCGCAACGGCTGCCGCCCCCAGCACCGCCAGTGTGACAATCCCCCTCTTGGTCATGGAAGGAGAATACCAGATGCCAAAGCGGCTCGGCCAGTCCATCTGTCGTCCTTCGCAACCGGCTCACGATCCGCTATTCCCGCGAAGCGGGAACAGGCGAGGTTGCGCAGCAGCCGAGGCTATTCCTCCCCTGCGGGAACAGGCGAGGCTGCGCAGTAGCCGAGGCTATCCTGCGGAGACCCACATCCTGTACTCTTGTGCCGTCCGAAGGGAAAGACGATGCCGGAAGGGTTCGCACTCGGTCTGATCCTGTCGACGCTCGCCGGGCTTTCGACGCTGATCGGAAGCTTCCTCGGGCTCCTCACGAGGGAGCCGGGCCCCCGATTCATGGCGCTGACGCTCGGCTTCTCCGGCGGGGTGATGCTCCACGTCTCGTTCGTCGAGCTGCTCCAGGCCGGCGTCGAGTCGGCGGGGTTCGGCCCGGCCCACGTCGCGTTCTTTGCCGGGATGGCCGCGATGTTCCTCGTCGACGTGCTGATCCCGCACGAGTACATGGCCGAGCACGCTCACCCCGGACAGACGGAGCAGCAGAGCCGACTGCTCAAGACGGGGCTGTTCGTCGCCCTCGGCATCGGGATCCACAACTTCCCCGAAGGGATGGCGTCGTTCGTCGGGGCGCTGCAGGATCCCTCCCTCGGGATCGCCATCGCCGTCGCGATTGCCGTCCACAACATCCCCGAGGGGCTCGCCGTGGCGGCGCCGATTCTGGCCGCGACCGGGAGCCGAAGGAAGGCGTTCTGGTGGTCGTTCCTGTCCGGGATTGCCGAGCCGCTCGGCGCCGGCGTGGCGGCGCTCGTGCTGTTCCCGTTCCTCTCCGACGCGATCCTCGGCTACATCCTCGCCGCCGTCGCCGGGATCATGGTCTTCATCACCCTCGACGAGCTCGTCCCCGTCTCCCGGTCATTCGGGCACGAGCATCTCTCCATCGTCGGCGTCGTCATCGGTATGCTGGTCATGGCGGTGAGCCTGTGGCTCCTATGACGCGCCAGGGTCTAGCGTCGAATCCTCACCAAACACGCGAACGCCTACTGCGTTCGCGCAAGGAACTCGCGCCGCATGCGCGAGTTCCCAGGCTGCTCTAGGAGGGTAGAACCCGTGAAAGCATCCTGCCTCATCGAAGCGATCGAAGCGGCGCGCGAGAACTGGGACTACTCGATCGGACTCGTGCCGGAGGAAAAGATGGAACGGAAGCCCGCTCCCGACGCGTGGTCCTTCAAGGACGTCATCGCGCACGTCGCCTGGCACGAGCAACAGATGATCGAGCTCGCCGAGACCCGCGACCTCGTCGGCTCTCCGTGGTGGAATCTGCCGACCGACGAGCGAAACGACAGGATCTACGAGCAGTACAAGGACCAGCCGCTCGACGAGGTGCTCGCCACGGCCGAGGACGCCTACTCGCGGATGATGGAGGCGCTCAAGACGCTCTCCGACGAGGACATGAACGACCCGAGTCGATTCACCGACATGCCCCCGGACTGGGTCCCGTGGCGGCTGATCGCATCAAACACCTACGAACATTACCTCCGGCACGTCGCTCAGGTTCGCAGGCTCGCCCACGGCGAAGTGCAAAGCGCTTCGCCAAGCAACTCCTGACGAAGGAAGAAGTTGCCAGAGCATCTACCTGCGGCATGTCGCTCAAGTCCGTCAGCTAGCCAGTCGTGCCGTAGCGGAGTCACTGTGCCTCGATCTTCGCCCTAGGAATCAGCTCCAGCCGCTCACCCACCACGAGAACGGCAAAGCCGTTCTCGTCCGGCTCGGGGACGCAGTCCGCGAGGCGCTTTCTACTTCGCCAGATGGATCGTCAGCACCGTGGCACTTG
>CAYXLR010000004.1:0-40991 GCA_964466035.1 uncultured Thermotogae bacterium
TCGCCCGATACCTCGATGAGATCGCGCCGTTCTATCGCGTGATGCTCGGTCGGCGAGTCGTGCACACCATCGGGGTGGCGTTCACCCAGCCCGGCCACGACCTCTCCTACCAGAACACGATCTTCGCCGAGCGCGACGGGGTCATCGTCGGCATGATCTCAGGCTACGCGACCGAACGACATCGCCGTTCAGTGGGTCCGCCCCTGAGGGAGGCCCTGGGCGGTCGCGCCTTGAGAATGCGAATCATGGCGAGATTGATGACACGGCAGCAATGGTTTCTCGGCGCCTACGTCGACGGGGACTTCTACATCCAAGGGTTCGCCGTCGATGAAGAGCTCCGCGGCCAAGGCATCGGCTCCGCACTGATGGATGCGATGGAACAGCGAGCCCGCGCCGGCGGCTCGAAGCGACTGATCCTCAACGTTGCAGCCAAGAACGAGGCCGCCCGAAGGCTCTACGACCGTCGAGGCATGACCGTCGAGGCCGGGTGGCCGAAGCTCCCGTGCATTCCCCCATTCGTCCTTCGGATGACCAAGCCCCTCTGAGCTCTCACCGGCTGAGCTGATAGGGTCGCAGACACTCGAGGATTGCCCTACAGTGTTCCCATGAAGACCCGATGCGAGTGGGCCGGGTAGTTCCGGATACACAGCATGTAACTACCTCTTGCGCCATCCAAGGATTGAGTACTGTGCCCCGAAATGCGTCAGTGAGGGGCCAATCTACAAGTTGTCCAACAGGTCCTCAGGGCAAGTTGCTCCACGACCGTTCCCGACGAGAGTATTCCCAACTGCGAAGAGATTGAAGGCTTCGACATCCGTCGCGGTTCCGCCCGTCCCGCAGAGCGTGATGCCCCAGGATCCGTTGTTCTCGATTCGGTTCCCGATCAGCGCGAGCATACCCTGCGGCTCCCCAGCGGGGGATTCGGAGAGGAGAATCCCGCTTCCCCCGTTGTCTCGGATCTCGCTGTCCAGAAGCGTGAGCGATGCAGCACTCGCGACGGAAATGCCACCGAAGTTTCGCGTCAGATTACACCTCGCCACAACCGCCGTCGCCCGTCCTCCGATGACGACTCCCGTCCCAAGGTCGGAGAAGGAACACCCAAACAGCATCGTCCTGCCCACGCCAAGGATCTGCACGCCGACCCCACCGTCCACCCCTTGCAGGGTCAGATCCGTGATCGTCAGCGTGGTGTCGCTGAATGCCATCGCATGGATCCCAATGTCGGAGGTCGCCAGGCTGCATCCCGAGATCGCCCCTGTACTATTCACCACCTGGAAGCCGACCGCCGCCTCTATGATGTTGAGCCCGTGGATCAGGATTCCCTCCACCTCTGTCACCGAGATCGCAGGCAGATCGCTGTCTGAAGGCTTGAGAGTGACATCGCCCACAGCGACCAAAGAAAGCGGTTTGCTGAACCGAAGGTTCTCGCAGTAGGTGCCATCCTGGACGATGACGTGGTCGTGATCCGCTGCCGCGTCAATCGCTTCCTGGATCAGCAGGAAGTCTCCATTGTCCTGGGAGACAACAAGCGTGGATGCTGTGCAAGCAAGCCCCACCATGAATAGGACAACCACGGAAAGCCCGCTGACACGATAGCGCGTTCTCATGCGCACCTCCTTCCGGCTATTGCAACAATACTACCCATTCTCGCATGCGGTGGCAATTTAGCCTGTATGAGATAATGCGATCCTATCACTGCTCTTCAGCGACCTGCCGGGATACAGCGAGGCTGCTCAGGGAAACCCGGGACTCGGGGGCACACACCCTGGGTCGCGGATTGGCGGGCACTCCACCACCATCGCTTGTCTGATCCTCTAGCGACCAGAGCGCGAACCTCGAACAGAAGACAGCGAGAATCCCCTCGGCCACAAGCTCAAGAAGCGCAAGCCGGGGCCAGCCGCCAAAAGGTAAGGTCTGTGTCTCCGGAGCTCTCTCTGGAACTCTCCCAACTTGTGCTTGCAGGTCTACGGCGCCGCGCCCTCCGCAGGAGGAGCCTCCTCTTCGGGTGCCTCCTCCGCGGGAACCAGATTCTCCTGAATGAACGTTTCGAGAGCCTCTTTCGATCGCTTCGCAGCCGACAGCGCTTGATCGATCCCGGTCACCGTCTCGGTCGTGAGCGCCGACGGGAGTGAGACCGTGGCCAAGCCGGTGCCCGGCTCGCGGTCCACTACGAAGCCCGCCGACTCGAGCGTTTCGTCAACCTCCTTGAGCAGCTCGATCATCCGCTTGAGAGGCACGCCGTTGAGCGTCGCGTCGTCCGCAACGCCCTCCGCTGTGTAGGGGACCGGCAACCGGTCGATCAGCTGCTCCTTCTCACGAAGGACCCGCTGGACATACTCGGCTGCCGACGAGACTCCGGACCAGTCGCCCCAAGCCGGAGCCGCTCCTTCCTCCGGGGCCCTGTCCCAGAGGACATCCTGGGCGGCCCCCAGCCACTCGTTCATCAGCCACAGGTGTAGGTTCGCCCATTCGTACCACGGCGCATCGGCGGAGGGAGTCGGGGGACTCCATTGGTACGGCTCGGTGGGGGCGCGATAGCTGCCCTCTCCGTAGGCGAAAGCCGCCGGCTGAAGGAGAGCGAGAAGAGAGCCGACAAGCAGGCACGTCCAGAAGGCACGGCAAAGCTTCGTTCTCATGTCACGGACCTCCTCGGGTCAGTAGCTCGCCCAGCCGTAGATGACATCGGCGATATTGCCCCCCGCGAGCGGAACGTCGCAGGGATCGCCAGAGATCATCTTGCGCCGGAACTCGAAGACGTAGCCGCGAATCGTGCTGTCGTAGAGACCGGCCCCCACAGCGTCGCACGTGCCGTCGAAGTCGACGTCCGGCAAGAAGTCGTACGTGGCTCGGTACGTGAGATCGGCGTCCAATAGCTCGCCTCCCCACGCCGGTACGCTCATCATGTCGTCACCGCGCGAGTAGTCGACCCCGTCCCCGTTCTCAAACACAACGTACGCTTCGAAGCCCGCCGGGAACCGCCTTCCGGATTCGATGACCATCGCAACGTAGAAGTACACGTGGTCATGCTTGATGAGAAGCCGCGCGTTGTATTCCCCCATCCGCACACCGTATTCGCCTGCATCCGCCCATTCGGATCCGACCACGCCGTCGAGTAGGACATCGGGGATGTAGAGCCCGTACGGCGCAGAAATGGAGGGCGATTCGGCCCAGGCCACGGTCACTGCTCGACATGTCGCACCGACCGCGAGAACGACAACCAACACAGCGAACACCGAAGCCGCGTGTCGCCGCATACCGTCATCACCTCCTCCTGAATCCCAGCCAGCCCCTCGGAGGGACGGATGCACGAGTCGGCGCGTTCGTAGCGGCCCTAGGAGAAGAACGAGAAGATCTTGTCGTCAGCGCGAGATGTGCTAGTGAAGACGTCGGACGCGGGGGCCGAGCCTCGTATACGTGCCGAGCCGTACATCTTCCCTCCTGCCGGCGTTCTGCCAGCGAGCGCATTGTATCACATGCGAACATCGAACCATCGTGCTTCTGCTCGTTTCGCAGCGGAATCGAGGGACACATACATCACCTCGCGAGGTACCGAGGCCACAATACGAAACTCGCGTGGGCGTTGTCCTTCAATTAAGTACTGTGTCCCTGGAATCTCTGTCCCTGGAATCTCCCGCGTTGACAAAGCAGTCAGTCGCTTTGAGGACATACGCAAGTAAATGAGAAATAGTTAGGAGTGCTTACTTTCCCTGCGCTATCGACGAGCGTTACTTCGAAGCGGGCTGTGACTGCCTTGCTAGTCTCACACGTGATGACGAAATCGAAAGCGCCTTCGCTCTTTCCTATAACTCCGGGGGCGAAGTCGAAAGGAGCCCAGTTGCCGGTACCTCCCACAGGGTCGAAGTATGCGTAGACAACATCGGCGTCTGCATCCCTAAAGCGGACCTCTCCTCGATTCTGCTTTCCATCACCTACAATCTCAGAAGGGAAGTCAATCCCCAGGATCTTGGGTGGCGTAGAGCCGGGAGGTGATCCGCGCAGCGATGAGTAAAGGCAAAGGTCAGAGCCATTCCATGTGCCAGTAATAGTACTCTCGTTCAGGGATGTCAGAGATGCCTTGCCCTGCTCAGCCCCCTCTTTCCAAGCGAGATCGACAATCTGGATGCCGATGACGACTTCCACCCCGTGTCTCTTTTCTGTAATCAGCTTGATCTTGCCGCCAGTGATCGCACCCGTAGCGACCGTGCCACCCTTGGAGTATTCGTATGTACCGGTGACATCTACAAAGTTGGACACCTGTAGATGTAGGGTGGTTGGCCCAGTTCTGAGAGCGCTCGTCCATTCGCCAGCAACGAGATTGGCCCAGACCGTTTTCCCCACCCTCGGCGTATAGAGATTCGGATTGCTCTCCTCGTTCCAGTTGTTTGTAACGCAGTTAGCGATGTCGAAGGTCATATGCGGATTTGCTTTCAATCCCCTATAGAAGTCCATTCCGGCTTGATTGGCGGCCAAGTCGGCGTTCGAGTAGACACCCGTTGTCGTCAGACCAAAGCCGCCGGCTTCAGTTTGCTCGCCCCATGTGATGGCTGCACTCTCTCCTTTTCCATCTCTTACCGCCGTGCAGTAATATTGAAAGCCCTGCTGGAAGAAATGTCCCAGCTTGTCGGTGCCGATGCAGATGCCGGCTACCTTGATCGCCGGGTTGAGGATCAGGCTCCCCGCGACCCACATCCTAGCATCGGCACTACTCACCCCACTGTACTTCGAATCGCCTTGTGTCACGCTCGCGATAGCAAGGTTCCGATCTGCCCACCACTCGATCATCGTCCAGGGCAAGCCCTCACCAAGAGCCTTGTACACTTCATCAATCAGCTTGTCTCCATCGTTCCCAACCTTCCCGCGCGCCGCCTGTAGGGTATCGTTGACCAGCTTGTTGATTGCTTGTCTGCTGTCTCCGATGCCAGCACACCTGCGGGCGGTATCAGTCTCTGCGCCCACTGCGGGCAATAGGGTTAACAAGGCTATGACAGCTGCCACACCGACTAACACGGACCCCTTCGCCGGCATTTGGATCTGCATGCCTCCCTTTAACAGCTTTGCGATGAGCGTATTAGCTATGGTGACGTTATGTCAAGGGGCACAGGTTCCTCGGAGGGGTCAGATGCTGTATTGAATAGTCAACGGCAGCTCAGATAAGCTAAGTTGCTTGCGAGTTCCTGCGGAATTCGTACTCGATGCTCGGGTCTCGAAACAATTCACCCGTTCTGTAGATGGCGTGGGCGATGAGTAGGAGCTTCCTCGCTGCAGCGATCCGAGCGACCTTCTCCGGTTTGCCGCCCTGCTTCAGCCGTCAGTAGATCGCTCGGATGCCCGGGTTGTAGCTGGCCGCTCCGATCCACTAGACTGCTGGTCCAGTACGCATAATACGGAGGCACAGCGTGAATCCAACGGCCAAGGCATTCTGGATGGGGCTCGAGCGCAGCAACGGTTTCATTCAGACGTTCTCGACGGGACTCGATGGCGCCGACTGGCTTCAACAGCCAGCCGGCCTCCCCAACCCGGCGATTTGGGTCCTCGGACATCTCGCCCACACCCGAGCCAAGTTCCTCGAAATGTTGATCGGGAGGAAGCTCTGCGAAGACGGCTGGGATGACCTGTTCAACATGGGGGCCGAACCGCGAGATCCGAGCGAGTATCCCCGTGTCGAGGCCTGCCGCGCAGCGTTGGGTGCACGCCTTGCAGACCTGAAGGCCTATCTCGAGACGGCTACTGAGGAGGATCTCCTCGGCCCGCCGAGTATTCCTTCCGAGCACTTCGGCAGCAAGGCCTCGGTGCTCGCCTTCCTGACGCATCATGAGGCGCACCACACCGGCGCTCTATCGATGATTCGCAGACTGCTAGGCAAGGAACGGCTCTTCTAGGAGGAAGTCCCGAGGAAGCTCCCGGGGCGCGAGCCCTTCCGGGGGTCTACCATTGGATTTCGTACGGAGACGGGACAGACTCGTTGAGGTACACTGACCGCGACGGGGTGTGGCTCATGGGGCCGGCGGTCTCCGACTGCTCGGCTCTGAAATGCCGCCCCCGTCTTCTCTGCCATCCAGGAAAGTCTGACGGATGATGGTGGGCTACTCGGCAAGGCCGAGTAGCTCGAGGATCGCCGACTCCGGCGACCACTACCGTCATCCCGAAGTGACGGTGCGAGACATCGCAAGGCAGAGCGGAAGCTCGAAAGGAGCGCGACCATGAAAATGCTCGTCGTCTACTACTCAAGGACCGGAACCACAAAGGCCGTGGCGGAAGCGATCGCGCAGGAACTGGGCGCGGACACCGAGGAGATCCGCGAGGTGGCCCGACATCACGGCTACGTGCGCTCGGCGTTCGATGCGGTCTTCAAGAGAATGCCGGACATTCGGGCGATGACGCACTCGCTGAGCGACTACGATCTCGTCATCGTCGGCACGCCGGTCTGGGGGCAAGGTCCGGTGCCGGCGGTTCAGGTCTTCCTTTCGTCCGTGGACCTGCAGGGAAAACCCGTGGCCCTCTTCTGCACGATGGGCGGCATGGGCGACAGGCGGATCTTCGCCAAGATGGAAGGCTTGCTCACCGGCTCACGCATCATCGCACGGCTTTCCTTCGACCAGCAGAAGGCGAAGTCCCCGGAGACCGTCGCCGAGCGGGTCAAGGTATGGACGAGGGAGCTGCTCGATCGCCTTCCGGACCAGCGGAATCGGGGGACGCATGCCTCATCCGATGTAGCAGAATGAATCCCTCGCGCGTGTGCCCCCAATGGCTGAGCCTCTCGCCAAGGTCGCACCTACGGAGTAGAACCGGCTTCCTCTGCGGCGACCTGAAAAGCGGTGCCACCCCCGTCACGGGTCGCATCGGCTGTTCGTTCCAGGAAACAGTCGGTAGATTCAGGATGTCAGTGCAAACTTGGTGCTGCGTCTCTCGGACCAGCCACTTCGGCGGGCCGCGGGTCGCCGTGCCCGGCGGATGCCGTGCGTCGCCGCGTTCGGGCGCCCGCTGCTGCGGATTCACAACACCCTCGCCGAGGGCGACTTCTATCTCCAGGCCCTCGCTGTCGACGAAGCACACCGCGGGCAAGGGATCGGCTCGGCACTGATCGACCGGATCGAGGAGCGGGCCCGCGACGGTGGGTCGCTCCGACTGGCCGTCGACGTCTCGGCCCAAAACGAACGGGCTCGCAGACTCTACGAGCGTCACGGAATAACCGTCGAGTCGCGATGGCCGAAACGCTTCGTCGTCCCCGGATTCGGGCTCCTTCGGACGACGAAGACGCTCTGGGCTCCCGACGAACGCCGAGCCGCCGAAGGCCGTGCGAGCCTCGGGGAAGGCCCGGTCGCCGTACTGAGCCACCGCTCTACCTCAGGAACACCGCGAGGTAGTACGGCCAGACGACGAGCCCGAGAATGGCCTTCCACCAAACGAGCTGCGCGAATCCGAGCGTGAACAGCCAGCCGGCGAACCAGATCGCGCCGGCCGTGCTTCCTCCACTGACCTTGTTTCCCGCCATGATTTCCCTCCTTCCCGGATGCCTGCGATGATAGGCGGCGCGGAACGTTACGCCAAACCACGGGTTGCGGGCAAAAGGGCGACGGCTTTGGTTTTGGATCCCCCGCGGCCGTACCGACGGAATGGGCAGTATCCTCCTGTACGCTCGGGGGAGGAATTCGTACGGAATCTCTGTTCGCAACCACGGAGTCCCGGCAGACGCCGAAAGGATCCGCCGTGCTGCACATGCCATTCCACTCGCCTCCGCGTAGAATGGCGTCCCCAAGCGCCGGGCCGACGCCATCCAGCGTCGGCCTGTCGCCGACTCGGAACGAAACGAGGGAGGGCGAATGCAGCAGAAGCTCCGTCTTGTCTGCGTCGGCTGCGGCGCGACCTACGATCCTCCTCGGCTGCACTGCGATCGATGCGACGGCCTCTTGCGCTCGCAGTACGCGACCGCCGCCTTCGAGCCGGACGATCGCTCCGACCTCTTCTCGTTCCTCGATTGGCTCCCGTCGACGTCCCCGACGGACCTCCCCATCGGCGCCGTCGTCTACCGATCGGAGGGGCTGGCTCAACGCCTGGGGTTATCGCATCTCGGCATCGCGTTCAGCGGCTACGCGCCGCGGATCGGAGCCACGAACCCGACCGGCTCGTTCAAGGACTTCGAGGCCGCGCCGAGCCTGCTGTACTACCGCGAGCACGGCACCGAAACGCTCGTGCTCGCCTCCGCCGGGAACACGGGGCGGTCGTTCGCCTACGCGGCCGTCCGGTTCGATTACCCGGTCGTCGTCGTCGTGCCTGAGCGGGCGCTCGACCGGCTGTGGATCCCCTGCGAGCCGACGAGCGCTATCCGGCTCGTCGCGCTGGAGGGATGCGACGACTACGCCGCCGCGATTCGAGCCGCGGACCGGATCGGCCGCGCGCTCGGCGTCGCCAACGAAGGCGGCGCGCGCAACGTCGCCCGGCGCGACGGCATGTCCACCGCGATGCTCGAATACGCCAAGCGGACGGGCGCATTGCCCGACCACTACGTCCAAGCAGTCGGAAGCGGCACCGGCGCGATCGCCGCCTGGGAAGCGTCGCAGCGCCTGCTCGCCGCGGGCATCGGTACCGACCTCCCGACGCTCCACCTCTCGCAGAACGCGCCGTTCACGCCGATCCACGACGCCTGGACCCGGAACATCCCGATCGAGCCCGACCGGGACGTCGAGGATCAGCTCCGCCGCATCGACCGGATCGACGCCCCCGTGCTGGCCAATCGGACGCCGCCGTACGCCGTCGCCGGCGGTGTGCGCGACGCGCTGACGTCGACGAACGGGCACACCTACGCCGTGACCAACGCCGAAGCCCGCGCCGCGGCGGCGCTGTTCGAGGAAGCGGAGGGGCTGGCCATCGGCCCGGCCGCGGCCGTCGCCACGGGGTCGTTGATCCAGGCCCTCGAAGCGAAGCGAATCGGACCCGAAGACGCGATCATGCTCCACGTCACCGGAAACGACGAGGAGCTCCTGCGGCGCGACTTCACCCTGCACTCGATCGAGCCCGTCTGGAGGGTTCGTCCGGAGGAGATCACGGAGACATCCGTCCGATCGGCTCGCGATCGGCTTCTGCCTTCCCGCTAGTTATCCCTGCGTTGCCCTGGATCCGTTCTGAACTTTCGCGAGCGCTCTCGGCTCACAAGGCCCGCGGTCAGTTGCCCGGTCCCACGCGGAAGATCCACCAGTTCTCGAACCGCAGGTCTCCCTCCGGGCACGGCACCGTTTCGATCACACAGAGCGAGTACTCCCCCTCGCTCTCGAAAACGTACGAGATCCCGTAGAGCTCCACGCCTTCCAGCACGTCGAGGGTTCCGTCGGGATGGGTCATCTCCCAGCGGACCGTCCGATCGTCGACGCATTCCGGCCGGCAGTAGCTCTCAAGCTCGAGATCGAGGACCCGGCCGTCCTCGATCGACAGCCTGTGATCGAGCACGGGCATCGACGGCGGTTCATCGCCGGATCGATAGAAAAGCTCGAGGCACGGATCGGCCCCGCACGCGGGGCAGGTTCCGTGCACGACGGGCTCTCCGGAGCGTGGTTGCCGAGGCACCGGGTTCGGCGGGCCCGCGGCATCGACGTTGAACGTGTACGAGCACGTGTCTCCGTCTTCGCAGGACTGCGTCACCGTGATCGAGTAGGTTCCCTCCACGGGGAAGTCGTACGCCGTACTCGCCGCCGCGACCGAAACGGGCAGCGGGACGTGGGCGATCGGACTGGTGAGCCAGGCAGGCTGGGCAAGGGGCGGCTGGATCGCAATCGACTGCGTCCCCGGCCCGCAGTTCGGCCCGCAATCCCCGACGGCGGCGATGTTCGCTTGAACGCCCTGCTGCACCGTGAGCGCGATCCCACCTGGTGTCATCGGGATTCCGTTCACGCTGGCCGAGACGGAGCAGAGGCAGCCGACGGGTGGAACCGGCGCGGGAGGAAGCAGGGTGGACGGCTCGCTGACAACGCCGGGCCCGAGCTCACGCCGAGGGCTGGAGGCGACCAAGTTCCCGGACTCGTCGCGCCCCTCGACGCTCCAGCCGCCCGGTTCGGGGGCAGCGGTTCCCCCTTCGGGAGGATGGCAAACACGCTCCCCGGCACGTCCCGGGTCCGGCTGGCTGCCGATCGGCTCTTGCTGCCTCTCACACGGGACGCAGCAGCAGGAGCGGCGCTCGGCCAACGGGAAGCCGTGCTCGCATTCGACCGAAGCGCCGACGAGTTCGCCGCCCTCGAATTCGCATGCAAGCGCGCACGTGAACTCGAGGAAGCAGGCCTTGTCGCCGAGCGCTTGCTTGAGCGCCTCTTCGAGCCTCTCCGCGCACAAACCCTCGCTGGGGATCCGGATCGTCTGCGTTCCTTGGCCGCAGCAGGCGTCGTACCACGCGTCATCGAGATAGGCCCCGACTTGGCCGATCCGGGACGAGATCCACGCGAGCTGCTCCTGCCAGTACGCCCGCCGGGCCTCGGCGGCGGCCTCCTCCTGTGCCTCGATCCGGTCGAGCTCTCCGTCGATGGCGTCGATCTCATCGCGTACGCACTGCTGGCACGCCTCGCACATCGCCTCGATGCGGTCACGTTGGTCGAGAAGCCACTCCAGTGCTGCCTCAAGGCAGAGGTACGACTCGTACGCGTCCCAGAGTATGGCTCCCATCTCCTCGGCGAAGTTTTCCCAGCCCTCGACGGCGACGGCAGTCGCAGCCGCGGCCTGTTGCGCCATCGCCTGGACCATCTGGACGATGAACGCAGGGCCCGGCGTGCCGCTCGCCCGCGCGGCGCTCAGAACGCTCTTGATGGTCGCCAGCTTCTCCTCTACCGTCTGCGCCGCCTCGATCGCGCGACACAGGTCCGGCGACCGACGGCAGACGGCGTCCGTCACGTGCCGCTCGATCAGGTCCTCGATCAACTCCTCGACATCGGGTGTGAGGAGGCCGACGATCTCGTCGACAAGGGAGATCACCTGGTCCACAAGCGAGAAGAGCCCGTGGTACAGCTCCATCGTGCCGCGGTGGTCGGCCCCATTGACCCATCGCTCGGCCAGTGCGTCGAGCCTCATGGATTGCACGAACGCGTGCGCATGCAGTGACTGAATGAGACCGACGATCGCGCTCAGTTCGTCGTTGAGCCCGCGGCAGGGATCGCCGGCACGGCACGGTTCGATCCGGAGACCATCGAGCAACTCGGCGTGCGGGGCCAGCAGCTCCTCGGCGCTTCGCGGGCAGGTCCCGGGGAGCGGGAGGTCAAGGCCGCCGACCTGGGCGCGATCCGCCTCGTCCCTTCGTTCCTCCAGATGACCGAGCACGTCGGGAATGGACGACAGACTTTGCTGGAGCTGGTCGAACATCCTGCCGAGGTTGGCGCAGTACTGCTCGAGATCTCGAAGGTGTGCCTCGCGGGCACGCCGTTCCTGCCGGAGTTCGGAGGCCCGCGCACGGGGCTCGGGATCCGGAATCAGGGGCGCGAACGGATGAGGCCCGTTGACGACTTCCGGATCGCACTCCTTGGTATGATGCACCACCTCGTAGGTCAGGCCGGGAATCCCGAGGCTCTCCCAGCAGTACTGGACGGGCGCGTCGCCCAGGCCCTCGCCCGGAAGCGGGCCGAGGAGCCGGATCGGAATCGGCAGGCCCGGCGGCGCCGGCTGCAGGCAGACGTCCCCGAGATCGACGTTCTCGCTTCCGAACAGGGAGAACCTCACGACGGGCCGAGCGACCACGCTCTCGTACCCCGTGACACCGATTCGGAATCCATCCGAGAGCGGCGTCAACCGGAACTCGCGGTCGGCGAGCGGCGACCCCTCGCACTCCATCAGCCTCCCCGCCACCTTGGTGGACGGCGGAACGGCGACCGTGAACCGCCCCTCGCTGTCGGTCGTCCCTTCCACGCTCTCTCCCTCGTCCTCCGGGACGGCCTCCTCGGTCGGGGCCCCGAACAGGGATTCCAACACGGGGATCAGCGACGGTGTGGCCGTCGTCTCGGTCACGCCTCGGCCCGACAGCTGCACGACGGTCTCGATCTCCTGGACGGGGTGGCCGCCGACCGCACGGATGACGAACGAGCATGCGTAGTCGCACGCTTCCCGCGGCGTGAAGGTCACCTCGAAGCTGACCGACTGGCCCGGGGCGAGGACCATGCTCCGCGACTCCAGCCCGGCAAGCCCGAACGGCGGGCACGGATCGTGGATGGTGACTTGAGCGGCCGTGTCGCTCGTTTCGAGCACCTTGAACGTGTAGTGGGCCGTCGCGGTTCGGCCGACGGTCACGTCGCCGAAGTCGATCGCGCTGCTGTCCGCCGGCGGACCCTCGTCCTGAGAGAGCCCCGCCAGCGATGCGCTCGCGAGCAGTAGAACGACGGCCGGAATCAGAAGCCGTTTGTGCATCACAGCAACCACCTCGGAGCCTGAAGTGGAGCGTTGCCCATGCGTTAGCGGATGCGTGCCATCATAGGACGGCTCCTGCGCGGAAGTCAAGGTCGCATCGCTTCATGGGAATCGGGGAACACGTTCAAGAAACCGACCCGTGCTACACTCACCCCACGATCCAAATGAAGACTAAAGAAAGGGCAGCTGTACGTCCTGTGCGATCTGGAGGGCGCGTCGGGGATCTCACCCGAGAACAGGCAAGCGATGCACCACGGCTCCGATCTGTGGCAGGAAGTGGGCCGCCGGTCCATCACCTCCGACGTGCAGGCGGTCTGCGAGGCGGCGAACGAGCTCGGGATTGACGGGATCGTCCTCAACGACTCGCACGACAACGGCCATCGCGAGCCGAACGTCTTGGTGAAGGAGCTGCCACGAAACGTCCGGATCGTGAGGCGGCCGTACCTGCCGGGCAAGCCACGGCGCGCGGTCCGCGGAGAGCCGTTCGGGATCGTCATCGTCGGCCAGCATGCGATGCACGGCGGCGGCGGCTTCGCGCCGCACACGATCCAGTCCCCACCGATCGGGAAAGTGACGCTGAACGGGACCCCCGATCGCCGGCGCCGAAGGAGGCCGTCTCGCCGAAGACGAAGAAGCCGCCGTCCCCGGCCGGCGCGACGGACCACGCCTGATCGAACGCGTCGCCGCCCCACGTCCGCTCCCACAGCACGTCCCCCTCCACGGTGAGCTTCACCAGCAGCACGTCCCCTTCGCGCGTCGGCGTGTGCACGTGGTTCGTCGCGCCGACGGCCAGGACATGGCCGTCTCCGGCAAGCACGACGTCGAACAGCGCGCCGTGGTCCGGCCCGGTGAACGTTCGAACCCACGTTTCCTTCGCCGTCGCTCCAAAGGACAGGAGCAGGATCGTGCCCACGATCATCACCCCATACAGCCTACCCACGCCGCCATCCTTTCCCGCCGGCTCAGCCGAGGATGCTCGAGGACGTCTCTTCGCCGTCTCCCCGGCAACGTTAACGTTGCGCGACGCCGCCCCCGCAGTGAACATCACCGAAACTTACGCCGCACATCGCGCGAGGTGAATGGATGAAGATACGGTTCCCCGGAGGCCAACGCGTCGACGCGGAGCACCGCGGATTCACGATCCGGACCGACCAGAAAGAGACGGCCGGAGGGGAGAACTCGGCGCCGGGTCCGTTCGACCTCTTCCTCGCGTCGATCGGTACCTGCTCCGGCTACTACGTGTTGGCGTTCTGTCGGAAGCGCGGGATCCCGACCGATGAGATCGAGCTGAGCTTGGAGACGACCCGCAACGAAGAGCGCCGGATGATCGAACGGATCGACATCACGGTCCATCTGCCGAAGAGCTTCCCGGAGCGGTACGTCGACGCGTGTCTGAGGTCGATCGACCAGTGCACGGTGAAGAAGCACCTCGAACGGCCGCCGGAGATCGTCCTCTCCGCCGTGAGGTCCTAGCGGGCGAGGCCGGTCCGCCGGTATCATACCCCCTCGAACCCGAATGCACCGAGGAGGATGAAATGTCCGATGGGCAGGCGCGCAGGCGCCGCGAAGAAGAGCGCGACGATCTGACGGGAGAGCACGCGTTCACGGACATCGGTCAGTCGATCCTGGCCCTGCTGTTCGCCGGTGCGTGGATCGCGGACTCGTTCTTCCTCCACGTCACGACGTTCCTCAACGGGACGATCCATCCCGCAATCCGGATTCCGATCGCGACGGTCCTCCTCGGACTCTCCGGCTACATGGCGTGGTCCAGCCATCGGACCATCTTCGGCGAGACACGGCGAGAGCCCCGCGTCGTGCGGGACGGCGTCTTCTCCGTCGTGCGCCATCCGATGTACCTGAGCGAGATCCTGCTCTACCTCGCTCTGCTCCTGCTGAGCGTTTCCCTGATCGCAGCGGGCGTGTGGCTGGCGACCATCGGCTTTCTCCACGCGATCGCGCGAACGGAGGAGCGGCTTCTCGAAGCACGCTTCGGCGACGAGTACGCCGTGTACGTACGCGACGTCGGGATGTGGTTTCCCCGGCTCCGCAAGCGCTGAGACCCGGCGAAAACCACCACTCCGAAGGACCCCGAGCAACGCCCGGGGTACAATGATCGACCACGAGACCATTCAGCGAGGAGCGATGAACATGGCCGAGGAGCAGGACAAGACGAGCCCGGAAGAGAAGAAGGACGCCGACGGCAAGGAGAAGAAGCGAAAGCTCCTCGGCATCGAGCCGATCGAGACGGAGCACGAGCTCGCTCTCGAGGGCCGGATGCTGAAGTACACCGCCCGGGCCGGCGTCATCCCGCTGACCGACGAGTTCGGCGAGACCGAGGCGGAGATCTTCTTCACCGCCTACGAGCTCGCCGGCGCCAACGATCCCGCCGATCGCCCGCTCACGTTCGGGTTCAACGGCGGGCCGGGCTCTTCCTCCGTCTGGCTGCACATGGGCGCGCTGGGGCCGAAGCGGGTCGTGATGGAGAAGGAAGGGTGGATGCCGGCCCCTCCGTACCGGTACGAGGCCAACGAGCAGACGTGGCTCGATCGGACCGACCTCGTGTTCATCGATCCGATCGGTACGGGGTTCAGCCGCGCGGCGAAGGAGGACCTCGACAAGAAGTTCTGCGGCTTCAAGGGGGACATCGAGTCGGTCGGCGAGTTCATCCGGCTGTACCTGACGCGGTACAGGCGATGGTCGTCGCCGCTCTTCCTCGCCGGCGAGAGCTACGGGACGACGCGCGCCGCCGGGCTGGCGGGCGACCTCGTCGACAAGGGGATCACGTTCAACGGGATCGTCCTCATCTCGACCGTGCTCGACTTCGGCGCGATCCGGTTCATGCCGGCGAACGACCTCCCGTTTCAGCTGTTCGTCCCGACGTACGCGGCGACCGCCTGGTACCACGAGAAGCTCGGCGACAAGCTCCAGAAGCGCGCCCTGCCCGAGCTGATGGCCGAGGTGAAGGCCTGGTCGGAGGGCGAGCTGACGCTCGCGCTGATGAAGGGCGATCGTCTGGACGAGGAGGAGCGTCGCGCCGTGGCGGAGAAGCTGGCGGCGTACACCGGACTCGACCTCGACTACGTCCTCGGGACGAACCTGCGGATCAACATCTTCCACTTCTGCAAGGAACTCCTCCGGGACGACAAGCGGTCCGTCGGGCGGCTCGACGCGCGGTTCAAGGGGATCGAGGCCCTGGCGGTGACCGAGCGACCGGAGTTCGACCCCTCGATGCTCGCCATCACGCCCCCCTACACCTCCGCGTTCAACCACTACGTCCGGACCGAGCTGGGGATCGAGACCGACCTGACGTACGAGACGCTGAACATGAAGGTAAACGAGAAATGGGAGTGGGAGAAAGGGGAGATGCCCGCCACCGGCGAGGCGCTTCGCGGGGCGATCGCGAAGAACCCGTACACGAAGGTCTTCGTCGGGCAGGGGTACTACGACCTCGCCACGCCGTCCTTCGCCACCGAGTACATGCTCAGCCACATGAACGTCGACCCGGAGCATCGCGGCAACATCGAAATGGCGAACTACGAGGCCGGGCACATGTTCTACCTCGACGTCGACTCGCTCGCGGCGTTCAAGGCCGACGTGGACCGTTTCATCCAAGGGGCGACCTAGCCGCTCGCCCCTTCTCCGCTCCGAGAGGCGCTCACTCGCCGCGCCTCGGGGCGTCGTCTCGCAACGATCGCGCCTCGGAGAAGGACAACGACTCACGGCGCACCGAGATCGGCAGAAGGAGGAGATTCCCACGAAACGACCGGCCTGGCTCGACCGACTGATCCGGTTCGTCCGGCGGAGACGCCGGCTCCGCAATGCAACATCGAAGGATCGCCCGTTCGTGCCGCATCGGGACGAGAACCTGGAATCGTACAGCCACGTCCGCGATCGTCAACGGTTCGACCAGCTGTAGGCCGCTCTCCGGCCGACGAGCGCGGCGTCGGCGCTTCGTCGGGCTTCCGTTGCCGCCGGCTAAAAGCCGTCGGCGGGAGCGTCCCACGCGTCCACGACGACGATCTCCTCGCCCTTGTCTCGGATGACGAGCCGAAGGATGTGCGGGGCCTCGCCTCCGAGGAGAGCCCACCCCCAGGCCGTCCCGCGGAGGTCCCATTGCGTGGGCTCTCCGGGGCTGCGATTCTGGTTGAGTTCCCGACGGGAGTACTCCCCACTCCAGTAGACGCATACCGAGTACCGCCCCCGCGCCCAGTCGGGGAACCTCTCCTCGTCGAAGCGGACTTCTTCCGCCTGCTCGTCCCACTCCTCATCTGGCATGTAGATGCCCGTCGGGACCTCTTCGGATGCGACGCCGAACAAGAGGTGCCTCCCTTGCTCGAGCCATCCCGTGTCCGTTGCGGGGCCGCGCGAACAGCCGTGCACGACGAGGATGAAGAGGCAGATCGCCAACAACGACCGGCACCGCATTGCGCCTCCGTCCGTGCCCGTGGAATCGACACGAGTCTGCAAGCCGGGGCCGACCTTGTCAATCGGGGGGCGGACGAGCATCAGCGCGGGGAGGGGATCGCCGAGACCGCGGAGTCCATCACCGGCGTCATCGATCGGATCGGCCCGGAGACACAAGTCCTCCCGACCGCCGGACTGGCTGCACTTCGTCCCAGCCCGTAAACTGGGCCACTTCAAGGAGGCGCTCATGCGGATCCGCTCGATCTTGCTGCTCACAGTTACCCTCGTTCTCGGCCTGCTGCTGGCCGGTTGCGGTGATCGCACCTCTGCGCCCCCGGCGGACTCCCCCGTCGAGACGACCGAGGCCCCGGCTTCGCCGCCCGGGGAGACCGCGGGCGAGCTCCCCGAAGACGAGGTCGTCGCCTACGTGAACGGCCGCCCGGCCTACCGGGACGATTTCGAGGCCGCCAAGGTCACCCTCCTCCAGCAGTACCTCCAGATGTACGCGCAGTTCGGGATGAGCATCGAAACCCTGCTCGCCGGCGGGGAGGGGCGGCTCTTCCAGCTGTCCCTCGAGGCCGAAGCCCTCCGACGCGTGGCGGCCGCCGCCCTGATCGAAGAGGAAGCGGATCGACGCGGAATCCAGCCGAGCGAGGAGAACGTGCTGGCGGAGTTCGAGTCGCAGTATGCCGACTTCCTCGAGGACCAGGGTTGGACCGAAGAGGACTTCTACGCCTACCTCGAGGAGCAGGGCTCGTCGTTCGAGTCCTTCAAGGAGAACGGCTTGGACACGGTCGAGTGGCAGCTGACGCTCGATGCGGTGAAACACGCGGTGGCCGGCCCGGTCGAGCCGTCCGACGAGGAGCTGGCGACGTACTTCGAAGAGCACCGGGCGGACTACGCGACCGAAGAGCAGGTTCGCGCGTCGCACGTCCTGTTCGGGACGTCCGACGACGACCTCCTCGCCTTCCTCGAGGAGCACGAGGCCGACTACGCCGCCGAGGAGGGCGTGCCGGCGCTGGAGGACGTCCGAGACGAGGTCCTCGAAGACGTCCGCGCGGAGGCCGAGCGGGTCCTCGCCGAGGCCGTCGCGGGAGCGGATTTCGCCGAGCTCGCCCGGGAGCATTCCACCGGGCCGAGCGGACCGAACGGCGGCGATCTCGGCTGGTTCGGCCGCGGGTGGATGGTCGTACCGTTCGAGGAGGCGGCGTTCGCGCTCGAGGTCGGCGAGATCAGCGGCATCGTCGAGACGGAGTACGGCTACCACATCATCCTCGTCACCGATCGACAGGCGGCGTTCGAGCCGGAGTTGAGCGACGTAATCGACGGGGTGCGGGCCGACTTCGAGGACCGGGTGCTGAACGAGCGGCTGCAAGCCTGGTTCGACGGGGTCTACGAGGCCGCCGAGTTCGACGTCCTCCTTCCGCTCGTCGAAGCCACGTGGGTGCAGACGGAGGACGTCGACGTCGGAATCGAGGCGTTCGAGCGGATTCGCGACGAGGGGACCGTCGACGAGCCGTACCTCGCCTACATCATCGGGACGCTGTACGAGACGAAGCTGTACGACGCCCGCAACGAGAAGGCGGCGCTCGAATCGGACGCCGTAGACGACGCCGAGGCCGCCGCGCAGATCGAGGCGGTCGAAGCGCGGATTGTCGAGTACCGAGACAAGGCGCTGGCCGAGTACCGGCTCGCGCTCGAGACCGTCGGCGACGACGACCCGTCCATCCAAGCGAAGATCAGCGAGCTCGAGGCGCAGCTCGACGGGGCGTCGGACGAATCGCCCGAGGGCGGCTAGCGGACTGACGTCCGCTAGCCGGACGACGCGTCCGAAGGCTCGCCCTTCAGGAATCGATCGAACCAGGCGACAATCTCCTCGAGCCTGCGGATCCGGTGCTTCGGCTTGCCGCTGCGCGACAGCTCGTGGTTCTCCTCGCGGAACATGACCAGCCGCGTCTCGACGCCGTGGTACTTGAGCGCGGTGAACATCTGGATCCCCTCGGGGAGCCAGCAGCGGTAATCCTGCTCCGAATGGACGAACAGGGTCGGCGTCTTCGCCCGATCGGCGTAGCGAAGCGGCGAGTGCCACCACAGCCTGTCGGACCCGCTCTCGGCCCATGGGTCGGTCCCGAGCTGATCGGCGTTGAAGTAGTATCCGATGTCGGTCGTGCAGAACTTGTGGATCCAGTTGGCGATCGAGCGCTGCGACACCGCGGCGCGAAACCGATCGGTGTGCCCGATCATCCAGTTGGTCATGAACCCGCCGTACGAGCCGCCCATTACGCCGAGCCGGTCCCGGTCGAGAAACGGGAAGCGATCGAGCGCCGCGTCGACCACCGCCATCAGGTCCTCGTAGTCGATCTTCCCGTACTCCTCGCGGATGTCGGCGAACCCGTCGCCGCGCCCGGACGACCCGTGCGGGTTCGAGATCAGGATCGCGTACCCCCTCCCCGCGAGCATCTGCATCTGATGGAAGAAGATCTCGCCGTACGCCCCGCGCGGTCCGCCGTGGATCGTCAGGATCGTCGGGACCTTGGTGCCCTGGTCGAAGTCGGTCGGCCGGATCAGCCAGGCGTCGACCTCGTCGCCGCGCGCGGACGGGACAGCGAACCGCTCGTGCGACGCGATCGCCCGGTCGGTCAGGCTCGCCTCGTTGAGCGCCGTCAGCTTTGTCTCCCCTTCGGCGTCGCGGAGGTAGAGCTCCTGCAGCGCGCCGGGGCGGAGGCCGATCGTCAGCACGACGTCGTCGCGGACATCGTAGGCGTCGATCGAGCCCGACGACTCGACGACCGTTTGCACCTCGCCGTCGCGGGAGATCCGGACGAGATGACCGACCGTCCGGTCGGTCACCGAGACGTAGACCGACCCGCCGTCGACACGGAGCGTCGGCCCGCCGCCGTGTCGGCAGTCGGCGGCGATCGAGTTGCCGACCGACCGGTCCCATCCGGGCGTCAGCGAGGTGACCCCGCCGGACGCGACGTCGATCGAGAGAACCTCGCGGTTCTGGCCGAGGCCGTACGGATCCATGTCGGTCCCGGTGGCGACCAACGTCCCGTCGTCGAGGAAGCGGACCTCGTCGAGCTGCAGCTCACCGATCGGAAGCCGGTTCGCCGCCCCGTCGGACAGGTCGATCGTCCACAGCTCGCGAACGACCGGCGCCACCCCATCGAACCGCCGGCCGACGACGGCGCACCGGTCTCCGCGCGCGTCGAACGACGTCACCTCGAGGTGCGGATCGAGGAGGTCCTTCGACACCTCCGTCGCGGGATCGAAAAGGAGCAGGTGCTTGCGCCGTTGGTTGGTGAACCCCTCGCCGTTCATCCAGAACGGGATCTCGTCGAGCACCTCGTACTCCTTCGCGTCCTCGCGGTCCGTCTCGTCGGTCAGCGGAACGCGCGCCGTGTAGAGGAAGCGCCCGTCGTCGAGCCGTCGAAGCCCGTCGGCCGCGTGCGGCAGCACGGCGAACCGCTCCGCCTCGCCGCCGTCGACGCGGATCCGATACAGGAACGACTTCCCCTCCTCCTCCTCGCGCTTCGACAGGAAGAACAGCTCCGAGCCGTCGCTCCCCCACGCGTACGGTCCGTCTTTGCCGCCGCCGGTCAGCTTTGCGGTGACGCGCGAGGCGAGGTCGCCCAGGTAAATGTCCGAGCGATACTCGTTCTTCTCCGCGTCGGCCTGCTTCACCACGAACGCGGCGCGCCGGCCGTCGGGCGAGATCTCCACGGCGGAGAGGAATCGGTACGACAGCAGGTCTTCGATCTGGACGGGTTTCATCGCGCCTCCTTCACGGAGGCGAGTCTACCCGCCGAGGCCGGCCCTTTCAGCTCGCGTCGCCAGAAGCAACGCTCGGTGACGTTGTCGATCTCGACGGCCCGGAGAAGGTTTTTCATTCCCACTCGGCTCGCCTAGAATCGGCCTCGGGAGGCCGTCATGCCCGAGACCGTGATCCGCGATATGGAGGCCGAGGACGAGTACTTCGTCTCGACCTGCTCGCACGTCGGAGAGTCGGAGGAGATCGACGCCTGCGCCGCAGACCGGCTGGCGCTGCTCCGCGAGCTGGGTGCGCACGGCGGACGATTCAAGGTGGCGCTACTCGACGGAGAACACGCCGGCTTCGCCCACGGCGTCCCGATCGACCGCTCGTCGTGGGGACCGATCGGCCGCGACCTGATGGTGATCCCGTGCCTGTGCGTGCTGAGCGAAGCGGCCGGGCGCGGGATCGGCCGCGCCTTGATCGAGTTGATCGAGCGCGACGCCCGCGACGCCGGATTCGCCGGCGTGACGATCACCGCGTATCGCAACATCCCCGGCGCCGAGTGGTTCATGCCGGCCGGCTACTTCGAGCGGCTCGGCTACCGATCCGTCGACGAGCGAGGCCCGGAGGTCCTGCTGTGGAAGCCGTTCCGCGACGACGCTTCGCCGCCGGGCTTCCTCCAGCGACGGTACGCCTTCGAGCCGATCGCGGGGAAGGCCGTCGTCGACCTGTTCTGGAACCGGTTCTGCCAGACAAGCGGTATCGAGGCCGAGCGCGTCCGCGCGGTGTGCGCCGAGTACGGCGACCGCGTCGTCCTCCGCGAGCAAAACGCCGAGGATCGGGAGACGCTCCTGCAGTATCAGACGCCGCGCGCGATCTACGTCAACGGCGAGGAGATCTTCTGGGGGTACGAGGCCCCGCGGGAAGGAATCCGCGCGGCGATCGACAAGGCGCTCGAGGACCCGGCCTGAGGACGCGCCGTCACAGCAGCTTCAGTTGCTCGGCGGTCGGCGCCAGCTGCGGCTTCACCGACGTGGCGATCCCGTGAGACGCGCAGAGCTCCGCGAATCGCTGTGCGAGCTCCTTCGCGTTCGGCGACGGGCAGGCGTAGTCGTCCCCGTAGGCCGCCTCGTACCTCGCCCGGATCTCCTTGATCATCCCGTACCTGCTTCCCGCACGGTCGGAACCGTTCGCCCGCCTTCGTGTAGAATAGCAGACTTCGGGGTGCAAATAAGGGAGACGAAGGCAAGCGGGATCGGAGGAACGAGACAGTGACGAAGCGACGTGCTCTGGTCGGCGCCCTGGCCACCGCCTGCGCCCTTCTCCTGACGGCGTCTTCGGCCCGTGCCAACACACCGCCGATCGCCGACTTCGAGGTCCGCGCCGGCGGCTCTCCGAACTCCGTGATCTTCGACGCGTCGATCTCCTTCGACGCCGACGGTTCGATCACGGCCTACCAGTGGCTGTTCGGCGACGGCACGACCGGATCGGGCGTGACGAACGCGCACACGTACCCGAGCGTCTCCAGCTACACGGTGACGCTGGTCGTCACCGACAACGAAGGGGCGAGCCATCTGACGAGCCGGACGATCGACCTGAGCCTGCCGCTCGCGTCGCCGGCGTCGACCGCGGACGGGGAAGCGACGGAGCCGGTCGCGGCGGCGGACGTCCCCGTCGGCACCTCCGTCGGCGCCCGCGCGCCGGAGTTCGCCCTCCCCGATCTCGAGGGATCGATCGTCCGCCTTTCCGGCTTCCTCGGCCGGCTCGTCCTCCTCGAGTTCTGGTCGAGCGGCTGCCCCGCCTGCGTGTCGGCGCTTCCTCATCTCGAATCGCTCCGGCGGACCTACGAGGATCGGGGGCTCGTCATCGTCGGCGTCGTCACGAACTCCAACGTTCGGGCCGCGGGAAGCCTCCTCGCGCAGAGCGGGTACACCGGCTTCGTGACCGTCCGCGAGATCGACCCGGTGGCGAAACCGACGATGGCCCTCTACGGGGTCGTCCGGATCCCGCACGCGTTCCTCATCGACCGGACCGGGGTCGTTCGCTTCAACGGTCACCTCAGCCTCCTCCAGGAGGAGACGATCGAAGCGTGGCTCTGACGCCTGGCGACTGACCGGCGCCACACAGGTTCTCCACCACCGGCCCACGACGGTTTGACAGGCGCTCCCTACACTGACCCGCGTGCGGACGAAAACCGCAACTTCCCGATCCTTCCGGGCGCGAACCGGGCGATCGGTCAACGGGTGGTGTCATGCGCGGGCAGTGGTTCACGGCGACCTTTCTCCTCTTCCTCTCGGTTTCGTTCCTCGTTACCGGACGGAGCGCGTCGATCGAACGGGCGTACGCGTGGCCGTACGCCGGCCGCTCGTGGAGCGTGACCCATCGGTTCTCGACCGAGCACTACCAGTTCTTCCGGACCCTCCCGAGGATCCTCGACTACGCGGAGTACCCCGACTACGTCAACGATCCAAGGGACGACGATCAGCTTCGGTCGCTGATCGACGAGTTCGAGCGGCTCGCCGTCGACGCCGGGCTGGACGCCTGGGGAAAGCTCAACCTGGTCGTCGCGTTCGTCCAGTCGATCCCCTACGTCGGCGAGTCGTGCGAGTACCCTCGCTACCCGCTCGAGACGCTGGTCGAACGGAAGGGAGACTGCGAGGACGCGGCGATCCTCGCCGCCGCGCTGCTCCGGCAGATGCACTTCGAGGTCGTCCTCCTCGCGTTCCTCGAGGAGGAGCACATGGCCCTCGGGATCCGCATCGTCCCTCCGACGCCGACCGCCGATCCGCCGTTCGCCTGGAACGGCACCGCCTACTACTACCTCGAGCCGACGAGCGTCGGGTGGGAGATCGGCGAGATCCCCGGGAGATATCGATCGCAGCCCACGATCCTCCCGCTCCGGCCGGTCCTCGCCGCGAACCGGCGCTGACGATCGGTTCGTGCCCGGGGCCTGGTACGCCGCGGAACCACTCCGTATAGTTGATGCGCCATGGAACCGTTCGCCGTCGAGAAGCCGTTGATCGGGATGATCCACCTCCTTCCGCTCGCCGGGAGCGTCAAGTACGTCAAGGGAAGCTCGACCGCGATCCTCGACGCGGCCCTCCGGGACCTGTACGCGCTGGAGAGCGGCGGTGCCGACGGAGCGATCGTCGAGAACCTCGGCGACGCGCCGTACGCGATCACGGCGCCGCGGGAGACGATCGCGATGATGTCCGTCGTCGTCCACCAGCTCGCCGAGAAGGCCCGCATCCCGGTCGGCGTCAACGTCCTTCGCAACGACGGCCTCGCCTCGATGGCGATCGCCGCCGCGACCGGCGCGTCGTTCGTGCGGGTCAACGTCTTCTGCGGCGTCGCGTTCTCCGACCAGGGGACGATCGAGGGACAGGCGCGCGACCTCCACTGGCTCCGCCGGGACCTGGGGACGGAGACGAGGATCCTCGCCGACGTCCACGTCAAGCACGCCGCCCATCTGACGAGCATCGAGGAGGCGGCGATCGACGCCGAGCGGAACGGACCGGACGGGCTGATCGTCTCCGGGATCGCGACCGGAAGGCGGACCTCGCCGGACGACCTCCAGGCGGTCAAGTCGAGCACGTCGCTCCCGGTCTTCGTCGGCAGCGGCGTCCGGATCGACAACGTCTCGACGTATCGCGACGCCGACGGGTTCATCGTCGGGACGCTCCTCAAGCGGGAAGGGATCATCAGCGCTCCGGTCGACGTCGATCGCGTCCGGGCGCTCGCCGACGCCGTCGCCAGCCTCCGCTCGGACGGATGAGCCGGATCGTCGTCCTCGGCGACCTGAACCTCGACGTTCACGCCCGGGCCCCGTCGGACCTCGCCCCCGGCGAAGAGTCGCGCAACCTCGTGCGAGCGACGCCGGGCGGCTCGGGGGGGACGTTCGCGCGGATCGCGGCGGCCCACGGGGCGTCCGTCGCGTTCATCGGCTGCGTCGGACGCGATCCCGTCGGCGACCTGCTCGTTCGCTCCCTCGAAGCCGCCGGCGTGGACGCCGTGGTCCAGCGGTCCGATCGCCCGTCGGGGGTGATCCTGTCGCTCGAGCAGGGGGCCGAACGGACGATGGTCTGCTCCCGCGGCGCGAACGACGGAATTCGCGCCGATCGGATCGCACCCTCCGCCGTCGACGCGGCGGACCACCTCCACGTCTCCGGGTACGCCTTTCTCTCGCCGGCGCAGCGCCCGGCGGTCGAGCGTCTGATCGGCCTGGCGCACGAGCGAAGGCTCTCGATCTCGGTCGACCCGCCGCCGGCGAACCTGATCCGCGATCACGGCGCCGAGCGATTCCTCGATTTCGTTCCGGCCGGCGCGTGGTTCTTCCCGAACCGGGCCGAGGGCGAGCTCCTCACCGGCGCCTCGGAGCCGAGGGCGATCGTCGACCGGCTCGCGGCGCGTTTCGACGTCGGGGCGCTCACGCTGGGGGCCGAAGGGGCGCTCGCTTGGGCGGGCGACGCCCGGCACGCGCGGACCGTCGACCGGCTCGACGCCGGCGACACGACCGGCGCCGGCGACGCGTTCGCCGGGGCGTTCGTCGCGATCTTCCTCGACACGAAGGACCTCGAGCGGGCCAACGCGGCCGCCTGCGACGCCGCGCGGACCCACCTTCGGACCGCCGGCCGACCGGCCGCTTGATTCCTCCCCTCTTCCGCCCATACTCTCTTTCGGTCGACACGAGGGGAGGAAATCGATGGACGACTCGGCATCCATCCTGATCGCGGCCGTGATCGGTGTCTTGCTGATCGCGACGCTGATGTTCTTCTACGTCCCGGAGCCGTCGAACTCCGCCTTTGTCACCGACACGCGCTTCGACGTCGCGGTCCTCGGGTTCCGGAACAGCTCGACGTGGTCCGGGATCGAGGAAACCGTCCGCTCGCGAACCGAGGCGAAGCTCGTCAACGCGTCCGCGATCGACGTCTTCTCCCGCGCGCAGCTCGACGCCCTTCTGATCGAACGCGCGCTCGACGCCAGCGGGCCGCTCGACGCCGCGACCGCCATCGAGATCGGCTCCCTCACCGGCGTGAGCAAGCTGATCACCGGCTCGGTCTACGCCGTCGACACGCGGTCCGAAGAGACGACCGTCTGCATCGATTGGACCGGCGGTCAGTGCGTCACGCGTGTGCCGGGGGTCAAGTACACCGCCCGTGTTCTGGCCCAGATCGAGGTCATCGACGTGGAAACCGGACGGATCGAGCGGGCCTTCGACCTGGACGGCGTCGACTCCGTCACCCTCCCGGCGGAGAGCCGGTTCGGCGGCTTCGACACGCTGCTCGCCAACGCGGCCTCCGCGATCGCCGATGAGATCACGGGATCCCTGACGAGCTACTACTTCCGCGAGCTGCGCTACGGCCTCTACAAGGAGGTCGAGGAGAAGCGCGGCGGCTACGTCGGCCGGAACGAGACGGACCGCTTCGGGGCCGACGACACGGCCTACCTGATCGTCCACGTCGCCCGCATGGAGAGCCGCGAGCCGTTCGACGTCGAATGGGTCACTTCGAGCGGGGAGACGGTCCGGCGGGACGAGGACCTCGTCGGAGAGGGGGACTGGCGCGTGTACTCGCTCGATCTGACCGGCCTCGCACCCGGACGGTACTTCGTCCGAACCGCGCTCGGCGAGACGCTCGCGTTTCAGACGCCGTTCACCGTGTCCCCGTAAGGGAGAGGTCGCCCGATGCCGAAACCGCTCCTGTGGCTGGCCTTTGGACTGGCGCTGATCGCCGCCGGCGGCCTGTGGATCGTGCCTCGTCTCTTCCGCGCCGAGTGGGAGATCCTCGCGGAGGCGCCGCACGTCGTCGGCGACTCGATCGACCCGTTCGTCTACGCCGGCGGAGAGCTGGTCCGCCCGGTCGTCGGCTCCGCCGTCGTTCGCCTCACCGGGACGGGCGGGACGGTTCGCCTCTCGCTCGAATCGCCGGAGCCTTCACCTCCCCTTTCCCTGCGGGACGGATCGGTGGTCGGCCGGAGCTGGGAGCTCAGCTCGAGCGTCGGCCGCTCCGCGGGCCTCTGGTTCGAGACGGCCGTCAACGGAAACACCGGCTTGGGTGAGCGACGCCTTCCCGAGACGGTCGCCTTGCTCGCGGGCGAGAGCCGGTTCGATCTCGCCGTCGACAGGAATCGGCGCCTGACCGGGCTCAGCGGCTTCTGGTCGGTCGCCCGCGCCCTCCGCCGGGACGACGGCTCGATTCGCCAGCAAGGGCTCGTCTTCAGCCCGCTCCTCCGCGACAAGACCGGCTTCTCCGATCCCGACCGACTCGAGTTGACGCTCCTCCTCTACGATGACGGACCGGGGAGCAACGTGCTGACCCACCTCGTGTTCTCCGACGTCGTCATCGAGCGATCGTCGCCCTGAGCCGACTACGCTTCCGGGACATCGACGTCGCGGATCTCGTCTTCGGGTTCCTCCGCCTCGCTCTCGACCGCCGTCTCGAGGCGCGCGTGGGCCTCTTCGTCCGCCCTGTGGCGCCTCCGACGGAAGAGGAGCGACGCGATCCCCTGCCTTTGCCCGAGCAGATCGGCCGCGCGCGTGACCCCGTCGATCGTGCCGACGAGCAGGACCTGATCGCCCGGAAGGAGGCGGTCCCGTCCGGTGGGGAAGAGGAGTTTTTCGCCGTCCGCGCGGAGGAGGCCCGAGATCATGCAACCCCGCGGGAACCGGCGATCGGCTCGCAGCTCGTCGAGCGCCTGTCCGCCCGCGGCCGAGCCTTCGGCAACGGTGATCCAGACGATGACGCCTTGCCCGTCCGCGATCGTCGCCACCTGGTGAACCGGCGGCCGCTCGATCTCGAGGACGAGGCGGTCGAGGAAGAGGCCAGTGGCGTCGAGGAGGCTCGTCACGCCGGCCCTTTCGTACGCCGCTCGGTACCGCGGATTCGGCATCCGCGCGATGATCCGCTCGACGCCGGCGCCGTGCGCGAGGAGCGAGAAGGCCAGGTTGTCCGCGCTGAGACCGGTCAAGGCGACGGCGACGTCCGCCTTCGCGATCTCCGCCTCCTCGAGGATCACGATGTCCGTCGCGTTGCCGCAGATTGCGACGACGCCGTACTCGGCGCTCACCGCGTCGCACAGCTCCCGATTCAAGTCGATGACGGTGACGTCGTGCCGGCCGCTCGACAGGCGCGCCGCGAGTCGGCGACCGACGATCCCCGCCCCCGCGATCACGATTCTCATCCGAACACCTACCTCCAGACCCGCCGCGAGAAGATCAGCAGGAAAGGCAGGATCTCCAGCCGCCCCGCGATCATGGCAAGAATATAGCAGACCTTGACCCCTGGACCGAGTCCGACGAACGCGGACGCCTTGACCGCGCTCGGCCCGATGTTCCCGAGGGCCGACGCGGACGCGGTCAACGATTCCCACGCTCCGAGGTCCGAGAGGAGCAGCGTCACGATCCAGACGATCGCGATCGACGCCAGCCAGCCCGCGGCGATCGACGTCGTGCGCTCGACCTCCGAGGGGGCGAGGATCCGCCGGTCGAAGGCAAGCGGGTTCGCCTCCCGCGGGGATCGACTCGCCGCGCGGAGCTGCCGTCGGAACAACCGGCCGAGGATCGCGACCCGCTGGACCTTCAGACCGCCGGCCGTCGACGCGACGCAGCCGCCGACGATCATCAGCAGGAAGAAGACTTGGACGGTGAGCGGCGAGAACCACGGCGACGCGAGCTCACGGAGGGTGAATCCGGTCGTCGTCGCGATCGAGACGGCGTGAAACAGCGAGTGGCGGATGTGCTGGTGGATCCCGATCTCGGCGATCCTCCCGCGATCTCCGACGACGATCAGCGCCGATGCGCCGAGCAGGAGAAGCAGCCACGCCCGAAGCTCCGCGTTGCTCCAGACCTCTCGCCACCGACGCCGGATGAGCCCCCAATGGACGAGGAAGCTCGTTCCCCCGAGAAGCATGAACGCGAGAACGGTGTACTCGATGGCGACCGGATGCCCGACGCCGGCGGCCGAGAAGTGCCCGATGCTGGCGTCGTAGGTCGAGAACCCGCCGGTCGACGCCGTCGTCATCGCGTGGACGACGGCGTCGAAGGGGTCCATCCCCTCGGCCCACAGGACGAGCGCGCAGGCGATCGTCAGGCCGCCGTAGATCGTCCAGAGGATCCGAAGCGAGGTGAACACGCCGGGCGAAAACCGCTCCGACCGGGCCTTGTGCGCCTCGGCGCCGAGCAGGACGTGGCGGTGCCCTCCTTCGCGGACGACGAACAGGAACAGCGTGAAGATCCCCAGGCCGCCGATCCACTGCGTCATCCCGCGCCAGAGCAGGAGGCTCTTCGGCAGGAGCTGCAGGCCGGTGAGGATCGTCGCTCCGGTCGTGGTAAACCCGCTCGCCGTCTCGAAGAACGCGTCCAGATACGTGATGTCGAGCGCCAACCAGAACGGGATCGCCCCGACGAGCGAGAGGGCGAACCATCCGAGCGCCCCGATCGCCATCGCCGTCCCGGGCGAGAGGGCCCGAGGACGGAAGAGGACCATCAACGCGACGCCCACGCCCACGGCGATCGCCGCGGGGACGGCGTAGATCCGCACCGGGAACCGGACCGTCTCGTTGAAGATCGCACTGACGACCAACGGCGCCGCCTGCAACACCGAGAACGCCACCAGGATCGAGCCCAGGTAGTGCAGGATAGAGCTGCGGGTTCTCAAGGAAACGCCCTCCCGGTCCCCATTCTATCGCCGCTTCCGAACCGGTTGAACCGCAGGCGTTCCGACCCGACCGGGGCCGCCGCTAGGCGAACAGCCGACGGGAACGGTAGAAGTACTCGGCTCCGGAGACGACGGACAGCGCCAGCGCAAGCCCGAGGCAGACGGCCTTCGCCACGTCCGCCCCTGGCCCGAGGGCGAACGAGCGATCGACGAGGATCGCGAGGACGAGAGCGACGTGCGAGATCGTCTTCGCCTTCCCGAGGAAGCGGGCGCCGATCGCCTGTCCCTCGGAGATCGCGAGGATCCGCAGCCCGGTGACGAGGAACTCCCGCGCGATGATGACGAGCACCGCCCACGCGCTCAGCTCGCCGAGCTGAAGGAGCGCGATCAGCGCGCCCGCGATCAAGAGCTTGTCGGCGATCGGGTCGGCGAACTTCCCGAACAGCGACGTCTGGTTGAGGCTGCGGGCGATGTACCCGTCGACCGCGTCGGAGACGGCCGCGAGGAAGAAGAGGATCATCGCGAGGATCCGCGTGACGGCCGAGTCGAACAGGATCAAGAACATCAACAACGGCACGAACGCGATCCGCGACAGCGTGATCTGGTTCGGGATCGTCCGGAAGACCTTCATCGCACGCTTGCCCCGCTTCGTCCCCCCTCGACGATCGCCGCGAACGCCTCCGGGTCGAGCGACGCTCCGCCGACCAACGCGCCGTCGACGTCCGGGAGCCCGACGAGCGCGGCGGCGTTGCCCGGCTTGACGGACCCGCCGTAGAGGATCCGGACGCGCCCCGCGGTCGGCTCGTCGAATCGGCCCGCGAGCCAGGCTCGGATCCCGGCGATCGACTCCTGGGCCTGCTCGGGCGTCGCCGTCTCACCGGTGCCGATCGCCCAGACCGGCTCGTACGCGATGACGATGCGATCCATCGCATCGGTTTCGATTCCTTCGAGCGCGGCCGAGAGCTGACTCGACAGAACCGCCTCGGCCTCGCCGGCACGCCGCTCGTCCAAGGTTTCGCCGACGCAGAGAATCGGGCGCAGGCCGCCGCCGAGCGCCGCCCTCAGCTTCCTCCGTACGGCGTCATCGTCGTCGCCGAAGACGTGGCGCCGCTCGGAGTGCCCGACCACCACGTATCGACACCCGCATTCTGCGATCATCGCCGCGGAGATCGCGCCGGTGTACGCGCCGGACGCCTGGTGGTACACGTCCTGAGCGCCGAGCTCGATCGGCGTCCCGGACAACCGCCGGCCGGCCGATTCGAGGCTCGTGTACGGCGGGATGAGAAGGACCTCCACCCCCGGCGCGTCGAGGAACCGCGGCAGAAACGCTTCGATGAACGCCTCGGTCTCCTCGGGCGTCTTGTTCATCTTCCAGTTTCCGGCGATCAGGCAGCGACGCGTCATGCTCTCCCTCTCCCCTGCGGAGCCTCCGCAGAGTATATCGGACCGCTCGATCGCCGCGCACGATTGACAGCGACCGCCTCCCCCTCCTACCATCCGTATGGATCGAACCACGATCAACTCAAAAGGAGGCGAAAGCCGATGTACACAACGATTGGAGCCATCGTCGTCTTCGTGTTGTTGTTCCTCGCCAACGCGATCAAGATCGTCCGCGAGTACGAACGGGGGGTCATATTCCGCCTCGGCCGGCTGGTCGGTGCGAAGGGACCCGGGATCTTCCTGATCATCCCGATCGTCGACAAGATGGTAAAGATCTCCCTGCGGACCGTCACCCTCGACGTTCCGCCCCAGGAAGTGATCACCAAAGACAACGTCTCGACGCAGGTCAACGCGGTGCTCTTCTTCCGCGTCCTCGATCCGAGCGCCGCGGTCGTCGAGGTGCAGAACTACATGGAGGCGACGCGGCAGATCGCGATGACGACCCTGCGAAGCGTTCTCGGCGGCTTCGAGCTCGACCAGGTCCTCGGCGAGCGCGAGAAGATCAACATGCAGCTGCAGCGGATCGTCGACGAGCAGACCGATCCGTGGGGGATCAAGGTCAAGAACATGGAGATCAAGGACGTCAAGCTGCCGAGCGACATGCAGCGGGCGATCGCACGTCAGGCCGAGGCGGAGCGCGACCGCCGCGCCAAGGTGATCAACGCCGCGGGCGAAGCCCAGGCGGCGACCAAACTCGGCGAGGCCGCGGCGATCATCGAGCGGAATCCGGCCGCACTGCAGCTTCGCTACCTCCAGACGCTGAACGACATCTCGGCCGAGAACGCCTCGACGATCGTCTTCCCCGTCCCGATCGAGCTGTTCGAGTGGCTGAAGGGAAAGAGCCGGGAGTAGAGTCCGCGAAGATGCGAAGCTACGACGTGATCGTCGTCGGTGCCGGACACGCCGGCTGCGAGGCGGCATTGGCCGCCGCCCGGCTCGGCGCCTCGACGGCCGCGATCACCATGGACCTCGACAAGATCGGGGCGATGCCGTGCAACCCGGCGATCGGCGGGCCGGGCAAGTCGCAGCTCGTCCGCGAGATCGACGCCCTCGGCGGCGCGACGGCCACCGTCACCGACGAGGCGGCGATCCACGTCCGGATGCTCAACACGAGCAAGGGCGCAGCGATGCGGGGCCGCCGGGCCCAGGCCGATCGCGCGGCGTACAAACGGATCTGGAGGCGGATCATCGAGTCCCAGGACGGCCTCGAACCGATCGAGGGGACGGTCGAGGCGCTCGTCGTCCGAGATCGCCGGATCGCGGGGGTCCGTCTCCGCGGGGGCCTCGAACTGCGCGCTCGAAGAGTGATCGTCGCCACCGGCACCTTCCTCCGCGGGCGCGTCCTGATGGGCGACGTCGGCTACGACGCGGGGCGGGCCGGCGAGCCCCCTGCGAGGCGGCTCGCCGAATCGCTCGAGCGGCACGGCTTCCGACTCGATCGCTTGAAGACCGGGACCCCGCCGCGCGTCCACCGAGAGACCGTCAACGTCGGCCGTCTCGAGCGGCAGCCGACGAGCCGCGAGCCGCTCGCGTTCTCGTTCTGGAACGAGCCGCGCGTTCTGCCCGACGACTTCCCGGTCTTCGTGACCCAGACGAACGAGGAGACCCATCGGATCATCCGCGACAACCTGGCGAAGAGCGCGATCTACGCCGGGCTGATGCGCGGCGAAGGGCCGCGGCACTGCCCGTCCCTCGAGACGAAGATCGTCAAGTTCCCCGACCGGTCGAGCCACAAGGTCTTCCTCGAGCCGGAGGGCCGGGAAAGCGACGAGATCTACCTCCAGGGGATCTACACGGCGATGGCGCCGGAGGTCCAGGAGGAGATCGTCCACTCGATCGAGGGGCTCGAGGGCGCCCGCATCGAGCGGTACGGCTACAACATCGAGTACGACTTCGTCGACCCGGTCCACCTCCGCGGCTCGCTGGAGTCGGACCGGATCGGCGGGCTGTACTTCGTCGGTCAGATCAACGGAACGACCGGGTACGAGGAGGCGGCCGCCCAGGGGCTCCTCGCCGGGATCAACGCCGCCCGGGCGATCCGCGGAGAGGGTCCGGTCGTCCTGTCGCGGGGCGAAGCGTTCATCGGCGTGCTGATCGACGACCTGGTGACCAAGGGGATCACCGAGCCGTATCGGATGCTCCCCTCCCGGGCCGAGTATCGGATCTCGTTGCGCGAGGGGAACGCCGACCTCCGCCTCTCGGAGCTCGGGCACTCGCTCGGCCTCCTCCCGGACGCGCGCTACGAGCGGGTCGTCGAGAAGAGGGCGAGAATCGAGCGGCTGCTTTCGGAGCTGAAGGCGACCCGAATCGGACCGTTCCACCCGCTCAACGACCGGCTCGCCGAGCGCGGAACGCCGCGTCTGCGGCACAACGGGGCGTCCCTGTTCGAGCTCCTCCGGCGGCCGCGGATCCGAATCGCCGATCTGCTCCTGAGGGACGGGCATCCGCCCGACGTCATCGACGAGGTCGAGATCGCCGGCAAGTACGCCGGGTACCTGGCGCAGCACGAGCGAGAGATCGAACGGCTGCGTCGGCTCGAGGGGCTCGTCATCCCCGACGACTTCCGATTCGAGGAGCTTTCGAACCTGTCGATCGAGGGGCGGGACCTGCTGGCCCGCGTCCGACCCCGCTCGTTCGGACAGGCGAGCCGTGTCCCCGGCGTGTCGCAGGCCGACCTGTCGATGCTGGCGATCCACCTGCGTCGCTAGGCTCAGTAGGCCGCCGTCGGGATCAGCTGCTCCTGGCGCGCCAGCCGCGACGCCGTCTCCCGGAAGATCGGCCCGGCCGTCGAACCGCCGCCCACCGGCGTCGTCTTCACCTCGTCGAGGACGACGAGGAGGACGTACTCGGGGTTCCCGGCGGTCAGGATTCCGGCGAAGAGCGACGTGTACTTCCCGTCCACGTAGCCCCGGCCGGGGATCGCCTTCTGGGCCGTCCCCGTCTTCCCCGCGATCGGGAATCCGTCGACCGCGGCCAGGATCCCGGTCCCGGACTCGACCACCCTGACCATCAGTCCCCGCATCGTCGCGCAGACGTCGCTCGACGCGACCGCCGGAGCCACGTCCTGCTCGTCCCGGGCATCGTCCGACGCGGCGACGTGCGGTCGGACGAGCGTCCCGCCGTTGGCGACCGCGGCGACCGCCCGAGCGAGCTGGATCCCGGTCACCGCCACCGACTGTCCGATCGACGTCGACGCGAGGGCGAGGCCGGACCAGTCCTCGACGTCGCGGAGGATCCCGCCCACTTCGCCGGGGAGGTCGATCCCCGTCTTCCGGCCGAACCCCAACCCGACCAGCATGGCGTGGAGCGGCTCCTCTCCCAGCCGCTGGGCCACGCGGATCATCCCGGTGTTGATCGAGTCCTCGATGATCTGGGCGAACGTCACCGTCCCGTACGAGACGTGGTCGGCGTTGTGCATCACGTGACCGAAGACCGAGATCCCGTCGTTCCCGTTGAACGTGTCGCCGACCGACACGACCCCCGCTTCGAGCGCCGCCAGGCCGGTGAACACCTTGAAGCTCGAGCCCGGCTCGAACAGGTGCGTGACGGCCAGGTTCCGCCGCGCCTCGGCCGTCGAAGTCCAGAATCGGTTCAGGTCGTACGTCTTGTCCTGGGCCATCGCGAGGACGGCGCCGGTCTCCGGGTCGAGGACGACGATCATGCCGCCGTCGGCGCGGAACCTGGAGACGCCGGCGTCGATCTCCTCCTCGCAGATGAACTGGAGCGCGGCGTCGAGCGTCAGGACGAGATCGTTCCCGGGACGTCCTTCCTCGATCACCTCGACCTCGTAGGCGCGGCCGTCCGCCCCCTCGAGGACGCGGACCCGCCGCGGCTCGCCGCGAAGATGCGCGTCGAACGCCAGCTCGATCCCTTCGAGCCCCTCGCCGTCGGTGCCGACGAACCCGAGCACGTTCGACGCGAGCGACCCCTGCGGGTAGCAGCGCTTCCAGGTGTCGAGGAAGACGAGCCCGTACGCCCCGGCCTCGTCCGCGCGTCGCTCGATCCGCCGCGCCGTCTCGATGTCGACCCTTCGATCGACCCAGGTGAAGTAGCTCGCGCGATCCACGAGGTCGCTGGCGTCCCCACGCAGAAGGCCCAGCTCCTCCGCGAGGATCTGCGCCAGTTCGTCCGGCCGCGTCGCGTGGATCCCGTCGACCGCGATCGCCATCGCCTTCACGTCGAACGCGAGGAGCTCGCCGTCCCGATCGACGATCGATCCACGCCTGGGAGGCAGCTCGATCGTCCGCTCCTGCATCGCCGCGGCCGCCGCCGCCCACGACGCGTGCTGCACGATCTGAAGCTGGAAGAGACGCCCGACGATCGCCGCGAGGCAGACGACCAGCACGGCGGCGACGATCCGCCCCCGCCGCTTCGTCGTCCGCTCAGTCGGATTCGTCCGTGGTGACGGGTACATAGTGAACGACGGTCGGTTCGATCATGCCCAGTTGCTCGCGCGCGACCCGCGCGACCCGCTCCAGCGAGAACGCCTGTTCGATCTCGAACTCGAGGACTCGATTCACCCCTTCGATGTCGGCGAGCAAGTCCGCGGCGCTCTGTCTCGACGCCGTCAACTCGTCGATCCGCGTCGACTGCCAGAGGTGCAGGAAGCCGAGGCCGGCGATGAATCCCGCGACCAGGAGGAAGGCGACCGTGCCAAGCGACACCGCCTGCGTCCGCGACAGGCGGCGCGAGCGGCTCGACGGACGGACAAGCGATCGCGACCCCGACCGATACGGCATCACGAACCCGAGGATAGGGCAACCCGCCCCTCGGCGGGCGGACACGTGTCGTCTCCGGGGCCGAACTACACGACTTTCCGCGCCGCGCGGAGCTTGGCGCTCCGAGCGCGCGGGTTCGCCTCGATCTCCTCCGGCGCCGGCGTCGCCGGCCGCTTCGTCAGGACCTCCGCCTCGACCCGTTTGTCGCAGACGCACTCCGGCAGCTCGGGCGGACAGACGCAGCCGGCCGCCTTCTCCCGGAAGAAGCGCTTGACGATCCGGTCCTCGAGCGAGTGAAAGGAGAGGACGACGAGGACGCCGCCGTGCGCGAGCCGATCGAATCCGGCTCGGAGCCCGCCCTCGAGCGCGTCCAACTCGCCGTTGACCCGGATCCGGATCGCCTGGAAGGTCCGCGTCGCCGGATCGATCCGCCCCCGCCGGTAGCTCGCCGGAACCGCGGCGCGGACGATCGCAGCCAGCGACGCGGTCGTCGCGATCGGCTCGCGTCGTCGCGCCTCGTCGATCGCGCGGGCGATCCGCTCCGCGTACCGTTCCTCGCCGTAGCCCGCCAGCACCTCCGCGATCTCGGTTTGCGGCGCCGAGGCGATCCATTCGGCCGCCGTCTCGCCGCTCGTCGGGTCCGCCCGCATGTCGAGCGGCCCGTCGAGGCGGAAGCTGAACCCGCGGCCCGCGTCGTCGAGCTGAAGCGAGGAGACGCCCAGGTCGAGCAGAAGTCCGTCGATCCGACCGACGCCGAGCTCGTCCAACAGGCGTTCCAGGTCGCGGTAGTTCCCGTGGACCAGCGATACGCGCGATCCGAACCGAGCGAGGCGCCCGCGCGCCCGGGCGAGCGCCTCCGGGTCGCGGTCGAACCCGATCAGCCGGACGGTCGGCCCCGCCTCGAGGAGCGCCTCCGCGTGCCCGCCGAGCCCGACCGTCCCGTCGACGATCACGCCGTCGGGGCGCGGGGCCAACAGGCGGACGACCTCGTCGCGAAGGACCGGCGTGTGATCGATCATCCGGCTTCCCCCGTTCAGTCGAGATGGCTTCGCAGGTCGGCGAGAATCCGGAGCGCCTCCAGCGGCGTGATCCGGTCCGGGTCGAGCTTTCGCAGCTCCAAGACGACCGGATGCTCCTCCGATCCGAACAGCCGGAGCGGCGCCTCGGCGACCGCCTCCCGCTCCCCGAGCTGGGAGAGCGGCGCCTCGGCGAGGAGTTCGGCGAGGATCCGGTCGGCCACCTCGGTGACGCGCTCCGGCAGGCCGGCGAGCCGCGCGACGTGAACCCCGTAGCTGCCGGCCGCGGTCCCCGGCTCGACCCGGTGCAGGAAGACGACCTCCCGGCCGACCTCCTTCACCGCGACGTGGAGGTTGACCGCGTTCGGGGTCTCGTCGACGAGACGCGTCAGTTCCTGGTAGTGGGTCGCGAACAGGGTCTTCGCCCTCACGCGCGACGCGAGCTCCTTGGCGACCGCCCAGGCGATCGAGACCCCGTCGAACGTGCTCGTCCCCCGCCCCATCTCGTCGAGGATGATCAGGCTCCGCGACGTCGCGCGCCGGAGGATCGTCGCGACTTCGAGCATCTCCATCATGAACGTGCTGATCCCGGCCGACAGCATGTCGCTCGCCCCGACGCGGGCGAAGACGCGATCGACGATCGGCAGCCGGGCCTCGCTCGCCGGAACGAACGAGCCGATCTGCGCCATCAGGCAGATCAGCGCCACCTGCCGTAGGTAGACCGACTTCCCGGCCATGTTCGGCCCGGTCAGGACGACCAGGTCGCGCCCTTCCTCCAGAACGAGATCGTTCGGGACGAACTCTTCGACCCGCTCGACGACCGGATGGCGCCCGCCGCGAACCGCGATCTCGTGCTCCTCGGTGAACGTCGGGCGGACGTAGCCGTAGCGATGGGCGTTCTCCGCCAGCGCGAGGGTCACGTCGAGCTCGGCCATCGCGTCGGCGAGCCGCTGAAGGCGCGGGATCGCCCCGCTCAGACGTTCGAGCGCCCGCTCGAACAGCTCGAGCTCGAGCGCCTTCGCCCGCTCCTCGCCGTTCGAGATCCTCTCCTCGAACTCCTTCAGCTCCTCGGTGACGAACCGCTCGGCGTTCGCCAGGGTCTGACGACGACGGTACGCCTCCGGCACCTTGTCGAGGTGCGTCCGCGTCACCTCGAGGTAGTAGCCGAAGACGCGATTGAACCCGATCTTCAGCGAGGGAATCCCCGTCCTCTCCCGCTCCGTCTGCTCCATCTTCGCGAGTTGGCCGCGGATCGACTTCGTCTGTCGGCGGAGGGCGTCGAGTTCGGCGTTGAAGCCTGCGCGGACGATCCCGCCGTCGCGCGCCTCCGCCGGTGGCTGATCGACGAGCATCCCGGAGAACTCCTCCGCCAGCGCGTGAAGCTCCGGATCGTCCAACGCGCCGGCGATCGCGGACAGCCGAGCGACGGGGCGGTCTCCAACTAGCCCCACGATGAGATCGGCGATCTCTCCGGTCGGTTCGAGCGACTTGAGGAGCAGGTGCAGGTCGGGCGGGCGCATTCGCCCGGCGCCCAGCTTCCCGATCAACCGCTCGACGTCGTGGACCGCACCGATCCGCTCGCGAAGCTCCTGCCGCGTCTGCGAAGCCTCGACGAGCCGTTCCACGGCGTCGAGTCGTTCGTCGAGCGCGCCGCGATCGACGAGCGGCGCGAGGAGCATCCGACGAAGCCGACGGCGGCCCATGCTCGTTCCGGTCCGGTCGAGGACGTGGAGCAGGGTTCCCCTTTCCTGGCCCTCACGAATCGGCTTGACCAATTCGAGGCTGGTGACGGTGAACGGATCGAGGTCCATGCGGTCGGACAGGCTGTAGGACCGAAGCGGCCGGATGTGCGCCAGAACGGACTTCTGCGTCCTCTCCACGTAGGCGAGGATCGCTCCGGCGGCGCAGAGGCCGCCCTCCTCGATCGCGCCGAGGGCGGAGCGCTCGAGCGGATCGGCGGTGAACGTCGACGCCGGTACGCGCGTCGTCAGGTGTTCGTCGAGCGCGGCCGCCGCCTCGGCGTTCACGGCGTCGGGAAGGAGGATCTCGCTCGGCGCCCGGCGCGCGATCTCGTCGCCGAGCTGCTCGATCCCTTCGGCGGTCGTCGTCGTGAACTCCCCGGTCGACAGGTCGAGAAACGCGATCCCGTACCGATCTCCTTCCCCCTGAGGAGCGACGGCGCAAAGGTAGTTGTTCACCCCGTCCTCGAGGACCGAGTCCTCGATCGCCGTCCCGGGTGTCACCACGCGGACGACGTCCCGCTTGACGAGGCCCTTCGCCTTCCTCGGGTCCTCGACCTGCTGACAGACCGCGACCTTGTAGCCGCGCTTGAGGAGCTGGTTGATGTAGGCCTCCCCCCGCCGTACGGGGACCCCGGCCATCGGGTGCCCGTTTCGCGATGTCAGCACGATGTCGAGCTCCCGGGCGGTCAGTTCGGCGTCGTCGAAGAAGGTCTCGTAGAAGTCACCGAGGTGGAAGAACAGGACGGTGTCCGGGTAATCGGCCTTGAACCGCATGTACTGCCGCATCATCGGGGTCCGCTTGGCCGTTTCGGTCATGGGAAAGCCAGTATACGACCAGGAATCCGCGTGCCGCAAAGCGCGCACCGCGGCTGGTGGATTCGGGAATCGCGACCAGAACGGCATCAGCGAGTTTGTGTGCGTCCTCTTGACATTTGAACCTATGACGGATATCGTTGCCACACTTAGTTCATAATCCTGAAAAGGGCAAACCCATCGCAAGGTGGGGGCGCAAAACCACGGACCTGCGCGGAAGTGTAGGTTGCCGGGTTACCAGGGAGCTGGTACCCGGCGTTCCCTTTTCCGGGTACCGCAGTGAGTCCCTGCAAGGGCAAACCCGTCGAGAGGCGGGGGCGCAAAGCTACGGGCCCATGCGGTTGAACGCATGCGAGGGTGAACCGAGGGTTCGCCTAGCGGACTCGGCAGAGTCCGCCGGTCGCCGGGTTGCCAGGAGACGGGTGCCCGGCGTTCGTTTTTTTCGGGCAAGGAGACAGGGAGGCAGAAGGATGCAGACGACGATCTACTACAACAAAGTGGACTCCTATCTGATCCGGCAGGTCGACTCCAAGAGCCAGCGCGAACGGAAGAGCCGAAGCGCGGTCATCCTGTCGATCCTGGAGGAGTACTTCGAGAGCGAGAAGCGTCTGGGAGAGATCCTCGTCGACCTCGGCGTGATCTCCCACTCCGAGCTGGCAAAGGGCCTGGAGTTACAGAGAACCCGATTCACGGACAAGCTCCTCGGCGACATCCTGCTGGAAGAGGAGTTGGCCCCCCCTGAAGCGGTCGAACGCGCATTGGTCATCCAAGGGCGCAGCCGACAAGAGAACGGAGGGAACTGACTCCGATGGAACCGAGGGATCCCACAGGTCGTACGGATACGAGCACCACGGCGATAAAGGCAAACTGCTCGCGAGAGTGGGACGCAAAGCCACGGGCCTCCTTGAGGCGGCCGGGTTGCCGACTTCAAGGAGGACGTCATGACGGAGCGGGCAGACAAGTGGCAATTACTCCGTAAGCGATCGACCCAAGGAAGAGCATCCGCGAGGATCGTCTTCGCGTTGCTCCTGGCAACAGCGGCGATACTCGCCGCCGGCGTGCACGTCAGCGGACTCGACATGGCCGGCGACCCGATGGACGCGCAGTGGATCAACCCTTCACCGTCCGTGAGCATCAGCCCCGGCTCTCCGGCCGACACGACCGAGGCCACGTGGGGAACCCCGCAGAACGGCAGTCCGAGCGGCTACACGTTCGAGGTCAACGCGTCGCTCGACGAGATCGTGTCCGGCGAGCAGTTCCTGTTGGGAACGTTCACCCACGAGAACTGGCCGGTCACCGGAACGACGCTCGAGAGCATCACGCTCAGGATCCTGCTCCACTTCTCCAACCCGGAGATCGGGACGGTCACGATCGAGGTCCCGATGTCCCACGACGAGACCGACAACTCGCCCACCGGGACGTACTCTTGTTCGCAGTGCCCCGGCGGTCAGTGCATCCAGTTGAGCGGCTGCGCGTACGACGTGCCCGAGAACAGCATCTGCTACGGCTGCGCCGACCGGGTTCAGATCACCACGACGAGCGTCGACATCGACATCGGCGACGAGACGTGCTCCCTGGAAGTCCGGCTCGGATCGAGCACCACGTTCTACACCGAGGAGCGGGAGAGCAACTCGATCCAGATGTACGGGTACTTCGACTGCCCGATCGCCGACCTGATCGTCGAGAAGACGGGCCCCGCGACGGTTCTCGCCGGCGGCTCGATCACCTACGAGATCACCGTGACGAACGACGGTCCGACCGACGCCACCGGCGTCGAGCTGGACGACGTCCTGCCGACCGGCCTGTCCAACGCGTCGTACGTGATCACCTCGGGCGGAACCGGTTCCGGCTCCTGGATCGGTTCCTACACCATCGGCGACCTCGACGTCGGGGACTCGATCGCCTTCCAGATTACGGCCGACGTCGACCCGGGCACGATCGGGGACCTCGACAACGAGGCCTGTGCCGAGGGTGACCAGCCGGACCCCGACGACACGAACAACTGCGACGACACGACGACGACGGTGATCGACGTCCGCCTGTCGCTCGATCCGCCGTTCGACACGAACGAGATCGGTGAC
>CAYXLR010000004.1:41091-124630 GCA_964466035.1 uncultured Thermotogae bacterium
TCGACGGCACCGTGGCCGGCGCCACCGCCGACGCAGACGACACCGCCGACAAGGACTGGATCGACGTCCGCCTGTCGCTCGATCCGCCGTTCGACACGAACGAGATCGGTGACCCGCACGTCTTCACCGCCACCCTGGAGTACGACGACGGCTCGGGCTGGTCGCCGCTCGCCGGCGAAACGATCGACTTCGTCATCACCTCCGGACCCGGCGACCTGAACGTGGACAGCGACACCACCGACGCCAACGGCGAGGCGTCCGTCACGCTCAACTCGTCCGCCACGGGAACGACCACCGTCGAGGCCTCCTTCGACGGCACCGTGGCCGGCGCCACCGCCGACGCAGACGACACCGCCGACAAGGATTGGGTAAAGACCGACATCACCATCGACAAGACGGTCACCGACGTCGGCGGGGACGGACCCGCCGGAACGGTCGACAAAGCCGACGACGTCATCTCCTACCGGATCGTCGTCGGAAACGCCGGAACCCGTGATCTGACGGGAATCTCCGTGAGCGATCCGTTGCTTGGCACGCTGACGGGACCCAGCGGTGATGCGGGCGGGGACGGCGTCCTCGGCGTCGGCGAGTCCTGGACCTACACCGGCTCCTACACCGTCCTTCAGTCCGACATCGACAGCAACGGGATCGACAGCGACGGTGCCGCCGACAACGACGGCGACATCGACAACACCGCCACCGTCTCCTCCAACGAGCTGCCCGACGAGTCCGACAGCGAAGCGGTGCAGATCTCCGTCGGTCCGAACTACACGATCGACAAGACGGTCACCGACGTCGGCGGGGACGGACCCGCCGGGGCGGTCGACGAAGCCGGCGACGTCATCTCCTACCGGATCGTCGTCGAGAACATCGGCAACGTCTCGCTGACCGGCGTCTCGGTCTCCGACCCGCTTCTCGACCCGCTCTCCGGTCCGACCGGCGACGACGGGGACGGCGTCCTCGACGTCGGCGAGTCGTGGACCTACACCGGCTCCTACACCGCACTCCAGTCCGACATCGACGACAACGGCGGCGGAGACGGCGACATCGACAACACCGCCACCGTCTCCTCCAACGAGCTGCCCGACGAATCGGACAGCGAAGACGTCCCGCTCTCGCGAAACCCGTCCATCGGCATCGTGAAGACGGGCGACGCCGGGCCGGTCAACGCCGGCCAGACGATTCAGTACTCGATCACCGTCACGAACACCGGAAACGTCACGCTGCACAACGTAACGCTGAACGACGCCAAGCTCGGACTGAGCCAGAATCTCGGAACCCTCGATCCCGGCGACAGCGCCACGGTCACGCCGACGTACGCCACCTCGGAGGCCGATCTGCCCGGGCCGGTCGTCAACACGGCGATCGCCGACTCCGACGAAACGGGCCCGGCGAACGACAGCCACTCGGTCGACGTCCTGGGCGGTCCCGCGCTGGCGATCGTGAAGACGGGCCCCGGCGAGGTGCTCGTCGGCGAGACGATCGCGTACACGATCACCGTCACCAACGTCGGAGACGTCACCCTGCACAACGTCGGCGTGAGCGACGCCAAGCTCGGACTGATAAACGTACCGGTCGGCGATCTGGCGCCGGGGGCGAGCGCCACCGTGACGCCTGCCCCGACGTACGGGCCGACGACCGAGGCCGACGTCCCGCGCGTCGACAACACCGCGTCCGCGGACAGCGACGAGACCGATCCTATCTCCGACGACCATTCCGTCGTCGTCAGACGTCCTCTCGCCGACCTGATCGTCGAGAAGATCGTCGACGATCCGTTCACGACCGAAGGGGCGACCGTCGCGTTCACCGTCACGGTGACCAACGGCGGACCCGATACCGCGACGGGCGTCGCGCTTCAGGACGTCCTGCCGCTCGGCCTGTTGTACGTCTCCGACAACGGAGGCGGCGACTACAGCGAAGTCACCGATCGCTGGACCGTCGGGACGTTGCCCGTCGGCTCGTCGGCGTCGCTGCGGATCTCCGCGCTCGTCGACGAAGGAACGCTCGGCACGACGATCACCAACACTGCGCTGGTCATCGAGACCGACATCGAGGACCCGGACGAGTCGAACAACGAGGACTCGGCCGACGTCACCGTCATCGCGGCGGACCTCGCGGTGGTCAAGACCGTCGACAACCCGACGCCGGCCGAGGGCGACTCGATCGTCTGGACGATCACCGTGCTGAACAACGGTCCCGACGACGCGACCGGCATCGTGATCTCCGACGTCCTCCCCGACGGTCTGATCTACGTCGACGACGACGGCGCCGGCAGCTACAACGAGGCCTCCGGCGACTGGATCATCGCGCTCCTGCCGATCGCCGGGTCGCGCACGCTGCACATCACCGCGGAAACGGAAGCCGGCACGGCCGGCCAGACGATCGTCAACGTCGCCTCGATCGAGGAATCGGATCTTCCCGATCCGAACCCGGCGAACGACGAGGACGACGACGAGATCACCGTCACCGAAGGGGTCGCAGGCGGCGGTGGGTCGGTCGAGTGTGAGGAGAAGGTGATCATCAGCGAGATCGCCTGGGCCGGCACGGCGGCCGGTCCCGAGGACGAGTGGATCGAGCTGCGCAACATCGGCAGCGAGCCGATCGACCTGAACGGCTGGGTGCTCCGCTGGCGGAAGAAGGAGCCGGTGAGCCCCGAGGACTTCCGCTGGAAGGTCGTCCCGCTCTCCGGCGTCCTCGCGCCGGCCGCGCAGTCGGCCTGCGAGCTCGCGGAGAACGATCCGATCCCGTCGATCGAGTTCATCGAGCGCGACGACGGTCTGTCGTGGAGGGTCGTCGCACGCCCGGTCGACCTCGACGAGAGCTACCTCCTGCTCGAGCGGGGGAGCGATTTCACGGTGCTCAATCTCGACGCCGACATCGTCTACGACGACGTCGAGCCCTACGAGATGGAGCTCTCCAACGAGGGCGACATCATCGAGCTGCTCGATGCGGACGGCCAGGTGGTCGACACCGCGAACGCGTTCGACTCGTTCGGCGGCGGCTGGCCCGCCGGGAACGCGCGAACCTTCGCGACGATGGAGCGGACCGATCCGCTCGGTCCCGACGAGCCGGAAAACTGGCACACCAACCTCGGGATCGTCACCCGCGGCGTCGACGCGAACGGACGGCCGCTCGTCGCCACGTCCGACGTCATCAACTCGCAGACGCTGGAGGAGATGGAGCTGTTCGCCGACCTCCGGCCGACGATCACGATGGCCGGGACGCCGCTCGAAGTCGGGCTCGACCTGCCGCGAAGCGAGCGGGCGCAGACCGGTTGGCCGTGGATCCGCGTCACGCAGCCGACGACCGTCGGTTCTCCCGGCGTCGCCGGCGCCGGCGGCGGCGTCTCCCCGGTCTTCTCGTTCACCAGCCGGTACGAAGGCGACCTTTACCTGCTCGGGATCGACACCGCCGGGCTCCCGGCGGGCGACTACCTCGTCTGGGTCGTCTACGGCGAAGGGGAGATCGTCCTCGTCCCGATCACCGTCCGCTAGAACGACGCACGACCGCATTCGGAAGGCTCCGATCTCCCGATCGGAGCCTTCTTCTTCGTTCCGTTTGCCCGCCGAGCGATGCCTCCCGTATGATCCGAGCGTCATGTCAAGGCCGTCCGATCGCTCGGTTCGAACCCTCACGCGCGACTTCCTGCAGCAGTCGGTCATCGCCGGCGCCCGCCGCGTCATCGCGCACCGGGACCATCTCGACCGGATCAACGTCTTCCCCGTGCCGGATCGCGACACCGGGACGAACCTCGCGCTGACCATGCGCGCGATCGTCGACGGGTTGCAGCGACCGCTCCCCTCCCTCGCCGCCGTCAGCTCGTCGATCGCGTCGAGTGCCCTCACCGGCGCGCAGGGGAACTCCGGGGTGATCTTCGCCCAGTTCTTCCAGGGCCTCCGAGAAGGCTTCAGCGATTCGGTCCAAGTGTCCGCCCGCCGCTTCGCCGACGCCCTCCGCCGCGCGTCGACGCGGGCCCGCGAGGCGCTCGCCCAGCCGCGCGAGGGGACGATCCTGACGGTGATCAGCGACGTCGCCGAACACCTGTCGAAACACGCGGAGCGGCTTCCCGATTTCAAGGCGTTGCTGGACGAGGGGCTCCGCGTGGCGAAGGAATCGCTCGCCGAGACGCCGGACCACCTCGCCGCATTGAAGCAAGCGGGGGTCGTCGACGCCGGCGCGCTCGGCTTCGTCCACTTCCTCGAAGGGATCCGGGACTTCTTCCACCGCGGAGCGAACGACGGGGGGACGCCGCCCACGATCGACGAGCCGGCCGCGCCGACGCCGAGGCCCACTCCCCAGCGGCTCGACTTCCGCTATTGCGTCGAGGCGGTCGTCCGGGGCGAGCGGATCCCGCGACGCGACGTCATCGAACGGCTTTCGACCCTCGGCGACTCGGTCGTCGTTGCGGGGACGGACACCGAGATCCACGCCCACGTCCACACCAACGTGCCGGCGTACGCGCTCGCCCTGCTCGCGGAGCACGGAGAGGTTCAGTGCCCGAAGATCGAGGACATGCTCGTCGCGATCGAAGGCGAGCCGGCGGCCGAAACCCGCAGCGGGATCGCACTCGTCACCGATTCGGCCTGCGACCTCCCGATGGAGATTCTCACGGAGCGGAGGGTCCACGTCGTTCCGGTTCGCCTCGCGTTCGGCGACGAGGTCCTCCTCGATCGGGTCGACATCACGCCGGGACAGTTCTACGATCGGCTCTCGACGTCTCCCGTCTTCCCGAAGACGTCTCAGCCCCGCCCGATCGACTTCCTCACGGTGTACCGGCACCTGGCACGGACCTACGAAGGGATCGTCTCCGTTCACCTCTCGGCCGAGGTCTCCGGGACCCTCCAGAGCGCGCAGACCGCCGCGCGGCGGGTCGGCGAGGAGGCCGGCGTCCCGATCGAGATCGTCGACTGCCGCTCCGCCTCGGCCGCCGAGGGGCTCGTCGTCTGGGCGGCCTCGAGGGCGATCGAGGCGGGGTGCACGCTCGCGGAGTGCGCCGAGATCGCCCGCGAGACGGCGCGGAGCACGTACGTCTACGTCTACGTCCCGACGGTCGAGTACTTCGTCCGTGGCGGGCGGCTCTCTCCGATGCGAGGGCGCGTCGCCAAGCTCCTTCGTCTCTGCCCGGTCCTCACGGTCGAGGACGGGGGGATCGTGCTGGCCGGGAAGGCGTTCGGGCCGCGCGCCGCGCAGCGGCGCGTCCTCAAGGAGGTCCTCCGACACGCGCGCGGGATGCACCGCCCGACGTTCGTCGTCAGCCAATCGGCCGCTCCGGAGCTCGTCGAGAGATATCGCACCGAGCTCCTCCTCCAGGCGAAAGACGCCCGCGTGTGGGTGACCGACACGGCGCCGGCGATCGGGTGCCACGCCGGCCCCGGAGCCGCCGCCATCGCGGTCACCGACGCGGGCTTCGTCGACCGGCGGATCGAGGCGGCGGCCGCCCGCTGATGGCCCTCGCCGCGCTCCTCGTCCTCTCGTACCTGCTCGGCGCCTTTCCGTCGGCGATCGTCATCGGCCGGATCCTCAGAGGGATCGACATCCGCCAGCACGGAAGCGGCAACGCCGGGGCGACGAACGCGTGGCGGGTCCTCGGATGGCGCGGCGGCCTTCCGGTGGCCGCGTTCGACGTCGCGAAGGGCGCGGCGGCTGCCGCGGGGATCGCCCGACTCCCGCTCGGCCCGCTCCCGCTGAGCGTCGAGGTCGTCGCCGTCCTCTGCGGGATCGCCGCGGTCCTCGGGCACGTCTTCCCGATCTACACCGGTTTCCGCGGCGGAAAGGGCGTCGCCACGGCCGGCGGCATGCTCGTGGCAACGGCTCCGATCCCCGTCGGCTGCGCGCTCGGCGTCTTCCTCGTCGCGCTGTTCCTGTCCGGGGTAGTCTCCCTCGGGTCGATCCTCGCCGCGTGGGCGATTCCCGTCTCCGCGCTCCTCCTCGGTCTGCTCACCGACCTCGATCATCCGCCGCTGTTGATCGGCCTGACCGGCGGCCTGGCCCTGTTCATCCTCTACACCCACAGGACCAACATCGCCCGCCTTCTGAAGGGCGAGGAGCGATCGTTCCCCCGCCTTCAGCTCTGGAGGCGCCTCCTCCGCCGCTAGCGCGGGCTTTATGGACGATATTACCGTGCTGTACTGTGTTTGACGCTTTTCGAGCCGGGTGCTACAATCGGACCGACCTCAGCTAAGGAGAACGCATGGACAGAGAGCCGCTGCGCGAGATGCGAAACCGCAATCTCCGCAACATCGCCTTCATCACGATCGTCGTGATCCTCGGCCTGATTCTGCTTCAGTCGTGGTTCGGGCGGGACAGCGGGCGCGACGAGATCAGTTGGAGCCTGTTCCGCAGCCTCGTCGAGAGCGAGCAGGTCGCCCAGGTCACCGTCAAGGACAACGTGGCCCAGGCGGTCTTGAACGACGGAAGCACGCTGACCGCCCAGCTTCCACAGGACGTGACGCTCTACTCGAAGCTCCTCGACGAGAACGTTCCGGAGGTCCAGTATGAGCCCGACTCGACCGGCAGCATCTGGACGACGATCCTCGTCTCGATGCTTCCGATCGTTCTGCTGATCGCCGTCTGGGTCTACATCATGCGGCGGACGCAGGCCGGCGGAGGGGCCCTCGCGTTCGGTCAGTCGAAGGCGAAGCTCGTCCGCCCGGAGTCGACCGAGGTTACGTTCGCCGACGTCGCGGGAATCGACGAGGTCAAGGAAGAGGTCGAGGAGATCGTCGACTACCTGAAGGACCCGAAGCGGTTCGGGAAGCTCGGCGCCGAGGTCCCCAAGGGGGTCCTCCTCATCGGGGCGCCCGGAACCGGGAAGACGCTCCTGGCGAAGGCGATCGCCGGCGAGGCGAAGGTCCCGTTCTTCTCGATCAGCGGTTCGGACTTCGTCGAGATGTTCGTCGGGGTCGGCGCGGCGCGGGTCCGCGACATGTTCGAGAAGGCGAAGTCGAGCGCTCCGTGCATCATCTTCATCGACGAGATCGACGCCGTCGGGCGGAAGCGCGGCGCCGGACTCGGCGGCGGGCACGACGAACGCGAACAGACGCTCAACCAGCTCCTGGCCGAGATGGACGGGTTCCAGCCGAATCGTGGGATCATCCTCCTCGCCGCGACGAACCGTCCGGACGTCCTCGATCCGGCCCTGTTGCGACCGGGCCGCTTCGATCGCCGGATCACCGCCCCGCGGCCCGATCTCAAGGGGCGCGAAGAGATCCTGAAGGTCCACCTGCGGAACAAGAAGGTCGCGGACGACGTCGATACCGCCATCCTCGCCCGTCGAACCCCCGGGTTCGTCGGCGCCGATCTGCGAAATCTGTGCAACGAGGCCGCCCTCCTCGCCGCCCGCGACGACAAGGAGGCGGTCGAGATGGTCGACTTCGAGGAGGCGACCGATCGGGTGATCGCCGGCGTCCGCCGGAAGGGGATCGTCCTCGGCGCGGACGTCCGCGAGCGGATCGCGTACCACGAGTCCGGGCACGCGCTCGTCGGTTGGCTCCTTCCGCACGCCTATCCGGTGCACAAGATCTCGATCATCCCCCGCGGCGACGGGTCGCTGGGGTTCACGCTGCAGCTGCCGCTCGAGGACAAGTACATCGTCTCCGAGGACGAGCTGAGGGACACCCTCGTCACGCTGTTCGGCGGCCGCGCCGCGGAGGAGCTCGTCTTCGCCGAACTGACCACCGGCGCGCACGACGACCTGAAGAAGGCGACCGACCTCGCCAAGCGGATGGTCGTCGAGTACGGGATGAGCGAGAAGCTCGGCCCGATCAGCCTTGCCCGCGAGCGCGTCGACGTCTTCCTCGGCGAGGAGATCGTCAAGAGCGACGAGCATTCCGAGGAGCTTTCGGCGCTCGTCGACGGCGAGATCCGCTCGTTGATCGTCCGGTCCTACGAGAAGGCGAAGGGGCTCCTGAAGAGCAATCGGTCGGTCCTCGACCGCCTCGCGAGCGAGCTGCTCGATCGCGAGGTGATCGCCGGCGCGGAGCTGGAGACCCTCTTCCGATCGCTCGTCCCCTCCCCGGCGGCGGGGTAGCGCGGCGGCCTTCCCCTTCTACTCCACCGGCGGTTCCCCGCCGTCGCGCCGGAACCGCCCGACCAGGGACCAGAGCGGCGTCGTTCGAACGTACGCAACGTAGAAGACGACGCCGGCGACGAGCGGTGCGAAGACCGCCCACGCCGGCGGACCGTCGCCGACGGCCCGCCGGATCCCCCACGCCACGCCGTAGAGCGCACCGCTGCCGACCCCGACGACGCACAGGTGCCGCCACGGGAACCGCGTCCGAGGGATCAGGAAAAGCCCGAGCAGGAGCGCGTTCACGACCCCGGAGATCCCGGTGGCCAGCGCCAGTCCCGCCTCGCGCATCGTCGAGACGAGCGCCAGGTCGAGCGCGACGTTCACCCCGACGGCCACGGTGGCGGCGAGAAGCGGAAGGCGGGTCCGCCTCAGCGCGTAGAACGCGCGGGAGAAGAGGTAGACCAGCCCGTAGGGGAAGAGGCCGATCAGGTAGAACGAGAGGACGCGCGCCGTTCGGAGCGTGTCGTCCGGCGTGAACGACCCGTGCTCGAACAGAAGCCGCACGACGTCCGCACCGATCGCGAGGAGTCCGACCATCGCCGGGAGAAGGACGAGCGCGGAGAGCGCGATCCCGTCGCCCAGGTACGAGGAGAAGCGGCCGTCCTCTTCCCGCGCTCGCGCCTCGGAGAACCTCGGCAACAACGCCGTCGCGACGGAGACGGCGAACACGCCGAGCGGCAGCTGGAAGAGCCGCATCCCGTACTGGAGCGACGAGATCCCCCCGTCCCCGAGGTGGGAGGCGAGCTTGTTGTCGACCAGCAGATTGACCTGCGTCACCGCCAGGATGAGGACCGCCGGGGCCATCAGGCGGACCAATCGGCGGATCTCCGGGTGGATCGGCCAGAACGTGAGGCGGAATCGAAAGCCGACGCGCAGCAGCGCCGGGATCTGCGCGAGGAGCTGACCGGCCCCGCCGATCAGCGCGCCGACGGCGAGGCCGAGGACCGGCTGCTCGGGGAACCGTGGCGCGAGGACGAGGACCCCGAGGATCATTCCGACGTTGAACCAGATCGGCGCCGCCGACGCGGCGAAGAACCGGCGATGCGCGTTGAGGATCCCCATGAAGACCGCGGCGAAGCCGACCAGGGCGATGAACGGGAAGACGATCCGCGTCAGCCCGACGGCGAGCGCCTGCTTCTCCGGCGCGAAGCCGCTCGCCAGGAACGGAACGTACACCGGCGCGAGCCAGACGCCGAGCCCGACCACCGCAGCGAACAGGAGGATCGACCAGGACAACAGCGCGCTCGCGAATCGGTCGGCGTCGTCACCGGCGACCCTCAACCCCGTGTAGGAAGGGACGAACGCGGTGGAGAGCGCCCCCTCCGCGAAGAGCTGGCGCAGAAAATGCGGCACGAAGAAGGCGATCAGAAACGCATCGTAGACGCCGCTCGCCCCGAAGCGATCCGCGATCGCCACGTCCCGGAACAGCCCGAGGAGGCGCGAGACACCGGTCGCGAGCGCCATCATCAAGACATCGCGGGCGAGCCGCCTCATGGGGCGAGCGGGACGAGGCAGAGGGCCAGCGCGTACGGATCCCCTGAGCCGAACCGGTAGATCGAAGACGAATCGCGGACGACGAGCGCGTTCTCACCGCACCGGCTGAGCACGATCGCGTCCCGGATCGGGACCGGCATCATCGCCAACAGCGCGATCAGGTCTTCGAACGCGTCCGCTTCGTTCCCCCTCTCGCGGACGAAGGAGAGGAGGGTCAGCCCGCCGTGCCAGTCGGTCGCGAGGACGGTCCATCCATCCGGGGAATCCGGCGAAGGGGGCTCCGGGATCGCGGCCGGCAGGCCGGAGTCGACCAACACCGGGCCGGCGCAGAACGCGTGGGAGAAGGAGGTCCCCTCCGGACCGATTCCGCACTCCAGGGACAGCCCGTTCCCCAGCCGGACGAGCGAGAGACGGGCCTTCGCCTCGCCGCTGGCCACGACGAGCGTCGCCGTCGGATCGGCCGCCACGAACGGCCCCTCGTAGACGGAGACGACCCGATCGCCCCGTACCTTGACCACCGTGAACGATCCGGGCACCCCCCACGCGATCCCCCCGACGTAGCCCGGCGGGTAGGCGACGACCTCTCCGTAGTGGAGGGGGCGATTGACGTCGTCGACCGGGATGCGTCCCCCTCCGTGCTTGACGTAGACGGTGGCGCCGCCGGAGAAGTACACCCACCAGCCGAACAGGTCCAGCCCCAGACCGTCGTACGTCCCGTCGCCGAAGACGTACGGGGTCCCGCCGATGATCAGCAGGTCCACGGGGATCGGCGTGCGCGAGCAGCCGAGGTTGATCGCGGCGACGGCGTCCGAGGCGAAGGCCAGCTCCTCGATCGGTGCGACGGACCCGAACCCCGACTCGGGGAAGACGGGCGTCAGGCGGTATCGATCTCTCCACGCCTCAACGTAGAGCCAGTCCGCGCGCACCGCCTCCGTCGACAGAACGGTCTCCAGCCGATGGAGGACGCACCCTTCATCGACCTGGATCACCGTCTCCGTCGCGGGTCGCTCGGCGGCCTCCAGACAGAGGGAGTAGAACCCCGGGGACTCGTGGGACGTTCTGCCGACGGTCGCGCCGTCCTGCAGTCCGACCCAGACGTCCACGCTGTTTCGCCCCCCGGACGGGAGGCGAACGCTCTCGATCCCGCCCTCGCCGAGCAGGATCAACCGCGGTTCGACCTCCGAGCGGCAGTGATGCAGCGTGAAGCGAAGCCCCGTCTCCTCATCCGACGCGTCGATCGTGATCGGGACGAACCCGTCGAATCGAAGGACGACGCGCTCTCCCGACACCTCGATCTCCTCCAGCGTCGCGACGGCCGCCTCCACGTACCACGTGCCCCCGACGCGGTGGGTCGCGCCGCCGACGAGCCCGACCACCCATTCGAGCGCCGCGTAGGGGATCCCGTCCCGCACCGCGTACTGGTCGGCGGCGAGCCCCCGAGTTCCACCGGACCAGCGGAGGACGAGCCGGTCTCGCTCGATCGTGGTCTCGATCCCGACGGCGAGCCCGAACCCCTCGATCGGAACGAGGATCGAGCCGTCCTCCACAAGCACCGGATGTTCGAGCAGTGGAAGCACGTCGTTGACGTAGACGGTGACGGCGGCGATCCGGGTCGACCACGCGACGATGAAGAGAAGGCAGACAGCGATCCCCCCGGCCACCCCACGTTTCATCGAGGGCTACTCCTCCTTTGCGCCCTCCTCGTCGACCTGGATCCGGACCTCGACCGATACGTCCTTATACAGGTTGATCGTGGCGGCGTGCGGGCCGAGCGTCTCGATCGGATGCTCGAGCCGGACCCGCGTCGTCTCGACGTGCTCGCCGAACCGCTCCACGATCTGTCCGGTGATGTCCTCCGCGCGCACCGAGCCGTAGAGACGGTCATCGTCGTGCGCCTTACGCTCGAAGCGAAGCGTCTGATCGGCCAGCTTGTCGCGCAGAACCCGAGCCTTCTCCTCGCGCTGGAGGAGCTCGGACTCGTGGGCCGCCTTCTCCTTCGCGAAGCGGGCCACGTTGTGCTCCGTCGGCGCAACGGCGAGCCCGCGGGGCAACAGGTAGTTGCGAGCGTAGCCGTCGGCCACGTTGACGATCTCGCCGACGGGGCCCAAGCGCTCGACGGTCGTTGTCAGAAGCACCTTAGCGATCGGAATCACCCCTGTCTCAGTACCGCGAGATTGTAGGAAGCCCGCATCTGTTCGTCAAACCTCGGCTCTGCCCGCGGAATGACCCGATGGTATACTCTGATCCGATGATCGATCTGAAAGAGTGGGAGGGCAGGCGCGATCGGGTCCTGGTAATGGGGATCGTCAACGTGACCCCGGACTCCTTCTACGACGGAGGTCGGTTCGCCCGTCACGAGGACGCGATCGAGCGCGGCGTGCACATGGCCGACGAAGGGGCCGACATCGTCGACGTCGGGGGGGAGTCGACCCGCCCCGGCTCCCGGGCCGTACCGGCGCAGGTGGAGATGGATCGCGTCCTTCCCGTGGTGGAGGGGATCCGCCGGCGAAGCCCGGTCTGCGTCTCGATCGACACGACCAAGGCGGACGTCGCTGAGGAGGCGATCCGCCTCGGCGCCGGGATCGTCAACGACGTCAGCGCGCTCCGCTTCGACGGGAGGATGACCGCGGTCGTCGCGCGCGCGGGCGCGTTCGCCGTCCTGATGCACATGCAGGGAACGCCCAAGACGATGCAGCGGGATCCGACCTACTCCGACGTCGTCGAGGAGGTCCGCTCGTTTCTCGATCGGAGAACCCGCTTCGCCGTCGATGCGGGAATTCCGGAAGAGCGGATCTTCGTCGACCCGGGGATCGGATTCGGGAAGACGCTCGAGCACAACCTCACGCTCCTGGGGAACCTGTCGCGCTTGGTCGAGCTCGGCCGGCCGGTTCTCGTCGGGGCGTCCCGCAAGGCGTTCCTCGGGGCAATCCTCGACGCGACGTCGGACGAACGGATCGAGGGGACGATCGCCGCCAACACCGCCGCGATCCTCGGCGGCGCGTCGATCATCCGAGTCCACGACGCAAAGGAGGGAAGGCGGACGGCCGACGTCGCGGCCCGCCTTCGAGACCATGTCATTGCGAGTCGCTGACTTCCTCGCCAACCCCGGACGCCGGTTCCCGATCGAGACGACGTTGAAGGGCGGCCAGGACCCCGAAAGCCTGTGCACGGTCGACTCGATCGAGCTCGTCGGCGAGGCGTTCGCTCAGCTGTCGACGCTCTACCTCGAGGTGACGCTCCGCGCGAAGTTGATCCAGCCCTGTCGGCGCTGCCTCGAGCCGGTCGAGACGACGCTCGACCTCGAAGAATCGTTCGAGGTGCCGATCCCCCCGGGCGCCGAATCGGTCGATCTCCTTCCGGTCGTCCTCCGCTTGGTCCTCTCGGCCCACGAGCCGAACGTCGTCTGTCGCGAGGACTGTCGCGGCCTCTGTCCGGCGTGCGGCGTCAACCTGAACCGGCACCCGGATCACGTCTGCGAAACGGCGGAGAGCGGTCGGACGACGTTGAGGGATCTGCTGACATGATCGACGGGTTCGTCGTTCTCGGCTTCGACCCGGGCCTGGCGATCACCGGCTACGGGATCGTCCGCGCCGTTCCCGGCGGCTGGGAGGTCGTCGCAGGGGGAGTGATCGAGACGGAGAAGGGGACTCCCCGGGCCGATCGACTCCGGGCGATCTACCGCGAGGCGCGGTCGCTGATCGAGTCGTACCGCCCGGACGGGGTCGCGATCGAGGAGATCTTCTTGGCGACGAACGCGCAGACCGCGATGCGCACGGCGGAGACGCGCGGCGTCCTCCTGATGGCCGCCGCCGACCTCTCGGTCCGCGGATACACGCCGCTCCAGGTGAAGAAGCGGATCACCGGCTACGGGAAGGCGCCGAAGTCGCAGGTCCAGGCGATGGTGAAACGCCTCCTCCGCCTGTCGGAGATCCCGAAGCCGGACGACATGGCCGACGGGCTCGCCCTCGCGCTCTGCTACCTGCTCGACCGACAAGGAGTGCTATCGACCGAAGATGCCTACCTATGAGGAGATCCTTCGCATTCCAGATCGGCTCGACGAGGGACGCGTCCTGCTGCTCGACGGGCATTCCCACGTCTATCGAGCGTTCTACGGGATTCCGGAGCTGACGACCCGCGCCGGTCAGCCGGTCAACGCCGTCTACGGGTTCTGGCGGATCCTGCTTCGCACGCTGCGCGATTACCCTTCGGCGTACGTCGCCGTCGTGTTCGACGCGGGAGGGGAGACGTTCCGCCACGCGCTCTATCCGGAGTACAAGGCGAATCGAAAGCCGATGCCCGAGGAGCTGGCGACGCAGCTTCCGTGGATCGAGCGCCTTCTCGCGGCGCTCGGCGTTCCGACGCTCTCCGTGCCCGGCGTCGAGGCGGACGACGTCCTCGCGTCGATCTGCGCGCGCGCGACGGAGCATGACTTGACCTGTCTGATCGCCACGTCGGACAAGGACATGGCGCAGATCGTCTCCGATCGCGTCCACCTCCTCCGGCCGGGGGGGCGCGGTGTCGACGCCGCGCAGCAGCTCCTCGATCCGGCCGGCGTCGAGGAGAAGTACGGCGTGCCGCCCGAGCAGATCGCCGATCTCCTCTCGTTGGTCGGCGACACGTCGGACAACGTCCCCGGGGTACCGGGCGTCGGCGGCAAGACGGCCACGCGGCTCCTCGCGCAGTTCGGCTCCCTCGAAGCCGTTCTCGACTCGGCCGTGGAGGTGAAGAACCGACGCGTCGCCGCGGGGCTAGCGGACCACCGCGAGGACGCCGAACTCGCCCGCCGGTTGATCCGCCTGAAGTCCGACGTCGAGCTCGACGAGATCCCCGCGTCGTGCCGCCTTCGGGGGATCGACCCGGAGAGCGTAGCGCGGATTCTGACCGAGCTGGAGTTCGCCAGCGCGCTGAGCGAGCTGGGCCTCGAGCCGGTCGAGGCGGCCGATCGACCGCCTCCCGCGCCGGCGCCTCCCGTCTCCTATCACACGGTCCTCGAGCGCGACGCGCTCGACGCGCTCGTCGCCGAGCTCCGGGAGGCCGAAGCCGTCTCCCTCGACCTGGAGACGACCGGCCTCGATCCGATCGAGGCGGAAATCGTCGGGATCGCCCTTTCGCGCGAGCCGTGCGTCGGCCATTACGTCCCGATCGGGCACGAGGGGCTCGGCGCCCCGCCGCAGCTTCCGCTCGCCGAGGTCCTCGACGCCCTCCGCCCGATCGTCGAGTCGGAGACGCCGAAGATCATCGGGCAGAACCTCAAGTACGATCTGATCGTCCTCCACCGGCACGGCGTGAACCCGAGCGGGATCGCGTTCGATTCGATGATCGCCTCGCACCTGGTCCACCCGGAAGAGCGCCGGCACAACCTCGAGCAGATCGCGCTGACGTACCTCGGGCACTCGATGGTGACGTACGAGGAGGTCGCCGGGAAGGACGGTCCGTTCGCCGCGGTGCCGGTCGACCGGGCGACGGAGTACGCCGCCGAGGACGCGGAGATCGTGCAGCGGCTGTACGCGCCGCTGACCCGCGATCTCGAGGAACGGAACCTGACGCGCCTGTTTCGCGACGTCGAGATCCCCCTCGTCCCCGTCCTCGCGCGGATGGAGGAACACGGCATCCTCGTCGACAGTGATGTCCTCGACGCGCAGGGCGACGAGCTGAGGACCGAGCTGCAGATCGTGGAGGCCGACCTGATGGAGCTCGCCGGCGGCCCGTTCAACCCCAACTCGCCGAAGCAGGTCGGCGAGATCCTGTTCGAGCGGCTCGGGCTGCCGATCGTCGACCGGACGAAGACCGGCCCCTCGACGAGCGCACGGGTGCTCTCCGTTCTCGCCGAGCGGCATCCGTTCCCCGGGAAGCTCCTCGAGCATCGAGAGCTGAAGAAGCTCCTGACGACCTACATCGATCAGCTCCCGAAGGCGATCCATCCGTCGACCGGACGGATTCACACGAGCTTCCACCAGACGGCGACCGCCACGGGGCGGCTCTCTTCGTCCGAGCCCAACCTCCAGAACATCCCGACGCGGTCCGAGATCGGGGGGCGGATCCGGACCGCCTTCGTCGCCCCCGACGGTTCCCGCCTGGTCGCCGCCGACTACTCGCAGATCGAGCTTCGGTTGCTCGCCCACTTCGCCGAGGACGAGCAGCTGATCGAGGCGTTCCACGCCGGAGTCGACCTCCACCGTCTGACGGCGAGCGTCGTGTTCGGGCTCCCGGAGGGACAGGTCCCGGATCGGCTTCGCGACGCGGCCAAGCGGATCAACTTCGGCATCCTGTACGGGATCAGCCCGTTCGGCTTGGCGCGGGATTTGGGCATCCCGCAATCGGAGGCCAGGGGGTACATCGACCGCTTCTTCTCCGCCTACCCTCGGGCCAAGGAGTACATCGACCGGATGATCGAGCGGGCGACCGAGACCGGCTACGCGGAGACGATCCTCGGAAGGCGAAGACCGCTCCCGAGCCTGGCTTCGCGGAACGTCGCGCGGCGCAACTTCGACCGGCGAAACGCGATCAACACGCCGATCCAGGGAAGCGCCGCCGATCTCATCAAGCTGGCGATGATCGAAATCGATCGGTGGATCGAGGATCAACGCGCCCCGGTCAAGATGATCCTTCAGATCCACGACGAGCTCGTCTTCGAGATCGAGGAGGAGGCGCTTCCCGAGGCGACGGCGGTCATCGCGGAGAAGATGGAAGGGGTACTGCATCTCCGCGTCCCCCTGTCCGTCAAGATCGCTTCCGGAACCGATTGGAGTCAGATCTAGCGATGCGCCGCCGAGTGCGTACCGAGATCCACCCGGCCGAAGACCCTCGGGACGGTTCGCCGGACCGAGCTCGGGGACTCGACACGAGCGCGAACGGGCGCGAAACCTCACGGGAGGACCGGGTGTACGTGGAAGCGAGGTGCCCTCTGAGCAGATGATGACGAAACGCGTTCTCGCTTGTGCCGCCTTGGCGATCGCGTGTCTCGCGCAGATCGCGTTTGCCCTTCCGGACCTCGTCGTTTCGCAGCTGGAGATCTCCCCGACGGCCCCGAAGGACAACGCCCTCGTCACGATCACCGCGATCATCGAGAACGCCGGCTCCAGCGACGCGGACGAGCCGTTCTTCGTGCGATTCTCCGTCGACGACCGCGAGATCGACATCGTTCCGTTCACCTCCCTCCGCGCCGGTCGAACCGAGGAACTCACAACGACGTGGACCGCGACGGCGGGGCCGCACGTCCTCTCCGTCGAGGTCGACGGAGCCCACGATCGCATCGAGGAGATCGACGAGCTCAACAACACGCGATCCATCGACGTCACCGTCCCGCTCAATGACGACGCGATGGCGATCCTGGCGCCGCTGCGGATCGCGGTCGCCCGATTCGACGACGTCAGCGGCTCCGGGTTCGTCAACGTCGGCGAAGGCGTGGCCGATGAGCTGATCGCCCGGTTCGCTGCGGTCGGGCTGAGGGTTCTCGAGCGCGTCGAGCTGGACGCGACGATGCAGGCGAACGGGCTGAACCCCGCCCTCCCGTCCGACGTCGCGCTCGCCGGCCGTCTCCTCGGGGCCGACCTCCTCGTCCTCGGATCGGTCTTCGACGTGCACGTGCAGGAGACGTCGCTCTCCCTCGGTTTCCTTCGCGTCGACAGCGCGTCCGTCGACATCGGCCTGTCCGCCCGGATCATCGATGTCGGCACCGCGGAGGGGTTGTCGTTCGTGTCGGCGGAAGGGCACGGCGAGGGGACGACCGGCTTCTCGATCGAGCTGGGCGAGCTCCTCTCGTTCCTGACCGCGGGGTCGTCCGGGATCTGCACCGGCGGACTGCAGGCCGACCGCGCTTGGTACAGCGCCGGTCACACCGTCCTTTTCGGGTACCGAAACGACGGGGCGCCGGGGTGGTTCGGGGTCGAGATCTACACGTCGACGGGCGCTTTCCTCGAGTGGCTCGGATGGCAGTTCATCGACACAGGCGCGTGCGAAACGTGGTTCTGGAACCAACGAAGCGCGACCGGTCTCCCGGTGAGCCCCGGGATCTACACGGCCAAGCTGTGGGACGGAACGTCCCACATCGACTCCGTCGGTTTCCAGATCCGCCCGGGGATCAGCCTGTCGGTTCCCGCGGCCGACGAGATCACCGTGGGGAGCCCGCAGTTCGACGAAACCGTGGTCGGCGCCGCGATGAATCAAGCGATCGATCGACTGACCTCCGCCCTCCTTCTCTCTCTCGAGGACGTAGCACCGCTGGCGTCCGGACGCGAGGCGCCGCTCGCCGCCGCCGGGGTGATCCCGCCGCCGGAGGGGCAGATCGCCGCGATCCTCCCCGACGGCAGAATCGCGATCAACCTCGGCTCCTCCTCCGGCGTGGCCGAGGGAGACGTCCTCGAGGTCCTCGCCGTGGAGGACCTCGTCCTCGACCCCCAAACGAACGAGATCCGATCCTACGACGTCGTCTCGACGAAAGGGGAGATCGTCGTCACCGAGGTTCGCGAGCAGGTCTCCTACGCCGTGCCGACGAGCAGTTTCGTCCCGGTCATCGGCGACGTCGTCCGCGGCGTCCCATAGCTCGCTTTCCCCGTTCCCATTCGATAGACTCGACCGCGATGAAACACGGAACGGTTCGCGCCATCGCGGTCGGGCTTTTCGTCGTCGCGATCACCGGCCTCCCGGCGTCCTCCCTCGGGCTTCGATCGGTCGGGCTCCGGCTGATCCTCCCGTTCACCGGAATCCCCCTCTCGATCGGCGCCGAGATCGTCACGGACGCTTCCTTCGGCCGTCTCTCGATCTCGCTCTTTCTCTCCCCGGCCGGCGGGACCCTCCTGCTCGGGAGCGCGGACGTCGCGCTGACCGGCGACCCGGAGACGGCGAACGCGTTCCTCCGGATGACGACCGGACTATCGTATTTCGACCCGACCCGCCGCCTTCCCACGCTTCTTCTCGGCGGCGGGGTGTCGGTCCTGTCCACCGCAGCGGAGTCGCTCGTCTTCGGCCTGAGCGGGGAGGCCGTCTACCCCCTCGCGTTCCCCGTGCCGATGTTGACCCTCTCGGGAGGGTGGCTGCTGCCATGACGTCGCTCTTCGGGACCGACGGGGTGCGCGGCCCGGCGAACCGCCTCCTGACGCCGGAGCTCGCCGTCGCGCTCGCCCGGGCGGCGGCGGATCGCGCCGTCGGGGAAGGGGGCCGGGTCATCATCGGGCGCGACACGCGGGTCAGCGGCCCGATGCTCGAGGCGGCCCTCGCCTCGGGGTTCGCCTCGGCCGGCGTCGACGTCCGCCTCGCCGGGATCATCCCGACCCCGGCGATCTCGTTTCTGATCAAGGACGAGCGCGCCGATCTCGGCGCCGTGATCTCCGCCTCTCACAACCCGCCGGAGGACAACGGGATCAAGTTCTTCGACCGGCGAGGGATGAAGCTCGACGTGGAAGAAGAATCGGCGATCGAGGCGGCGATGAATCGCGGGCCGGCCGCGTCCGCTCGGATCGGGACGATCGCCCCGCTCGAGGCGGCGGCGACGAGGTACGCCGCCTTCCTCGCCGGCGTCATCGACGTCGAGCACGTCGACTTCTCCGGGACAATGATCGTCGCCGACTGCGCGTACGGCGCCACGGCGAAGATCGCCCCGCACGTCCTCCGCCACCTCGGGGCGCGCGTCGTCGCGCTGCACGATGCGCTCGACGGGGATCGGATCAACGAGGAATGCGGCTCGACGTGCCTCGACCCGCTCCGTCAGGCCGTGCGCGAGCACGAGGCCGATCTCGGGATCGCGTTCGACGGCGACGGAGACCGCGTCCTCCTCGTCGGGCCGGACGGGGAGACGATCGACGGGGATCACATGATCGGGATCGCGGCGCTCCACATGGCCGAGACCGGCACGCTCTCCCCGCCCCTCGTCGTGACGACGGTGATGAGCAACCTCGGGCTCGAGAACCGCCTCGCCGAGGCGCGGATCGACGTGGTGCGAACCCCCGTCGGCGACCGACACGTCGCCCAGAAGATGGCCGACACGGCCGCGCTCCTCGGCGGCGAGCCGTCGGGGCACATCATCTTCTCCGAGTACTCGCCGACCGGGGACGGGATCCTCACGGCCGTGAAGCTCCTCGAGATCGCGCACCGGAAGGGTGAACAGCTCGGGGCACTCGCCCGTTCGATCCCCCTCTACCCGCAGGTCCATCGCAACGTCTCCTGCGCGTCGCCCGCGGAGCTGATGGGAGACGAGCGGGTCCGAAACGCGGTCGCCCGAGCCGAGGAGAAGCTCGCCGGACGCGGCCGGATCCTCGTTCGCCCGTCCGGGACGCAACCGCTCGTCCGGATCCTGGTCGAGACGCGCGACGCGGCGGAGTGCGAACGGATCGCCGACTCGCTCGAGGACGCGATTCGCGCCGCGCAGGCCTAGACGGAAGAAACGACGGACCCGCGCTTTACCCCTCCGCCGGCTCGTCGAACGGGTACGTCAATACCGGGTCCCTCGCCGCGCGCGTCTGATCGAGCCGCCGGACCGGCGCCCGGTGCGGCGCCTCGCGGAGGAGTTCGGGACGCTCGCGCGCCTCAACGGCGATCCGCTCCATCGCGTCGACGAACCGATCGAGCCCGTCTTTCCCCTCGGACTCGGTCGGCTCGATCATCAGCGCCTCGCGGACGATCAACGGGAAGTAGACCGTCGGCGGGTGGATCCCGTAGTCGATCAACCGCTTGGCGATGTCCAGCGTGCTGATCCCCTCGGCGAGCCCCTTCCCGGACAGGACGAACTCGTGCTTGCACGGGCGGTCGTACGGAAGCGCGTAGCTCCGCTTCAGCCGCTCCTGAAGGTAGTTCGCGTTCAGCACGGCGTCCTCACTGACCGCCCGCAGCCCCTCGTCGCCGAGCTGGAGAAGGTACGCGTACGCCTTCGCCGCGACGAGGACGTTCCCGTAGAACGAGTGAACCGACCCGATCGAGCGCGGACGATTCCATCCGAGCGCGTACCGTCCGTCGGACCGCTCGATCGACGGGACGGGGAGGAAGTCGACCAACGGCTTGGAGACGGCGATCGGCCCGCCGCCCGGCCCGCCGCCCCCGTGAGGGGTCGAAAGGGTCTTGTGCAGGTTGAAGTGGAAGACGTCGGCCCCCATGTCTCCGGGGCGCGCCCGCCCGAGGAACGCGTTCAGGTTCGCCCCGTCAAAGTAGCAGAGACCGCCCGCCGCATGGACCCTACCGGTGATCTCGAGGATCCGCTCCTCGAAGATCCCGAGCGTGTTCGGGACGGTCAGCATGATCCCGGCGACCGTCCCGTCGAGCGCGGCGTCGAGCGCGTCGAGATCGACCGTCCCCGCCTCGTTCGACGGGATCTCCGCCACGGAGAAGCCGGCGACCGCCGCGGAGGCGGGGTTCGTCCCGTGCGCCGAGTCGGGGAGGAGGATCCGCCTTCGCGTTGTTTCGCCCTTGTCCTCGAAGTATCGCTTGAACAGGAACATCCCGGCCAGCTCCCCGTGGGCCCCGGCGACCGGCTGGAGAGAGACCCCGGGCAGGCCGGCGATCCCCCCGAGCAGCTCGGACAGCTCGTACAGGAAGGCCAGCGTTCCCTGGGCCAGGCCGGGGTCGGCGAGCGGATGGACGCCGGTCAGGCCCGGGAGCCTCGACAGGTCCTCGTTGACCTTCGGGTTGTGCTTCATCGTGCAGCTGCCGAGGGGATACAGCCCGTCGTCGACGCCGTAGTTCAGCTTCGACAGCGCCGTGTAGTGCCGAACGACCGTCGGCTCGCTCAGATTCGGGATCCGGGGTTCGCCCTCGCGAAGGAGCGTCCGGTCGATCAATTTTTCGACGCCCCGCGTCGGGACGTCGGGCTCCGGGAAGAGCCCGCCGACGCCCTCGCGCCGCGGTTGGTCGAAGATCGTCCTCATCGGGAGCCCCCCAGCGCCTCGGCGAACCGATCGAGCTGCTCCCGCGTCCGCCGCTCCGTGACGGCGATCCGGAGGCCGTTCTCCACGCCGTGCGCGCGGAGAAGCTCGGGCGGCTCGACCAGGTACCCGGCGTCGAGGAGCGCCCTGCGGAGGCCGTCCGCGTCGCCGGGGACGCGGACGACGAACTCGTTGAAGAACGGCCCGGAGAACGGGAGGCCGAACCCTTCGATCGCGGCGATCCGGTCGGCCAGGTAGTGCGCCTTCTCGACGTTCAGCTCGGCGACCCGGCGGAGCCCGTCGGCCCCGACCGAGGCGAGGTAGACGGTCGCCGCGAGGGCGCAGAGGGCGGAGTTCGTGCAGATGTTCGACGTCGCCCGCTCCCGTCGGATGTGCTGCTCGCGCGTCTGGGCGGCCATCGTGTATCCGGTCTTCCCCGCCGCATCGACGGTCCGCCCGGAGAGCCGCCCGGGCATCTGACGGAGGTGCTCCTTTCTCGTCGCGAGCAGGCCGAGGAGCGGGCCGCCGAATGACATCGGCAGCCCAAGCGGCTGCCCTTCGCCGACGACCACGTCCGCGCCGAACTCTCCCGGAGGCGCGAGGACGCCGAGCGAGATCGGATGGACCGAGACGATCAGCAGCGCGTCCCCGATCCTCTCCTTGACGCCTTCGAGCGACTCGATCACCCCGAACGCGTTCGGAGACTGCAGCACGACCGCGGAGACGTCGTCGGGCACGTCGGAGAGATCGCACCGGCCGGACGGCAGGCGCGGAAGCTCGACGACCTCGATCCCGCTCGCCCAGCAGTACGTGTCGAGGACCCGCCGGACGTTCGCGAACAGGGATCGAGCGACGGCGACCCGCCCGCGGGATCTCACCCGCTCGGCCATCAGCATGGCCTCGGCCAGCGCCGTCGCTCCGTCGTAGAGGGACGCGTTCGCGACGTCCATCCCCGTCAACTCGCAGACCAGCGTCTGGAATTCGAACATCGCCGTCAGCGTCCCCTGGCTGACCTCCGGCTGATACGGGGTGTAGGCGGTGTAGAACTCGGAGCGCAACAGCACGTGGCCGACGAGGCTCGGGACGTAGTGGTCGTAGACCCCTCCCCCGGCGAAGCAGACCTTCTCGTACGCTCTGTTTCGGGCCGCCAAGTCCGTCAGCTCGGCGACGACCTCCTGCTCGCTTCGAGGGGAGAGGCCGAGCGGCCGGAAGGCGTCCGATACCGCACGCGGGACGTCGGCGAACAGCTCGTCGACCGAAGAAACGCCGATCGACGCGAGCATCTCGCGCCGGTCGGCGGCCGAGTGCGGAAGGTAGCGCATCCGCGACTACCCTTCGGCGAGGAAGGACTCGTAGCCCGCGGCGTCGAGGAGCGCGTCGACCGCCTTCGGGTCGTCGACCTCGAGCACCGCGATCCAGCCCGCCTCGTGCGGCGACTGGTTGATCGTCTCCGGCGACGCCTCGAGGTCGCCGTTCACCTCGACCACCGTGCCTTCGAACGGGGCGAAGACGTCCCCGACGGCCTTCACCGATTCGACCGTCGCCAGGATTTCCCCGGCTTTGAAAGCGCTTCCGATCGACGGAAGCTCGACGAAGACGATGTCACCGAGCTCGCTCTGCGCGTGATCGGTGATCCCGATGCGGGCTCGATTCCCTTCGACGGCGATCCACTCGTGGTCCTTCGTGTAGCGGTATTCGGTCGGATACCCCATGTCCCCTCCCGGTTGCTTCGAGGATTCGACGCCGATTATACCGAAGCGCCCCACCGCGGCCCCAGGCGCGAGGTGCGATCTAGAACGGCGCCGACGAGCCGTCGTCCCACGCCATCGGATAGAAAGAGGCGTAGGCCTTGTGGAAGTTCACCGTCACCCGGCCGAGCGGGCCGTTCCGCTGCTTGGCGATGATGATCTCCGCGTCGGTCGCCGCTCCGTCGGACGAGGACGCCTCCTCCGGCTGGCGGTAGTAGTCCTCGCGGTAGATGAACATGACGACGTCCGCGTCCTGCTCGATCGCGCCGCTCTCACGCAGATCGGCCAGGCGGGGGTACTTCTTCTCGCGCTGCTCGACGGCCCGGTTGAGCTGCGAGACGGCGACCACCGGGACGTTCAGCTCCCTCGCCAGCCGCTTCAGCGACCGCGAGATGTGCGCGATCTCCTGCTCCCGGATGTCCGAGCGGACCGCCCCTTCGATCAGCTGGAGGTAGTCGACGATGATCATGTCGATCTTGTGCTGGGACGCCATCCGGCGCGCCTTGGCGCGGATCTCCAGGATCGAGGCGCCCGGCGTGTCGTCGACGACGATCGTCGCCTTCTGCAGCTTGCTCGCCGCCATCGCCAGGTCGCGCCACTTCTCGCTCGGGATGTACCCGCCGCGGAGCCGATGCAGGCTGACCTTCCCCTCGCCGCAGAGGAGCCGCTCGAGGAGCTGCTCCTTCGCCATCTCGAGCGAGAAGATCCCGATGCCCGCCTTCTCGCGGACCCCGATGTGCCGGGCGAGGGCCAACGCGAAGCTCGTCTTCCCCGTCCCCGGACGACCGGCGACGATGATCAGGTCGGAGCGCTGCAGGCCCGACGTCATCTCGTCGAGCCGCGGGAACCCGGTCGAAAAGCCGGTCACGGTGTGGCGGTTCGGATCCCGATGGAGCTCCTCCAGCGTGTCGATGTGCTCGTAGAGGAAGTCGGAGACGAGGAAGTACGAGCCGGCCGAATCGCGGCTCGAGATGTCGAAGATGAGCGACTCGGCCCGGTCCAGCACCTCGTCCGTCTCGCTGACCTCGTCGTAGCCGAACTCGGCGATCCTCCCCCCGGCCTCGACCAGCGATCGGAGCGTCGCCTTCTTCTTGACGATCTCGGCGTAGTATTCGAGGCTCGCCGTGGTCGCGACCCGGTCGACCAGCTCGTTCAGATACATCCGCCCGCCGGCCCGCTCCATCTCCCCCCGCTCCTCGAGGCGGTTGGCCAAGGAGACGATGTCGGACGGCTCGCCGCGATCGAACAACTCGCGGATCGTCCGGAAGATGACGCGATGCCGCCGCTGGTAGAAGTACTCCGGATGGAGCTTCTCGACGAGAATCGGGATCGTCCCCTCCGGCTCGAGGATCGCGGAGCCGAGGACGACCTGTTCGGCCTCGATGTTCTTCGGAAGCTCGCGCACTTCGTCGCGATCGACCTGGGGTGCGTCCGTCCGTCTCATCGCTCACCTTCGGCCCCATTATCGCCCGACCGGGGGGCGCGAAACAACCGCGCGATTTGCCGGTGCCAATGCGCCTGGATTGCGGTTTCCAAGGTCGTTCGCTATACTCCGGCAACACGCGAACCGCGATTCCAGTGGGAGGATGATGTGGAAGTTCTAACGATGAAAGAGCTGCTCGAAACCGGGGTGCATTTCGGGCATCGAACACGGAAGTGGAACCCCAAGATGGCGCGCTACATCTTCACGGAGCGCAAGGGGATCCACATCATCGACCTCGAGCAGACGGTCGATCTTTTCAAGAAGGCGTACTATCACGCCCGCGATCTCGTCAGCGCGGGCGGGGAGATCCTTTTCGTCGGCACGAAGAAGCAGGTCCAATCGACGATCCTCGAAGAGGCGCAGCGGTGCGGCGCGCACTACGTCAATCACCGCTGGCTCGGCGGCACGCTGACCAACTTCGGGACGATCAAGCAGAGCATCGAGCGGATGAAGAGATTCGAAACGACGATCGAGGACGGAACCGTCGATCACATGCCGAACAAGGAGGCGAGCCGGCTGCGGCGCGAGCTGGCGAAGCTGCAGCGGAACCTGAACGGCCTGCGGCATCTCGAGCGGAAGCCCGACCTCCTCTACGTCATCGACCCCGACGTCGAAGCGAACGCGGTGCACGAAGCGAACATCGTGGGGATCCCGGTGATCGCGATCGTCGACACGAACTGCGATCCGGACCCGATCGACTTCCTGATCCCGGGAAACGACGACGCGATCAAGGCGACGAAGCTGATCACCGCGAGGATCGCCGACGCGGTCCTCGAGGGACGCGAGGGCCGGCAGGACGTCGAGACCCCCCCGGCCGAAGAAGAAGCCGGCGGCGAGGTCGAGGCGCCGGCCGAAGCGACCGAGGAGGAAGGCGAGGCGAGCGAGAAGCCTGTCGAGAAGCCCGGTGAGGAGCTCGAGGAGGAGGCCCCGTCCGAAGGGGAGGACGAGAAACCGGAGGACGAGGCCGGAGACGTCGAGGACAAGGAAGACGATGCCGATTAGCGTCGAGGACATCAAGCGGCTCCGCGAAGAAACCGGCATCGGGATGATGGACTGCAAGCGGGCGCTGGTCGAGGCGGACGGAGACATCGAGCGCGCCAAGGAGATCCTCCGCGAGCAGGGGCTCGAGCTGATGGAGCAGATCGGCCGCGAGGCCCAGGAGGGCCGCGTCGTCGCCTACGTCCATCACACCGGGAAAGTGGGCGTGCTCGTCGAGATCGCCTGCAACACCGACTTCGCCGCCAACAGCGCCGAGTTCCTCCGGTTCGCCAACGAGGTGGCGATGCACATCGCCGCCGAGCACCCGCTCTACGTTGCACCCGACGACGTCCCGGCCGAGGACCTCGAGCGGGAGCGGGCCGAGTTCCGGGCCCGGCTGAAGGAACAGGGAAAGCCGGACGAGATCATCGACAAGGCGGTCGAGGGCCGGCTCGCCCGCTTCCTCCAGGACAACTGCCTGACGAAGCAGGCGTTCGTCAAGGACCCCGACGTCAAGATCGAGGACATGCTCGCCGACCTCCGAACGAAGACCGGCGAGAACATCTACGTCAAGCGGTTCGCCCGATTCGCCATCGAGGTCTCAGGATGCCCGGATCCCCTTCTCGCGTCCTCCTGAAGCTCTCCGGCGAAGCGTTCAAGGGCCCCGAAGGCGCGTTCTCTCCCGAAGCCCTGTCACGGATCTCGGGCGAGATCGCGCCGCTCGCTTCGACGCAGATCGCGATCGTCGTCGGCGGAGGGAACGTCCTCCGCGGCGCGCGAAGCCCGTGGCTCGGCCGCGTCGAGGCCGACACGCTCGGGATGCTGGCCACGGTGCTCAACGCGCTCGCGCTCCGCAGCTACCTCGAGTCGAACGGGCGGACCGTGCGGATCCAATCGGCGATCGACACCGAGCTGACCGAGCCGATCTCCCCGCGCGCCGCGCGGGACGCTCTGCAAGGCGGGGCGGTCGTCCTGTTCGCCGGCGGAACCGGGAGCCCGCTCGTCACGACCGACACCGCGGCCGCGATTCGGGCCGTCTCGATCGAGGCCGACCTCCTCGCCAAGGGCTCGAACGTCGCCGGCGTCTACTCCGCCGATCCGTCGGAGGACGAGGGAGCCAGGCTGATCGAGAATCTGACGTACGACGAGTACCTCGCGAGCCGCTACGGCGTGATGGACCAGGTCGCCGTCGAGATCTGTCGCGAGCACGGGGTCCCGATCGAGGTGTTCGACCTGGACAGACCGGGCGCGCTGTCCGACCTCGCGGCCGGAACGCGCGTCGGAACCAGGATCGCGCGCGAGCGCCCCTAACGGGGCGCTGCGGCTCTCAGACCCGCAGAAGCTGAAGTGCGTCTCCGAACCGGCGTTTCGCCGCGTCGATCAGGGTCGTCGGCGTTCCCTCTTCGCGGAGCCGCCGCGCCGCGTCGCGCGCCTCGCGCATCAGGTCGAGGTCGCCGAACAGGTCGACCGCGCGCAGCCGAGTGAAGAAGCCGTGCTGCTGCGTCCCGAGCAGGTCCCCGGGCCCGCGGATCCGCAGATCCTCCTCGGCGATCGCGAAGCCGTCCGTGTGGGCGACGAACGCCTTCAGCCGCTCCTTCGCCTCGTCGGTGCTCGGGTCCGAGATCGCGTAGCAGTCGGCCGGCTGCCCGGAGCGGCCGATCCGCCCGCGGAGCTGATGGAGCTGCGAAAGGCCGAATCGATCGGCGTGCTCGATCACCATGAAGTCGGCGTCGAGGACGTCGATCCCGACCTCGATCACGGTCGTCGCGACGAGGAGCCGAACGTCGCCGCTCCGGAACCGCTCCATCGTTTCGGCCTTCTCGGAGGCGGCCAGCCGTCCGTGGATCAGACCGACCCCCACACCGGGGAACCGCGCCGCCATCTCCTCCGCCACCTGGACGGCCGCCTTCGCCGTCACCTTCTCCGACTCCTCGACGAGCGGGAGGACGACGTATCCCTTGCGCCCCTCCCCGAGGTACCGCCCCACGGCGTCGTACACGGTCTCCCGCTCTGCCTCGGTCGCCCGGTGCGTCGCGATCGTCCGCGGCCCGAGCGGTAGCTCGTCGAGGATCGAGACGTCGAACTCGCCGTAGAGCGTCAGCGTGATCGTCCGCGGAATCGGCGTCGCGCTCATCACCAGCACGTCGACGTCTTCCCCCTTCTCCTCGATCTCCGACCGCTGGACGACGCCGAACCGATGCTGCTCGTCGATGATCACCAGCCCGAGATCCCGGAACGCGACGGACTCCTGGATCAACGCGTGGGTACCGACGAGGAGGTTCACGTTCCCCGCTTCGACCGCGGCCCGGACCGCGCCCTTCCGCCGCGTCGCGCTGGTCAGGAGCTCGACGGTCACCGGAAGGTCGGAGAGGAGCCGCCCGAGGTTGATCGCATGCTGTTCGGTGAGAATCTCGGTCGGCGCCATGAACGCCACCTGGCGCCCGGCGTCGATCGTCAGGAGCGCGGCGCAGACGGCGACGAGCGTCTTCCCGGACCCGACGTCGCCCTGGAGGAGCCGCATCATCCGGATCGGACGCTTCTGGTCCGACGAGATCTCCGCCAGCGCCGTCCTCTGCGGCCCGGTCAACCGGAACGGGAGGCCGGCGAGGAACGAGTCGAGCAGACCGGACGCCGGGCGGTGTGCCCGTCCTGGCGCGCTCCGCTCCGACGGCGCCAGTCCGATCTGAAGGAGAAGGAGCTCCTCGAACGCGAGCGTCCGGCGCGCCCGTTCGAACGCTACCGGATCGGCCGGACGGTGGATCGTCTCGACCGCGGTCCGCCTCGGCGCCAGCCCGTGCCGGTCCCGAACCGAGTCCGGAAGGAGGTCGTCGATCGCCGGTATGTACGCGTCCAGGTTCCGGTGGATGAGCGAACGGAGATATCGGTCCGAGATGCCCTCCGTCGCCGGGTAGACCGGGACCCAGCGCCCCGTCTCCAGGCCCGCCCCCGCCGTCTCCCACGTCGGCGACCGCATCTGGAGCTCGCCGTAGCTTCGCTCGACCCTGCCGTAGAGGTCGATCCGGTCCCCCCGCTTCAGCTGCTCGGCGATCCACGGTTGATTGAACCAGACGGCGTAGAGGAAGCCGGTCCCGTCTCCGACCGCCGCCTTGAAGAGGGTCATCTTCCGGTTGACGCGGCGTTGGTCGACCGCGTGGACCTCCCCGCGAACGCCCACCTCCTGGCCGGGACGGACCGAGCCGATCGGGACGACCGTCGAACGGTCCTCCAGCCGACGCGGGAAGTAAAGGAGAAGGTCCTCGATCGTCTCGATCCCGAGCTTCGCCAGCCGCGCGGCGCGCTTCGGCCCGACCCCCCTCGCCCGGACGACCGGCGCGGTCAACTCGGCGCTCCTCACGCGCACCGGAGCGGCCGCCGTCCCCCCACCGACCCGCTCGAACAGCCGGTCGACGATCGCGCGTCGCTCTGCGAGCGACGCGGTCTCGTACCCGCTGACGATCGACGCCACGTCGGGGACGTTCGTCCGCACGAACGCCTCGAGGCCGCAGGTCACCGCCTCGTCCCGGTACCCCGTCGTGCGCTCCAGGCGAAGGATCTTCTCGAGGCGATGCCCCCAATCGCTGTTCTCTTGTGGCATACCGACGCTCACTTTATAATGCGTCGTCCCGGTACGCAAGAGGAACGCCATGGAGATTCGAACCTACGGAGACCCGGCCCTTCGCCGACGCGCCGAGCCGGTCGAAGCGATCGACGACGAGATCCGCACGATCTGCGAGCGGATGGTCGAGACGATGCTTCGCGCCAACGGCGCCGGCCTCGCGGCGCCACAGATCGGCATTTCCAAGCGGATCATCGTCCTCGACGTCGACGGCGAGTTCCACGTGCTCATCAACCCCGAACTGATCGAGACCTCGGGCGAGGTCGAGCAGGTCAACGAAGGCTGCCTGAGCGTCCCCGGGGTCGACTCGACCGTCGAGCGGGCGACCCACGCCGTCGTCGAGGGGACGACCCTCGACGGAGAGACGGTCCGGATCGAGGGGGAGGGGCTCCTCGCGCGGGCGATCCAGCACGAGATGGACCACCTCGACGGCGGCCTGTTCCTCGATCATCTCAGCTCCGCCCGGAGGCAGAGCCTCCTGAAGGCGTACCACCGCCGACAGCGGGAGGAATCGACGTGAGGCTCGTCTTCCTCGGCACGTCGGAGTTCGCCCGCCCGGCGCTCGTCGCCCTCGCCGATCGGCACGAGATCTCGCTCGTGGTCGCGCAGCCGGATCGCCCGGCCGGACGCCGGAGAGCGCTTCGCCCCCCACCGATCAAGGAGGAGGCCGCTTCGTTGGGCCTTTCCGTCTTCCAGCCCGAGCGGATCAACGCCGACGGTTCGCTCGAACGCCTCCGCGCCTCCGCGCCGGACGCGATCGTCGTCGCCGCGTACGGCCAGCTCCTGAAGGAGGGCGTGTTCGAGCTCGCGCCGCGGGGAGCGATCAACGTCCACGCGTCGCTGCTGCCCGCCTATCGGGGAGCCGCCCCGATCCACTGGGCGATCATCCGAGGGGAGACGGAAACCGGGATCACGACGTTCCTGATCGACGCGGGGATGGACACCGGAGACCTCCTCCTGCAGCGAAGGCTCGACATCGGCCCGGACGAGACCGCCGGCGAGCTCGAGGCGCGGCTCGCCCGCCTCGGGGCCGAGGTGATCGTCGAGACCCTGGACGGCCTGCAAGGAGGGAGGCTCGCTCCGCGTCCGCAGCCCGAGGAGGGCGTTTCGACGGCGCCTCGGCTGTCGCGGGACGACGGACGGATCGACTGGAGCGCGCTGGCGCACCGCATCCACGACCTCGTCCGCGGGACGAGCCCGTGGCCCGGCGCGTGGACGCTCCTCGACGGCGAGCGGATCAAGGTGCACCGCACGGCACGGATCTCGGTCGAATCCGGCCGGATCCCGCCCGGGGAGATCGGGCTCCGTGAAACCGATCGGCTCCTCGTCGGGACCGGCGACCGGCTGATCGAGATCCTCGAGGTTCAGCGGGAAGGGAGGCCGCGCATCAGCGGGACCGACTTCCTCCACGGACTTCGCGGCCCGGCGGGCTTCACGTAGACCGCGGGTAGAGGCCGGTCAGACCGGTTTCCTCTTTCCTGCGCTCGAGGGCGATCCCTTCGGGAAGACGGAGGGCGATCTCCGCCGTGTTGTGGACCGTCCCGGCGAACAGGTGGCCGCCGAGCGTCGAGCCGTCCCGTCTCCCGACGCAGGCGTGCACGTGGACAACGCGTTCGTCACCGAACCGCGCGACGTTCCCCTGGAGGGAGACGAGCTCGACCGGCGGTTCGAGCCGGTGCTTCTCGTAGGCCTCGCCGTTCCAGTAGCCGAGCTCGATCTCGCGGAGCATCCCGATCCCGCAGACGACGATCGCCGAGTCGACGGAGAGCCGATGCAGTCCGTCGATCAGATCCTCGCCGTCCGTCATCCGTACGACCGCCTCTCGCTTCCCTTTCGCTTCGATCATCGTGCGCTCATCGTACCGACCCGCGCTTTCGAAGGCCAGTTGCGCCGCCGCAAGCCGCCCCCTATCCTCGACCCATGCAGCCGCGAGAGAAGGCCGTCTGGCTCGCCGATCGGCTCCTCGAGCGCTACGGTCCGCCGGACGTGCGCCGTCCCGACCCGATCGAGTCGCTCGTTTCGACCATCCTGTCCCAGAACACGAACGACGCGAACCGGGACCGCGCCTACGCGTCGCTGCTCGATCGGTTCGGATCGCTCGACGCGGTCCGCACCGCCCGCGTCGACGCGATCGGCCGTGCCATTCGCATCGGCGGGCTCCACCGGCAGAAGTCCGCCCGGATCCACCGGGTCCTCAACCGGATCCACCGGGAGCGCGGGGCCCTAGATCTCGCCTTCCTCGACGCGCGAGAACTCGACGCCGCGATGGATTGGCTCCTCGCCTCCCCCGGCGTCGGGAGGAAGACCGCGGGGATCGTGATGCTCTTCTCGTTCGGGAAGCCCTACTTCCCGGTCGACACGCACATCCGCCGCGTCCTCACCCGGGTCGGGCTGATCGAGCCGAAGGGCGACCCTCACCACCGGATCAACGAGCTCCTGCCGAAAGACCCGTCCTTGATGGCCGCCCTGCACCTGCTGATAATCCGCCTCGGTCGCGAGATCTGTCGCCCGCGAAGGCCGGACTGCCCGAACTGCCCGATCCGGCCTGCGTGCGACTGGGCGTCGCAGCATCCGCGTCCGGAACCGATCGAGGAGGAGCCCGCATGACCCTCGCCGAGCGTCTCGGAGAAGCCCTCTCGCAACGTCGGTGGACGATCTCGACCGTCGAATCGTGCACCGCGGGCGGTCTCGCCTATCGGATCACGGAGGTCCCCGGGGCGTCGGCCTACTTCCTCGGCGGCGTCATCGCGTACGACAACCGGGTGAAGGTCGAATGGGTCGGGGTTCCGGAACGGCTCTTCGTCGATCACGGCGCCGTCAGCCGGGAAGCGGCCGCGGCGATGTCGGAGAACGGACGGTCCCGATTCGGCACCGACCTCTGCCTCGCGATCACCGGGATCGCCGGACCCGGAGGAGGGAGCCCGGAGAAGCCCGTCGGCACGGTCTTCGTCTCCGTCTCCGATCGATCCGAAACGCGGGCGGAGCGGTTCCACTTCGACGGGAACCGCGAGCGCGTCCGGCAGCACGCCGTCGACGCGGCGCTGGAGATGGCCCTCGAGCTCCTCGCGGCCGACTGACCGATCCGCGGGAAAGCCCCGCCGTCCGTTCGATTTCCTCGTGTCCCCTGTCCTTGATCGATCTTTCGACCCTGTGCTAGCATCCGTGAAATGAAGCCCCCCCTGAGAAACCGATGGAAGTTCGCCCTCTCGATCGCCGTCGGCCTCGCGCTGCTCGGCGGGGTCCTCTACTGGGTCGGCTGGCGTCGGATCTTCGCGGAGATGCGGACCCTCGGTGTGGCCGGAATCGCCGGCATCGTCGGGAGCGTCCTGTTAGCGATGGCCGGCTGGACGCTCTCGTGGTGGATCATCCTCCGCTCGTACGGGATCCGCCTTCGCCTACCCCAAGTGGTCGGCGCCCAATTGAGCGGGTACGCGATCACCTATCTCACGCCGACGCTGTACTTCGGCGGCGAGCCGGTCCGCGCGCTGATGATCACCGGGAAGACCGACGCCCCGACGACGCGCATCTTCGCCACGGTCTTCATCGAGCGATTCCTCGGCGGCCTCAGCGTGATCCTGTTCATCCTCGTCGGGAGCTTCTTCGCCATCAGCTCCCCCGCGTTTCCTTGGGCGGAGAAGCGGCTGCTCATCTTCGGGGCCGGGTTCGTCACGTTCTGGATCCTCGTCGGACTGGTCGACTTCGCCGGGAATCTCAAGTGGATCAGCCGAATGATCCGGTTTCTCGGCGTCCTTCTCCGCCGCTGGCGGGAGCCGCTCGGAAGGGCGGCGGACAAGGTGTCCGAGACCGAGGACGAGATCCACGACGCGTTCACGGTGCACTGGAGAGGGACGGTGCTCGCCTTCCTGGTGCAGCTGTTGGCGACCTTCTTCGTCTACATGCGCCCGCAGGTCTTCTTCTACTTCTCGTCCGGGCAGGTCTTCACGTTCCCGCAGCTGTCCCTCCTATTCACTCTCAACGCGGTCCTCTTGTCGTTCTTCCTGTGGATCACGCCGGGAGGCATCGGCACCGGAGAGGCGGCGATCATCGGCATCTTCCACCTCGTCGCCCCGTCGATCTCCAAGCACAGCGCCGTCGCCTACTCGCTGATGTTCAAGTTCGCCGAGTCGGTCCTCGTCGCGATCGGCCTCTACTACCTGGTTCAGCGCGGGATCGCCCGAATCGGGCAGAGACGCGTTCCCGCACTGGAGCCAAGCGACGCCGATCCGGAGCGGCCGTAGGAAGAGCGTGGGAAGCGGGTCAGCGCCTCTTTCAGGGGATCGGGCGGAACTCGCGGGAGCCGAGAAGGCCGGCGCCGAACAGTCCGATCAACCCACCGAGAACCAGCCCGAGAAGGAGGTTGATCAGGCTGACGCCGAGGATCCTCCCTCCGCTCGTCAGCCCCTCGAAGATCGCGGGGGGCGTTCCCTGGGAGACGACGACGTAGTGCAGTACGTAGAGGATGACGAGGAGCAGCAGACCGGCGAGGAAGCCGATCACGACCCCGACCCCGACGGTGAGCGGGACGACCGTCCTCTCCGAGATCCCGGAGAGGCGGAGCAGTCGGATCTCCCCGGCGAAGCTGCGCAGCAGCTCGCGATAGCCGATCCGCGCGAACAGGAGGCTGAGCGCGATCGTCACGACGAGGGACGAAAGCAGACCGATCCGAGCCGCCGTCGAGAGGGGAGACCGATCCGGCTCGCCCGGACTGCGTCGCTCGATCACCTCGGTCACCCCGTTCAGCGATCGGAGCGCTTCGACGAGCGCCGGCGCGACGTCGGGCGACGTCGGCCCGATCACGAAGACGCCGCCGGACGCGTCGCGGTCGAGCTCCTGAGAGAACCGGAAGACGACGCGTCCGACGTCCTCCCGCGCGCGGATCTCGAGGAACATCCGGTCGACCGTCGCCGAAGAGAGGCGGGGCGACAGGTGCACCCGGATCTCCTCGATCGGCAACACGGCTTCCTCACCGGCCTCCGCCGGCGACGAAGGCGGCACGAGGAAGAACGTCCCGACCACGGCGAGGAAGACGAAAAGGAGCAGCCCGGTCAGCGCGAAGAAGAGGGCGCTTCGCGCGCGGATCGACCCGAGGAGCTCGCGGAAGAGAAACAGGAACGGGTTCACGATTCCATCACCGCCCCGTCGACCAGGCGCACGATCCGCTGCCCCCGCGTCACGTCGGGGAGCGGCCCGCGGGTCGCCGCGACGACCGTCAGGTGGCCCGTGTGCAGCCGATCGATCAATAGGCACGCCTCCCCGCACTCGTTCGCGTCCAGCCCCTCGAACGGCTCGTCGATCAGGAGGAGAAGCGGATCGTCGCAGACGGCGAGCGCCAGCCCGAGGCGGACGCGATCGAGCGACGAGAGCTCGGCCGCCTCGACGCCCTGCAGCCGGATCAACCCGGTCGCTTCGAGCGCCAGGATCGCCTTCTCTTCGGCCTGCTCGCGGAAGTTACCGAGCGATCGCAGCTTGAACAGGACGTTCTCGTGCACCGTCCTGGAGAGCGGCGCGAACCCCTGAGGCAGATACCCGATCCGCTGGCGCAGCTCGAGCCTCCTCTCCGGGCTCAGGCGGCCGACGTTCCGCCCGTGAACGAGGATCTGCCCGCGCTGCGGCGGGAGCTGGCCGCCGAGCAGGCCGAGCAGGAGCGACTTCCCGGACGACGCGGGGCCGACGATGTAGAGCAGCTCCCCCTGCTCGACGCGAAGGTGGATGTCCTCGAGGACCTTGACTCCATCTTCGGTCGTGAAGTGCAGCTCGGAAACCTGAATCATGACGGCCATCGAGCCACCGCGTAGCGCTCCTTTCCGGCCAGATCGGACTCCGTGTGGGCGTCGACCAGGCCGTTCTTCTCCAGCATCTCGATCACCGCGGCGTCCTGTCCGTGGCCGATCTCGAGGAACAGCAAGCCGTCCGCGTTTATGTGCCCCGGCACGGCCTCCAGCAGCCTGGCGATCTCCCGCAGGCCGTCGGGGCCGCCGTCGAGGGCGACGCGAGGTTCGTGCTCGCTCACTTCTTTCGGAAGCTTCTCCCACTGCGACGCGTCGACGTAGGGGGGATTCGACGCGATCAGATCGAAGCCGCCCGACACGCGGTCGAACCAATCGCTTTCGAGGAAGGTGATCCGATCCTCCACGCCGTTCAGCGCGGCATTTCCGCGCGCGAGTTCGAGCGCGGCCTCCGAGACGTCGACGGCGGTGACCGCGGCCTGCGGGAAGTACCTCGCCAGGCAGACGGCGATCACGCCGGTCCCCGTTCCCAGATCGAGGCACGCGATGTCTCGGTCGCGGGGGACCAGCCTGAGGATGTGGTCGAGGAGCTCCTCGGTCTCCGGCCGCGGAATGAGCGCCTCCCGATCGACGCGGAAGCGGAGCCCGAAGAACCGGACCTCGCCGATCAAGTGTTGCAGTGGGGTCCCGTCCCGACGCTTCTTGACCACCGTTCGATAACGGGTCCGCTCGTCGACCGTGAGGGGCTGATCGGGCGAGATGTACAGGTTGAGCCGCTCGACATCGAGTGCATGCGCGAGAAGGATCTCGGCTTCCAGCCGCGGCTGAACGATCCCGGCCGCCTTGAAATAGCCACGAGTCCAGTTGAGGACCTCGCGGATGGTCCACTCAGTGCTCAGTGTCGTCCCCCCCACCCACGAAGGCCGACGGCCCTCATTTGCCCAATACAATAGCGAAATCTTGCTGCCAATACAAGCGCTTCGTATAATGCGGCATCCTAACGAAAGCGAAGTGGCGCCTGCAAAACGGCCACTTCGGTGGCTTCGGGGAGGTAGGGTATTGTGGTTTCTTCTCTTTTATTCTTCTCCTCCATGATCGTCGCCGGCGGAGCCGCTTCCGCGGTGCATCGTCTCTTCCCCCCGCTGTTGGGCCTGCCCGCGTCCGTCACGAGCCTGATCCTCGGCGCCGTCGTCGGCGGGGCGCTCGCGGCGCTCCTCCGTCAGATCTGGAGGCGTCTGTCCCCGATCCGGTTCGAGGAGAACGCCGAGATCCGGTTCGTCAACGGCTTCCTCGTCGGACTCGGCGCGACCTCGGTCGGGATCGTCTTCCATTTCGCGCTCGGCATCGCGTTCCCCGCCGGGAGCGCGGTCCGCGTCGCCCAGGGACTCCTCCTCATCGGGAGCACCCTCGTCGGCCTGCGGATCGGCTTCTCGCTCGACGGACCGATCTGGCGGACCTGCGAGGGCCCGCAGCTCGGCCCTCGCAGCCGGAGGCCCAAAGGAGCGGGCCGGAAGCTCCTCGACACGAGCATCATCATCGACGGACGGATCGGAGGCCTCCTTTCGACGGGGTTCGTCGAGGGGGAGGTCCTCGTCCCCGAGTTCGTCCTCGCCGAGCTTCAGAACATCGCCGACTCGTCGAACAGCCTGAGACGTCGGAAGGGGCGGCGTGGCCTCGACATCCTGAACGAGCTGATGCGTGACGAGTCCGTGTCGATCCGCGTCCTCGCCAAGGACTACCCCTCGATCCGCGAGGTCGATCGGAAGCTGATCCGGCTGGCGAAGGACGAGCGCGCGACGCTGGTCACGACCGACTTCAACCTGAACCGCGTCGCCCAGGTGGAGGGCGTGCCGATCCTCAACGTGAACGAGCTCGCCAACGCCGTCAAGCCGCGGTTTATCCCCGGCGAGGGGCTCTCGGTCGAGATCATCGATCGGGGCGAGGAGATCAATCAAGGGATCGGCTACCTCGACGACGGGACGATGGTCGTCGTCGAGAACGGGCGCCGGCACATCGGCCACAAGATCAAGGCGACGGTCAAGAGCACGCTGCAGACCGAGGCCGGGAGGATGCTGTTCGTCGAGCCGGCCGGGGAGACGCCTCGCTGGGAACGCTAGAAAGGAGGGCGATCGTGAAGACGCGTATCGTGCTGTCGGCCGCCGGGTTGGTTCTCGTCGGCTTGATCTCCGGCTGCTGGTTCTTCGGAGGGGACGAGCCGGACTATACCTATTGGGAGCCGGCCCTCTCACCGGACGGCCGGTCGCTCGTCTACGAGTCCCCGACCGACGACAGCCTCGAGCTTTTCCTCCGCGACCTGGAGACCGGCGCGGAGCGGCAGCTGACCCGAAACGAGGACCCGGATTGGTCGCCGACGTGGTCGCCGGACGGGGATCGGATCGCGTTCGCGTCGAGCCGGAACGAGAACGTCGACATCTACGTCCTGAACCTCGCCGACCTGTCCGTCGAGCGCATGACGACGCACGAAAAGGACGACATCAACCCCGATTGGGGGATCGACGGCCGCGTCTACTTCAACTCGAATCGGTCGGACGCTTGGGAGATCTACGCGATCGATCCGGACGACAGAACCCTGGTGAAGATCACCCAAGTCGCCGAGCCGCCCGGTTCATGACCGCGAGCGCGGTGATCGTCGCCGCCGGTCGCGGGGCGCGGATGCGCTCCGACACCCGCAAGGCGCTCCTCGACCTCTCCGGCCGGCCGCTGTTCGTGCACGCCGTGGAGGCGTTCTCTCGCGTTTCCCGCATCGCCGAGATCGTCGTGGTCGTCCACCCGGACGATCTCGACGCGGCACGGACCGCCGTCGCCACGTCCGAGGATCGCGACGCCCGCTTCGTCCCCGGCGGCGCGACCCGTCGGGAGTCCTCGCTGGCCGGGGTCCGGGCCGCGACCGGGGACACCGTCCTGATCCACGACGGCTGCCGGCCGTTCGTGACCCCCGCGTTGATCGACCGCGTCCTCGACGGGGTCGAGCGACACGGCGCCGTCGTCCCGGTCGTCCCCTCGACCGAGACGCTCTACCTCCGGGACGTCTCCGGACGCCGCCTGAGCGAGGTCGTCAATCGCGCATCGATCGCCCGAGCACAGACGCCGCAAGGGTTTCGGCGTCCGCTGATTCTGCGCTGTCTCGAGGCGGCCGATCCGGCGGTCACCGACGACGCATCGGCGGTGCTCGCGCAGGGCGAGCCGGTCTTCACCGTCGAAGGAGAGGCCGCGAACCTGAAGGTCACCCATCCGGAGGATCTCCGGTGGGCCGAGGCGCTCGCCGACCACCCCGCCTGAGAAGCGGCGTCCGACGCTTTGCCTGGCTCCTCGCGTCCGGCTAGAATGCACTCACTCTCTTCGCCAAGGAGGCTGGCATGATGCGAGGTAAGTCCGTAGGGTTGGTGTTGGGGCTGGTAGCAATCCTGTCGTTTGCCGCGTGGGCGCAGGATGCCTGGTTCGACGCGTATGTCGCCGGCGACACCGCGGTGTGGCTGTTCAACAACACGACCGGGATAGACGTCACCGGGCTTCTGCTCGAATTCGATCAGGAAGTGACGATCGTCAACAAGATCGCGTTCGGCGGGGCGATGACGCCGCTCGAAGGGACGACGGGGGCCGCGTTCACGTTCTTCGGCGACGTCGTCAAGTACGGGACGCTGCAGGTCGATTGGCAGCCCGTCACCGCCGTTCCGACTTTCGCAGTTTGGCTCTCGGGCGAGCGGGCCGTGGGACGCCCGTACTTCACCACGATCGCGAAGCTCGGCTACCTCTTCGGGCAGGGGATCGTGCACATGCGCGAGACCGCCCCCGCGGCGCTGAACGCCGCGTTCGAGCAGTTCTTCATGGACAACGCCGCATACCTCGCCGGGCTGTCCGAGTCCCTGGGGATGGACCTCCAGAACTCGCTGATGCCGATCATCATGGCGTCGCCGGCGGAGGGGATCGAGAACTTCTTCAACACCATCGTCGGAATGCTCGGTGTGACCACGCTCGAGGGTGTCCTCGAGGGAGGCATCGACTTCTCGGCGCTGTTCGCGCTGCTCGGTCTCTAGTCCAACCGATCACCGAAGGGGATTCGCGGGGAGGCTTTCGCCTCCCCGTTTGCTTGGAAGCCCCGAAGACTCGGCCGATCCGCGCTAGCCCTCCGCGTCGAGGAGGGCGCGGACGCGCGGCGGATCGAGGGGATACCGGTCGATTGTCGCGCCAGTGGCGTGCGCCACCGCGCGGGCGACGGCGGCGTGGGCGGCCATCAAGGGGACCTCGCCGATCCCCTTCGCCCCGAACGGTCCGGCCGGGAACTCGGCCTCGACGAAATCGACCGACGTGTGCGGCGCGACGTCGCGGATCGTCGGCAGCCGGTAGGTCGTCAGCCCGTTGACGATCAGGCGCCCTTCATGCTGGGGGATCTCCTCCATCAGCGCGAAGCCGATCCCCTGCGCGATGCCGCCCTGGACCTGTCCGGCCGCGAGGGTCCGATTCAGGATGCGGCCCGAGTCGTGGACGGCGACGAAATCGACGACCTTCACCTCGCCGGTCGCGGTGTCGACCTCGACCTCGGCGACGTGCGTGGCGTACGCGTAGACCGGGTACGCGTCGCCGAGGCCGGTCTCCGGGTCCCAGCTGACCGGCTCGGTCTGGGCCCACCCCTCGACCGCCGGGTCGAGGTTCCGGTGCCAGAACGCGCTCGCGATTTCGTCGAGGCGATCGGGAATCTCTTCGACCGGAATGCCAAGCTCTCCGGCGACGTCGTCGATCCGCTCGCGGAGCTTGTCCGCGGCGTCGAGCACCGCCAGGCCGCTCATCATCGTCCCCCGCGAGGCGACCGTCGGGCCGGAGTCGGGGACCCGGCTCGTGTCGACCGGCGCGATGTGGACCCGATCGATCGGGACGCCGACCGCCTCGGCCGCCAGCTGGAGGATGGCCGTCGTCAGCCCCTGGCCCATCTCGACCGTCCCGACCGCCACGGCGATCGATCCGTCGGCCTCGAGCTTCATCGTCGCCCCGGCCTTGTCGAGGTACGGCGCCTTCCCGCCGAGGCCGACGCCGTAGATCACGCAGGCGAGGCCGACGCCGCGGCGCCGATCGGCGCGCTCCGCGTTGAACGCCTCGACGCGGCCTAGGCGCTCCTCCCAGGCGGCCGTCTCGACCGCCCGCTCGAGCGTCTCGAGGACGCCAACGGACTCCTTGACGACCTGCCCGGTCGACGTCTCGTCGCCCGGCCGAAGCAGGTTCCGCCTCCGGATCTCGGCCCGGTCGAGCCCCAGCTCCTCGGCGAGGAGGTCCATCTGCGACTCGTGCGGGAAGATGACCTGCGGGGAGCCGAAGCCGCGGAACGCCCCGTTCGGCACCGTGTTCGTCGCGACCGACTTCGCGTCGACCGCGACGTTCGGAATCCGGTACGGCCCGGCGGCCGTGCACAGGCTCCGCCAGAGGACGGCCGAGGAGAGCGTCTGGTACGCGCCGGCGTTCAAGGTCACGTCAACCTCGATCGCGGTCAGCGTCCCGTCCGACTTCGCGCCGGTCCGATACCGAACGCGGGACGGGTGCCGCTTGCTCGTCGTCTCGACGTCCTCGCCGCGGTCGAGGACCAGCTTCACCGGCCGCCGCACCGCGCGGGCCATCAGCGCGGCGAGCGAGCAGATCAGCGAGGGGACGTCCTCCTTGCCGCCGAACGCCCCGCCGGTCGCCGTCTGGATCACACGGACCTTCGACAGCGGGAGGTCCATCACCTTGGCGACGGCGTTCTGGATGTAGAACGGGCATTGGGCCGAGGCGAAGATCGCGATCGATCCGAGCTCGTCCGGAACGGCGATCGCCCCTTGCGGCTCGACGTAGGCGTGCTCCTGGTAGCCGGTCTCGTAGGCGCCTTCGACGATCACGTCCGCCTCGGCGAATCCGCGTTCGACGTCCCCTTTCCGGAGGACCATCCGGTTGAACAGGTTCCCGCCGCCCTCGGCGGCCGCCGGATCGGCGACGATCACCGGAGCGCCCGGTTCGAGCGCCTCGACCGGATCGGAGACGGCCGGAAGCTCCTCGTACTCGGCCAACACCTTCTCGACCGCCCGTTTCGCCGCGCGGCGCGACGTCGCCGCGACGAGGGCAACCGGCTCGCCGACGTACCGGACGGTGTCCGCGGCGAGGGCCGGTTGGTCGTCGTAGATGACGTGGACGACGTTGGCGCCGGGAACGTCCTCGTGGGTGACGACGCAGACGACGTCCGGGTCTTCGAGCGCGGCGGACGGATCGATCCGGAGGACCCTCGCGTGCGGATGCGGACTGCGAACGACGGCCCCGTGGAGCATCCCGGGGAAGGCGAGGTCGTCGGCGAACCGCGCCTCGCCCCGCACCTTGTCCACAGCGTCGGGACGGGGGACCCCCGCTCCGATCAGCGTCGCCCGCTTTCCGTTCACCCTACAGTCGGCCTCCCATCGTCAGGGTCAGGATCGCCTTCTGCGTGTGCAGTCGGTTCTCGGCCTGATCGTAGATCCAGGAGAGCTCGTTGTCGCACACCTCGGGCTCTGCCTCGTGCCCCCGGTCGACCGGCATGCACTGGAGGAGGTAGCCCGGGTCGCAGAGGCGCTTCTGGCGATCGGCCGTGTAACACCAATCCTTGTATCGAAGCGCGATCTCGTGCTCCTTCTCCTTGCCGATCTCGTATCGATCCTTGGTGAACCAGTTCCGCGGGAAGACGACCGTCGCGCCCTCAAGCGCTTTGTCGAGGTCGTGCTCGACCGCGAACCGCCCGCCGGAGGCGGCGGCCAGATTGCGGCACTGGTCCATCACGTTCGGGTCCATGTCGTACTCCGGCGGATGCGCGACGACGACGTCCATCCCGTACATCGACGAGATCAGCGCCGTCCCCTGGACCGAGCAGAGGCCGCGGATCCACGGGGTGTACGCCCACATGACGACGATCTTCTTCCCGCTCACGTCGCCGACGAGCTTCTCGTGCATCGTGTAGACGTCGGTCAGCGACTGGCACGGATGGTTGATGTCCGACGCCATGTTGAGGATCGGGACCGACGCATGCTCGGCGAACTTGCGCATCACCTCGTCGCCGAAGCCGTACCGGTCGATCGCGTCGTCGAGGAGGCGGATCCCGATCCCGTCGCAGAACCGCTCCATCGCCTTCGCCGTGTCCTTGACGGTCTCTCCCGCCCCCGGCTTGTCCTCGAGCGACAGCCGCATCGTCTGCGGGTTGATGAACTGCGCGTGCCCGCCGAGCTGCGTCATCCCGGTCTCGAACGACATCCGCGTCCGGGTCGACCCGGCGAAGAACATCATCGCGAACGTCTTGTCCTCGAGCGTGTGGTGCGGCGTCCGGGTGTAGTAGGCGCCCTTCAGCCGGTCGGTCACCTTCATCGCGACGTCGTACTCCTCGCGCGTCCAGTCGACCTCGCTGATCAGGTCCCGTCCCGCCAAATCGAACCAGCTCATTCGTCCTCCTTCAATAAACCTCCCACCGCAGAGATCGCAGGGAGCCGCAGAGGTTCTGGAAACTTGTCGACAAGCCTTCGTATCCCGTCCTTCAGCCTCGTCACATTGAAGTTCACGAGCAAGCCAACGTGGCACCCTGACAGCCTCAGGTAGGAGAGTAGTTGCGCCTCGTGAACGGACGTCAGCTTGTCAACAGCCTTGATCTCAAGCATCACTTGCCCCTCGACCAAGAGGTCCACGCGATAACCTGCGTCAAGCTCAACATCCTGGTAGACGATAGGCAAAGGCTTCTGTCGCTCAACGCGGAATCCTTGGCGCGAAAGTTCAAACTCAAGGCAGGCTTCATACGCGGACTCCAACAGACCGGGGCCAAGCACTGAGTGAACGGTCATGGCAGCCCCGATGATCGCCTCCGTAAGTTCGTTGAGCTTTTTCCCCTGCTCCATAGGACTTCCCTTTGCGCTCTCCGCAATCGTTACTTCGGTTTCAAGATTCTCAAGCCTCCACCGCAGAGATCGCAGAGGTACGCAGAGAGTGAACACGTTTCAGTTCTACAACCGAATGGCGTGACTCCACCTCCCTGATTTGGCTCTGCTTCCCCTTCTCCATCTTGCCTTTCCTCTGCGTTTCTCCGCGACCTCTGCGGTTGACGCTGTTGTAACCTCTGGTTTACCCCATGATCAGGGCCATCATGCCCTTCTGCGCGTGGAGGCGGTTCGCCGCCTCCTCGATGATCACCGAGCTCGGTCCGTCGATGACGTCATCGGTGACCTCCATGTCGCGGTCGGCCGGCAGACAGTGCATGTAGATGGCGTCGTTCGTCAGGGCCATCTTCTCGTTCGTGCAGATCCAGTCCTTGTTCGCCTCGAAGATCGGCTTCGCCTTCGCTTCGTCCATCAGCCCCGAGCCGTCGGTCGGCTGGACCGTCCACGCCTTCGGGTAGACGACGTCGGCGCCCTGGAACGATTCGTCCATGTCGCGGGAGATCGAGAACGCGCCGCCGTTCTTCACCGCCAGCTTCTTCGTCGCCTCGAGGATCTTCGGATCGAGGTCGAGCCCCTCCGGGTGCGCCAGCGTGACGTCCATCCCCATCATCGCGGCGGAGACGATCGCCGACTGCGGCACCGCGAGCGGCTTGGCGACGGAGCCGGAGTACGCCCAGCTCATGACGAACTTCTTCCCCCGCAGGTCGTGGCCGAGCTTCTCCTGCATCGTCATCACGTCGGCCAGCGCCTGGCACGGGTGGTACACGTCGTCTTCCATGTTGATGACCGGGACCTTCGACCACTCGGCGAACTCGCGGACGATCCGGTCGCCCTTCCCGTACTCCCAGCCGGTCGGCTTCCCGTAGATGCGGATCGCGATCGCGTCGCCCATCTCGGCGAGAACCCGCGCGACGTCGGAGATCCGCTCGGTCGAATAAGCGACCTCCTCCCCCTTCAGCGCCGGGGTGTAGACGGCGCCGGGTTGGAGGAAGTGGGCGTGCCCGCCGAGCTGGGTCATTCCCGCCTCGAACGAGTTCCGCGTCCGAAGCGACGTGTTGTAGAACAGCATGTGGAGCGTCTGCCCTTCGAGCACCCTGTGCGGTTCCCGGCGGATGAACTTCCGCTTCAGGTCGTGCGCCGCGTCGAGCATCGCCTCGATCTCGTCGCGCTCGAAATCGAGCCAGGTGATGAAGTCCCTGCCTCGAAGCGTGGTGCTGGACATCTTCTGGTTCCTCCTTGTCTTACCCTTTTGTGATCGTCGTGCCCGCGTTCCCTTCGAGCGCGTCGAACGCCTTGTCGAGCGACGTGATGACCGCCCTCTTGCCTCCGGCCTCGATGAACCGGATCGCCGCGCGGACCTTCGGCTCCATCGATCCCTTCGCGAAGTGCCCCTCGACGTGGTACCTCTTCGCTTCGTCGATCGTCATCTTCGAAAGCGCCCTCTCCTCCGGCGTCTTGTAGTGGAGGCGGACGGAGTCCACGTCGGTGAGGATCATGAAGATCGACGCGCCGACGTCGGCGGCCAGGCGCTCGCCGGCGAGGTCCTTGTCGATGACCGCGTCGACGCCCTTCAGCCCGCCGTCCTCGCGGACGACCGGGATCCCGCCGCCGCCCGAGGCGACGACGATCGAGCGCGCGTCGACGAGCTGCCGGATCGCGTCCTTCTCGAAGATCTCGATCGGATCCGGGGACGGCACGACGCGACGCCACCCGCGGCCGGCGTCCTCGCGGACGTCGTACCCCTTCTCGGCCTCGAGCCCCTTCGCGTCCTCCTCGGAGTAGAACGGACCGACCGGCTTGGTCGGGTTGGCGAACGCCGGATCGTCCTGGTCGACGACGACCTGCGTCACGACCGTGGCGATCGGAATGTCTCCCCTGCCCCGCGCGGCGAGGAGGTTCCCGAGGTTCTGCTGGATCATGAGGCCGATCAGCCCCTGGCTCTCCGCTCCGCAGACGAACAACGGCATCGGGGCGGCGACGTCCTTGCCCGCTTCGTTCTGCAGCAGGATGTTGCCGACCTGCGGGCCGTTCCCGTGCGTCACGACGATCTTGTACTTGCCGGACTCGACCATCCGGGCCAGCTGCTCGCACGTGACGTGGACGTTCGCCATCTGCTCCTCGAACGTCCCCCGTTGCCCGGGCCGGAGGATCGCGTTCCCGCCGAGCGCGACGACGACTAGCTGCTTCTCGCCTTCCATCCGATCACCCTTCCGTTTTCGTTTGACGCGAACCCACCGGCTTCGGCAGGTTCGCGATTCTTGCAGCTCGCACAACCCAGGGAATCCGTCCACGGATTCCCTGGTGGAAGCCTGAGAAGGACGGTCATATGGCCGTCCTTCTCAGGCTTCCCAAATCTCCCGCATCCTCGTCCAATGCTCGACCATCTTCGCGAACGCCGTGTCGCCGTCCCCGCGCTCGATCGCATCGAGGACGTCGCTGTGCAAGGCGGCCACGGTCTGCAGATCGTCGACGTTCTTCAGGTAGTAGCGCCGGGTGAACTCGCGGTAGACGCGCTGGTCCATCGTGTTGAGAAGGGGGGAGATCGCCGCGGCGACCAGGCTGTTCCCCGCCGCGTCGGCGAGGGTGCGGTGAAACGCCTTGTCGGCGTCGAGGTAGGCGTCGAAATCGTCCCGCGCCGCGTGCTCGCGCATCGAGCCGAGGATTCCCTTCAGCGCCGAAAGGACCTCGGAGGTCCCCTTCGCCGCCACGAGCGCCGCGACCGGCGGCTCGAGCGCCTCGCGCGCCTCCATGACCTCGCGACAGCCGGCCTCGCTTTCGATCAGGTGGACGGCGTCGTCCTCCTCGGCCGACGACGGAAGCCGGACGACGTAGTTGCCGCTCCCCGGCCGCGACTCGACGATCGACATCGCCTGCAGCGCGCTGAGCGCCTCGCGGATCGACGGCCGGCTGACGCCCATCTGCTCGGCGAGCTCGAACTCGGAAGGAAGCTTGCTCCCCAGCGGGTAGTCGCCGCGCTGGATCGCCTCGACGATCTGCTCCGCGGCGATCGCCGTCACCTTGCGCGGTCGCACCTTCTCGAACGGCATCGTCCCTCCTTCCTGCGGCCGTTCGGCCAAGCTGTATGATAGCTAGGCGGGTTCGGAGCCGCAATCGATCAAACGCGGTTCCCTCCCGGCTCACGGAACAGGAACCGTCCCCGCCCCCGCGCCGCCGACAGCGCGCCGTCGGAGTAGACGACGTCCCCCCGCGCGATCGTCGTCACGACGCGTCCGGTCACCGTCCAACCTTCGTACGGAGAGAAGTCGGTGCTCATGTGAAGCCCGTCGGCGCTGATCTCCCACGCCTCGTCCGGGTCGAAGACGACGAGGTCCGCGTCGGAGCCGACCTCGATCGCGCCTTTCTGTGGGTACAGCCCGTACACCCGAGCCGGCCCCTCGCTCAGCAGCCGCGGGAGGTCGGGCAGGTGAAGCAGGCCCTTGCCGACCCCCTCCGAGTAGACGAGCGGAAGAAGCGTCTCGACGCCCGGGAGGCCGTACGGCAGGTCGGTGAACGATCCGCGCCAGCTCTTCTGCTCGCGGGTGAACGGACAGTGATCGGTCGCGACGAGGTCGATCTCCTGCCGGCGGAGCCCCTTCCAGAGCGCGCGCTGATCGGCGTCGGTCCGCAACGCCGGGCTGGCGGCGAACAGGTGCCCGTCCATCCGATCGTAGCTCTCCGCCGTCAGCACGAGGTACTGCGGGCAGGTCTCCGCCGTCAGCCGCGCGCCGCGCCCCCGCGCCTCTCGCACGGCGGCAAGACCGAGCGCCGAGCTGACGTGCACGATGTGCGTCGGGCAGCCGGTCTCCTCGGCGAGCCGCCCGACCTGCGTCACCGCCGCCCCTTCGCACAGGTCCGGCCGGGCGATCGCGAGGGTCGCCATCTCGGCGAGCTCGGCCGGCGACAGGCTGTCGGCGATCGACCGGATCAACCCCTCGTCCTCGCAATGAACCAGGGCGACGGCTCCGAGGTCGGCGAGGACCTCGAACGCCCGCTTCATGATCGAGGGGGAGGTCCGCCGCCCGGAGTCCTCGTAGGCAGTGTAGAACTTGAAGCTGGTCACCCCGCGGCGGACGGCCTCGGCGAACTCCTCCTCGCCTCCCGGCTCCCAGCCGATCACCTCGCCGTGCAGCGCAACGTCGACGACCGCATCGGCGATCTCCTCGAGCCTCCGCTCGATCTCGTCGGGGATCGAGGTCTCCGGCGTCCCGACGGTGAAGTCGACGATCGTCGTCACGCCGCCGCACGCCGCGGCGGCCGTGCCGGTGTAGAAGTCGTCGCTCGATCTTGTCCCCGCGACGGGGAGGGCCATGTGGGTGTGCGCGTCGATCACACCGGGGAGGACGAGCTTCCCGCCGGCGTCGATCGTCCGCTCGCCGGTCAGCCCGGGGCCGACCGCGCAGATCGTGCCGCCGCCGATCCCGACGTCGGCCGAGGTGACCGTCCACGGCGTGACGAGGGTCCCTCCTCGGACGACGAGCTCGTTCGTCGCGATCTTCGAATCCCCCTTCCCAACAGCGTTCTTGAAAAGCGGCCAAGCAGCATGATAGCATTGCCGGACCCGCGGCACAATCGCGACCGCGGCCGGGAGGATCGATGATCGACCTGACGATAGACGAAGAACGACTCGAACGGACCGCACAGCGCGCCCGCGAGCGCGGAATCATCATCCCGACGTTCGCCCAGATGCGCGACCCGAGCCTGATTCCGGCTCCGATCGTCGAGCGGCTCGCCGACGTCGGCCTCTGGGACCTCCACCCGCTCAACCTGTTCCGGATCACGTGGAAGAACGAGCCGACCCCGCACGGCGGCGGGTTCAACGGCGTCAACTACCTCGAGTTCCCGCCGGAGCTGACCGGCGTGCCGGCGCGGATCGTCGCCCTCGTCGGGAAGTGGTTTCCGACCGGCGCCCACAAGGTCGGCGCCACGTTCGGCTGCCTCGTCCCCCGGCTGGTCACCGGCCAGTTCGACCCGACGTTCCACAAGGCGGTCTGGCCGTCGACCGGCAACTACTGCCGCGGCGGCGCGTACGACGCCAACCTGCTCGCCTGCGAGTCGATCGCGATCCTCCCCGAGGAGATGTCGCGCGAACGGTTCGAGTGGCTGGCCAAGGTCGCCGGCGAGGTCATCGCCACCCCCGGCTGCGAGTCGAACGTCTGGGAGATCTTCCAGAAGTGCAAGGAGCTCCAGGCGACGCGCGACAACGTGATCATCTTCAACCAGTTCGACGAGTTCGGAAACCACCTCTGGCACTACGACGTGACCGGCCACGCGATGGAGGAGGTCCTGGACGCCGAGCTGGGGGACGACAACTACGCAGGCGTCGTCCTGACCTCCGGCTCCTCCGGGACGATGGGCTGCGGCGACTTTCTCAAGGAGCTGTATCCACGAAGCAAGCTCGTCGTCTCCGAGGCGCTCCAATGCCCGACGCTTCTCGAGAACGGCTTCGGCGGCCATCGGATCGAGGGGATCGGCGACAAGCACGTCCCGTGGATCCACAACGTGCGCAACACCGACATGGTCATCGGCATCGACGACGAGGACACGATGCAGCTCGTCCGGCTGTTCAACGAGGACGCCGGGCGATCGTACCTCCAATCCCTCGGCGTCCCGACGGATCTCGTCGAGCGGCTCGATCTGCTCGGCATCTCGAGCGTCGCCAACCTCCTCTCGGCGATCAAGTTCGCCAAGTACTACGAGCTGACGGGATCCGACGTCGTCCTCACCGTCCTCACCGACTCGATGGAGCTGTATCAGAGCCGGTTGAAGGAGCTGCGCGATGCCCACGGCGCCTACGGCGAGACCGACGCCGCCGTCGCGTACCACGCCCACCTGCTCGGGATCCGGACCGACTTCGCCCTCGAAGCCGGTTACTGGGAGCGGAAGCGGATCCACAACCTGAAGTACTTCACCTGGATCGAGCAGATGGGACGCTCGGTCGAGGAGCTCGACGGCCAGTGGTACGACTACCCCGCGTACTGGGATCGGATCCACGCCATGGTCCCGAAGATCGACGAGCTGATCGTCTCGTTCAACGAGCGCGTCGGGCTGCTCGATGAGCTCGATGACTAGCCGGATGGAGCCGCGCCGGACGTCGCCGCTGAAGGGCCTGCTCGATCGGATCGTCGCCCAGCTCGACGGCCGGGAACCCCCGCGTCCGATCCTCCTCGTCGGCGGCATCGCCTCCGGGAAGACGGCGACCGGCCTGCGATTGCTGTCCCTGTTGCGGCAATCCGGGATCCGAGTCGGCGGCTTCCTGGCGCCGCGGAAGCTCGACGGCGACGAAACGATCGGGTACTCGCTGATCGACCTCGCGACCAACGCGACGTATCCGTTCGCCAGTTTAGAGCCGAGCGACGTCCCCGTCGGCCGCTTCTTCGTCTCCGAGGAGGGCCTCGCCGTCGCCGATCGGGCCGTGACGGCCGCGCTCGGGGAGGCGCGGGCCGTCTTCATCGACGAGGTCGGTCGGCTCGAGCTCGGCAACGGCGGCCACGCGCCCGCGGTCCGCAAGCTCCTCGCGTCCGAGGCCCTGCCGATCCTCCTCGTCCGCGACGAGCTCGTCGACGAGATTACGCAGACCTTCGGCATCGAATCCCCGATCGTCTTTCACGCGCGAGACGCGCTCGACGCGAGCGTCTCGAGCCCGGCCGGGATCCGGACCTTCTGGGAGATCGTCGATTCCCTCCCGTACCCGCTCCTCGTGACGCTCGGCGAGGACGGCTTCCCCTGGTCGCGGCCGATGCGCCTCGTCGACCGCGACGCGAACCTGCTCTGGTTCGCGACGTCGCACGCGTCGCGGAAGGTCGCGCAGATCGAGGAGCGCCCGGAGGTGACCGTCCTGTTCGTCGACTCGCGTCGGTTCAACTACGCGGCGATCCACGGTCGGGCGCACGTCGTCGTCGACCCCGAGCGAGAGCAATCGCTCTGGCAGGACGAGTGGCGAGACGACTGGCCGGACGGGCCGTCCGACCCGGACTACGTCCTCCTTCGCGTCGACGGCGTCCGCGGGCACTACCTTCGCGGGACCACCGGCGAAACGGGGACCGTCGATCTAGCGGAATCCGGGGCCGCTTGAGTCGGCCCCGGCCTTGACGGTACAGTCGTTCGGCATTCGCCGAGGAGGCACCTCGTATGGAATGGATAACCCTGGCGATCGGTCTCGCCGTCGGTCTCGTCCTCGGCTGGGCGATCTTCCGCCTTCGAGAAGGAGGGCGGACCGCCGACCTGCGGGTCACGAACGCGCAGCTCAAGCAGGAACTCCGTACCGAGCGGGAGAAGGTGCAGTGGACCGAGATCGCCGAGCAGAAGCTCCGCGAGGCGTTCACCGCCCTGGCGAGCCAGTCCTTATCGTCGAATTCACAACAGTTCCTGACCAACGCCCAGAAGGAGCTGAAAACGCTCGTCGATCCGCTCAGTCAGAAGCTCGACACGATGGACCAGCAGGTCCGCGCCTTGGAGACGAAGCGAGAGGGGGCGTACGGGAAGCTCGGCGAGCAACTGCGAACGTTGGGCGAGGCACAGTCGCAGCTTCAGCGAACGACCGTCTCGCTCGAACAGGCGCTCAAGTCGCCGACCGCCCGCGGCCGGTGGGGCGAGCTACAGCTCCGCCGCGTGGTCGAGCTCGCCGGGATGGTCTCCCACGTCGACTTCGACGAGCAGCCGACGACCGACGAGGGCCGACCGGACCTGGTCGTCCGGCTGCCCGGCGGCGGCGTCCTCCCGGTCGACGCCAAGGCGTCGGCGACCGCCTACCTCGACGCGATGCAATCCGAGGGAGACCGGCGTTCGACTAAGCTCTCCGAGCACGTCCGCGCCATGCGATCGCGAATCCAGGATCTGTCACGCAAGCAGTACTGGTCGCAGTTCGAGCGGGCCCCCGAGCTCGTCGTGATGTTCGTGCCGTTCGAGTCGGCGCTGTCCGCCGCGTTCGAGAAGGATCCCGACCTGCTCGAGTACGGGATCCGCCAGCACATCCTCGTCGCCTCGCCGGTGACGCTCCTCGCGCTGCTACGCGCCGTCGCGTTCGGCTGGCAGCAGCAGCGAATCACCGAGAACGCGCGCCAGATCGCCAGCGAGGGGCGCGAGCTGTACGCGCGGATCCTCAACGTCATCAAGCCGTTCCGCGACGCCGGGACGCACCTCGGGAGGGCCGTCGAGGCGTACGACCAGGCCGTCGGCTCGCTCGAACACCGCCTCTTCCCCGCGCTCCATCGGATGAGAGACCTCACCGCGTCGAGCGACGAGCTCCCCGAGACGAGCGAGATCCGGAAGACGCCCAGGCTTCCGGAAGCACCGGAGGAAGAGGACTAGCGGCCCACCTCCATGAGGCTGTCCTTCGGGAAGCCCGTCAGCAGCTCGCAGCCGGTCTCCGTCACGAGAACCGTGTCCTCGATCCGCACGCCGCCGTATCCGGGGACGTAGATCCCGGGCTCGACCGTCACGACCATCCCCGGTTCGAGGATCTCGCCCTTGTTGAGGCCCATCTTCGGCAGCTCGTGCACCTCGAGACCGACGCCGTGGCCGAGTGGCGAGAGGAAGGCGTATTCCGCATACGGCGAGTCCAGGATGACCCGCTTCGCCGCCTCGTGCGGCACGTCGCCGGGAATCCCGGCGCGGATCGCATCGATCCCCGCTCGCAGCGACTCGAGGACGATCGCGTAGATCTCGCGCTGCTTCTCCGTCGCCTCGCCGACGACGAACGTCCGTGTGATGTCGGAGACGTAGCCGTCGACGACCGCGCCGAAGTCGATCAGCAGAAAGTCGCCCTCCTCAAGTGCGCGCGGATTCAGCGACGGACGGTAGTGCGGCAGCGCCGAGTTCGGCCCCGACGCGACCGTCGGGCCGAACGCCACCCGTTGTGAGCCAAGCTCGCGGAGCTTGGCAGACAGAGTCGCCGCGACGTCGACCTCGTTCATCCCGACCTCAACCGTGTCGCGCAGGTGGGCGAGCGCCTCCTCAGCGAGACGGATCGCCTCGCGAAGCGCTGCCATCTCGTCGGCGTCCTTCACCGCGCGCATCTCGGTCACCGGGTCCTCGAACGGGATCCACTCCGTCCCCGGGATCTCTTGAAGCCGGCCGAGGACGTAGTCGGTCGTCCGCCACGCCGCGTAGCCGATCCGTTTCAAGCCTCGCTCACGAATGACCTGGGCCAGCTCGTCGTAGTACTTCCCCTCGGCGTGAATCAGAGGAAGCTCCGGCACCTGCTGCTTCGCTTGTTCCAGGTACCGCGAGTCCGTCAGAATCATCGTCTCATCTGCGGCAATCAGCAGCGCTCCCTCGCCGTCGTATCCTGAGAGATACTGCATGTTCGGACGATCCATCTGCGAAGGCATCGTCCGATCCAGATCGAAGACCAAGAAAGCATCGATGTCTCTTCCGGCAAGTAACCGTTCCCGCCGTGGTGCGTAGTTCATGAAAGCCTCCTCAGTGGCGAGCCATACTCCGATCATACGTAACACCCGCTGCCGGTGTAACAAGATTGCGAAGTACGACGAGACCACAACTGGTACCCCTTGGTGGACAGCTTTCGAACTCCGAGCTGAAGCGGTTCGAATTCCCTAGGCTCCAAGACTTCGTTCGAGATAGCGTTTCACCCATTCCCACCGATTTCTGCACTCGCAGGGTGACGCCCAGAGTCGCGCCCTCCCGGACATCCGCTCCAGCACCCGAAAAACGTCGCTTTGCACCACAGCATGAGCGTCAGAGGCCAGGTTGTGGTAGACTGATTCAAAGAGAGGGTCAACTAGGTAGAGCAGCTCATCGCGAGGGCCACATTCGTCGAGAACCGAAAAGGGGTGAGCGACGGTATGAGTCGCATCAAGATCGCTGTTGTCGGAGTTGGGAACTGCGCCAGTTCCTTGATACAAGGCATCCACTACTATCGGGAGAAGACCTCGCAAGATGCGATCGGCTTGATGCACTGGGAAATCGGAGGCTATGAGCCGGGTGACATTGAGGTCGTCGCGGCCTTCGACATCGATAAACGCAAAGTCGGCGTCGATCTACACGAGGCCATTTTCTCCGCCCCCAACTGCACGACGGTTTTCTATGGCGCCCTCCCGAAATCCGGAGTCACCGTGCGAATGGGCAAGGTTCTGGACGGGTTTGCGGACCACATGGCAAGCTACGACGAAAGGCGCACCTTTGTGCTGGCTGACGAGCCGGAACCGACTGAGGAACAAGCCATCGCATTACTCAAAGAGTCCGGCGCTGAGATCCTCCTGAACTACCTCCCGGTCGGCTCCGAGGAGGCAACCCGATTCTATGCCGGATGTGCACTGCAGGCTGGCCTGGCACTCGTCAACAATATCCCGGTCTTCATCGCCAGCGATCCGGAAAGAACGTGGCCGAAACGTTTTGAGGAGGCCGGTCTTCCCATCATTGGGGACGACGTCAAGTCTCAGTTGGGAGCAACCATTATCCACCGCGTGCTAACCGATCTGTTCGCCAAGCGTGGTGTCAAACTGGAACGGACTTACCAGCTCAATACCGGCGGCAACACCGACTTTCTCAACATGCTCGACCGCGGTCGGCTGGCTTCCAAGAAAGAGTCCAAGACTGAGGCAGTGCAGGCTGTGGCCGCCCACCGCATGGACGATGACACCATCCATATTGGCCCTAGCGATTATGTTCCCTGGCAGAACGACAACAAGGTCTGTTTCATCCGCATGGAGGGTGCGGTGTTCGGTGATGTGCCCATGGACCTCGAGCTGCGCCTGTCGGTGGAGGATTCGCCCAATTCGGCCGGAGTCGCGATTGATTCCATCCGCTGTGCCAAACTGGCGTTGGACCGAAGACAGGGCGGGATACTGGAGGCTCCATCGGCCTACTTCTGCAAACATCCACCGCGCCAGTTCACCGACGATGAAGCGTTCCGGATGACAGAACAATTCATCAGCGACGGCTGAGGGGATGGGAACGAAGTGCCTCATCATCGCAGCTGGCAAGGGTAGCCGGTTGGAGGAGAGGGGGGACAGCAAGCCCCTTATCCCCATCTTGGGTATTCCCTTGATCGAACGAGTTATCCGCATTGCATTGGAAGGCGGAGCGGATGAATTCTACGTCGTGACTGGGTACAAGGGTGGCCAGGTTCGCGATTTCCTGGTGGAGCTCGCGGAACGTCTTGCGATTCGCATCACTCCTCTCGTGAATGACGATTGGGACGAAGAGAACGGTCTCTCGGTGCTCAAGGCGCGGGACGTTCTGCACGAACCGTTCTTGCTGCTCATGGCGGATCACCTCTTCGATCCCAACTTGGTCCGATCATTGACAAAGGTCAGTCTGGGCGATGGGGAGATTGCGTTAGTGGTGGATGGCGACACCCGCAACCCGCTTGTCGACATGGATGATGTGACTCGCGTCAATGTGGAAGGCGGGAAGGTCCTAAACATCGGTAAGGATCTGGGCAACTTCAATGGTTTCGACACTGGTGTCTTCCTGTGCTCTCCCGCGATATTTGAGACACTAGAGAAGAGCAGAGCGGAAGATGGCGATGCCACCCTGTCTGCGGGCGTACGGGTTCTGGCCGCCGAGGGCCGCGTCAGAGCGATCCCTGCGAGCGGTTTCTGGATCGATGTGGACGATCCCTCGGCTTTCCAGAAGGCGGAGAAGGCCTTGCTGAATTGCCTCCGCGACAAGGCCAATGACGGCCCGATATCACGTTACTTGAATCGCCCCATCTCCACATGGTTCTCTCGTCGTTTGGTGAAACTTGATGTCACGCCCAATCAGATCTCTGCGTTCTCGTTTCTGTGTTCCTTGCTCGCCGCTGGACTCTTTGCATTCGGCGGGTATCTCGCTCTGCTCCTAGGCGGCATTCTGGCACAGTTCGCGTCCATCATCGATGGTTGCGACGGGGAAGTGGCCAGGCTCACGTATCAGAGCAGCGACTTCGGTGGCTGGTTCGATGCAGTGCTGGACCGCTATGCCGACGCCTTCCTGCTGTTCGGCTTGACCTGGCACCTGTTGGCGGTGCGGGCGAGCGGCTGGGTCTTCTTGGCCGGGTTCATGGCCATCATCGGCTCGTTCATGCTGAGCTACACGGCGGACAAGTACGACAACCTGATGCGCGAGCGCATCAAGGCCGGGGGCAAGGCCAGGTTGCGGATGGGACGGGATGTGCGGGTATTCCTCATCTTTCTGGGCGCGGCGACGAATCTGGTACTGCCAGTGCTGGTGGTGATCGCTGTCGTGATGAATCTTGAGACCATACGCCGGGTTAGGATTGCGTGTGTTCAGTAGCATCGAATGTGGCAAACAGAGGATCCGACGGATCATTGCGGGCTCACAGACACCAGAGGATTCACGCCACGCCGACAACACCCTTGAGTGGCTATTGCGCCTGCAACCAAATGCCGGCGATGCTCTGCAGCTAGCAGCGCTGGGCCACGACATCGAGCGGGCGATCGAGGAAACCAAGGTAAGGCGAGCGGACTTCGACGACTACGCTGCCTTCAAGGCAGCCCACGCCCGAAACGGCGTGGCCATACTGCGCCCGATCCTGACCGCATGTGGTGTGGAACGCCACATTGTGAACGAGGCTTGCCGTCTGGTGGAGGTTCATGAGGCGGGCGGCGATCCTGACTCCGATCTGCTCAAGGATGCGGATAGCATCTCGTATTTCGATGTGAATCTGACTCTCTACTTCAAGCGTGAGGGTTGGGCTGAGACCAAACGGCGATCACGCTGGGGCTATCTGCGCCTCTCCTCACGAGCGAGAGAGATTGTCGAGAGTATCAACTACGAGGAGGAGGCATTGAATCGTCTGCTGCGAGACGTGATTCGTGAAAGCACCAGTTGACAGCGCAGCGCCTGAGGTGGGTGCCAACAATGGCAAAGACTTCCGTTGCCTCACATTTCAAGGAGGAGGATCGACACGTGGCAGTCGAGGTTCTCGCAGACCGAGGTCATGCTCGCGGCAAGATCGATTGAGATGTGCTTCCTTGCGACTATGTTGATAAACTGATCAACCAATCATGCTTCGGCGGGGTCTTGGAGGCAGAAACCAGCTCGAACCAGAGCGCGGTGAAGAGCCCTCCAGTAGCAGACTTGCGCTGCAGTCTTGAGGATCGCTACCAAGCAACCGCTAGGACTTGAGTTCTACAATCAGTCCCCCAGCTTCCACAATCGGAAACGTCCGGTGGGGCATCGGTTGCCTGAGCACGCCGGACGTTCATTCCGTCTACCGCTAGAACGAGACCTCGAACGACAACGTCCACTGGGTGAAGCCGGTCGTATCGACGGTGATCGTGCTCGACATCGAGACCGACGTTCCCAGAGCCAGCGTCACGCCCATCGTGCTCTGCGCCCAATCGAACAGAAGCCCTGTCGACGTGCTGAAGAACGAGAATCGACTAGCAACGACTAGAACGACTAGGGTCAGACCTTTACTTTCGAATCGATACCGTCTCAGCGCCGCGCTTCGCAATGACGCTGATGGTTGAGAAGTGCAGGCCCACGTGATCGCCAACCTCCCGTAGCTTGTAGTGATGACATCGAACCGCCTGGTGGATCCGCTCGTCGCGTGTCGTCTTGTCGGAGACATTCGAGAACAGCGCTTCGAGACTCGGGCGGGCTGCGACGCGTTCGCGTCTGAGAATCTCTGGATCCAGCGGCGTATCGAGAAGCAGCGGTCTCATGTGCTCCACGAAGGCCTCGCTGCCCAGCAGGCTTCCTGCGCGTAGGTCGTTCCATGCGCTGATTCCTCGTCCTTGGCTGACAAAGCGACGATAGGCACGAATCGCACCTGCCCGTACTGGATCGAATTGAGAGAGAATCCAGTCGACGGTCAGGAGCTGGAGAGCCTCCGTCTGACCGGACGTAGCTCGATAGCTGCTCCACGGCCAATCACGAGCACTGCGGACCATCTTCGCACGCACTGGGTTCAGCACGACATACCGGGCCAGTTCCAGCAGATGAGTCTCCTTCTCGACAAGGATTGCCTTGAAGCGGCCTTGAAGGAGATGGCCGACTCGCTTGTGATGACGATTGAAGCTCTGTGTGTAGACACCGTTGAGAAGCTGCATCCCCCGAGACAGGTTGGCTGCAGGCGTTTCGATCAGGAGGTGGTAGTGGTTGGACATCAGGCAGTATGCGTGACAGATCCAACCATACCTGGAAACAACGTCATCCAGTACATTGAGGAAGCGACGCCGATCGTCATCGGTGAGGAAGGTCTTCTCCCACGCATTGCCACGGCTTGTGACGTGGTAGACGGCACCTTCGTATTGCACACGCAACGGTCTCGCCATGATGTGGAGAGTCTACCACGTCCGGACTCGAAAATAAAGGTCTGACCCCTTTAGCTTCTCAGAGCATGCAGGAGAAAGGAATAACTCGCAGGATGCTCTAGAATCCATGCGCTATATGAGAACGCAGTCCCAAAAAAGAGCAGGAGTACTGGCGCCCAAATCTGTATGGCTCTGAGGACACCCAGTGCGAGCTGCCGTGCGTTAGACAGGAACCTGCGGAGTCCTGTGGACACGTTCAATCCAGGTCTTTGCATGGTACGAAGGATAGAGCGAATCGTTGAGTGCAGCAATCAGTTCCGACGAGGTCAAGTAACCGCGACAACATCCAGAAGGAGCAACTCCCTGGTGAGAGAAGGGGGAGATCAGACTCCTTATTCGTAAGCTGTGCCGGATCACATTTGAACTCCCCGCCCACTCGCACGGAAGTTCTACTCCAGCAGTCGCATCATTCGAAGGCTTCTGTTGTGAGAGATCGCACACCGCTCGGAGCCCGTACCGCTCCATGTGTCGGCCGAAGAGCTCTTCTGTGGAGACTAGCATCGCCGGTTCCGAACCGGGGTACTGCCTTGGTACCTGCTTGACGGTGACTTCGATCATTTCGCATAGCCCACACGGCGCGACATACCTCAGGTACTACAAGCGGATCGAGGGCCGAAGACATCCTCCCCCTATCCTGCATTCCGCGTTGCGCCAACGACGAGTCGAGATGACGCCTTGCGCATTGCTAGGATTCGGTGAGTTGCTGTATAACCCGTGACATGGCTAACAGGTTCAGTATCTACTGCGACGAGAGCTGCCACCTGTTGAGCGACGAGAGCGACCTAATGGTCCTTGGCGCGATCTGGTGCCCGACTTCTCGTGTTCGACAGCTTCTGTGGAAGATGCGTTCGCTGAAGAGGAGTCATGGGCTCCCAACTAGCTTCGAGATTAAGTGGACGAAGGTGTCGCCTGGGCTGGAGAAGTTCTATCTGGATCTGGTGAGGTTGTTCTTCGCTGAAGAGGTACTCCGTTTTCGGGGTTTGGTTGCTCACGGGAAATCCAGACTGCGGCACGATGAGTTCGCACAGACACATGACGATTGGTACTACAAGATGTACTTCCTGCTACTCCGGCAGCTCCTTGCCCCTGACGCCTCCTACAGAGTGTTCCTTGACGTTAAGGACACAAAGAGTTCCCCAAAAGTGGCAAAGCTTCACGATGTGCTCTGCCACAGCGCCTACGACTTCAAGCGAGAGATTGTGGAACAGATCCAGTCGATTAGATCCCACGAGGTTGAACTCCTCCAGCTGGCAGACCTGCTTACTGGCGCAGTCTCCTACGCTAACCGCACTTCTCACCAGAGCAAGGCTAAGGTTCGTCTCCTCCAGGAGATTCGCACGATCTCAGGGTACTCGCTTACGAGATCGACACTGCTTAGGGAGGACAAACTCAACATCTTTCACTGGACGCCGCAGGAGAGCCCGTGAATGCAGCATCCCTAGTGTGGCTTCCTCCGCGTCTGAGCGTTTCCGGCGATCCAGTAGCAGATCTCCCACTTCTGTACTCGGTTTTCGAAAGGGACTTCAAAGAAGTAGACATGGAGTTCGGTGGCCGCGAAGTACGCTGGCAGCGTCGCATCCTGCCGGGCTCTGGGTATGAGGAAGGATTCTGGCACTTGGTGAGCACAGAAGCGCCGGACGGCGTTTCCCGAATCTACGAACCGGCTCGTGCAAGCAAGCTTCCATGGTTGAGACCGACTCTCCAGCACTCGGGTGAGCTCGAGGTGACCGTCTGGAACTACATGGAGAAGGGAACCAGGCTTCGCACCTATGTCTGGCTGCAAACACTGGATTACTGCATTGTCCTTGAGCCGCGCGATCTAGGCACCGAACGAGTAGCCTTCATCATCACAGCATACCATGTTGATGGCGCGTCACGTCGTCGGAACCTCAAGCGCAAACTGGCAGGAGCAATTACATGAATGCAATCGCCGCCCCGTGCGCGAAGCACTCCGGACGGCGAAAGATCTCCTTCTACACATGGCAGATGAGTCTACCAGCACGATAAGCTTTCACGTGGCGCATGTCAAGCCTTTTGCACCGAGAATACCTTCTATCGCTGTACCGAGAACTCCCGGATGAAGGTTCTTGGTACAGTGACGTCAGGCGTACCAGTTCACCCCTAAATCTTGATTTTCACCAGCATCGGCGCGTGGTCGGACGGCTTGTCGCCTTGCCGCGGGTCGAGGTCGATCCAGGCAGAGACTGAACGATCGGCAAGCGACTGGGTCGCGAGGATGTGATCGACGCGCCAGCCCTTCCCTTCCGCGACGCCGTTCTTGGTCCGGTAGTCGTAGTAGGTATACTGGCCGGGGTCGGGCACGTGCTTGCGGAAGAGGTCGACGAGGCCCCACGACTTGACGTTCTCGAGCGCCTCGGTGACCCGCGGGTTGAAGCAGACGTGCCCCATCAGCCGCTTCGGGTCGTGGACGTCGATCGGCTCCGGAGCGACGTTCAGGTCGCCGGTCCAGAGGAGCGGTTCGTCGGGCGAGAAGTGCGACGCAAAGTACGCGCGCAGCCGCGCGAACCACTCGAGCTTGTAGGCGAACATCTCGTGCTCCGGATCGCGGCCCTGCGGGACGTAGGTGTCCACGATCGGGATCCCGTGCGCCTCGCCGACGATCAGCCGCGCCTCGTCGGCCGGGCCGCCGTCGTCGAGGCCGCAGCGAACGGTCTCGATCGGCGTCTTCGATACGATCGCGACGCCGTTGTACGCCTTCTCCCCCCGAAAGGCGGCGCGGTAGCCGATCTCCTCGATCGCGGCGACCGGGAAGTCGGAGTCCTGGACCTTTGTCTCCTGAAGGCAGACGACGTCCGGCTTAACCTTCTCCAGCCAAGGCAGAACGGCATGGAGGCGGGAGCGGATCGAGTTGACGTTCCACGTGGCGACAATGAACGGCATCGAGCCTTCCTTCACTTGGGTGGGATGATCCCGGAAAAGGTCGTCACGTCGAGGCCTTCTTCCCGGAGCCGGTCGACGTACGGGTTGATCCCGACCGAGTCGGAGGCGATGTGCCCGGTGACGACCAGGTTCTTCGTCTCGCCGAACTCGCCGGTCAGCTTCTTCGCGTCGGCCGGGCGGCAGTGGATGTAGATCACGGTGTCGATCCCGTGGTCGAAGTACGCCTTGGCGACCGGCTGCCCGCCGTTCGTCCCGGCGCCGTGCGAGACGACGACCTTCCCGATCCGGTTCTCCGGCCTTCCGACGCGGACCTCGATCTCGGTCGCGGCGTTTCGGAACTCGCCGAACGTCTCGTAGAAGCGATCGACCAGCTCGGCGACCGTCGCGTCCTCGTCCAGCCCGGCGGCCGCCTCGGCCATCCGCCGCCGGCCGATCTCGTCGAGCGGGGTGTGGACGTTCAGGTACGGGATGTCGAGGAGCGACGCGACCGAAGGATCGTGGTCGTAGTTCGTCATCGAGCTCAGGATTCGGCGCTCCTCGATCGTCGATCGCATCGTCTCCTCGGCGACGTCCCTCGGAACTCCTGCGGCGACCATCTGGTCGACGTGCCGCTCGAGGACCTCGTGAAACCGGAGGGTCGAGCTTCCCCCGACCGGGTGGTGCGAGACGGCGCAGTCGAACCCCTGCGCCGACGCGATCGCCAGCTCGGCGGCCTTCAGATCGATCCCGAACAGGACCCGCTCGATCCCGTCGCCGGGCCGGTGGACCGCGCTGTCGCCGGGAACCTCGTCGAGGCCGGCCATCTCCAACGCAATCCGCATCAGGCCTTCGGTGTTCACGACTCCCCCTCCGGGACGTTCGCCCGATCCTCGTGGCTCGACGCCCCCCACAGCCCGTGCGGGACCGGCGTGAGGTCCTGCAGGTTCGAGCCGCCGATGAACTCCCGCAGGATCGAGTTGCCTGGGATCCCCTCGGTCGCGTACGGGTCGAACCACCAGAGGAGCGCGAGGAGCCGCTCGGCCTCGATCCGGAGCCTCGGTTGGCGGACCTGGAGCAGGAGCGGCTCGACCAGCGGCTTGAGGACGGCGAGCTCGTAGCCGAGGGCCGAGTTGAACATCACGTCGGCCTCCTCCTGATACGGGAAGATGTTGCGCTTCTCCCCCTGCCGGACGTTCTCCCAGACCGTCAGCGTCTCCGCGGCCGAGTAGCCGCGGTGGTGCGCGTCGCGGACGATCCGGCGGATGAGCCGGGTGTCGGTCGTCGACACGCGGTTGTGGATGTCGAGGTTGATCTGGGTCAGCGCGCTGACGAAGACGCGGAAGCAGTCCGTCACCGGCCCATCCTCCAGCAGCTTCGGGTTCATCCCGTGAATCCCCTCGACGAGGAGGACCTGGTCGGCCGACAGGCGGACGGTCGGTCCGCGCTTCCTCGCCCCGGTGTGGAAGTCGAACCAGGGGAGCGTCACGTCCTCGCCGGCGACGAGTCGCCGGAGGTCCTCCTGGAAGCGCGGCACGTCGAGCGCGTCGAGCGAATCGACGTCGACCTTGTCGCCGAACCGCTCCCGGAGCACGTCCCGGGGGTGGAAGTAGTTGTCCATCGCCAGCGGGTACGGCTGCAGGCCGTCCGCCAGCAGCTGGATCGCCAACCGCTTGGAGAACGTCGTCTTCCCCGACGCCGAAGGCCCGGCGATGAAGACGAGCCGGACGCCCTTTCCGTGACGCTCGGTGATCTGCGACGCGATCTCGGCGATTCGCTTCTCGTGGAGCGCCTCAGCGACGAGGACGACCTGCTCGATCCGCCCCGAGCGAATCGCCTCGTTGAGCGACACGACGTCGCGCATCCCGAGCAGCCCGAGCCACTTGCCGTACTCGTCGAACACGTCGCGCAGCGCCCGGAACTTCTGCGGCGGCAGCAGCTTCGTCGGCTCCTCGCGCGGCGGGAAGCGGAGGACGAACCCATCGGCGAACGGCTCCAGCCCGAACACCTTCAGGAATCGGGTCGACGGGACCATGTAGCCGAAGAAGTAGTCCGAGGTCCCGTTCAGCGAGTACAGGTGCAGATGATCGACCTCCCGGGCCTCGAGCAGCCGGACCTTCGCCAGCTCGCCCCGTGCGGTGAAGATCTCGCGCGCCTCCGCGAGCGAGGTTCGCCGCCGCACGATCGGGCGATCCTCGCGGACCAGCTCGAGCATCCGCGCCTTGATCCGTCCGAGCTCCCGGGCGGTGAACGGCTTCCTCCCCTCGACACGGCAGAAGTACCCGCCGTGCGGCACGGAGTACTCGATCCGCACCTGCACGCCGGGGAAGATCTGGGAGACGACCACCACCAGGAGAAAGGAGAGGCTCCGGCTGTAGATCCGTATCCCGTCGGAATCGGAAACGAAGACCGGCGACGCGTCGGCGTCGCTCTCCAGCGGCCACGCCAGCTCGCGGAGATCGTCCCCGACGATCGCCGCGACGGCGGGATCCTCCTCGTTCGGGTAGGCGACCCGGAAGACCTCGGCGAGCGGCGTGCGCCGTTCGACGTCGTACACCCGCCCGTCGGGGAGCCGGATCTGGACGGTCGAACGAAGCTTCGCTTCCCGCACGGTTTTCGCTGGTCGATCCATCGGTTCGTGCCCTTCGTTGGTTTCCCTGTGACGGACGCAGGGGGATGGTAGTCTACTCGGTTACCCCGAGAATGGAAAAGGCGGTCTCTCGCAGCGCCTCGATCGTCCGGTCGAGGTCCTCGAGGGCGGCCTCGTCGGTCGGGGTCCGATCGATGGTCCCGCGCAGTTTGGTGATCGTGACGTTGTACCGTGCCGCCTGCGTGAGCCACTCCGCCGGGATCTCGTCCGGGAGGTCGATCTCCGTGATGACCGACCAGGCGAGGGTCCAGGCGCGGACGACGTTGCCGAGGTCGTACCCGCCGCCGCCGAGGGCGAGCCACGGAATCCCGAAGTCGCGGAAGGCGAGGACGTTTTGCTCGAACCGCCGCAGGCTCATTCTCAGGTTCGCCACGACGTCGCCGACGATCGCGTCGGACCCCAGCTGCGTGACGAGGACGTCCGGCTCGTAGGCGCGGACGACCGGGAGGACGACCTCGTCGAACGCCCGCTCGTACGCCTCGTCGCCGGCGCCGGGAGCCAGCGGGACGTTGATCGACGTGCCCCGCCCGGGCCCCTGGCCGATCTCCTCGACGAAGCCGGTGCCGGGGAAGATCGTGTACCCGGTCTGGTGGACGGAGACGGTCAGCACGTCGGACGTCGTGTAGAAGGCGTGCTGGACGCCGTCGCCGTGATGGGCGTCGATGTCGACGTAGGCGACGCGCTTTCCGGCTCGGACCATCGCCTGGATCGCCAGGACGCCGTCGTTGATGTGGCAGAACCCCGACGCGCGCGAAGGCATCGCGTGGTGAAGGCCGCCGGCCAGGTTGAACGCCCGGCTCGCCCGATCGGACAGAATCTCCTCGGCGCAGACGATCGACGCGCCGGCGACGAGCATCCCCCAATCGTAAACGTCCGGGAAGACCGGGTTGTCCGACGTGCCGAGGCCGTGCACGAACAGGTTCGGGACCCACATCCCGTTGCTGGCGAGCCGCAGCGTCTCGAGATACCCCTGCGCGTGGAAGCCCGTCGCTTCTTCCTCGGTCGCCTCGCGGGGCGGGAGGACGTAGACGTCCGGGCGATCGACGAGCCCGTACGCCCGGATCAGATCGTAGGTCAGCCCGAGCCGATAGATCTTGAACGGGTGGTGGGCGCCGAAGTCGAACCGGAGGAGCGACGTCGGATCGATCAGGCAGTACTTCGACATCCCCGCTCCCTTCGGTTCGCCGTTGCCGCTAGAACGGCCAGAGCTCGATCAGGTCGTCGGCTCCGAGCCCCCACGGATCGACGCCGAGGCCCATCGGCCCCGAAGACGTCTCGGCCACAGCATACCGCCTCCCGTCCCGTTCGAACACCGCGACGCCCGGTCGCTGCGCGAAGGAGACGTCGACCTCGACGAGCGCGAGGACGTGATCCGGAGACGCGTCTCCGTCGGTGTCGACGAACGCGAGTTGACAAGAGATGCCGCGTGCCCTCAGCAGGCTGACGTACAGGATCGCGGTGTCCTCGCAGTCGCCCTCGCCGTCGACGAGGGTCTCGATCGGATACAACGGCCACTCGACGTCCGGCGGGTCGGCCCGGTACGCGATCGCCGCCTGGACGAAGCCGAGGGCGTACTCGGCGAACGCCGGATCCCCTTCACCGGCGCGCTCCGCCAACTCGTCTGCGAGGTCGTCCAGCGTCGGATCGTCGAGCGAATCCTCGACGAAGTCCCCATACTCGTAGTTGTCGACGAGCGGCGTCCGGAGCCGGCCGCGATACGTCTGGTAGAGGGACCACGGGACGAGGAAATCGAGCCGCTGGGCCGCGCCTTCCCACGTCCAGGCGAGCCTCAGAAGGACGGTCCCCTCGGGCACGTCGAGGACCTCGACCGTCGCGACGGCACCGTCCTCGAGTCCCTCCGGATCGGTGGTTCTCAGGATCACGTCGTAGCTTCCCGCGCGGTCGTACGTGTGCGTCGCGCGGACGCCCGAGCCGTTCGATCCGTCCCCGAACGACCACGCGTAGGTCAGCCGATCTCCGTCCGGATCGATCGATCCCGCCGCGTCGAACGAGACCTCGAGCGGGCGATACCCCTCGTCCGGCGCCGCCGTGAACGACGCGATCGGCGCTCGGTTCGGCCGGAGCGACGCGCAGCCGCCCAGCGCGAGCGCCGCGAGCACGACCGCGGCGGTGCGGCCCATCCGTCGGTTCGACGTTCCCCCCATCATGACAACGAGCAATTGTAGTCCGACGGACCGCCTCGCTCAACAGAAAGCCTTTTCCGATGCCGTTTCTCGCGCGATTTGACCTTTGACCCGCGATTTCGTCTGTGCTACCATCGATCCCGCCAAGGGGGGCTCGCATGTACATGATCATCGTGGGCGCAGGGAGCATTGGGTCGAGCCTGATCGACCTCTCCGTCAAGGAGAAGAACAACGTCGTCGTCATCGACTCCAGCCCGGAGCGGGGACGCGAGATCAGCTCGAAGTACGACGTCACCGTGTTGACCGGGAACGCGACCTCGGCGGAGACGCTCCGCGAGGCCGGCTCCGAGCGCGCCGACGCCCTCATCGTGACCACGAGCGACGACGCCGTGAACCTGATGGTCGTTTCGATCGCCGCCGATCTGGGGATCTCCTCGATCGTGTCGGTCGTCAACGACGAAGACCACGCCGACTTCTTCCGCAAGCTCGGCGCGAACGTCATGGAGAATCCGGAGGACGTCGTCGCGCACCACCTCTACAACGCCGTCAAGCGCCCGTCCGTCCAGGACTTCGCGATGCTGCCGCAGGACGCGCAGATCTTCCGTCTTCAGGTCGGCACCGAGTCACCGCTGATCGACCGGTCGGTCTCCGACGCGGTCAAGCGGGAGATCCTCCCCACGTCGATGCGAATCCTGGCGGTCGATCGGGACGGCGAGCAGTCGATCCCGGCGGACGACACCGTCGTCGAGGAGAACGACGTGCTCACCTTCTTCTCGCTCGAGCCGGTCGGCGATGAGCTGATCGAGAAGCTGACCGGATGAGCCCCTCCATCTTCCGCGGGCGGCAGGACCTCTACATCGTCCTCCGGGACCTCGGCCTCCTCGTCCCGGTCGTCGGGATCATGGCGACCGTTTCCCTGATCGTTCCGCTCGTCTTCGGAGAGCGGTTCGCTTTCGCCCCCCTGGCGATCACCGCCGGGATCTCGTTCGCCCTCGGCGCGGCCCTCTACTTCCCGTTTCGGGGCGCCGGCGAGGCCGAGCTGAAGCACGGGATGATCATCGCCGCCTTCGGATGGCTGCTGGTCGCGGCGCTTGGCTCGCTCCCGTTCGTCCTGACCGCGCTGTTCGCGGAGGCGGGCGAGGCGTCCGAAACGCTCCGCTACTTCAAGGACCCGTCGAGCGCGTTCTTCGAGGCCGTCTCCGGCTACACGGGGACCGGGCTGACGATGGCGGCGCGCGCCGACCTGCTGCCGAGGACCCTCCAGTGGTGGCGAAGCTTCACCGAGTGGATCGGCGGGATGGGCGTGATCGTCCTCATGCTCGCGATCCTCGCCGGCCCGCGCCCCGGCGCGGCGCGGTACTCCCTCTACTACGCCGAGGCGCGCGGCGAGAAGATCCATCCGAGCGTCGCGTCGACGTTGCGAACGATGTGGTGGATCTTTCTCCTGTACAGCTTCATCTCCGTCGTCGCGCTGTGGGGCGCCGGGATGCCGATCTGGGAGTCGATCAACCACGCGATGACCGGGATCTCGACCGGCGGGTTTACCGTCACCGACAACAGCATCGCCACCTACAACTCCGTCGCGATCGAGCTGGTCCTGATCCCGATCATGCTCCTCGGCGCGATCAGCTTCGCCGTTCACTACGAGATGATGCGCGGGAGGGGTCGGGTCCTGTGGGAGGACTTCCAGACCCGCTGGTTCCTGGCGCTCGCCCTGATCGGCATCGCCTTCCTGACGCTCGAGAACCTGTGGGTGATCGGAGGGGGCATCGGAGCCCTGCGGTACTCGGCGTTCCAGCTCGTCTCCGGGATCACCTGCACCGGTTTCCAATCGGCCGACGTCAGCGTCTGGAGCCCGACCGGGAAGCTCCTCCTCGCGGCGGCGATGTTCATCGGCGGCGCGGCGGGATCGACCGCCGGAGGGATCAAGGTCATGCGGATGCTGATCCTGATGAAGGGCGTCCAATGGCGGTTCCGAAAGATCGCCTCGCCGCGCCGGGCGATCGTCCCGTTCCGGCTCGGCGTCGCGACGATCGACGAGTCCGAGGTGGGAAAGCGGCTGGAGGACGCCGCCCTGATCGCCTTCCTCTGGTTGATCTTCCTCGGGCTGGGAATCGTCGTCCTCCTGCACACCGTCTCCGGGGAGCACACGCTCTCCGACGTCGTCTTCGAGGTCGCGAGCGCCCAAGGGAACGTCGGTCTCTCGGTCGGGATCACGCGGCCGACGATGACCCTGGCGAGCAAGCTGATGCTCTGCTTCAACATGTGGATCGGGCGCCTCGAGATCATCCCGGTCCTGATGCTCGTCCGCTCGCTGTTGCGCGGCGTGCAGTAGCAAGCGCGCTGCAAGCAGCGCGTGCGTGCCCTTCGGGCACGGCCGCACCACGAGTGGCGCAACGCCCGTCCACAAAATCGCCACAGCTCGGCGGTATACTCTCTCCAGCCCGGATGGAACGAAGGAGGACGTGTGGACCGTAGAAGCCTGTTCGTCTGCTGCGTCGTCGTGATCGCCGCCTGCTCCGCGGTGCTCGCCTACGACCGATCGGAGTTCCTCTTCCTCGACGAGATCGAAGTCGGGATGACCGGCGTCGGCAAGACGATCGTCGCCCAAGACGTGATCGACGAATTCGCCGTCGAGGTCCTCGGGATCATCGACCAGCCCGGGACGCTGTCGGACTTCATCGCCGTCCGCGTCTCCGGCGAAGCGATCGGCCGCTCCGGCGGGATCGCTCAAGGGATGAGCGGAAGCCCCGTTTACATCGACGGAAAGCTGATCGGCGCCCTCAGCCGCGCCGGGAGCTGGTCGAAGGAGATCACCCCGATCGGCCTCGTCACCCCGATCGAGCCGATGCTCGAGGTGATCGACACCGCGAGCGCGGCCCAGCTCGCGAGCGCGCCGAGCGGACCGTCCGTCCTCCGTGACGTCGCGGTCGTCGAACGGCTTCTCCCTTCCGATCCGTCGCTCGTCGCCGCGCTTCCGGACGCGATCTTCGCCTATCCGGTCGCCACGCCGTTGATCGCGCCGGGCCTTTCCGGCCGCTCGCGCGATCTGTTGATGGACGGCGTCACGGCGCAGGAGGCACCCGATGGATGGATCGGCGACTTCCTCGACGTCGACGTCGAGCCCGCCTTCGACGGGCTGTCGGCGCTCCATCTGACGCTCCTTCCGATGGCCGCCGCGCAACCGGCCGCCTCGTCGCTCGACGCCGACGGCCTCGAGCCGGGAAGCTCGATCGGCGTCGCCCTGACGACCGGCGACCTCTCGATCGGCGCCCTCGGGACCTTGACCTATCGCGACGGGGACACGCTCGTCGGGTTCGGTCATCCGTTCATCGCGAACGGCGCGTCGCAGTTCCCGATGACGACCGTGTCGATCATCGACACGCTGAAGTCGTTCGATGCGTCGTTCAAGCTCGGCACGCTCGGCGACACGGTCGGCACGATCTTCGAGGATCGGACCGCGGCGATCGGCGGCCGGATCGGGCCGATGACCGACACGATCGAGCTCTCGCTCGGCGTCCACGACCTCGATCGGAACGTCACGGAGTCCTACGAGGTCGGCATGATCGACGAGCCGCACCTGATCCCCGAGATCCTCCTCGCGACCGGCTTCGAGGCGATCGACACGACGCTCGACCGCATCGGCCCGGGAACGGTCGAGGTGACGTATCAGATCCTCGGCGACGGGATGCCGGCGCCGCTCGAGCGGACCGACATCTTCCTGAGCTCGGTCGACATCGCCGTCTACCCGCCGTGGCAGCTGGCGGGGATCGTCGCGTTCCTGCAGTACAACGCGTTCGATGACCCCGAGATCACGCGGATCGCCGCGTCGATGGCGGTCACGGAGGAGATCAAGGCGATCCGGATCAACCACCTCGAAATCGACGACTGGATCTACGCGCCGGGGGACACGATCCGCTTCCGCCTCGAGCTGCAGACCTACCAGGGCGACATGCGGGTCGAGGAAGGGGAGATCGTCATCCCGGAGGACCTCTTCTCCGACTACGTCATCGTCCGGGCGTACGGCGGCCCGCGATACCTCGAGGGAGGAGAAACGCCGGCCGTGTTCGCCGATCTCGCCGACATGATCGAGGCCGTCGAGACGCTCCCGAGCTACGACCGCCTCACCGTCGAGCTGTTCGCCATCGATCCGTACTCCCCCTACGCCGACGCGCTGTACGGGGTCACGGAAGTCACGTACGACTTCCCGGGATACGTCGTCTACGACGAGTGGGAGGCGACCGCGCTGCTGACCGAGGCCCCGCCGACCGAACCGGAGGCGGAGGACAATACGCAGACCGCGCCGAACTGGTAGGCATGTACCCGGTCGGCGACGTCGCGAGAATCGTCGGCGGGGACCTCCTTCGCGGCGACGGAGCGGTGCCGGCTCGGATCGTCCACGATTCCCGCGAGATCTCGGAGGGCGACCTGTTCGTCGCCCTTCGCGGCCGTCGGACCGACGGGCACGCGTTCCTGTCGGACGTCTTCGCCCACGGCGCCTGCGGGGCATTGGTCTCCGATCCGAGTTCGGCGCCGGCCGGCGCCCGCAACCTGATCGTCGTCGACGACCCGCTCGAAGCGCTCCAGCGGCTCGCGGCGACCTGGCGGGGGTCGCTCGACGCCACGTTCGTCGGGATCACCGGGAGCAACGGGAAGACGACCACGCGCGCCCTCCTGGCACACATTCTCCGCGGGTCGGACCGTATCCGCGGGGTCTTCAACGCGCCGAAGAACTACAACACGGACGTCGGCCTCCCGCTCGCCCTCCTCGCGATGCCCGAGGCGACGTCGATCGGCCTGTTCGAGCTCGGCGCGGAGCGTCCGGGCGACATCGCGGCGCTGGTCGACGTCCTCGCCCCGCGGGTCGGCCTGATCACGTCGGTCGGACCGAGCCACTTGGACGGCCTCGGCTCGGTCGAGGCCGTCGCGAGGGAGAAGTGGTCGCTCGTCGAGCGGCTTCCGCCGGACGGGATCGGCATCGTCAACGCCGACTCGTCCGACCTGCGCCGCCTGATGCAGGGGGCCGGAGGCCGCTACGCGAGCGTCGGGATCGAGCGCGGCGACGTCCGCGGCCGGATCGAACAGGAGGTTCCCCGACTGATCCTCACCGTCGACGATCCGCCGATGCGGCTCGCCGCGCCGGTGATCGGCCAGCACAACGCAGTGAACCTCCTCCTCGCCGGCGTGACGGCGCACCGCCTCGGCGTTCCGACGGGCACGATCGAAGAGCGAGCCGAGACGTTCGTCCCCGTTCCGCATCGCCTCGAGCCGATCGACGCCCCGCTCGGGACGGTCCTCGACGACACGTACAACGCGAACCCGGCGTCGACCGCCGGGGCGCTGCGCGCCCTCGCGCGGTGCGGTGGCCCCGAGACGCGCCGCGTCTTCGTCTTCGGCGAGATGCGGGACCTCGGCCCCGACGCCCACCGATACCATCGCGAAGCCGTCGATCTCGCCCTCAATCTCGGGATCGACGCCGTCCTGCCGGTCGGCGACCGGGCCGTCGCCGCCTGCCGGACGCGTCCGGCCGACACGATCCGGCTCGTCGATCGAGACGAGCTCCGGCACACAATCCGATCTATCTGCCCGGCGTCGCGCGACGCGTTCGTCCTCGTCAAGGGGTCCCGCGCGCTGGAGCTGGAACGGCTCGTCGACGAGCTCGTGCGAGACGGGGAGTGAGCGTCCGGCCCGTCGGTCAGGGATCCGGAACGAAGCCGAGCCCCTCGAGGACGTCGCGATCGGAGTACGGCACGAAGGCGTCTCCGACGATCTGATACCGTTCGTGCCCCTTCCCGGCGACCAGGACCACGTCGCCCGGCCTCGCCCGTTCGACGGCCCGGCCGATCGCCGCGGCGCGATCGACGATCCGCTCCCATCCTCCGCCGGTCGGGCGGAGGCCGGCCTCGATCTCTTCGGCGATCGCGTCGGGATCCTCGTGCTTCGGGTTGTCGGCGGTCAGGATCGTCCGATCGGCCAGACGGCCGGCGATCTCCCCCATGGTCGGGCGTTTGCCGCGATCGCTCCCTCCGGGGCAGCCGAAGACGAGGAGAAGCCGCCCCGCGAGCGGGCGGAGCGCCTCCAGGGACCGTCGGAGCGCGTCCGGGGTGTGCGCGAAATCGAGGACGCCGATCACCCCGTCCGTCCGCGAGAAGAACTGGGACCGCCCCTCGAGCTTCGGGGCGCTGCCGAGACGCTCGGCGACGGCGTCCAAGGGGACGCCGCGGATCAGTGCGACGGCCGAGGCGGCAAGCGCGTTCATCAGGTTGTGCCGCCCCGGGTGCGGCAGCTCGAGCCGGACGCTCCCGCCACGCCACGCGAGGGCGCAGCGCGCGCCGCGCGCCTCCCACGCCGGATCGAGCCCCCTCAGATCGGCGCTCTCCGTGAGGCCGTACCGCACGACGTCGGCCGCACAGCCGGCGAGCATCGATCCGCCGGCGGGATCGTCGGCGTTGATCACGGCGTCGGCGGTTTCCTTCAAGCGGTCGAACAGGATCCGCTTCGCCCTCGCGTACGCCTTCATCGTGCCGTGAAGGTCGAGGTGGTCGCGGGTCAGGTTGGTGAACAGACCGACGTCGAAGTCGACCGCGTCGAGGCGACGCTGCTCCAGGCCGATCGAGGAGGCCTCGATCACCAGGCTCTCCGCGCCGCGCTCCCGTGCCTCGGCCGCGATCCGCTGGACGATCCGGCTCGACGGCGTCGTCACCGCCGGAAGGCCGCGGGCCTCGTTGGCCAGCGTGCCGATCAGGACGGACCGATCGCCTCCGAGCAGGTGCGCGATCCAGTGGCAGACGGTCGTCTTCCCGTTCGTCCCGGTCACCCCGACGGTGAACAACTCCTCGGTCGGCCGTCCGTGGAACGCGGCGCACAGCCGCGCGAGGACCGCCCGCGCGTCGTCCACCCGAAGGAGCGGGACCGGGATCGCGAGCTCGCGCTCCGAAACGACCGCCGCGGCCCCGCGATCGAGCGCGTCGCCGACGTAGTCGGCGCCGTCGTGCACCGCGCCGGGAATCGCGACGAACAGGGCGCCGGGGCGGACGTCGCGGGAGTCGTCGCAGACGTCGGTGAGGACGACCCGTTCCCAACCGGGCCGCGAAGCGGCGCCGATCGCGCCGGACAGCTCAGCGAGCGACGCGGCCAAGATCCTCTCCCATCCGATAGACGTAGATCGGATGGCCGCCTCTCGCCTCCCCGACGACGTCCGGCTGCCATCCCCACATCGGGTGGTAGTACGAGACGACCCGCGCCCCCGGCCTCAGCTGGCGTTGGAGGCGCTCCTGGAGCCGGAAGTTCGCCGTCGAAGAGAGAAAGAGGACGACCACGTCCGCGTCCGAAACGTCGGCCTCGTACATGTTCCCCCGCCTCACCCGCGCGCGACCGGCGACCCGAGCGAGCCGGATCCAGACGTTCGCCACGAGGACGCGGAACGGATCGATCTCGATCCCGGTCGCGCGCGCGCCGAACTCCTTCGCCGCGGCCACGACGATCCGCCCGTCACCGCAGCCGAGGTCGACGACGTGCTCGCCCGGCTGGACCTCGGCGAGGAACAGGAACCGGCGGAGGGTGACCCGGTCGGTCGGCTGCCACAGGGCGTCGAGCGTCAGGTTCCACGCAATCCAGAGGACGGTGATCCCGCCGACGACGAGGCCGATCGTCCACGCCATCTTAAAGCTCGACGAGCAGACCGCCCTCGAACACCGGTCCGGCGTGCCATCCGGTGCCCGCCCTGCGAACGACGTAGCGCGCCTGGAGGAACAGCCGCACGACGTTCGACGGCGCGACACGCAACCCCGCGATCCCCTCGACGACCAGTCCGGTGGAGAACGGCGGCGGCGTCAGCGCGGCGCCGATCCCGAGCCCGACGAACGGGTCGAGCGGCGGGACGAGCCAGTGGGACAGGAGATCCATCGTCACGAGCATCAGTCCGGCGATGTCCGTCGTCGCGAACCCGACCTGGGCGCGAAGGTCGATCGCTCCGTTGATCCGGGTCTCCGTCAGCGCGCTGAGGAGGATCAGGCCGGAGACTTCGTACCCGACGCCGAACCCGACCGTCACCGCGTGGAGGCCGACGCCGACCAGCCCCACTGTCAGGAGGATCGCCACTGCGCCGGCTGTCCGCTTCATGGTCTCTCCCTCACGTTACGTTGCGCAGCGCGGGACGGCTAGATGTCGAGCGCCGTGATCTTGTCGCTGTTCTCCCAGATGAAGTCCCGCCGTTGCGCGACGTCGTTTCCCATCAGCGTCGAGAAGATCTCGTCGGCCTCGAGGGCATCCCGGATCTCGATCTTCTTCAGGATCCGATCCTCGGGGTTCATCGTCGTTTCCCACAGCTCCTTCGGATTCATCTCCCCGAGCCCCTTGAACCGCTTCACCGCCAGGCTCCCACTGTGTTCCTCGCGATACGCCTCGAGCTCGCCGTCGGAGTGCAGGTAGACGGTCTTCTTTCCGTTTCGGATCTGATAGAGCGGCGGCTTCGCGATGTAGACGTACCCCTCCTCGATCAGCTTCGTCAGGTAGCGGAAGAAGAACGTCAGGATGAGCGTGCAGATGTGCGCGCCGTCGACGTCGGCGTCGGCCATGATGATCAGCTTGTGGTAGCGGAGCCGATCGAGCGAGAACTCCTCGCGGATCCCGGTCCCGACCGCGGTGATCATCGCCTTGATCTCCTCGTTGTCGAGGAGCTTCGTCAGGCGCGCCTTCTCCACGTTGAGGACCTTCCCGCGCAGCGGGAGGATCGCCTGGAAGTTCCGATCGCGGCCCTGCTTCGCGCTTCCGCCGGCCGAGTCCCCCTCGACGATGAACAGCTCCGACGCCGCCGGATCGCGGTTGGAGCAATCGGCGAGCTTGCCCGGCAGCGCGGTCGCGGCGAGCGGCCCTTTTCTTCGCGCTATCTTCCGCGCCTTGGCCGCCGCGAGGCGCGCCCGACCGGCGCCGACGGACTTCTCGATGATCGTCCGCGCCACCTTCGGCTTCTTGCCGAAGAAGAGCGTCAGCTGCTCCTGGAGGACGCCGCCGACGAGGCTCGCCACTTCCGGATTGCCAAGCTTCGTCTTCGTCTGGCCCTCGAACTCGGGATTCTGGATCTTGATGGAGATGATCGCGACGAGGCCCTCACGGATGTCCTCACCGCGGAGGTTCGGGTCGTTCTTCCGGAGGATCTTCTTGTCGCGCCCGTAGTCGTTCATGTACTTCGTCAGCGCGCTCTTGAACCCGGTGAGATGCGTTCCGCCGTCGATCGTGTTGATGTTGTTGGCGAACGCGTGGATCGATTCGTCGTACGACGCGGTCCACTGCATCGCGATCTCGATCTCGACCCCCGACTCCTTCCCCTCGATGTAGATCGGCTTCGGGTGGAGCGGGTCCTTCTTCCCCGCCAGTTCGGCGACGAAGGAGGCGATCCCGCCCTTGTTCTGGAACTTGCGCGTGACCCCCGCCGCCTCGTTGACGAGAACGATCGTCAGACCGCCGTTGAGGTACGACAGCTCGCGAAGCCGGTGCGACAGCTTCGGCATGTTGTAGTGGATCTCTTTGAAGATCTCCGAGTCGGGAAGGAACGTCGCCGTCGTGCCGGTCCGCTGGGTCTTCCCGACGACCTCCAGCTCGGTCAGCTTCTCCCCGCGCGCGAACTCCTGGCGGTGGACCTTCCCGTCACGGTGGACCTCGACGACCAGATGCTCGGAGAGGGCGTTGACGACGGAAACGCCGACGCCGTGCAGCCCGCCGCTGACGTGGTAGCTCTTGTTGTCGAACTTGCCGCCGGCGTGGAGGGTGGTCATCACCAACTCGACCGCGGGGACGCCGTGCTCGGGGTGGATCCCGACCGGCATGCCGCGGCCGTCGTCGGTCACCGTCACCCGGTTGTCGGCGTGGATCGTGACCTCGATCTCGCTGCACGCCCCGACGAGGGCCTCATCGATGCTGTTGTCTACGACCTCCTCGATCAGATGCATCAGGCCGGCCTGCCCGGTGCTCCCGATGTACATCCCGGGGCGAAGGCGTACCGGCTCAAGATCTTCGAGGACCTTGATTTGGTCGGCCTCATAGGCCTGCGTTGGCTGCGCTTGCTTGGCCATCTCACCACCCGCTCCGATTGTATCGAAACGCGGTTGGGATTTCAATCGTAGGCGTTTCGACTTGAGTCGGGCGACCCTTATCCGTAAGATTCATGAAACCCCATAGAAGACGATCCAGTCGTCTGTAGGCAGGCCGGGTATGACGAAGGCAGGAGGCGAGCACAACGGGTTGACGAACCGCCGCCTCGTGCCGTTTCTCGCCGGATACGCGCTCGGGAACACGGGCGACATGTTCGCCCAGGTGGCCGTCCTCTGGACCGGGCTGTCCTTGTCCGGGCAGGCGATCTCGCTCGCGGCCCTGGGCGGTGCGTGGACCTTGGCCGGGGCCGTCACGAGCCTCTTCTCCGGTGCGATCGTCGATCGGTTCAATCGCCGGAGCCTCCTGATCTGGTTCCACGGCGCTCTGGCGGCGATCAGCCTCGCCCTCTTCGCCGTCGCCCGGACGGGGCACCTACAGATGTGGCACCTGTGGGCGTACCTCGTGGGGCAGGCGGTGTTCGCCAACCCCGCGGAGACGGCGTTCGACTCGATCCTCCCGGATCTGGTGCCCAAGAACCGGCTGGTGCGGATCAACGGGCTCCTCCAATCGTGGGGGATGAGCGACAACCTGATCGAGGCGGCCGTCGCCGGCGTCGTCCTCGGCGTCTGGGGACCGGCCCCGATCTTCCTGTTCAACGGGCTGATGTGCCTGTTCGCCTCCGCGGGCGCGCTGTTCGTTCCCAAAGCAGCCGGCATGGCGGCGCAGGCGTCGCACGAAACCGGCGGCTGGCAGCCGTGGAGCGATCTCAAGCTGACCCTGCGCTACGTGGTTCGGGAGCAGCTGCTGCGTCGAACCATCCTCCTCGGCGTCGTCACCAGCATGGTCTTCGGCTGCCTCTTCTTCATGCCTCCGCTCGTCTCGTCCGCCCTCGGCTGGGGATCGGAAGGCTACGGATTCCTGCAGAGCCTCACCCTCGGCGGCGTTCTGGCCGGAAGCCTGCTGGCCGCTTCCGTCGGAACGCGCTGGCCGAAGCTGAAGATGTGGGTCGGCGGCCACGTTCTGTACGGAGTCGGCTTCCTCGCGCTGGGGATCTTCCTCCACTGGGGATTCGCCCTCGCATCTTTGATTTCCTACGTCGTCTTCTTCCTGTTCGGGTTGGGCTGTACCGGCGGACGGGTCTACTACGCGTCGCTGTTCCAGCAGATGCTCCCGTCCGCGCACCGCGGGCGGGTCTTCGGGATCAGCGGGTTCATCGGCAGTGCGTTTCAGCCGCTGGCTCTCGCCGTCGCGATGCTGTTCGTCGACCGCTCCGGCGTCGGCCTCGTCCTGCTCGGACTCGGCGCGGTCACGCTGCTTCTCTCCGCCGTGCGGGTCGGGCTTCTCCCGATGCGGGAGGCCGACTGGGTCCTCTCCGCTCCCCCGGACGCCACCGACCCATCCGCCACCGACTAGGCGAGCGCTGCCTCCAGCGCCGCGTCGGCGTGGAGGACCGTCGTATCGAGGACCGGGACCGCGAGATCGTCCGGTTCGACGAGCAGCGGAAGCTCGGTGCAACCGAGGATCACGGCGTCCGCGCCCGCCTCGACGAGGCGGTTCGCGATCCCGAGGAGCGACGTCTTCGCCGTGTCGACGGTCGCCCCGCGGCTGAGTTCCTCGAAGATGACCCGGTCGATCGCGTCCTGCTCCTCGGCCGTCGGCACGACCGTTTCGATCCCCCGCGCGGCCAGGCGGTCCGGGTAGAACGCGCTCGACATCGTGATCCGCGTCCCGAGGAGCGCCGCCCGACGACAGCCGAGCTCGACCAGCCGGTCGGAGACGACGTCGAGGATCGAGATCAGGGGGATCGGCACGGAGGCCGCGACCTCATCGAACACCCGGTGGAACGTGTTCGTCGCCATCAGGCCGACCTCGGCGCCGGCGGCGCTCAGCGCGCGCAACCCCTCGATCGCGCCGTCGGTCAACGCCCGCCAGCCCCCCGTCCGCATCCAGTCGATGTACCGCTGGAACGTCACCGAGTAGATGAGGATCTCGGGGTAGCCGTGGTCGCCGAACCGCCGCGTGTACTCCCGCGTGATCCGTTGATAGTACGTCACGGTCGACTCGGGCGACGTTCCGCCGAGGATCCCGATTCGCTTCACCGACCGGCTCCTACTGCCGTCCTTGGACGACGGCCAGGACGTCCGGGAAGTCGATGCCCAGCTCGCGAAGCTTCTCGGCCGTCGGGATCCCGTTCTCGGTCCAGCCGCGACGCTTGTACACCGCGTCGATCAGCTGCTCGTACTGGTCCTCCCGATAGGCGCGCAACGCGGCGACCTTCTCCGCCGTCGTCATCCCGGTCGGATCGACCCCGACCTTCTCCTTGAGCTGACCGTCGTATCGATCGGCGCGGGATTCGTACTCCTCCTCGGTCACCGGCCCGACGGAGCGGTACGGGATCGCGTCGTGCTCGCGGGTGCCGAACCCCATACGTACCCCGAACACCCGTTGGAAGTTGTACACCCGCTCGGACTGAAGGACCAGATCCTCCGGTTCGACCTCGATCCCGGTCACCCCGGCGAACACGTCGCAGTAGTTCGCGACGTGCTCCGGCACCTTCGCTGGCTCGTCCGTCCGCGCGTTGTCGGCCGGCTCGATGTCGTTCCACGGCAGCTTGCAGTGCCCGACCAGGCCGAACCAGGTCCGCCACATCGGGAAGTAGTGCAGCGCTTCCGCCTTGTCTTTAAACGTCGGGATCTGGTTGTTGACCATGTCCATGAAGATCAGCCACGCCTCGTCGTGCTGCGGGCCCTTCAGGGCGAGGCCGTAGCCGCCCTGCATCGCGAGCGACTCCTTGGTGACGTACTCGGAGTACTCCAGCCCCTTCGCCTCCATCCCGATGTCCCGGAGGAACCCCGGATCGGCGCCGTACGCCTCGGCGAACCGGGCTTTCATGCGCCGGATCCCCTGTCCGACGACCACGCCGAACCCCTCGCCGCGCGCCATCTGGTGGAGGACCTCCAACGCCGCGTCCCCGTTGCCGAACCGCAGGTCGAGGCCTCCGGTCTTCTCCCGGTCGAGGACCCCGTTCTCGTAGCACTCCATCACGAACGCCAGCCCCGTGGTGAACGAGATCGTGTCGATCCCGTAGGTGTCGCAGTAGAAGTTCATCTCCAACACGAAGTTCGGGTCGTAGACGCCGAGGTTCGAGGAGCCGCCCGCCGTCTCGTACTCCGGCCCGTCGACGAGGACCTTCTGCCCCCGGTACGGGCCAGTCCGCAGCTCAAAATCGTCGACCGCGTGGGAGCAGGACATCGTGCAGCCGAGCCAACACCCGTCCGGCATGTTCTGGGTGAACTCCTCCCGCCAGACCGACGACGAGATCCGACCGGCGTCCGGATGCGAGCCGAACTTGTAGTTGTGCGTCGGCAGCAGGTCGTACTCGTCCATGATCTCGACCAAGTGGGACGTCCCCACATGTCGCATGTCGCACTGGCTCGCGTCGAGCTCGAGGATCTCCTTGTTGATCCGCTGCCCGGCGGCCTGCAGGCGGGCAAGGTCGGCCGGTCGGTTCGACAGGGCGGTCACCGGCGGGCTCTTGACCACGAGCGCGGCGATCCGCTTGTCTCGGAACACCGTCCCGATCCCGCCGCGGCCGGCCTGCTTGATGCGGGGCGCCTTTCGCTTCAGGTCGAAGAAGCTGAAGTTCAGGCATCCCCAACGGCTGTTCTGGGCCGCGGCCCCGGTCGTGACCGTCGAGACCGCGGCCACGTCGCGCGGCGCGTCCGAGTCGGCGAACCTCTTCATCAGTTCCTCGGCCAGAACGTGCGAGTTGATGTCGGTCTCCGGGCACGACAGAAGCTGGACGATCCCCTTCGTCCCATCGATGAACACGACGACGTTCCCGTCGCTCTTCCCCTGCAGCTCCAGCGCGTCCCACCCGGCGAACTTGAGGTACGGTCCGAAGTAGCCGCCGACGTTCGAATCGATCACGTTGTCGGTCAACGGCGACAGGCTGACGACGATCGACTTCCCGGACCCGGGGTACGCCGTCGTCCCCCCGACCGGCCCCGAGGAGATCACGATCTCGTTCTCCGGATCGTCCCATTTCGTGTTCTCGTCGACCGCGTTCCACAGCCGCCACAGCCCGAACCCTCGCCCGCCGATGAAGATCTCCTTCATCCGGTCGGTCACAGGACGTACCTCGACGGCGCCCGTCCCCACGTTCACGTAGAGCGTCTGGCCCGTGTAGCCCCGATCGGCCGTCTTGGGCTCGTAGGTCATCTCCGCGATGGCTCGATATCCGGTCGGTGCCGACATCCGTCCCTCCTCGCGCGCTCCGCGACGGGACATCCCCGTCCTCCTCGTCCCGAGGCGAGAGTGTAGGAATTCGACTCGCGTTCCTCAAGCGTAAGCAGCGCGCTGCTTTTCGCGATGCCCGGTTCCGCCCTGTTGCCGGGCGGGGAAGCGTCACCTATCCTTGGTCCAGGGGAGGGATGCACGATGGATCGAGACCGAATCGAACGCGGGATGCAAGAGATCCTCGAGGGGATCGGGGCGGACCGCCTCAACCCGGAGGTTCTCGACAACACGCCGCGGCGCGTCGCCGCGATGTACGCCGAGTTCTTCGAGAAGCTCGACCAGGACCCCGAAGACGTCCTCGAGGTCCTCTACCAGGAGCCGTACGAGGAGATGATCGTGCTCAAGGACGTCCCGTTCTTCTCGATCTGCGAGCATCACTTCCTGCCGTTCGTGGGGACGTCCGACATCGTGTACATCCCGAAAAACGGCCGGATCGTCGGGGCGAGCAAGCTCGCCCGTGCCGTCGACGTCGCCGCGTCCCGCCCGCAGCTCCAGGAACGCCTCACGACGCAGGTCGCCGATGCGCTCGTGAAGAGGATCGACCCGCTCGGCGTCCTCGTCCGCATCGAGGCGACGCATCTGTGTATGACGCTTCGCGGCGTCAAGAAGCCGGGCACGAAGATGGTCACCTCGGCGATCCGCGGGAGCTTCTACGCCGATCCGGCGCAACGAGAAGAGGCGTACGCCCTCATCGCCTGACCCGCAAACGTCAAGAGCATTTCACCGCAGAGGTCGCAGAGTCCGCCGAGAGAACTACAGTCAAGAGAGGACGGCAAACAGCTTTGGATGACTGACTCGTAGCGTCCGGATTCCGCCTTCCTTCGTGTTCTTCATGGTTCGTTCTCTGTCGCTCCCCTTGGCGATCCCTGCGAGAGGTGCCGTCGAGGTTTCAACGAGGCAGTGGGACCGTCGGTTCCCCTCGGCGTTCTCTGCGACCTCTGCGGTTCAGCTTCCGACGTTTCTTGGTCCATTCTTCCTGCGCCTCATGGTCTGTGCTTCTGGGTGTTCTTGGCGTGCTTCGCGTGCTCTGCGAGAGGCGATTTTGACGTTGCTCTTCATCCTGAAGCCTTCCGGTCCTGCCTCTGCGCCCTCTGCGTTTGCGCCGTTGGTTTCAGTCGATCCGCCACTGCGCGATCCGCGGGTCGTCCGGAGCGATCGGCGCGACGTCGACGGTCCGCTCTTCCCCCTCGATCGCGATCGTCATCGGAATCGAACCGCGCCCGCCGTGATCGGAGTACCTGGCCGTGAGCGCAGCGGCGAGGAGGAGGTCCTCCTCGGTCGGATTTCCTTCGACCAGCGTCGTCGGCCCCATCGCGTCGGCCGGATCGATCCGGATCCGACCGGCGGCGAACCCCTCCAGGGCGTTGTTCTCCCCCTCGTTCCGCCCGACGATCGCCTTCGCCCGCTCGGAGAGCCGGAAGTGGCGACCGATCCGCAACAGCCGGAACGCCTCGACGTCGACGTTCTCCCGACCGACGTGGGCGAACGCGTCCCGAACGCGGGCGGCGTAGGCCTTCTCGATCAGCACGCAGCCGCCGGCCGGCTGCGGATAGTCGGTCACGCCGAGCTCCCTCGCGAGGGCCGTCTGCCGTTCGCGGCTCCGTCCCTGGATCGCCAGGAGGTCCTCCCTGCGCAGCCACCCTTCACGGACCGGAAGCGTGTCCGGCAGGAGGTTCGCCGACAGGGGGCGCAGAAGCCGATCGCCGAGCCCGCTCTCCTCGGCCGCCTGCAGGAGCGCGCGGCGGTGCTGCGATTTCGGGCGTTGCCCGAGGACCTCGCCGGTGACGACGAATTCCGCGCCCTCTTCCTCCATCACCCGCTTGGCGATCTTCAGCAGGAAGATCCGGCAGTCGACGCACGGGTTCATCCCTCGCCCGTATCCGTGCTTCGGGTTGCGGACGACGTCGAGATGCTCGACGGAGGCGTCGACGATCCGCAGCGGAAGCCCGACGCGCTCCGCCGCGGCGCGGATCCGCGCGCGCCCCCCCTCGTTCGCGCTGAACAGGTGGCGGACGTGAAGGAGGGTCACATCGACGCCCAGCCGGTGAACGAGGACCGCCGCGAGGACGGAGTCCAGGCCGCCGGAAAAGGCCGCGATCGCCTTCACCGCGTCCGATCCATGCTCGTGCCCAGAGTTCTTCATGTCCGCTTCACATCCCGCGCTATAATCCTACCGCAATCCTCATGAAGCGCTGTAAGAAAGGAGGAGTCTGGCAATGCGCAAGACCTGGATCATAGGACTGGTCGCCGCGCTCGCCGTCGGCGCGGGGCTCACGTTCGCCTGGATCGAGTCCACGGACAGCCGATTGGCCGTCGTGCCGACGGTCGCCTTGGCCCAAGAGGAGACATCGACCGAAAGCGCCGCGGTCAACCCATCGATCACCGAATCCGGCCACGCGGCGGTCAAGCGCGCGATCGAGCTCGTCGGACCGGCCGTCGTCCGGATCGACGTCACCGGGACGGTCACGGTCTCGAACCCGTTCCTCGACTTCTACGACGATCCAACGTTCCGCCGCTTCTTCGGCGATCCGCTCGACCTCGGACCGCAGGAGCGGACCACCCAATCGCTCGGCTCGGGGCTGGTCATCGACTACGAAGGGGAGAAGCTCGTCCTGACCAACGCCCACGTCGTCGTCGACGCCGACACGATCCGCGTCACCGACATCCACGGGACCACGTGGGACGCCGTCCTCGTCGGTGCCGATGACGTCCTCGACGTCGCCGTCCTCCGCCTGGAAGGGAACACGGAGGAGCTCGTCACCGCCGAGTTCGGGGATTCGGACGCCGTCGAGATCGGGGATTGGGCGATCGCAATCGGCAACCCGCTCGGGCTGTCGTACACCGTCACCCTCGGGATCATCAGCGGGACCGACCGGGACGTCGCCAAGCCGAGCGGCGTCGGGAACTTCAACAACCTGCTCCAGACCGACGCGGCGATCAACCCCGGCAACAGCGGCGGGCCGCTCGTCAACGCGTTCGGCCAGGTGATCGGCCTGAACACGATCATCGCGCGCGGGTCGACCAACGGCGTGACGGTCGAGGGGATCAACTTCGCTATCGCGATCAACGGGGTGCGGGACGTGCTCCCGCAGCTCGTCGAGCTCGGAGAGGTGAAGCGCGGCTGGCTCGGCGTGCAGCACACGGAGATCACCGCGAGCGCCGCCGAGGAGTACGGGATCGATCCCGATCAGACGGGCACGCTGATCGTCCACGTCTTCCCCGGCGACCCGGCCGATCTGGCCGGCTTCGAGGTCGGCGACGTGGTGATCCGCGTCGGCGAGGTCCCGATCGAAGAGGCGGAGGACCTGAATCGCGAGATCGGCCTGCTCCCGGCCGGGACCGTCGTCGACGTCGTCGTCCTCCGGGACGGGGAACAGCTGACGCTGACCGTCACGCTCGGCGAGCGTCCGAGCGAGGAGGAGCTGGCGACCTACGAGGGGACCTCGCCCGAAAGCGAGGACGAAGAAGAAGACGAAGCGGCCGTCTCTGGGTTCGGAATCACCGTCGGCCCGATCACCCCGATCGTCGCTCGCCATCTGGGTTTGAATTCGACTGACGGGGTCGTCATAATGGACGTCGCCGCAGGGAGCCTGGCCGACCGGGTCGGTCTGGTGGAGGGAGACGTCATCCTCGAGGTCGACCATCAGCCGATCGATTCGGTCGAGGGCTGGAACGCGGTCATTTCCGCGCTCGATGAAGACGTGCGGATCACCGTGACGGTCCTGCGGGACGGCAGCCTGAGCTTCGTGACGATCGAGTAGCGAAGCCGGCGGCCAGACGGAGAGTGGCGCAGCTTGGTCAGCGCGCAGCGTTCGGGACGCTGAGGTCGCCGGTTCGAATCCGGCCTCTCCGACTGCGGGAGTAGCTCAATGGTAGAGCCCTGGCCTTCCAAGCCAGTGATGCGGGTTCGATCCCCGTCTCTCGCTCCATGCGATCCTTCGGATCGTTCGACGCGGCTTCTGCGAACCGGAAGATCGCTATTGACATGAGGTAACGTCCGACGCACACTGGCAACGAGGCGCACGAGTTCCCGCAACCGCCGCACCGGCGGGAACCCGCACGACTCCAGGGACCGCTGATGCCCTGGAAGTCGGAAAGGTGACAAAACCGGAGTTTCGCGCAGCGAAACTCCTACGTACATCGGCAAGCCCGAAGGGCTTGACGATCGTACGCATGCGCCCGTAGCTCAGCGGACAGAGCAGCGGCCTTCTAAGCCGCTGGCCGGAGGTTCGAATCCTCCCGGGCGTACCAAAGGACACATGGGGAGCGTAGCGCAATCGGTCAGCGCACCAGGTTGTGGTCCTG
>CAYXLR010000005.1:0-2808 GCA_964466035.1 uncultured Thermotogae bacterium
GACCGCGAATGTTATGAAGATTACATTCGCCTCCATCGGGACTTCCACCTGCTGCTTGCCCAGGCGACGGACAACGCGATCGTCGAGGGGACGGAGCGGAGCTTCCTCGAGTACATGGATCACGAAGGCTGGCAGGACATGGAGCGACAGTTCTACCTCCCGAATCGAGCCGAGATCCTGAGCGAGTCGGTGGACCTGCATCGGGGGATCGTCGATGCTTTGGCATCCGGGGACGGAGCCCTCGCATCGCAACGGGTCCACGACCATTTCCTGAGATACGAGGAGGGCGGGAATGGGAGTTGATCGGTCATTCGACCTCGTCGGAAAGAGCTTCCCGCGCTCGGACGGTATCGCTCGCGTCACAGGACGAGAGCAGTACACTGTGGATGTCTCTCTCCCCCGGATGCTGCACGGGCGGATCCTGTCGAGCCCGTACGCCCACGCGAGGATCGTCTCGATCGACACGTCCGAGGCGGAGGCACTGGGTGTAACGTGCATCACATTCGATGACGTTCCCAAGGTCCGCTACAACGAACGGATCATCACGATCCCGCCGGTGCTGCACAAGGACCACACCGTCCTCGCCGACAAGGTCCGGCGGATGGGCGAGGCGGTCGCCGCCGTCGCGGCAGACAGCGAAGAGCTCGCGGAGCGGGCGGTCCGCGCCATACGAGTCGAGTACGACGTCCTGCCTGCCGTGACCGACGCGCACGAGGCGATGAAGCGCGGTGCACCGAGGATCTACGACACGGTCCTGTGGGGCGAGGACGAGATCGCGATCGAGAACAACGTCGCCTGCGAGCGCGAGGTGAACGAAGGCAACGTCGATGCCGCCTTCGACGAAGCCGACGTGTTCGTCGAAGGGACGTTCACGCTCCCGAAGGTGTACCACGCCCAGCTGGAAACGAAGTCGTGCGTCTGCCGTCCGGAGCCGGACAGCGGGCTGACGGTCTGGCCGACGACGCAGTCGATCCACAACGTCCGGATCCTCCTCGGCGAGATCTTCGACATCCCGCTCTCCAAGATCGATGTCCGCCGCGTGCCGATCGGCGGGACGTTCGGCTCGAGCATCCAGATGAACCCGCCGATTCCGATCTGCGCCGCGCTGGCGATGAAGGCCGGCCGCCCGGTGAAGCTGACGCTGACGCGCGAGGAGGACGCCCACGACCACACCCGCTACGGCTGCACGATCGACCTGAAGCTGGCGGCGAAGCGCGACGGGACGCTCCTCGGCGCCGACATGGAACTCGTCGCCGACATCGGCGCGCACAACATCCAGGCGTACTCGTATCTCGGCGTCTCGGTCGGCTGGCTCGTCTCGCTGTACAAGCTGCCGAACGTCCGCTACCGCGGCACGGCGGTCTACACGAACAAGGCGCCGTCGTGCGCGATGCAGGGGTTCGGCAACCCGCAGGTCACGTTCGCCGTCGAGCAGCTGATCGACGAGCTGGCCGAGAAGCTCGACGTCGACCCGATCGAGCTTCGGCTGAAGAACTACGTCGGCCTCGGCGACACGTTCTGGGGCCAGGGCCCGATGGTGAAGTCGATCGTGCACTCGGATGGGGTGCCCGAACTACTGGAGCGTGGGGCCGAGTTGAGTGGCTGGACAAAGCGAAAGCGACCCGAAGAGAAGGACGGTCGCTTCCGCCGGGGAATTGGAGTGGCCCGAGGTTTTCACACCTCGAGCGCCGGGGCGCCGCAGCCTGGGGACGTGATCGACTTCTCCGGCGCGATGGTCAAGGTGAACCTCGACGGCTCGATCGACGTCGTCACCGCGCTGATGGACCACGGCGGCGGCACGCACGAGGCGATCGCGAAGCTTGTCGGCGAGGCGTTGTGCGTTCCGTTCGGCAAGGTGAACGTCGTGCCGGTCGGGACGCAGACCACGGTCTACGACTGCGTCACCCACGCGACGCGCGGCGTCTACGCCGGCGGCGGGGCGGCGGTCAAGGCCGCGGAATCGCTGGCCGGAGAGATCCTCGAGACGGCCGCACACTACCTGAACGTCTACCCCGACTCGCTCGACCTTCGGCTGGATGCCGAACGGGGCCAGTGCGTGATTCACGTCCCGGAGATTCCCGAGAAAACGATGACGCTCGAGGAGCTGGCGAAGCGCTGCTGGATGGAGAGCTGGAAGACGCTCGCCGCGGTCGAGTCGTATCGCCCGACGAGCTGCCCGCCGGCGTACGTCGCCATCTTCCTCGAAGTCGAGGTCGACACCTGGACCGGCCAAGTGAGGACCGTGAACGCGGTGATGGGCTCGGACTGCGGAACGGTCGTCAACCCGGCGATGGCCGTCGGCCAGCTCGAAGGAGGGCTGTCGAAGGGCGCCGGCTACGCGCTGGTCGAGGGCTGCGACTGGGACGAGGACGGACAGCTCGCGTCGCGCGGCTACTGGCTCGACGCGAAGATCGCCGCGTTCGGCGAGTCCCCACCCATCGAGAACCTGACGACGTTCTTCGCCGACACGTACGAGCCGACCGGCCCGTTCGGCGCCAAGGGGATCGGTGAGGCGGCGATGAATCCGGTCGCCGCCGCGTACGCCAACGCGATCGCCAATGCACTCGGCATCCGGTTCTACGAGCTGCCCATAACGCCGGAGGCGGTTCTCGCCAAGCTCGCAAAGGGCGCAGGGGAAAACTAGAACCATGAAGGGCATGAAGATCATGAAGGGAACAGCCGAACCCACGACTCGCGCAGAGGCGCAGGGCACGCAAAGGGGAACGGCAGACAAGTACCAACGGGTATGGAAGACGGGAAGCCGACGGTTGCGATCGATCGTCTCCTCCCCCTTGATGAGGGGGGAGG